>NZ_JBFBNQ010000002.1:154639-693793 GCF_040687575.1 Kribbella sp. NPDC056861 | reverse complement strand
TCAGGTGGTCTGAGCTGTGGTTACAGCAGGGGCGGCTCCGGCGCCGTTCTCCAGCAGGAGTTCCGCCGACGCTGGTCAGCAGAAGCTGCTGCGGCTTCCGCGTAACCGCCCGCGGCGTTTGCTGAGCTGGCCCCGCGCTTTGCGGTGCAGGTGGTCTGAGCTGTGGTTACAGCAGGGGCGGCTCCGGCGCCGTTCTCCAGCAGGAGTTCCGCCGACGCTGGTCAGCAGAAGCTGCTGCGGCTCCCGTGGGACCGCCCGCGGCGTTTGCTGAGCTGGCTCCGCGCTTTGCGGTGCAGGTGATCTGAACCGCAGGATACGCAGGAGCTAGTCAGGCTAACGGGCAGTCGGCCGGCAGGTTGATCAGGTTCGGCCGCATCCCCGGGCGCCAGGTCTCCAGTAGGAGTTGCTCTCGCACCCGGTCTCCGGCAACATCCTCCGCGCCCGACCTGCTAGCTCGGGAAGCTGATGCTGGTGAGCTCCTCGGAGACGTCCCAGATGCGACGAGCCTCGTCAGTACTACGAAGGCGGGAGTACAGCTTCTGCTCCGCCGGCCTGCCGCCGAGATGCCCGAGCCCGCTCGGCCCATAGAACCCACCGGCCTTGGCATCGGGGGAGGTAGCGGCGTACAGAGCAGGAAGCTGCGCAGTCCGGACTGTCCCCACGAGAATCCCGCGGGCCGAAAGCATCCGGATCAGACGAACACCAAGCGTGTCCTGAGAGCGGCCGAGTTCCGGCCGGGCGGCGAGGAGGCTGGTGGGGGCGATGCCGGGGTGGGACAGGTTGCTGGTGATGCCCCAGTTGCCTGCTTCGCTGCGGCGGTTGAGTTCCAGACCGAAGAGGCCGAAGGCGATCTTCGATTGGCTGTACGCCTTCATGCCGTCGTAGCTGCGTTCCCAGTTCAGGTCGTCCCAGTTGATGGCGCCCTGGTTCGCCGAGATGCTGAGTTGGGAGGTCACCCGGGCGTGGCCGGCGCGGAGCAGTGGTAGCAGGTGGGCTACTAGGGCGAAGTGGCCTAGGTAGTTAGTACCGAATTGCAGTTCGTACCCGTCGGCGGTGGTTTGCCGGGCGGGTGGGGTCATCACACCCGCGTTATTGATCAGCAGGTTGATGGGCTGATCCTCCGCCAGCAGGGTTTTGCCCAGCGCGGCGACGGAGTCGAGGGAGGACAGGTCGAGGGTACGGAGTGACACCTTCGCGTCAGGGACTTGCTGACGGATCGTCGCGAGAGCGGCCTCCCCCTTGCTCGGATTGCGGACCGGCAGGATGACCTCCGCGCCGGCGCCCGCCAGGCGTGTCGCGATGCCGAGGCCCATCCCGTCGCTCGCCCCGGTGACGACAGCGCGCCGGCCGGACAGGTCGGGAAGAGTGATGTCGATCGGACTGCGTGCCATGTCTGCTCCTGGAGGTTGCGGGTCCTTGCACTCTCGCTGAAAACCTCGGCGTTAGTCAGTGCCGCTCGATCCACTGCTTGAGAAGACCAGGCTGAGCCAGCCCAGAATCAGCTCGAGCGCCTCGGGATCGAGCCGGGTCCCGTCCTCGTTGTACCCCGTGCCCGGCGCCGCGGCGATCTCCTTGAGCGCGCGGGTGTCCTCCTTGAAGACATGGTTCGCGTCCGGCGGGAACGCGAAGGTCACGTTGTCCATCCCGGCAGCGGCCGCCTGCAAACGATCCCCATCAGCCCGTACGTCGATCTGCACGTCCTTCCCGCCGATCAGCACGAGCGCCGGAACCTCGACCTGTGGCAGCCGATCGACGGCCGACTCGGTCCACAGTTCGCGGGCCAGCGGGAGGTTGGCGGGGTTCTCGAAGCTGCCCAGCGTCAGCCGCACGGCCTCCGGCAGACTCGCGTCGAGCTCCATCGGCTGCCCCGCCGTGTACCGCTCGGTTGCCTCGCGCACCGAAATCATCAACGCGGAGCCGTCGGGGATCTGCGCTGCCTGTGCCGCAAGTTGCGAGAGCAGGACCTCGCCGACCGGGCGGCCCGGCGGAGCGGCGAGCACGATTCCGGCGAGAGGTACGTCCTGCGCGCTGGTGGCATAGCGGAGTACGTGCAACGTTCCCTCACTATTGCCCAGCGCAACGATCGGCCCGACGAATTCCTCAGCAGCCAGTACGCCGACCGCTGCCACCAACTCGTCGAGATGCGACCCCATGCTCAGCTGGCCGATGAGCTTGCCGACGTTCTCCATTGCCTGCGGCCCCGAAGCCCGCTTGTCGTACCGCAGCGAAGCGATCCCCGCCCCGGCAAACGCCTCCGCGAACAGCCGCGCCGATCCGTTCGTCCCCGGCATCAGCGGCGAACACCAGTCCCGATCGGTCGGCCCGCTCCCGGCCACGAGCACAACAGCCGGGAAAGGCCCGTCGCCGTCAGGCCGGACGACGGTGCCCTGCATCGTGATCCCGTCCAGCTCCCACGTCACAGCGGTGGAGGTCGTCATCGGTGGGTCTCCTCAGCGAGCGTACGGCGTACCGGGTCGCCTCGATCTTGCACCGACCAGCTCCGCTCGCACATCCGCCTCGCGGGGGACGGCTCACCCAACAGGATGGACAGGTGGAGCTCCTGCAGCTCCTGACAAGGCCGGATCGCCAACTGGTCGGCGAGCAGGCGGTCGATCGCGCGGTAGGCGGCCAGTGCCTCCGCCTGGCGGCCGCTGCGGTGCAGAGCCAGGATCAGCTGAGCCCGCAGGTTCGCGGACGGGTGCCGCGCGGTCAGTATCTTCAGCTCGAGGATCAGCGGCGCATGGACGCTGTCAGGCCGAGTGATCCGACTCACTCGGACGGAGCGGTCGCTCGGGTGTCGATCTCGACGGATCTGCCGACCGCCGCCGTTGCTCGGAATTGTGGATTCGCTTTGGCCGAGGTACTACGCCAGGCGTTTGTACAGCACTACGGGATCTCCCCATCCAGCCACCGCGCCAGCCACACCCGCACCCGCACCCGCTGACTCTCCGTTCACCAGCCGCGTTCACCATCTGCGGGCGCCACCTGCGGGCGCCACCTGCGTCCCCGCCACCTGCATGCACCACCTGCGTCCAGCTCAAGCCCGCACGTCCTGCCTTTCGCCGATGGCAGCTCAGACCACGTGCAGCGCAAAGCGCGGGGAGAGCGCAGCGCACGTCGCGGGCGGTCGAGCAGACTCCGTGCAGCGCAAAGCGCGCGGACGGCCGGCGAACGTCGCGGGCGGTTGATTGGCGGGCGGGGATATTGGCGTGCATCGGGGAGATCGGTGGGGGAGGGTGTCGCTGTGAGCATCGATGAGTTTCGGGTGGATATCCCGCAGTCCGAGTTGGACGAACTGCATACGCGGCTCGATCAGACGCGTTGGCCGGATGAGTTGCCTGGGGTCGGCTGGGCGTACGGCGTACCGCGCGACTATCTGCAAGAGCTCGCGCAGTACTGGCGGAATGAATACGACTGGCGCAAGGCCGAGGCGGAGCTCAATCAGTGGGAGCAGTTCACCACCACGATCGACGGGACCCGCGTGCATTTCGCGCACCTGCGGTCGCCGGAGCCGGATGCGACTCCGTTGCTCATCACGCACGGATGGCCGGGGTCGATCGTCGAGTTCCAAGCGATCGCAGGCCCGCTGACCGATCCTCGGGCGCATGGCGGCGATCCAGCGGCGGCGTTCCATCTGGTGATGCCGAGCATTCCGGGGTTCACGCTGTCCGGGCCGACGCGCGAGACGGGGTGGGAAGGCAAGCGGGTCGCGAGAGCGTTTGCTGAGCTGATGGAGCGGCTGGGGTACGACCAGTACGGCGTACAGGGTGGTGACTGGGGTGCTTGGATCTCGCGGGAGCTGGGGCGGATCCACCCGGAGCGGGTGATCGGGGTTCACCTCAACCTGATTCCGGGGTCGGGTGCGACCACGGAGCCGACTGACGAAGAATTGGCGCAGCTGGAGCCGGCGGAGCGCGAGCGGGCCTGGGCGTCGTGGCGGCGGTTCCAGAGTTGGAGCAAGGAGCGCCAGGGGTACGCCGAACTGCAGAGCACCCGGCCGCAGACGCTTGCCTACGCGCTGACCGATTCGCCGGTCGGTCAGTTGGCGTGGATCGCCGAGAAGTTCGAGGAGTGGTCGGACGGGCCAATTGATCGCGATCACCTGCTAACCAACGTGTCGCTGTACTGGTTCACCCGGACGGCCGGCTCGGCGGCGCGGATCTACTACGAGCGCGCTCATGCCCCGTACTACGGTCAGCCGATCGAGCCGTCGCGGACGCCGACCGCGCTCGCCGACTTCGCTCAGGAGAACTTCATCCCGCTGCGGCACATCGCGGCGGCGACGAACAACATCGTCCGCTGGACGTCGTACCCGAGCGGCGGTCATTTCGCAGCGCTGGAGCAACCCGAGCTGCTGGTGGCTGATATTCGTGCTTTCTTCAGCGAACTGGGCTGACCGCGCGTAGGACCGCCCGGTCGCGGTCCGGGCGGTCCTACGGGCGGAGTACCAGTTTGCCGGTGGTGCGGCGGGTGAGCAGGTCTTCGTGGGCGGCGCGGGCGTCGGCGAGCGCGTACTCCGTGACGACCGGGTGAAGCTTGCCTTTGGCAACCAGATCGAACAGCTCGGCGAGCGGTTCGCGGAAGCCGCCGGGGAGCTTGAGGGCCGGGCGAAGCCAGAAGCCGGCGATGGTGAGGTTGTGGTCGGCGAGCAGCGCCGGGTCGATCAGCGGGCGGCGTCCCTCGCGAGCCGCGTTGCCGAAGGTGACCAGCCGGCCGAATCCGGCCAGTGCGCCGAGCGCCGCGTTGAAGGTCGCGCCACCGGCCGACTCCAGTACTACGTCCACCGGGCGATCATCGTTCGCCGCGATGACCCTGGCGGCGTACCCCTCCGGGTCGCTGTCGACGGCGACGTCCGCGCCGAGCGAGACGGCCAGCTTGCGCTTCTCCTCGGTCGAGGCGACTGCGATGACCCGGCCGGCGCCGAAGTGCCGGGCGAGCTGCACGGCCAGCGAACCGACGCCGCCGGCCGCTGCGTTCACCACGACGGATTCGCCGCGCGACAGGCGAGCGCTGTTGCGGAGCAGGTGCCAGGCGGTGAGTCCTTGCACCAACAGAGCGAGGGCTTCGCCGTCGCCTACCTTGCCGGGGACGTCGACCGCGTCGGCTGCGGCGACCACCGCGAGTTCGGCGTACCCGCCGCCGTCGAAGGTGGTCGCGAGGACGCGGCGGCCGTCAGTACTGCGGCCGACGACCTCGGAACCGGGGACGAAGGGCAGCTCGGTGATGGTCGTGTAGGAGCCGTCGGTGCGATGGGTGTCGGCGTAGTTCACTCCGGCGGCGCCGACCTCGATCAGCAACTGGTCCGCGGCCGGCACAGGCGCGGGAAGCTCGATCGGGACGAGGACCTCGGGCCCGCCGTACTGGCTGACCTGGATGGCGCGCATGAAGTCGATCCGTTCTCTCGGTGAAGCTTCCACCGTAGAGCCGGATCTCGCTCCTGCCGGAAAATTGCACGTTGTTGCAATTCGTACTAGTCGGCCGGCCGGTCGAGAGTGAGCTGGCCGTTGGCGACGAGCCAGCCGAGCGCGTCGAGGGTCGCGCCGAGGGCGGAGTACGAAGGAGTGAAGCCGAGCAGGCGAGCGGCCTTCTCCATCGAGCAGTGCGGGCTGTGACTGAGGTGATCCAGCGTGATCTCCGCATCGCGCTCCGAGACGGTCCTGCGCCACTCGTCCCACGGCAGATAGGTCAGCCGTGACTCCTGGCCGAACCAACGTGCGACACCCTCTGCGTACCCGCGCAACGTCATCGCGCCGGCGGCCACGGCGTGGAAACTCTCGCCGACGGCGACCGAGCGGTTCGCCATCGCGGCGAGGAAGACGCCGGCGACGTCGGCGGCATGAACGTGCTGGACCGTCTCCAGTCCGAGGTTGGGCAGGGCGAGCTCGTTGCCGTTGGCAATGGTTTCGAAGACGCCGAGGTCGAGGTTTCCGGCCGGATTGACCGGGGCCCAGCCGGGGCCGCTGATGTGTCCGGGATGGACGACGGTGGCGGGCAGGCCGTCGCGGCCGAGCAGGTACTGCGCTATCGCGGCCTTGGCGATGCCGTAGTCGCCGAATGGTTCGGTCAGCGCTTCTTCCGGTGTCGGCACGAGGGTGCTTGGACCGTGGACCCAGATCGTGCCGCAGTGGAGGAGGTGGCGCACCTGGCCGCGCAGTGCCTCACCGAGCTGCCGGGCACTGGCCTCGGTGAAGCAGATCAGATCGATCACCACCTCGGCGTCGAGCGCGCGGATCCGCTCGCCGAAGGCGCCCGCGGCGTCCTCGGCGTCCCGGTCGACGGTGATCAGCTCGACGCGTCGCCAGGCGGAGCTTGCCCGGTACGGCGTACGCTCACCGCGGCTGAGCACGATGACTTGATGGCCGGCCAGCACCAACTCCGGCACCAGGTAGCTGCCGATGTGTCCGGTGCCTCCGATCACGACGATCCGCATGTGGCCACAGTAGTGCGGCGAACTATGGTGGCCGTATGAGTTTCACCGGCTTCCCGGCGGCAGCGCTGGACTTCTACGACGATCTCGAGATGGACAACAGCAAGACCTTCTGGACGGCGAACAAGCACGTCTACGAGGAGTCGGTGAAGGCGCCGATGGTCGCGTTGCTGGCGGAGCTGGAGCCGGAGTTCGGGGCGGCCAAGCTCTTCCGGCCGTACCGCGATGTCCGGTTCGCGAAGGACAAGACGCCGTACAAGATCGCGCAGGGTGCGTTCATCGACCTCGGGCCGTCCACCGGGTATTACGTCCAGCTGTCGGCGCCCGGCGTGCGGGTCGGAGCTGGCTTCTACGAGGCCTCCGGTGATCGGCTGGCCCGGATCCGGACGGCGATCGACGAGGACCGGCGGGGCAAGCAGCTGGAGAAACTGCTCCTCGCTCTGCAGGCGGAGGGGTGGGAGCTTGGTGGTGAGAAGCTCAAGACGACACCTCGCGGGTACGACGCCGGTCATCCGCGGATCGATCTGCTCCGGCACAAGTCGATGAGCGTGAACAAGTCGTACGGCTTCGAGCCGATCATCCACACCGCCGAGCTGGCCGAGCAGATCCGCCGGGACTGGCGGGCCACCGCCCCACTCCTCGACTGGATCGCAGCCAACGCCTGACTGATTTAGCGCAAACGCCCGACCTGCTCAGCGGTCATCGGTGCTCTTGACGGAGGACGGTGAGCTAGTCCAGGTCTCGGCTACTGGTCAGAGTCAGCCCGCCATCCGTTGATCTGTCCATCGTCGTAACGGTGTCGCCTGCTCATGAGAGACCGTACGGAGCGTAATGATTCTTGTACCATGCGAATCTTGGTGTGCAGACAGTCCTGTCAGGACAGATTTGTCGTCGATGAGCAGACCAACTTGGTCCGAATTCGCACCGTTGCGGAGTCAAAAACGAGAGGTTGTGGGAAATGCCGAGACCGTCTGGCCCTCCGACCGTACGGCTTCGCCGCCTCGCGTCCGAGCTGAAGGCATTTCGTGCCGAGGCCAAGCTGACGCGCGAGCAGGTGCAGGAACAGACCGGTGTCAACCAGGGGACGCTGTGGCGCATCGAGAAGGGCCAGGCCAAGCCGCACAACGGCACGTTGGAGACCCTGTTCGACCTGTACGGCGTCGCCGAGTCGCGCCGCCTTGAGCTCATCGAACTGACCAGAGGTGCGAAGCAGCCCGGGTGGCTTCGCCAGTACAAGGACGTTGTTCCGCAAGGCTATGCCGCCTACATCAGCTTCGAGTCGGATGCGAAGGCCGCACACAACTACGAGTCACTGTTCGTTCCGGGTCTTCTACAGACCGAAGAGTACGCTCGGGCGACGCTGGTCGATGGCTTGCCGATGGACACCGACACGATCGAGCGGAACGTGCAGACGAGGATGGAACGTCAGGTCGTACTGGCGCGGAAGAGGGAAGGGCGAGATCCGCTGGAGTTCTGGGCGGTCGTCGATGAAGCGGCGCTTCGAAGGGAAGTCGGCGGCCGCGCTGTCATGCGGGCTCAGCTCGGCCGACTACTGGAAATGAGCGAGCGACCCAACATCACGCTTCAGGTGGTTCCCTTCGACAAGGGAGCCTACCCGGGGATGACCGGTGCCTTTGTGCGGCTCAACTTCGGGGCCGTAGCGCCTGACATCATCTACGTGGAGAGCTTGGCCGGAGACATCTTCTTGGAGTTGGAGGCCGAGATCGATCGGTACGGCTTGGTGTTCGATCACCTGCGTGCCCGGGCGCTCAGCCCGCGCGACTCCAGCGCCCTGATTGCCACGCTGATCGCCTACTGAGAAGGAAGGGTGATCGCCAATTGCCGAGTGTGACCCGACCCAGGCTAACGGAGGGCAATCGTTAAGGGGCCGGACGATGTGAGCAGTTCGCATCGTTCGGCCCCTTCACTTTTCCACAACCTCGCATTTTGGTGCTGGTCGGGTACGGCAGGAATCCGACACAGCGAAAGCAACTCCCGTTTCGCTTGCCGATCTCCCCTATCAGTCACTCGGATTCGTATGGTGTAGCAGTCGTCACATTTCGTACGGTCGTTTCGTGACGATCTATGTGAGCCAGGCGTCCTGGCCAGACGGTGATCACCCGCTTGGGCTGCCGACTCGTTCATGCTCGCGCAGTGGAAACGGCGCATCGGCATCGTGGAGTGCGGTGACCCACTCAGTGGCCCCGCACCTCAGTGTGAAGCGCACGCTCTACTGCTATGCCCAGGAGCACCTTGCCAGCAGGTTGCGTGATGTTGTCGAGATTCATGAGGCTGCGGACCGAGTGGCGACTGGAGGCGGTTACCGTCTCGGGCCTCTCTTCATCGAAGAGGCTGGCTCCGGCCAAGCGATGCAGGCGCTCATTGAGGTTGCAGCGGCTTTCCACGACGGCGGAGCGGCAGTGGCGGTGCCCTCTCGCGGACACTTCATTCCGCTCGGCAGACCGCATGAGTGGCAGGTGTTTCTTGAACAGATCACTGGTCACCCGCTCCTGTTCACAAGCCGCATCCACTGAGCAGCGGGGCGGACATGCCGGCGCCCTGTCGCCCGTGTCCGTCCTGCTTTCCACAGCTCACACGAATCGCAACAACCGCGCCAACCCTGGGGAGCGACCACCCATGAACACCAGATATCCGTCTGCCGCGTGGAGAGAGGGACAGGCGTCAGTCCTCGGCTCGCATCCGAGGTCGGGCCTACCTGTCCGCTTGTCGGTCGACCGAACGCTGCGGCTGAAGGTCATCGACGCATGTGGCATGACTTGCACCTTCTGCCACAACGAAGGCACTCCGGTTGCCGCGGACAACCTCGGCCGACCGCTCACCGAGTTAACCTCTGCAGGACGTTCGGGCCGGGTCTCCATCTATCTGAGAACGAATGGTGCCAGATTCCTGCCGGCGACCGTCGCTCCGGACGACAGCCTGGCCACGACCTTGAGAATGCTTCGAGACGCCTTGCTCGTGGACGAGTTGCACCTCACCGGCGGCGAGCCGACGCTGCATCCGAGGTTGGCTGAGGTGGTGGCACTCGGTGTTAGCACCGGATACAAGATTTGCGCGACATCCAACGGCGAGAACGGTGCACGGGTACTTCCTGCCTGCGGCGAGGCCGGCCTGGAGCGAGTCAACTTCTCCATCTTCGGAACCACGGCCGGCGAGCTCGCCCAAGTGCAACATGGCAAGTATGCCAACGCGCTACGCGCGGAGCGGAAGATCCAAGCTCTGCAGGACGCAATTCAAGTGGCGATCAATC
This sequence comes from Kribbella sp. NPDC056861, assembly GCF_040687575.1. Lineage (NCBI taxonomy): Bacteria > Bacillati > Actinomycetota > Actinomycetes > Propionibacteriales > Kribbellaceae > Kribbella > Kribbella sp. NPDC056861. Next base: position 684,098 of record NZ_JBFBNQ010000002.1, on the reverse strand, counting down.
ACGGCATTGGGGTGAGTGCGAACATCGTTGTGCCGAACGCGAGTCACGTTCCTCGCGTGCATCGGCTGCTCACGGAGTACTCGCCGTTCATATCAGTGCGACTGCTCAACTCGTTGGACGACGGCGAGGTGTCGATCGACGCTATTCACAAGCTCCTTGTGGATCTAAAGGCAGTACCTATCGGCATCAGCGTGACTGCGGGTGCGTCTGGCTGGAGAACGGCGTACCGGTTGCCGTCGGGCAGAGTCGTGTACTTCAAGCAGATCCGTCCTGTGCGCCTGCCCGAGAGCTGTACTGGCTGTCGTTTCAACAATGGCACCGATTGCGAAGAGGGGTACTACGGCGTCAGGCTCTATCGCGATCGCGACGGCGGGTTCCAGGTCGGTGTTTGTATCCAGCGCATGGATCTGTGCCTTCCTGTGGAAGAGTTTGTTCGCAGTGACCTCCGCGATGAGATTCTCTCGTTGCGGGAGGCGGAGTTTCGGAAGCTTGCGACGAAGTACGGGGCCGAGGGAGAGAGCTGAGATGCCGATCGAGTTCGAGGCCAAGATGTTGGACGTCGAACCGGATGAACTTGCGGATCGGATCCTCCGCCTGGGTGGTCGGCGGGTGGGCGACCGGCTGATGCGACGGTACGTGTACGACATCAGGGTGGGAGACGAGTCGCGATGGATTCGGCTGCGGGATGACGGTACGGCGGTGACGTTGACCGTGAAGGAGATTGCACACGACGGGATCGAAGGGACGACGGAGACCGAGGTGGTGGTCAGCGACTTCGAGGTCACCAACGAGTTATTGGGTCGGATCGGGTTCCATGCGAAGTCGTATCAGGAGAATCGGCGGGCCAGCTTCGAGCTTGACGGTGCTGAACTAGAGATCGACTGGTGGCCGTTGATCCCGCCATATCTCGAGATCGAGGGGCAGTCTCGGGAGCATGTCGTCCAGGTTGCCGAGGCGTTGGGCATCTCTGAGGATGAGCTCACCGGTGAGAACACGGTTAAGGTGTACGCCCGCTATGGAATCGATCTGGCTGAGATCAGCGAGCTCAGATTTCCTGAGTGAGGCATCGAGGCCAAACTACTCGGCTCATGCCACGGCTCTATCCCACTGGAGGTCCAATCAGCAGGGCCGCCTGGGAGTGACCGGCCCTCCGTAGCGGGAACTATTCAGTTCCTGACGGCGTGACGCCGGCAGGAACTGCCCTCACCAACCACGGAGGACTGACGCTCAGTCGTAGTCGTGGAGGATGGCGGCGAGGCGGTCGCGGGTTTTGCTGGGTGGGGGAGCTGCCACGCAGAGAGCTTCCATCGTCGCCGTGTACTGGTCGAGGTCTTCGAGCCTGTCCAGGTAGAGCGCGCTGGTCAGGTGCTCGATGTAGACGATGTCGGGGAGATCCTGCTCGGGGAAACGCAGGATGCTGTAGGCGCCGCCGGTGGCTGCGTGGCCGCCTGAGTCGAACGGCATCACCTGGAGCGTCACGTTCGGCATGTGGGAGGCCTCGATCAGGTGCTCGAGTTGGATGCGCATCGCCTTCAGGCCGCCGATCGGGCGGCGGAGTACCGACTCGTCGACGACGGCCCACAGGCGGACCGGGGTCGGTCGGGACAGGATCTCCTGGCGGTTGACCCGCAGGGTGACGCGGCGCTCGACCTCTTCGGCGGGGATCAGGCCGCGGCCGAGCTGGACGACTGCGCGGACGTACTCCGGGGTCTGCAGCAGGCCGGGGACGAACTGCAGCTCGTAGGTACGGATCAGTTGGGCCGCGGACTCCAGGCCCAGGTAAGAGTGGAACCAGCTGGGCAGTACGTCGCCGAAGCGGTGCCACCAGCCGGGGTTGTTGGCGTCGCGGGCCAACGCGAGCAGCCGCTCGCGCTCTTCGCCGTCGTCGATGCCGTACAGGGACAGCAGGTCGCGGACGTCGCGCTCCTTGAAGCCGACCCGGCCGAGCTCCATCCGGCTGACCTTGGACTCCGACGAGCGGATCTCCCAGCCGGCGTCGGACCTGGTGATCCCGGCCGCCTCACGCATTCTCCGCAGGTGCGCGCCGAGAATGATCCGCAGCGCGGTCGGCCCGCCCGAAGCGCCCGACTCCGTCACACTCACCTCCGACGCCCCAGCACGAGATCCCACACGGCGGCCTGTCCCACCCCGACGAATCATCTCATGGCCCAGCGGTGATCTGTCGAAGTTCTTACATAAGAGTCGGGGTCGCCGTCCGCGACCGGCATCGTTGCCAGATTTCATCACCCTCAGTCACGGCGAGCAGTGGCCGCCGGCGCGTGCACGAGTAAGCCCGCCAGCAGAAAATCGCTTCCAAGTCAGGTTGATTGGGAGGTTTGAGGCTCAGATGAGCGCGCTGGAGGCCGCTGCTGAGCGTTCAGTTGGTCACAAGTCGAAAACGTGCGGATGCACGTGCATCTGGCGCTTGCATTCGTTTCATGCGACCGCCATGATTGCTTCATGCACAGAAGGTGAGCTGAATCTCGCAAATAGTGACATCGCGTGATTCAGCAGGCCGGTCCTACAGACCCGCCGGGCGGTGCGGCCGGCATGACTGGTTGGGGAACCCGAGTCGATGAATGACGACGACACAGACGCCATCAGGTTCGCGGCAGCCCGCCCTTCCGGCGAGCGCGCCCCCGATGAGCTGACTGAGCGGGAGATCCAGGACCTGGTGGCGCGCTGCCCCGAGCAGCAGCGCTGGGCCTTCGAGGGCTGGCTTCGCGGGGAGCGCCTGCTGGACGGCGACCCCGTCGTGAGCCTGGGATGAACGCCGAACGAGCGAAAGGCTGGAAAATGGTGCGGATCTGGTTGGGCGACCACCTGATCGCCGAGTACGTCGCGGAGCCCGACCGGGCCTCGCGTTACCAGCGGGTGATGACGCCCAAGTTCACCGGTCTGCGGATCACGGTGGACGGCGCGGCCACCGCTGGAGCCTCGGAACTGCCGAGCGAGCAGCTCTGGCCGCTCACTGTTCAGTAGGTCCGTACCCCGAAACGCCCACTGGTTCGCAGGACAGCTCTGCTGCGCACCAGCGAAGAAAGGCCGGCCTCCTAGCGGAAGGCCGGCCTTTGTCGTTCCCGTCGGCCGCCGAGGCATAGATGCGACCGGCCTCACCGAAGTACCAAGACAATAAGAAGCCCCTCCACCACTCGCCTGGTGAAGGGGCCTCTCGCTCGTGAGGTGTGACTAGACGAGGTATCCGAACTCCCCGTCCTGAACGCCGCCGAGAAATGCTTCCATCTCAGCTTTGGTGAAGACCAGTGCCGGTCCGTCCGCGTGACGCGAGTTCCGCATCGCCACGCCGCCGCCGGGAAGCGTCGCCACCTCTACGCAGTTGCCTTGCGGGCCGCTGCGCTGGCTCTTCTTCCAGATCAGCTCGCTGTTCGCGTCGCCGGGCATGCCGTTGTAGATAGCAGTCATCAGCTGCACCTTCCGTACGTCTTTGGCATATGCACGTGCATTTGGGCTTGCATTTGCATCGTACACGTTAGAGGCCGCTGTGTCCGTACCAATACGCTCCGTGGTTTCGGCCCGGTCGGGACCACCGCGATGTCGCGGTGAGTAACCGATTTCCCCGCGCTGGCGCGGAGTTCCACGGCCCGCTGTGGGCTGTTCGGCCGACGCCTCGTCGGGCGTTCGGCGTAACCAGGCAAGGCCTTACCCAGTTGACTGCTTGAACCGCTCCCGAAAGGGCCTGACCAGGCTGCGGCTGGTATGCAAATGCACTACGATCACGGCAACGATTCCCTACGACTCAAAGGCTGCGCCGATGGCGACTCCCGACGGCCCGGATGCCCCTCCGGGGTTGGACACCTCCCAACCGACCATCGCCCGCGTCTATGACGCTCTGCTCGGTGGCAAGGACAACTTCGCCGCCGACCGCGAGGGTGCGGCGACCTACCTGAAGTACGTTCCGGACGCCGGTCGGTGCGCGATCGACAACCGCGACGCACTGGTCAAGGGCGTGCAGTACCTGGTCCGCACGGCCGGGATCGACCAGTTCCTCGACATCGGCAGCGGCCTGCCGACCCAGAAGAACACCCACCAGGCGGCGCAGGAGATCAACCCTGACGCCAAGGTCGCGTACGTCGACAAGGACCCGATCGTGCTGGCCCACGGCCGCGCGCTGCTGGCCACCAACGACAGCACCATCGTGGTCACCGCCGATCTGCGGCAGCCGAAGGAGATCCTCGACAACGCGGAGATCCGGGCGCACCTGGACTGGAGCCGGCCGATCGCGCTGATGATCGTCGGGATCCACATGCACTTCCACGACGACGAACTGCCGGACGAGTGGGTCCGCACCATCCTGGACACGCTGGCCCCGGGCAGCTACCTGTTCATCACCGACTTCGTCGACACCGGCGAGCCGCTGCAGAAGGCGATCGAGCAGGCCGGTCTGGAGAGCCTGGGCAACGGCTGGATCCGGACCCCGGAGCGGATCACCGAGCACTTCCTCGGCCTGCCGCTGGTGCCGCCGGGTCTGGACTTCCTGGCCCGCTGGTTCCCGGAGGACCCCGAGGCCGACGTGCCCGAGGTCGAGGACCTGCAGCCCTACCAGCGGATCCTGATGGCGGGAATCGCCAAGAAGGTCTGAGCTTCCGCACCAGAACAGGCGCGTACCCCGTAACGGGGTGCGCGCCTGTCGCGTTGTCAGGGCGGGGAGCGGCGAAAGGTTGCCAACTCACCCGTTCCGATTGTGACCACGGGCACCGGGTACCGGCACAATGAGGAACGAGACAGCCTCGAGCGACGGAGAAGTGACGTTTCAGCGTTCCGGATGATCAGGACGGTGCCTGCCGACGCGGTGGCCATCGTGCGGTTCTACCCGCCGATGGTGATCTGCTTCGCGGCGGCACTGGCCGGTACTGCGCTCGTCTTCGACATCTTCTACCTGGTCGCCAGCCCTGGACTCACGCTCGCCATGGTCTACACCGTGCCGGTACTGGCCGGGCTGATCGCCGGCCTGGTCGCGGCCGCCGACGATGTCGAGTTGGAGCGGCGGGTGCTGGTCTGGACGATCCTGGCGACGGTCGCCGTCGGCATCACGAACGTGGTGGTGGTCGCGATGGTCGCGGCGATGCGCCGGACCGGGCCGTCGGACTGGAAGGCGGGCTGGCAGTCGGTGCTGTTCGCCGGCTGCACCGTCCTCGCGGTCGCCGTGATGGTCGTGGTGGTCGGCGCCTTGATCCGGACGCTCGGGCTCGAGCTGCGGACGACGCTGCCGAAGAAGAAGGCGTACGTTCCGGCCGCGGTGCTCAGCAAGCCGAAACCTGCGGTCAGCAAGGAGGGTGCGGCGCGGTCCAAGCCGGCCGAGGAGCCGCAGCCCGAAGGAACCGTCGACACGATGTTCGACGAACTGACTGTCGAAGAATCATCGGGTGAAGCCGGTCGTCGGGTCGAGCCGGTGCCTGCGCTCACACCGCCGGCGTTCCTGCCGCCGTTGCCGACGGCGATCGATCTCGACGAAGCTCGGCCGGTGACGCCGTCCGAAGGCAGCGGCCACGCCGATCGCCGGACGCCGCGCTCCCGGCGGATCCCCGCCGTCCCCCCATCTCGCCGCCCCGGCCGCCGCGGCGGCCGCTGACCACCGGAATCGCAGTAGCCTGCGTTGAATGACGTGGGACTTGGTGGTGGTAGGAGCGGGACCGGCTGGTTCGGCAGCGGCGTTGGGTGCGCTCGCGGCTGAGCCTGGACTGTCGGTGCTGCTACTCGACCGCCACGACTTCCCGCGAGACAAGGCCTGCGGGGACGGGATCGCGCCGCAGGTGTTCGACCTGCTGGCCGAGGTCGGCGTGACCGGCCTGGTCGACGACCGTATGCCGATCCGCCGGCTGTCTCTGCGCCGCGGATCGCTCGGGGTCGACCGGTTGATGGCGAGACCCGCCTACGTGGTGCCGCGGACTCTGTTCGACCAGCGGCTGGTCGAGGCGGCTCAAGAAGCGGGCGCCGTACTGCGGAAGCAGCGCGTCGCACGCATCGACGTACAGACCTCGGCAGTGCTGGTCGATGACGAAGAAGCCCGGATGGTCGTCGGAGCGGACGGCGCGCACTCGCTGGTCCGCGGGGCATTAGGTGTTGCAGCCGGGCCGGTCGCGCTGGCGCTGCGCGGCTATGCGCCGACGCCCGCGAGCAGGGCTGGGCAGCAGGTCATCGTGTTCGGTACTGCGAGGCAGCCGTCGTACGCGTGGTCGTTCGATCGGGGCGACGGCTGGTCGAACGTCGGGTACGGCGAACAGTTGCGGGCGGGCCAGGACCATCCGACGCGGGCCGGATTGCTGGCATGCCTGGAAAAGTTGTTGCCAGAAGCAAGCGTTGGCGGGACGGACTGGCGTGGGCATCAGTTGCCGCTGTCGGGGTGGGCGTGGCGGCCGCAGGCTGGTCGAGTGATGCTCGTCGGTGATGCCGCCGGGCTGATCAATCCGATGACGGGTGAGGGGATCTACTACGCGGTCGCGACCGGGATGCTGGCGGGCAAGGCTGCGGCGGAAGCGATTCGCGGTGGCTCGGGCGATGCGGGTACGGAGTACCGGAAGGCTTCGGAGCGGCTGTTGGGTCAGCATTTCCGGCACACTGCGCTGGTTGCGGGGCTGACGCGCTCTGGGGTGGTGCTGGATGCGGGGATCAGGGCATCTGCCGCCGACCAGGGAGTCTTCGACAATCTGGTCGAGATCGGGCTGGCGGACGGGGCGCTGCGGGTCAGGTCGCTCGGGCGCGTGGTGAAGCAGGCGCTAGCGCACGGCGTTGGGCGTCGCTCAGGCGGGTGACAGCCACCGCATAGGTGTCGGGGGCAACTGTCTTGACGGCCAGCGGATCGGTGAAGAGTTCGTAGGTCTTCGCTGCGGAGAGCGCCGCACTGAGGCGGTCGCTCGACCAGTCGAGTGCGGTGCTGAGCTGGGTCGAGGTGAGTGGTCGGGAAGCGTGGACGAGCGCTGCCAGCAGCGTGGCGGTGTCTTCGGCGACTTCGGGATCAGGTCCGTGCCCGGACATGTCGTCGCTGAGTTGCTGGAAGAACTGACTCATTCGCTCGAGTCGCTCGCCCGCCGGAGTCGCCGGGTCGAACAGCTCGGCGCCCTTGCGGGCGGTGCCGGCCCAGTTCGCGTTGGCGCGGGCGCTGGTCCGCCACGCCTGGATCCAGATGTCCTCGGCGATCAGGTAGTGCTCGTGCCGCTGACCAGGATCCGGCTCACGGCGAACCAGTTCGAGGCTCTCCAGGTAGTTGATCGCCTTGGAGATCGAGGCGGGGCTGACCTTCAGCTCACGGACCAGCTCGGCGGCGGTGAGGCTGGCGGCGTCCGCGGTGTAGAGAAAGGAGAGCACTCGCGAGGCCATCCGCGGCAGGCCGGTCTCGACCATCGTCTCGGCGAACAGTTCGGCGTACTCCCGGACTGCCGACCGGTCCCGGCCGTAGGCATCGGTCGCAGGGCCCGACTCCTCCGGGGCGGAGCTCTTGCGTCGGCGGGCCCGAGAGCCGGTCGCGAGTTGGGCGTGCTCGGCGCGGTATCCGGCGCGACCGCCGTTGCGGGTGACCTCACGGCTGATCGTCGAGGTCGGACGGTCCAGCTCGCGCGCGATCTCGGCGTACCCGTGCCCCGCGGTCAGCCGGGTGGCGATCAGCAGGCGGTCCTGCTGGGTCAGGCGGCCTCCTGGCATCAGCACCTCCCGGGTTTGCGTTCGCTGTCAAAGTCATTGCAACAATAGCTCAGAAAGTCAAGAATAGTTGCTCAAGCCAGCGGAATGAGTGTTGCCGACTGCAGAAACGCAACGTAGCTTCCGAGGTATGACGATGACTGGGGAAGTCGTGCTGGAGGTCGACGGCCTGCGGATGCGGTACGGCGCGACCGATGTGCTGCACGACGTGACGCTGCGGGCGCGGCAGGGCGAGGTACTGGCGTTGCTCGGGCCGAACGGCGCGGGCAAGACGACCACGATCGAGATCCTGGAGGGTTTTCGGCTGCGTTCGGCCGGCCGGGTCGAGGTGCTCGGTGTTGATCCGGCCGAGGGCGACGAGCAGTGGCGGGCGCGGCTGGGCGTAGTACTGCAGTCCTGGCGGGATCACGGCAAATGGCGGGTCCGCGAACTGCTTGGGCATCTCGGCGAGTACTACGCGCCGTACTCGACCGCCGCGGTCCGGCGGCCGTGGGATGCCGACGAACTGATCGAGGCCGTCGGACTGACCGCGCACGCGAACCAGAAGATCAAGACCCTGTCGGGCGGGCAGCGCCGGCGCCTGGATGTCGCGATCGGGATCGTCGGGCGGCCGGAGGTGCTGTTCCTGGACGAGCCGACGGTCGGGTTCGACCCGGTGGCGCGGCACGAGTTCCACGACCTGGTACGCCGCCTGGCGGTGGAGGAGGCGACGACCGTGCTGCTGACCACGCACGATCTCGACGAGGCGGGCAAGCTCGCCGATCGCATCCTGGTCCTGACCGCCGGCCGGATCGTTGCCTCGGGCACCGAAGCTGACCTGACCCGGCAGATCGCCGGCCAGGACGAGGTCCGCTGGAGTGTCGAGGGCCGGCACTTCGCCGAGTCCACCAGCGAGTCCACGGCGTTCGTCCGCGACCTCTTCCACCAGTACGGCGAAGCGCTGGCCGAGCTGGAGGTCCGCCGGGCCACCCTGGAGGACACCTACCTGGCCCTCGTGCGGCAGAGCGAGGTGGCGTGATGAGTCCGCGGATGATGGCGATCAGGACCGGCTGGCGGCGCGGAGTGATCGAGTTGCGCCAGTCGTTCACGAACCCCGGTGAGCTGGTCAGTCACTTCCTCTGGCCGGTCCTGATGCTGATCGCGCTGTACTTCCTGCGGGACAGGTCGTTCGGCTCGACCGGGTTCGCGCTGGGCGCACTGGCCTTGCCGAGCATCCTCGGGATGAACACGGCGATGGGCATGGTCAGCATGAGCCAGCAACTCACCGTCGATCGTGAGGACGGCACCTTGCTGCGCGCCAAGGCGACGCCGAACGGCATGGTCGGCTACCTGACCGGCAAGGTCGTCTCGGTCGCGGGCGGGTTGCTCGTCGACCTGGCGATCCTGTTGATTCCCGGGCTGCTGATCATCGGCGGCCTCGCGGTCGATCGGCCGGGAGCCTGGCTGACGCTGCTCTGGGTGCTGCTGCTCGGGTTGCTGGCGACGCTGCCGATCGGCGCGATCCTGGGCTCGGTGTTCACCAGCGCGCGATCCCAAGGGCTGCTGCAGTTGCCGGTACTCGGGGTGATCGCGATCTCGGGCATCTTCTACCCGGTCACCGCGCTGCCCGGCTGGCTGGAGTGGCTGGCGCAGCTGACCCCGATCTACTGGCTCGGGCTGGGGATGCGGTCCGCGTTGCTGCCCGGCGAGGCGGTCGCGGTCGAGATCGGCGAATCGTGGCGGCACCTGGAGACCGTCGGAGTACTGGGGGCGTGGGCGGTGCTCGGGTTCGTGCTGGCTCCCGTCGTACTGCGAAGGATGGCGCGCCGCGAATCGGGGTCGAGCGTCGCGGGCCGCCGCGAGAAGGCGCTGCAGCGGATCGGGTGAGCTCTCAGTACGTCGCCGGGAGACCGAACAAGGGGAAGTGTTCCGCGCCGATGAACGAGGTGACGGCGGAGATCTTGCCGTCGCGAATCGTCAGCACGTTGATCGACCAGGCGTTGTGCTCGCTCTCGGCGGACATCCCCAGATAACATGCGACTGCGGGCTGGCCGTTGGCCGTGGTCACCAAGTGGTGCCAGCTCGGGCATCTGGTCAGCGGCACCTCGGTGGCGAAGTCCATCACCGCCGTGATTCCGCTGTACCAATGGCCCAGTGGCGGCATCGACCAAGTGACGTCTTCGGTGAGCAGCGCGACGAGAAGATCCGCATCGCCTTGTTCGAGCGCGGTCGCGTAGCTGGCAACCAACTCCTGGATCCGGTCGTTGCCAAGCTCGCGGATGGTTTGCTGCTGACTCACCGGAGGCACCTTGTCGGCCACGATCCGACGGGCCCGCTGCAGCGCGCTGTTCACCGAGGCGGTCGAGGTGTCCATCATGCTGGCGATCTCGGCCGCGCTGAACCCCAGTACTTCGAACAGCAGCAGCGCCGCGCGCTGGTTGCCGGGCAGATGCTGAAGCGCGGCGACGAAAGCGAGCTCGACCGCCTCGCGCTGCTCGTAGTGCGCTGCTGGTCCGGTGGGGAGGTCGCTGACGGAGTACGGGCCGAGCCAGGCGATCTCGGTCAGCGGTGGGTCCACCAGTACTGCGTGATCGCTCGACGGGCTGAGATCCATCGGGAGCGCGCGCTTGCCGCGTTTCTCCACCAGGTCGAGGCAGGTGCGGGTCGCCACGGTGTAGAGCCAGGACCGGAGCGTACTGCGTCCCTCGAACCGGGCGATGGCCTTCCAAGCCCGCAGCAACGCGTCTTGCAAAGCGTCGTCGGCGTCGTGCGATGAGCCGAGCATCCGATAGCAGTGAGCGTGCAACTCACGGTGCAGCGGCGCGATCAGGCGGCTGAAGGCGGCGTCGTCACCTTGCTGCGCTCGACTGAGGTCGGCCGCCGACTGGAGAGAAGTTTCGCTCACACCGATGAGTCTGCCTCATCGCGGGAGTCCTACCACTGAAACTGAACTCCTGAGGAGGCGGCACGATGAACGAGATCATGACCTGGGTCGAGGCCGAGCGGTTGTCCTTCGCCGACCTGCTGGCCGACTTGCGCGATGACGAGTGGTCGAGGGACTCGCTGTGCGCGGGGTGGACCGTGCAGGACGTCGCAGCGCACCTGACCCTGTCGACCCGGCTGACGCTGGGGATGGCGGTCTGGGGTGCGATCAAGGCGCGGGGGAGCTTCGACCGGATGGAGGCCGACCTGGCCCGCAAGCGTGCGACCCAGTTCTCGCGGGCCGAGTTGATCGAGCAGATCCGGTCGACCGCGGGGTCGGAGAAGCACGCGCCTGGCTCCAGCTCCCTCGACTGTCTCCTCGATGCGTTGGTCCACGGGCAGGACATCGCGCGTCCGCTCGGGCGACCTCGCCCGATGCCGGTGAAGCCGACGATCGCGGCGCTCGAACACCTTCGTGGCAACGCCTTCTACGGCGCCCCCAAACGTCTCCGCGGCGTGAAGCTGGTGGCCACCGACACCGACTGGTCCGGCGGCGACGGCCCCGACGAGCTGCATGCCCCGCTGGCCGACCTGATCCTGCTGGCCTCCGGCCGACCAGCCGGCCTCGCCAACGCGACCGGCCCAGGAGTTGCCTGCCTCGAACTCAGGATTTGAAGAGGGCGGAGTACGCGTTGAGAGCCAGTTGGCCGCCGAGATGGGCATAGAGAACAGTGGAGTCGCGAGGGATCTCGGTACTGCGAACCAGGTCGATCAGGCCCGCCATCGACTTGCCCTCGTAGACCGGGTCGAGGATCACGCCCTCCAGCGAACCGGTCAGCCGGATGGCGTCCAACGTGCTCTGCACCGGGATGCCGTAGTACTCGCCGGCCCAGCCTTCCAGCACGGTGATCTCGTCGTCGCGCAGGTCGCGACCCAGGCCGATCAGGTCGGCGGTGTTGCGGGCGATCTTCTCCACCTGCGCGCGGGTCTCGGCGAGCTTGGCCGAGGCGTCGATACCGATCACCCGGCGGGGCCGGTCCTGGCCCGCGAAGCCCGCGATCATCCCGGCGTGGGTGGAGCCGGTCACCGAGCAGACCACAATGGTGTCGAAGAAGAGGCCCAGCGCCTCCTCCTGAGCCCGTACTTCGTCCGCCCAGTTCGCGAAGCCGAGGCCGCCGAGCGGGTGATCGGAGGCGCCCGCGGGGATCGCGTACGGCACACCGCCCTCGGCGCGGATCTGCTCCAGCGCGTGCTCCCAGCTCTCCTTGAAGCCGATGCCGAAGCCGGCCTCGACCAGCTCGATCTGGGCGCCCATGATGCGCGACAGCAAGATGTTGCCGACCCGGTCGTTGACCGCGTCCGGCCAGTCGACCCAGCTCTCCTGGACCAGCCGCGCCTTCAGCCCGAGCGAGGCGGCGACGGCCGCGACCTGCCGGGTGTGGTTGGACTGGATCCCGCCGATCGTCACCAGGTGCGTCGCGCCCTGGGCGAGCGCGTCCGGCACCAGGTACTCGAGTTTGCGGGTCTTGTTGCCGCCGAACGCGAGCCCTGAGTTGCAGTCCTCCCGCTTGGCCCAGATCGCCGCCCCGCCGAGATGGTCCGAGAGCCGCTTGAGCGGGTGGAGCGGACTCGGTCCGAAGGTGAGGGGGTGGCGGGGGAAGTCGCTCAGGCTCATGGTGGCTCCTGATTCTCTGATGTGCTGAATGCAATATATTGCACGCGGAACGTCAGTGAATGTCAACCGAGTGTGGCGGAGCGGACAGAGCCGTGGTCGCGGGCTGTGTGGTCGGGGTGGGGGATGTCGGCGGTACTGCGGTCCGTGGCCGGTACAGACCGACCAGCAGTCCGGCGATCACCAGCACTACCCCGGCAAGCTCGGCGGGCGCCGGCAGGCCGAAGCCGAGAATCAGCGAGGTGATGATGGTCCCGACCGGGATGATCCCGGCGAACAGCCCGGCGCGATCAGCCCCGAGCATCGGCAGCGCGCGGTACCAGAGCAGGAAGGCGACTCCACTCACCAGCACAGCGAGGTAGGCCAGCCCGCCCAGTTCGGCCAGGCTCGGCGTCCGGAGGAAGTCAGAACCATCGGTCATCAGACCGAGCCCGAGCAACATCGGCACCGAGGTCGCCGCGGTGTAGGCGGACACCCGCACCGGGCCGAGCCTGACCAGCAACGGCAGCGCGAGCAGCGAGAAACACGCCTCGCAGGCGAGCGCACCAACGGAGTACAGGATCCCTTGCAGGTCGGACGTTCCGAAGCCGGAGGCCAACACCGTACCGGCCACCACGATCGAGGCGGCGACGATGATCCGCCCCGACGGCCCGGTACGCCGCAACAGCGGTCCCGCCAGCGCGAGCACGATCGGGACCGTGCCCACGATCGTTCCGACGATCGCCGGGTTCGCGTGCCGGGTGCCCTCGATGACGAACAGGTTGAACAGCACCAGCCCGGTCGCGGCGAGGGCGATCAGCAGCAGCGCCTCCCGGCCGGTCGGACGGATCAACGGAATCCGCCGAGCCCCGGCGACCGCGAACAACAGGATCGCGGAGACCAGGTATCGCGCGGCCTGCCCGCCGTAGAAGGGGTAGTCGTTGACGACGCCGGAGACGGCCGCCAGGCTGCCGACCAGGAACATCGCGCTGCCCGCGCGGCTGTAGGCCGGCCAGGAATGGTTGCTCATGGCCTCAACGTACGGCGGCTCTGGTCCCCTGTAGAGGTCCATAACCATGCACTTGCAGTGGTCCATAAAATCGCCTCTTGCCGACACTGAAGTCTGCGGCCATAGTCGGCACGGTGTCTGCGCAGCTCGAGCCCAGCGTCCTGCGCGATAACCGGTTCCCGGTGGTCGCCGCGCTGGCCGTGACCCAGACCGTCGGCTACGGCGTCCTGTACTACGTCTTCGGCGTTTTCCTCGGCCCGATGAGTCTCGACCTGGGCATCTCGACCGCCACCTCGGCCGGTGCGCTCACCCTCGCGATCCTGGTCAGCTGCGTGATGTCGGTCCCGGTCGGGCGTTGGTTGGACCGACGCGGCGCGCACTTGCTGATGACCACCGGCTCGCTGCTCGGCAGTGTGGCCGTGCTCGCCTGGTCGCAGGTGCAGAACGTGGTCCAGTTGTACGCCGTCTTCGTGCTGATCGGCGTCGCGTCGGCGATGGTGCTCTACGGCCCGGCGATCGCGGTACTGGTCGCAGTACTGGAACCGAAGCGGCGGGCCAACGCCTTGCTGGTGGTCACGATGGTCGCCGGGCTGGCGAGCACGATCTTCATTCCGCTGGCGGGGCAGTTGATTCACGCGCAGGGCTGGCGGCAGGCACTGCTGATTCTCGGCCTCGCCCACAACCTGGTGACCGTGCCACTGCACGGCTTCGCACTGCGCGGTACCCGTCCGGCCCACCCGAAATCAGCAAGAGACCCCGCGGACCGCGGCGCGATCCGGGTCGCCGTTCGCGACGGTGGCTTCTGGCTGATCACCGTCGGCTTCGTCCTGCACAGCGGAGCGATCGCGATCGTCTCGGTTCATCTGGTGCTGTTCCTTGTCGACCTCGGCTACCGGCCGGCGGTCGCGGCCGGGCTGACCGGACTGCTCGGCGTGTACTCCGTCACCGGCCGGATCGTCACCTCCGTGCTGCAACGGTGGCTCGACATGTCGACGATCGTGGCCCGGACCTTCCTGATCCAGTGCTTCGCGATCGGCGTCCTGCCACTGCTCGGCCTGCATCCACTCGGGGCGGCGCTGTGCATCCTGTTGTTCGGCCTCGGATTCGGCGTCTCCACTCTCGCCACGCCCGCGATCCTGCTCGAGCGGTACGGCGCAGCCGGGTACGGCACGATCTCGGGAGTACTCGCGACGCCGGTGCTGGCCGCCAGGGCGATCGGCCCGCTCGGCGCCGCGGTACTGGCCATGAAGGCGGGCTATCACTACACGATGGTTCCGGTGGCGCTGGCCTGTGTGGTCGCCAGCCTCTGCCTGACCTTCAGCCAGTACATCCCCAAGCCGGGTCGTTGACCGGATCGCGGCCGCGGACTGCGACGATGGATGCCATGGGAACAACGGAGTACGACGTCATCGTGCTGGGTGCCGGCGCGGTCGGGGAGAACGTCGCCGATCGCGCGATCAAGGGCGGTCTGACCGCGGTGATCGTGGAGAGTGAGCTGGTCGGCGGCGAGTGCTCGTACTGGGCCTGCATGCCGTCGAAGGCGCTGCTCCGCTCGGCCCAGGTACTACGCGCCGCGCGGCACGTCCGCGGCGCCGCCCAGGCGGTGACCGGTGACGTCGACGTCCAGGCGGTGCTCGACCGGCGGGACGATTTCACCAGTCACTGGAAGGACGACGGCCAGGTCGCCTGGCTGAACAGCGCCGGGATCGCGCTCGTCCGCGGCCACGGCCGGATCACCGGGGAGAAGACGGTGACGGTCGGGGACACGGTCCTCACCGCCCGGCACGCGGTCGTGGTGTCCACCGGCTCCGACGCGCTGATCCCCGACATCCCGGGCCTGCGCGGCGCTGACCCGTGGACCAGCCGCGACGCGACCAGCGTGAAGGTGGTGCCGAGCAGTCTGGCGATCATCGGCGGCGGGGTGGTGGCCGTCGAGATGGCCACGGCGTACGCCGGATTCGGGACGACGGTCACCGTGATCGCGCGCAGCAAGTTGCTCGAGGCAATGGAGCCGTTCGCCGGCGAGATGGTGACCGAGGGGCTGCGCGAGCTGGGCGCGACGGTGCTGCTCGACACCACCACGAAGAGCGTGCACCGGACCGACGACGCCGTGGTGCTGGAGCTGGGCGACGGTTCGACCGTCACCGCGCAGGAGGTGCTGGTCGCGACCGGCCGCACCCCGCGCACCGGCGACATCGGGTTGGAGACCATCGGCCTGAAGCCGGGCAGCTGGCTGGACGTCGACGACACCCTGCTGGTCCGCGGTTTCGACTGGCTGTACGCCGCCGGCGACGCGAACCATCGCGCGCTACTGACCCATCAGGGCAAGTACCAGGCCCGCGCCGCGGGTGACGTGATCGCCGCTCGCGCCGACGGCAAGCCGGTCTCGGACGCGCCGTGGGGGACCCATGTCGCGACGGCGGACAACCAGGCCGTCCCGCAGGTGACCTTCAGCGGGCCCGAGGTGGCTTCGATCGGGCTGACGGCCGCCGCGGCAGAGGCAGCGGGGTACCAGACCCGGGTCGTCGACTACGAGATCGGCAACGTGGCAGGCGCGAGTGTGTTCGCGGACGGCTACAAGGGCACCGCGCGGATGGTGGTCGACGAGCAGCGCAAGGTGATTCTCGGCGTCACCTTCGTCGGGCCGGACGTCGCCGATCTGTTGCAGGCGGCAACCATCGCGGTGGTCGGCGAGGTGCCGCTGGACCGGTTGTGGCACGCCGTACCGGCGTACCCGACGATCAACGAGATCTGGTTGCGGCTGCTGGAGACCTACGGTCGCCCGTAGCTGATCAGCTGAGGCGCGTGTTGCTCCTGGTCGCCAGGAGCAACGCGGGCAGTATGACGGCCAGTGCCAGCAGGACCGTGGTGCTCGGCTGCGGGTGGTAGGTCAGGATCGTCGAGTCGGTCAGGATCGTCTCCGTCCGGACGATCGCGAAGGCGCCGACCGGGATCGTCCAGCGGTAGTCGCGGGTCGTGATCGTTGCCCAGCCGGCAGCGATCAGCACCGCGAGCTCCAGGACGAACTGGCCACGCTGGAACCAGGGACCGCCCGCGGTGAGGTGGAGGCCGCCGGCAACGAACATGGCCAGCACGACCGGGATCAGCCAGCCGTAGGAGTAGCGGCGCGATCCGTTGGCCACTGCGAGAATCGCGCAGATCCCCAGCAGGAGCACGGGCAGAAAGATGTCGTGGGCAAGGATCGGCGCGCCCAGACCGTAGTAGATCACACCGGCAACACCTCGGTCGCCGAACACGTCTGAGCTGCTGACGCCGGCGTAGATCATGGCCGCCGCTGCCGGTACTGCGATCCAGGTCCGGCCGCGGAGCAGGGCGATGAAAGCGATCAACGGAAGCAGGCCGTAGGGGAGCAGGCGGGTCCGCGTGCCCTCGCCGATCGCCCAGGGGTACCAACCGTTGAAGTGGAAGTTAATGGCGTCCGAGCCCGGGTCGAGGTGCAGTGCCCAGGTCCAGATGTCTTGCAGATAAGGCGTCAGTGCGAGCAGCGTGAGCCAGAGCGCGGCCAACTGGAGGCCGCTGACCCACCAAGGACCGTGAGCGGTGGCAGCCTGCACCCGGGCCCGGAGGCCGCCACGGACCAAGGCCGTTGCCTCATGCAACGGTGGCCAGGCGCGGCCGGGATGCAGTTCGGTCAGACAGGCCAGCAGTTCGTCACCGTGGCCGTCGCGGTAGGTCTTGGGGTAGGCGACCAGGGCGAGACGGTTCACGCTTCGGCCGTCCGGGTGCGTCCGATCACCACGTTGGCGGCCTGTTGCAGGCGGCGCGCCTCGATCTGCAGGGCGGCGGCGCCGTCGTTGGTCAGGCGGTAGTAGCGACGGGCCCGGCCGTCCACGATCTCCTCATGGTCCGCCTCCACCAGGCGGGCGCGTTCGAGCCGATCCAGAGCGCCGTACAGGGTGCCGACGGCGAGCCGGAGTCGGCCGTCGGTGGCCTGCTCGGTGGCCTTGATGATGCCGTAGCCGTGCAGCGGACCGTCGAGCAGGGCGGCCAGCAGGAAGTACTGCGATTCGGTCAGGGACGGCGGTTTGTTCCTCACAAAATCGATCATATATCGGCGGGCGAAGCATGAGTACTGGCGGGAGCCGGGCCATTGACGCTGGGTTTTCTGTTAGGTAACTTTCCTAACAATTCTCACCACCCCGCCCCTGGGAGCGCAGCAGATGAAAAGACGCACGAAGATTTCGGCAGTGTTGTTACCGGTATTACTGGTGGCCGGCCTGGGTGCCGCCGCCCAGGCCACGGCCGGGACAACAGCAGATTCCCTGTTGTCGCAGCAAAAACCCGTCCTGACCTCCAGCAACGAATCCAGCGCCCTGAGCGGTGACAAGGCCGTCGACGGCAGCTCGACCACCCGCTGGGGGAGTGCGGAGGGCATCGATCCGCAGTGGATCAGCGTCGATCTCGGTCAGCCGGCCACGGTCAACCGGGTCAAGCTCAAGTGGGAGGCGGCCTACGGCAAGGCCTACCGGATCGAGACCTCCACCGACGGCACCAACTTCACCACGATCAAAACGGTGACCAACGGCAACGGTGGGACCGACGACCTGACCGGTCTCGGCGGCAACGGACGGTACGTCCGGCTGGTCGGCACCCAGCGCGCCACCGCCTACGGCTACTCGCTGTTCGAGCTCGAGGTCTACGGGACCACCGCCTCCAGCGGTGACACCCAGGGGCCGACCGTGCCGACCGGCCTGGCGGCCAGCGGCATCACCGCCACCTCCGCGAACCTCTCGTGGACCGCTTCGACCGACAACGTCGGCGTCAGCGGGTACGACGTACTGCGAAACGGCGCCGTGGTGGGGTCGGCCGCTACGACGCAGTACAACGACACCGGCCTGACCGCCAGTACGGCGTACCAGTACACGGTGAAGGCGAAGGACCTGGCCGGTAACACCTCGGCGGCGAGCAGCGCGATCACGGTCACCACCAGCGCGGGCGGCGGTACCGGGAGCTTCGTCCTGGCCGCGGCCGGCGACATCGCCGACCAGTGCACCGCGTCCAGCACCTCGTGCGTCCACCCGAAGACGGCCAAGGTGGTCGACTTCATCAAGCCGGCCAACGTCATCACGATGGGCGACAACCAGTACGACGACGCCCACCTGTCGGACTTCCAGAACTACTACGACAAGACCTGGGGCAAGTTCAAGGCGATCACCAAGCCGGTCCCGGGCAACCACGAGACCTACGACGACACCCCGTTCGGCGGGTACGAGAAGTACTTCGGCAACGCGATCGCCAAGCCGCAGGGCAAGCGCTACTACAGCTGGGAGAAGGGGAACTGGCACTTCATCGCCGTCGACTCGAACGACTTCAGCGGTGAGTACGACGGGTCGCCCGCCCCGCAGCTGGCCTGGCTGAAGGCCGACCTGGCCGCCAACACCAAGGGCTGCGTCGCGGTCTACTACCACCACCCGCGGTTCAGCTCCGGCGACCACGGGGACAACGACGCCGTCGTCCCGCTGTGGGAGACCATCGTCAACGCCAAGGTCGACCTGGTCCTGAACGGCCACGACCACCACTACGAGCGCTTCCTGCCGCAGAACAAGAGCGGCGGCGTCGACGCAGCAGGCCCGGTCCAGATCATCGGCGGCATGGGCGGCAAGAACCTGTACCCGGTGACGTCGGGTCACCCGTCGACCGCCAAGCTCGTCGAGGGCTTCGGGGTGCTGAAGCTGTCGATGACCGACAACACCTTCCAGAGCACGCTGCTGGGCCTCAACAACCAGGTGCTGGACGCCAGCCCGACCTACAGCTGCCACTGACGGGCTGAGTCATGTATCTCGCCGAGACTCGCAGTAGCGCACCGGCCAAGGCCGGGCGGAAGTGGCGCCGGGTGCCTGCCAACGTGATGGCACTCGGGGTGGTCAGTCTGGTCACCGACATCTCCTCGGAGATGATGACGGCGATCCTGCCGCTCTACCTGGTGATCGGGCTCGGCCTGAACCCCTTGCAGTTCGGTCTGCTGGACGGGCTGTACGCCGGGGCGACCGCACTACTGCGACTTGTCGGCGGGCATGTGGCCGATCGCTGGCGGCGGCTCAAAGCCGTCGCCAGCCTCGGCTACGGGTTGTCAGCGGTCGCCAAGCTCGGGCTGCTGGCCGCCGGTTCGTCGGTGGCCGCAATTGGCGGCGTACTCGCGGTGGATCGGGCCGGCAAAGGGATCCGTACGGCGCCGCGCGACGCGCTGATCTCGTTGAGCACCGAACCCGAGAACCTCGGCCGGGCGTTTGGCGTTCATCGGGCGCTCGACACGTTCGGCGCCTTCCTGGGACCGATCGTGGCGGCCGGAGTGCTGTGGGCCAGTCTGGGAGATTTCGACGCGGTCTTCGTGGTGAGCTTCTGCATCGCCGGGTGCGGTGTGCTGCTGCTGGTGTTGCTGGTCAAGGACCACCCGCGTCCCGGGCCGCCTGGAGCTGTCCCGCTCCGGGGGATGCTCAAGTTGCTGGGCATCAGGTCCTTCCGCCGAACCTGCGGCTGGGCCGCGATGCTCGGGCTGGTGACGATCACGGACTCCTTTGTTTATCTGGCGCTGCAGCGTCGGTGGGATGTCAGTACCGCGCTGTTCCCGCTGCTGCCGATCGGCACGGCTGGGACGTTCTTGCTGCTGGCCATCCCGCTCGGCCGGCTGGCCGACAAGGTCGGTCGCTGGAAGCTCTTCCTGGCCGGCCATGTGGCGCTGGTGGTCGCGCTGTTGCTGCTCTGCGGACCGGTGCAGACTCCGTGGCTCGCAATCTTGGCGCTGGCCCTGCACGGAGTTTTCTACGCCGCGACCGACGGCGTACTGCCGGCCGCTGCCGGTCCGATGCTTCCTGAACATTTACGGGCGAGTGGGCTCGCGCTGCTCCAGACCGGCCAGGCACTGGCCCGGATGGTGTCGGCCGTGCTCGTGGGTCTGGTCTGGACCCTGTGGGATCTCCGCCCGGCGTTGTTGCTGACCACTGCCGCCCTGCTGGTCGTCACCATCGCCGCAGCCGTTGTCCGACCCTGGGAGGAAGCACGATGAAGAAGTTCCTGATCGGCGCCCTCGGCGTGGTGCTGCTGCTCGGCGCGGGCATCCTGTACGTCGTCCAGGCGCGCACCGGCCCGACGGTGAACGCCAGACCGGTGGTGTCCGGCCGGCTGACACTTGCCTCCGGCAACTTGTATGTGACGAACCTGGCCGAGGGCCCGGACCAGGGCAAGCTGGCGGCCGCGTCGGTGACCGCGCCGGACGGACCCCGGCAGGTCGGGGAGCTCAGGTGTGATCGGTTCGCGACGGCACGCAGTACGAGCATCTGTTTGCGGACCAAGCCCGGTTCGCTGCCGCCGCTGACCGAGATGCTGGTGCTCGGGCGGGAACTCGACGTCGTGCACCAGGAGACGTTGCCCGGCACCCCGAGCCGCGCGCGGGTCTCGCCGGACGGCAAGATCGTCAACTGGACCTTGTTCGTGACCGGCGACTCGTACGCCGCGAGCGGGTTCTCCACCCGGAGCGGGTTCTACGACCTGGAGAAGAAGAAGCTGACCAAGAGCATCGAGGAGCTCCCGGTCTTCGTCAACGGGAAGCGCTACTACGCCTCCGACATCAACTACTGGGGAATCACCTTCGGTGCGGACGGCGATCATTTCTACGTCACCATGGCCAGCAAGGGAAAGACCTATCTGATCGAGGCGCACCTGAAGAAGTTCCGGGGCGAGGCGATCGCGGAGAACGTCGAGTGCCCGTCGCTGTCGCCGGACGGCGAACGGATCGCGTACAAACAGAAGCAGCCCGACGGCAGCTGGCGGCTCGCGGTACTGGGGCTCGACAGCCTCAACATCAAGTACCCGCCGGAGGACCGCGCGATCGACGACCAGCCGCTGTGGCGCGGCAACTACACGCTGCTCTACGCGCTCCGCCGCGGCAACAGCTCGGACGTCTGGTCGGTGCCGGTCGCCCCGATCGGCAAGCCGACGCTGCTGGTCCCGGACGCGGCATCCCCCGCGCTAGCCTCGGCGGGGTGACCGACCACCTCGTACTGCGCCACCTCGAACTGGGGGACGGTCCGGCCTTCGCCACCTGGGGGCTGGACCGCCGGTTCTGCGAGCACGCCGGCTGGAGACTCGACCGCCCACTGTCCGGCCACGAGGCGCACTGGCACCGGCTGATCACGGTCCCTTCGCCCGATCATCTGCGGCTGGCCGCGGTCGCGGCCGGCGAGCTGGTGGGCTACGTCGACTTCGCCGGTGCCAGCGCCGATGCCGACCCCGATCGCCGCGAGCTCGGCTACGTGGTCGGCCCGTCGACCCGCTGGGGCCAAGGCCTCGGCACCGCCATCGCCCGGCTGGCCCTCGCCTATGGCTTCGGCCAGCTCGGCCTACAAGAGATCTGGGCCGAAGCACTCGACGCGAACGCCGCCTCCATCCGCATCCTGCAGTCGATCGGCATGACGGAGTACGCCCGCGGCGCCGACGACACCTTCCTGGGCGTGCCGACCTTCTACCGCCAATTCCGGATCCGAGGAACCTGACGGCGAAGAAATGACTGAAGCCCAGGTCGAATGACCTGGGCTTCAGCCGGTACTACGAAATCGTGCTCAGCTCAGGCGGTGAAAGTCACTCGCCGACGAGCTGCGGGGAGCCGCTTCCGGTGTACAGGAAGTGGGTGTTCGCGTCGAACGACGCTGCCGCCGTACCGATGGTGTTGATGACGGTCGCCGCGCCGTTCGCCTTGCTGACCGCGTACACGGTGGCCGTGTTGGCGGTGTTGTTGAAGCCGGTGAGCAGCGTGCTGCTGGTGCCACAACGCTGCGCGACGAGCTGGTCGTAGGCGCCGAAGCCGGTCGTCCGGACAGCCTTGAGAGTGGCCTTCAGCGGGTTCGCGACCGGAATGTGAATGGTCCAGAGCGCGCCCTGCTTGGTGGTGGCGAGCAGGGTGTCGTAGGTCGCCGTGGAAGCGATCGTGGTGATCGCCTTGAACGACTTGTAGCCCGGGGCGCTGCCGTAGCTGGCGACCGGACCGGTCGGGCCGAGGACGCTGTAGCGGTACAGGGAACCATTGGCGTGCAGACCGTAGAGGTTCAGGTGCTGAGCGCCGGTCGCCTTGTTGTAGAAGTTCGCGCTGGTGATGGTGGAGAAGCCGGTCCAGCCGGTGCCGAGCTTCTTCGAGCTCACGACCGGGTTGGAGGTCTCGGTCTTGTAGGTCTCGGCCGCGGCGTACAGGTTGCCGCCCTGCAGCACGAAGCCGGCGTAGTAGGTCGTGGTTCCAGAGGCGGCCCAGAGGTACCAGCTGGAGCTCGCGCGGACGCCGAATACCTTCAACGGCTGGTACTGAGTCACGCCGACGGGCTTGGTCGCCGTGAACTTGTACGGACCGTTGATCCCGGCGGCATTGATCGCGCCGACGGTCACGCTGCAGGCTGCGGCGGCGGCCTGCTTGTCGGTCAGCGGCACCTTCTTCGACGCCTGGATCCGGTCCTGGTGGGTCGGCTGGGGCTTGCCCTGCACGTCCGCGTTGGCCTGTCCGGCCAGTGCGGCTCCCGTGACCAGGCTGAGCCCAGCCACTGCGAGAGCAAGTTGACGAATTCTCATCTGAAGATCTCCCTTAGTACTCGATGCCCCCCGAGGGCCCACGCACCGACGAATGTGGGATCACCCTAGCGAGCGAGAGGTCCATACCAGAAAAGCTGTTGCACGTTGTTGCAGTGTTCGCGTGTCGCTCTGGCGTTATTCGCAAAGCGTTCGGACCTCCTGCAGTTCCGCCTCGATGACTTTCAGCTGCTGATCGATGGCCTCCGCGGGGGTGTCCGGCGGGAACAGGATCGTGAACTGGTACTCGCTTCCGTTGCCGTTCGGCATCACCCGGGTGAACGCGCCGGGGCGGGGATCATCGGCGGGGGCGATGTCCACGGTGCCCTGGTCGGCGGAGACGTCGTACCGGATCCTCGCCTCGCCCTGGGCGTTCTCGATGATCCAGTGCTCGCCGTCGGGGCGGACGGCGTGCGCGAAACCGGGGGCCCAGTCGGGCAGCCTGGCCGGGTCGGAGACGAGGGCGAAGACGGTCCGGGGTGGCGCGGCGATCGTGATGGAGCGAGTTCGGACGAGTTGCTGATTAGTAGGCATCTGCTGATCATATGCAACTGCGTATCATTGTCCAACGCTTATCATTCGAGGCATGCAGCGCGAAGACCTCGGATCGCTGGTCGGGCGGATCACCCGGCGACTGATCCTCGCGGAGGAGCCCTTGCTGAGCCGGCACGAGCTCTCGATGTGGGAGTACGGCGTACTGACGCACCTGGCGAAGGAGCCAGCTGCCAACCAGCTCGCGCTGGCGACCGCGATCGGCTACGACAAGTCGCGGCTGATCGCGCTGCTCGACGGGCTGGCCCGGGACGGGCTGGTGGTCCGCGAGCAGGATCCGACGGACCGGCGTAACCGTCAGGTCCGGCTGACTCCGGCGGGGGAGAGCCGGCTGGCCGCGGTACGGGCCGAGATCCACGCGATGGAGGACGAGTTGCTGGCTGGGCTGTCCGCGGCCGACCGGCGAGCGTTGATCAGGATGCTGACGGACCTCGCCAACGGCTGACGCAGGCCGGTTCGGCCCGGTTCAGCCGGTGATGTCGGCGGCGAGTTTGTCGGCGTCGGCCTTGGTGAACTGCGCGGTGATCTGGACCTTGCCGCCGGTGATCGCCGACATCACGGTGGGGGCGCTGACCACCTTGCCGCGGACGACGATCGCGAGCTGGTTCTGGGGTGGGTTCTTCGTGGCGAGCTCGGTGGTGAGCTTGGTGAAGGTGGCCTCGCCCTCGGTGTCCAGGGTCAGATTGACCTGCCAGGACGGGTCGCCGCTGCCTTGGTTCTGGTCGGTTCGCACCTCGGCGACGTGTGTGCCGTCCAGGGCGACGGGGCCGAGGGTGTAGCGGGTCCCGTCCGCGCCGCAGGCGGTGTTGCTGCCCGGCTTGGCGGGGGTTGATGCGTTGCAGGCGTTCGGCTCGGTGTTGAGCACCGAACGGAACCGCAGCGACTCCGGCGACGCGGGCACTCCCGCGGACCCGCCGCTGGCCGACTTGGAGTCGTCCCTGCCCAGCAACACGACCGCGCCCACGACTACGGTCGCGATCAGCACCAGCCCGAGCACGATGACCAGAACCAGCGGTCCGCGACTGCGCTTCGGCGGCCCGTCCTGCGGTGTTCCTCCGTACGGCGGCGGCGGGTAAGAGCTCGGCTGCGACATACCGGCAGATGCTACGGCCTGACCGGCGAGATCGGCTGCGCCAGGTGACGGCCCGGGCGCGGGGTAGCCGCAGGTCAGCAGGTCTTGCGGAGGTACGCCGAGTTGTCCGGGGTGGTGACGTCGAGGTCGCGGCGGACGATGCTGAGTTTGCTGCCGAAGGCTTTGCAGGCTTTGGTCAGGCCGCCGGCGGTGTACTCGATCACCAGCACGTTGTTGCTGAAGGCATCGGCATAGGCGGCGCACTCGTCGTACTGGCCGCACTCCTCGGAGACGGCGAAGTCGAGGCCGACGGTCTTGCGGTCGCCGACCAGGTCGGCGGTGTTCTTCTGGCCGATCGCGAGGTTGCGGGAGTGTGCGTGCTGCGCCAGCAACGCCAGGAACTGCTTGGCCTGGTCGGCGGTCAGCAGGTTCTTCGACCGGGTGTAGCTGTCGTAGTTGTCCGGCTCGATCGCCTGGTAGCCGCTCTTCGCGCAGCCGTCGATCCAGGTGTTCACCTTGGTGGCGATCCGGGTTCGCTTGCCGGCGGTGCGCAGATCGAGGAGGGGTTCGTTCCAGTCTTCGTCGATCACGACCTTGCCGGCGCTGTCACGCAACAGGAGGTCCTGGTCCCAGCTGTCCTCTTCGCCGGGCTGGGTCTGGAACGCGTTGACGTAACAGATGTTGTAGAGCCCCTTGGCGATCGGCGCCGTGCGGTCCCGGGTCACCACCTTGACCCCGACGGCCGGTGGATACGGACCGCCGAGTTGGTAGTCGAAGCCGGCATGCAGCGGCGGCAACTGGAGCGCGGACGGCGTACCGGCCGGGGTGCTGGCAGGGATCCCGGTCGGCGTCGGCGTCGGCTGAGAGACCGGCGGAGAGGCCGGGGCGGACGGCGTACCGGGAGTCTCGGCAGCAGCCGGTTCATCGGGCGACTGATTGGAGCAGGCAACCAACAGTCCACCGACGGCCAGACCGATGAGCAAGGAGCGAACGCGGAGGGTCACAGGACCCAGGCCACCACGACCCGTTTGGTTCCGGAACCGCGACTCGCCGCAGCAGGGGTGTGCGCTACCGCCCACGACATTAGAGTCCCGACGAAAGTAAGCGCTTTCCAGTGTGATTCGAGGAGGAACCGTGAGGCGTTCCATCAGTGCGGCGGTCATTACCGCCCTGGCCGCCGGGAGTGTGATCGCAGCCGCCGGCCTGCCTGCGACGGCCGGCCGGCCCGACCGTGGAGCCGCCGTCACCGGCACGTACTCCACCGGTCCGGCCCAGGCCTGGCAGCCGCTGCCGACCAACTACGTCGGTCGCGACCAGGGTGGCGCCACCGACGCCACCGTGGTGATCGACCCCAGCGCGCTGCGGCAGAAGTACAGCGGCGTCGGCTTCTCGCTGGACGAGACCAGCGTCTCCAACCTGTGGAAGCTGACCCCGGCCGAGCGGGACCGGGCGATCCGGTTGCTGGTCGACCCGAGGACCGGCGCCGGGCTGGACCGGTTCCGGCTGACCATCGGCAGCCCGGACCTGATCGAGCACCTGCCGTTCTGGTCGTACGACGAACTGCCGGCCGGCGTCACCGAGGACTTCGGGCTGAAGTACTTCTCGATCAAGCGCGATCTCGACACGCACATCGTCGACACGGTCAAGCTGATCCAGCGCTACAACCCGCGGGCGACCTTCTTCGCCTCGGCGTGGAGCGCCCCGGCCTGGATGAAGACCAACAACCGGTTCACCGGCGAGGTCGCGCTCAAGCCCGGCAGCACGTCGTACTACCAGGTCGGCAAGCTCCGCGACGACTGCATCGACGTCTTCGCCCGGTACTACGTGAAGTTCCTGCAGGCCTACGCCAAGCGTGGCGTGCACGTCGACGCGCTGACCCTGCTGAACGAGCCCGGCATCGACGTCGTCTACCCCGCGATGGACATCAGCGTCGAGCAGCAGCAGAAGCTGGCCGTCTCGATCAAGCGCGAGATCAAGCGAGCCGGGCTCGGCACCGAGCTGTACGTGCACGACTTCAACTTCTGGGACTGGCGCGACCCGAACAGCACCGAGACGAAGAACTACTACCGGATCCTGAACGACCCGGCGACCAAACGGGCCACCGACGCGATCGCGTTCCACCCGTACTGGGGTGACCCGACGGTGATGCGGGACGCGTACGAGCAGACCGGCAAGCCGGTGCACATGACCGAGACCAGCGACCTGTCGCCGGCCACCATCCTGGACTACTTCCGGCTGGACGCCTCGTCGTACGTGATGTGGGCGCAGACCACCGACCAGGACGGCGGCACGCTGCACTGGACGCCGTCGCGGGACAACAACGTCGACTGGGAGGAGGTCGGCCGGACCACCAAGTGGCCGGACCGGCTGGTCAAGGTGAACACGACCAGCAAGACCTTCACCGTCCGGGACGAGCTCTACGCGATGGGCCAGTTCGCGAAGTACCTCGGGCCGGAGCACACCCGGGTCGAGTCGAGCGCCACCGCGAACGGGGTCAGCAACGTGGTCTACAAGGATCGTGGCGACAACTTCGTCGCGATCGTCGGCAACGCGAACGCCACCCCGACCAGTGTGCGGGTGGTGCTGGGTGGCAAGTCGTTCACGGCGACTGTGCCGGCTGGTTCTTACGCGACGTACCGGTGGCGTGGGGAGGTTCCGTCGGCACACCACAACCATGCGCCGGTGCTGGGCGCAGTACCGGATGTTGTTGCTGATCAGTACGGCACCACGCAGGTGCAGCTGAAGGCGACCGACCGGGATCGTGACCGGCTCTCGTACTACGCCAAGGACCTGCCGGCGGGTGTGAGCATCGACGGGCGCACCGGCCTGGTGACGCTGCACCCGACCAGCGCAGGCAAGCAGGACTTCAAGATCCGTGTCACGGACGGCGCCGCGCACGACGAGGTGACTGTGCACGTGACGGTCACGCCGCACGGGACGCCGATCGGCGAGCGGGTCGAGGCCGAGTCGTACGTCGCCCAGAACGGCTGGGTCGACGGCGGCGCGAACTTCGTCGAGAACAACCCGGCGGCGAGTGGTGGCAAGAACGTCGGCTGGACCGCGGCGGGCAACTGGCTGCAGTACCGGGTGGATGTCGCGACGGCAGGCACGTACAACGTGGAGTTCCGGGTTGCCAATGGCACCGGTGCGGTTGCCACGGATGCGATCTCGTTGCGGGACGCGTCTGGCGCAGTACTGGCCAAGGTGTCGGTGCCGTCGACCGGTGGCTGGGCGACGTACCAGTCGGTGAATGCTCAGGTGACCTTGCCGGCGGGCGATCAGCGGATCACGGTGTTCTGTGAGACGGGTGGATTCAACATCGATTACCTCCGCCTGACCAGCTAGCTGTCCCCCGAGCGAGCTACTGCAGGTGTCCACCGCACGGTGACTCTTTCGAGGCCGCGAATCCCTAGCGTTCGAGCTGTCCGCGGCGCTGGGTTCGCGGCCTCGTCTCGAAGGAGTGGACATGCGACTGCTGAAGCAGCTCGGAGTCGTCGGTGTGGTGGCCCTGGCCGGTAGTTTCGCGGTCAGTGCGGCGCAGTGGAACGTGCCGTTGACCTTGGTCCTCGGCATGGCGACGGCGGTGTTGTCGCTGCTGGCCTACGCCTGGATCGTGCGGCGGACCGAACGCCGTACGCCGGTGGAGGTCGCCTTGGCCGGAGCCGGTCGGGGAATCGGCCGGGGAGTGCTGATCGGAGTGGGGATGTTCGCGGTGGTGATCGCGAACATCGCCTTCCTCGGCGGCTACGAAGTGGTCGGCTGGGGATCGGCGGCGGGAGCGCTGGCGCTGTTCGGCTTCATGGCCGCGGCCGCGGTGACGGAGGAGCTGATCTTCCGCGGCATCCTGTTCCGGATCGTGGAGGGGCGAATCGGTAGCTGGGGAGCGTTGGCGCTGACCAGTCTGCTGTTCGGCGCGATGCATCTGCTGAACCCGCACGCCACCTTGTGGAGTTCGCTGGCGATCGCGATCGAGGCCGGCGCGATGCTCGCCGCGGCGTACGCGGCCACCCGCACGCTCTGGGTGCCGATCGGTCTGCACTTCGGCTGGAACTTCGCCGAGGCCGGCATCTTCGGCACCGAGGTCTCCGGTAAGAGCGCGCCGAACGGCCTGCTCGACGGCGTGATGTCCGGCCCGGCGGCGATCAGCGGCGGCGAGTTCGGCCCCGAGGCCAGCCTGTACTCCGTTGCCGCGGGCACCGTTGTGACGATCGTCTTCCTCTGGCTGGCGCACCGCCGCGGCCGCTTGGTCGCGCCCCGGCAGCGCGCCGCCGTTACCCTCGTGCCGTGATCGAACGCGCGCGGGTCTCGGACCGGTGGCGACGGCTCGACGTCATGGTCCGGGATCTTCCGCTGGCCCTGCTGGTTGCGATCGCGCCGCTGATCCCGGCGCTCAGTAGCAAAGGGACGCAGGTCGGCGACCTGCCGACTCGCCCGATGGACGCGCTGGCGATCGCGGTCGTCGCGATGGAGTGTCTGCCGCTGATCGTGCGGCGCCGGTTGCCGCTGGTGTGCCTCATGCTGGTCTCGATCGGCTTCGCGGTCGATCAGTTGCGCGGCTATCACACGGTCGCGGGTACTGCGCTGCCGCTGGCTTTGCTGAGTGCCGGGGCCTATCTGGAACACCATCGGCGTACGACGATGGTGCTGGTCTCGGCCGCCTATGTGCCGTTCGCGTTCAGCCTCGATCGGGGCGGGGCGACCGAGGGTGTCTCCGGATTCGTGACGTTCTACCTGGCTTTGGCGCTGGCGTGGGGGATCGGGGGGTGGCTGCGGCTGACCCGGAAGACCGAGGCTGAACGGCGTGACCGGATTGCCGAATCGACGTTGGTTGCCGAGCGCACCAGGGTCGCTCGCGAGTTGCACGACGTGGTGACTCATCATGTGACCGCGATGGTGGTGCAGGCCGAGGCCGCGCGCTACCTGACCGCGTCGCCGGAACGTCTCGACCAGACGTTGACCGCGATCACGGATACGGGCCGGTCGGCGATCAGTGATCTCCGGCAGTTGCTCGGGCTGCTCAATCCGGAGCATGGGGTCGAGCCGCGGACTGTTGGTGAGTTGAAGAGTTTGGTGGAGCAGACGCGGCGGGCCGGGCAGCCGGTCGAGTTCATCGAGGTGGGTGAGCCGGTCGAGGTCGCTGGGAGTGCTGAGGGTACGGCGTACCGGGTGGTGCAGGAGGCGCTGACCAATGCGCTGAAGCATGCTCATGGGTGCCGGACCACTGTTCAGGTGCAGCGTGGTGAGAGGGAGATCGTTGTGGAGATCGGCACCGAGGGGTCGGGGGCAGCGGTCGCGTCTCCGGGTGGGAGCGGGCGTGGACTGGCCGGGCTGCGGGAGCGGGTCGGGTTGCTGGGTGGGGAGTTCAGCGCGGAGCCGCGGGAGGGTGGCGGGTTCGTCGTACGGGCTCGGATTCCGGTTGGTCGTGTGGCGTGATCGGGACAGTGGTTGGGGGTTGGCTATGACCGTGCGGGTGCTGGTGTGTGACGACCAGGCGCTGATCCGGACCGGGTTCGCGACGATCATCGATGCTCAGCCGGATCTCGAGGTGGTCGGCGAATGCGGCGACGGCCGGACCGCGGTCGACCTCGCCGGACGGTTGCAGCCGGATGTGGTGGTGATGGATGTCCGGATGCCGGTGATGGATGGCATCGAGGCGACCCGGCTGCTGGCCGGCGCCGGTGTCGCGCAACCGGCCAAGGTGCTGGTGGTGACGACGTTCAACCTGGACGAGTACGTCTACGAGGCACTTCGAGCGGGTGCCAGCGGCTTCCTCCTCAAGGACGCGCCGCCCGCGCAACTGCTGAACGGGATCCGCACGGTCGCGAGCGGCGCCGCGCTGCTTGCTCCAGAGGTGACCCGCCAACTCGTCGGCCGGTACGCCGCTCGCATCCGGCCCGTCGACGACACTGCGGCCGATACTCCGCTGACCCCGCGCGAACTCGAGGTCCTGCGGCTGATCGCCAACGGCCTGTCCAACAGCGAGATCGCCGCTGCGCTCGTGATCAGCCAGGAGACGGTCAAGACCTACGTCTCCCGGATCCTGACGAAGCTCGATCTCCGCGACCGGGTCCAGGTCGTCGTCTATGCGTATCGCCGTGGGCTGGTCAGCTGATCGCATCGCGGACAATGTCCAGCGGATTGGTAGACATCGGTGAGAATCGTTGCCGTGACCATCTCCGCAGAAACGCCGTACCGATTGAGGTACGGGGCCGAGGCAGCGTTCGACGTACCGGCTGAGTGGACCGAGGTACTCGAGCTCCAGTTGGCCCATCGCTCGGTCCGCAGCTACCGCCCCGATCCGGTCTCGGACGAGACGCTGACGGCTCTGATCGCGGCCGCGCAGTCCGCGCCGACGTCAGGCAACCTCCAACTCTGGAGCGTTGTCGCCGTCCGCGACAACGCCCGACGGTCCCGGCTCGCCCACCTCGCCGGCGACCAGGGCTTCATCGAAGAGGCCCCGCTACTGCTGGTCTGGCTGGCCGACCTCGCCCGCGCACGTCAGGTGACGACAGAGCTCGCGTCTCCCTCACCCGGCGACCCCGACTTCTCCGCAGCCGAGGGCGCCGACTTCGTCGAAGCCGCGCTGCTGTCCTTCGTAGACGTCGCCCTCGCCGCCCAGAACGCGTCCCTCGCCGCCGAGTCACTGGGCCTCGGCACCGTCTTCGTAGGCGCCATCCGCAACCGCCCCCTGGACGTAGCCGCCGAACTCGGCCTCCCCTCGAACGTCTTCCCCGTCTTCGGCCTGACAGTCGGCCACCCCGCCGACCTGACCGAAACCGCCGTCAAACCCCGCCTTCCCCAACAAGCAGTCCTCCACCACGAGCGCTACGCCCTCGAACCCCAAGCCGCGCACGTCAAGGCCTACGAGGACCTCCTCAACGCGTTCTATACAAGGGCGGGCCTCCCCACCAGCTGGATCACCCGAGTAGCCCACCGCTTCGGCACCACCGCCGGCCTCAAAGGCCGCGAACACCTCCGCGCCGCCCTCAAAACCCAAGGCTTCGAACTCCGCTGACCCGCCGAGCAAGCGGGGTGGGGGTGCAGCCACCACACCAACCACCCGCAACCGCCGCCGACTGCAGCAGCCACCGCCAACCACGTCGGGCGTGCAAACCGCTCGCACCACCAGCTACGCCGAGCGTGCGACCTCCACCAGCATCCCAACGACACGCCTCACTTGGCCCCATCCTGCGCGCCGCGGCGACCAGCCAAAGACAACCTGCCGCGCGCCACCGCGCGGCGATCAAGCACCACGACCCCCGCCCACCTCAGCAAACCCACCCACCGCCACCCCAAACGGCCCGGGTGGGCGGGCTGCTTCAACCACACACACGAGTACGGGTGGGGCGACCACCCGTGCCCGCCTGGTGGACACGTCAAGAACCCAGCGGCGAGCAACCTAAGATCAGTACCAGCAAACGCTTGTGAACTGAGTCTCAAGCGTTTGGGAACCCAGGTTCTATCCTCTAAGGTGATTAGGTAAGCCTTACCTAATATACAATTGGGGAGACCTGTGAGGGACCTCCGAGTTGCCGTCGTCGGCGCCGGGCCGGCCGGCATCTACGCGGCCGATATTCTGACCAAAGAACACGAAGGCGCCCACGTCGATCTGATCGAGCGGCTGCCTGCTCCGTTCGGGCTGGTGCGATACGGCGTGGCACCGGATCACCCCAGGATCAAGGAGATCATCAAGGCGCTGCACCGCGTGGTCGGGCGGGACCGGATCAGGTTCCTCGGCAACGTCGAGTTCGGGGTCGATCTCAAGCTGGAGGATCTGCGCCGGCACTACGACGCCGTCATCTTCGCGACCGGCGCGATCACCGACCGCGAGCTCGCCATCCCGGGTGTCGACCTGCCCGGCAGTCACGGTGCGGCCGACTTCGTCAGCTGGTACGCCGGGCATCCCGACGTACCGCGGGACTGGCCGCTCGAGGCTCGTCACGTCGCGGTGATCGGAGCCGGCAACGTGGCTCTCGACGTCGCCCGGATGCTGGCCAAGCCGGCCGACGAGCAGCTCACCACTGAGATCGCGGACAACGTCTACCAGGGGCTCAAGGCCAACCAGGCGACGGACATTCACGTGTTCGCGCGGCGCGGTCCGGCGCAGATCAAGTTCACCCCGATGGAGCTGCGTGAGCTCTCGCACTCCCCGGCGGTCGACGTGATCGTGCACCCCGAGGGTTTCGAGATCGACGAGGCGAGCCAGCAGGCGATCAACTCCAGCAAGGGCACCCGGCTGATGGTCGACACCCTGCTGAAGTACCTCGAGGCCGAGCCGACGGGCGCGGCGCACCGGATCCACATCCACCTGTGCCACTCGCCGGTCGAAGTACTCGGCACCGACAAGGTCGAGGGTCTGCGCACCGAGCGCACCGAGCTGCAGGGTGACGGCACGGTCAAGGGCACCGGCGAGTACGTCGATACGCCGGTGCAAGCGGTCTACCGCGCGGTCGGCTACCTCTCGTCGCACCTGCCTGGGCTCCCGTTCGACCACCAGGCCGGCGTGATGACCAACGAGCGCGGCCGGGTGCTCGACATTGACGACGCACCGCTGCCCGGCACCTACGTCACCGGCTGGATCAAGCGTGGACCGATCGGCCTGATCGGCCACACCAAGTCGGACGCGGCCGAGACGATCGCGAGCCTGCTCGAGGACCTCGACAGCTTGCCGCACCCCGAGGTGTCCGACCCGGACGCGATCCTGAAGCACCTCGGCGATCGCGGCGCGACCGTGGTCGACGCCGAAGGCTGGTCGCGGCTGGATGCCCACGAGATCGCCCTCGGCCAGGGCCACGGCCGCGAGCGGGTCAAGGTCGTACCGCGCGAGGACATGATCCGCGCCGCCACGAGTTCCTGATCCACCGCAGCTCTCGGCGCCAGCGCATCAGCTGGCGCCGAGAGCTTGTTTGTTTCAGTTCAAGCCGGGGTGATGGTGACCGGGATCGCGCTGCTCAGCGTGTGGCCCACCGGCGACGACGCCTGCACTCGCTCGTGCAGCGCGGCGAGCTGCTCCGGCGGCGCCGCGGACTTCAGCTTGACCGTCGCCGTGATCGAGTCGAAGCCGGCGTGCCCTTCGGCCAGACCGAGGAAGACCTGCAGATCGATGTCGCCCTTGAGGTCGATGGCGAGTTCGTCGATCGCGATCCCCGCGACGCTGGCGTTCGCCGCGTAGCCGACCGCGAGGCAGTTGCCCAGGGCGCCGAGCAGTTGCTCGACCGGGTTGGCCGCCAGATCGCCACCTCCGAGCGTGGCCGGCTCGTCCGACGGGGTTGGCGCGAAGCCGCGGACCCGGGACTCCGACGCGAACGCGCCGTTCCAGGTGACGTGCGCGGCCCAGGTGGTCTTCGCCTTCGACGGATCGGCCTGGATCGCCCCGACCAGCGCCCCGACGGCGGCCAGGTTCACGTCGTTGAGCTGCGTCTGCGCTTCAGTAGTCATCTATTGCACCTAACTTACTAGACAATCCGACCCTCCTACTGTGCGGTATCCGGAGCGCTCCCGGTCGGCGTATCGCCTGCCGAGACGATCGCTGTCTACTAAAGGACATTGACCATTTCGGACGTCGCCGGACGTCTATGGTGAGCGCGCTGCTGCGGCTGCGGGCCGGCGGACGAGGGGAGCTGTATTCGGGTCGTCGGCGAGAGCCGCAGCAGCCTCGAACCGGGAGCGGAGGTGGCGACGGTGGGATCCGTGCAACGGGTGTCGGTGATCCGGGCGATGACCCGCAGTCATCTGGCCGGCGCGATCGAGGTGATCAACTCCGACGCGCTCCCCGGTCAGCCCTGGTGCACGACCGGGATGTTGCTTCAGGCAACCAAAGTCAGGGATGCCGGCGGCGTACTGCGGCCGGCCACGCCGGTCGAGCGACCGAGGTCCTTCGTGGCGATCGGCGATCGCCTCGTCGGCGCAGCGGACGTGACCCGAACCGCGGATGGGGTCGGTTCGATCAAGTGGCTGCATGCGCGCGAGGACCCCACCGTGATCGGCGAACTGCTGGATCACGCGCTGGACCGGCTGGCCGGCTGCGACGTGATCGAGGCCTTCGCCGGGGGAGGAATCGGCCCGATCGTCTCGGGGCTGCCGGCAGTACGCAGTACGACGCAGGAGGCGCTGGTCGCGAGAGGCTTCGCCGCGACACCGGCCGGGCGTTATCTCTATCGGCCGATGTCATTCGCGCCACCTGCCCTGGCCGATCCGCCGCGGATCGAGGTGACCGCGCACGCCCGTCGACACCAACTCACCATCCCCGGACTGGCCGAGGCGACCGTCTCCGTCCTTGCCCCGGGACATGGGCTGCTTCAGTGGATCGAAGTGGATTCCAGCCATCGCGGCGGCGGCCTGGGCGCTCATCTCCTCAACGCGTGCTTGCGCTACCTGCACCGCCTCGGGGTACGGCACGTGATCGGGTTCCTCGACGACCACAACCTCAGCGCCGACGACGGGCACGGCCGGATCGGCGCGCACATGATCTGCACGCGCGCGGGCTTCGTCACCGGCGCCCAGCTGGCGACGTACAGCAAGGTTAGGGTCGGCGAATGGGGTTCTCACTAGAGCCGGTCGGGTTGTCGGAGACGGACAGCCGGGTGTTCCTGGCGATTGCCGATGCGCCGCGGATGACGCCGGGGGAGCTGGCCGAGCAGCTGGACATCTCGCCGTCCGCGGTACGCCGGGCGCTGGCGCAGCTGGTCGCGGCCGGGCTGGTGACCAAGCTGGTCGCGCGGCCGCCGCGCTACATCCCCGCCCCGCCGGATGTCGCGGTCGACGCGTTGGTCGTTCGCAGGCAGGAGCAGCTGGAGCGGCTGCGGGCCGACGCGCGGGAGCTGGCTTCGCGGGTGCGAGTGGCGCCGGGGCGGAGCTCTGTCGATCTGCTGGAGGTCATCGAGGGCAGCGAGGCGATCCAGCAGCAGATGGCGCAGCTCCAGTTGGGCGCGCGCGAAGAAGTGCTGATGGTGGACTCCCCGCCGTACATCCATGGCCGCCCGGTCCCGAATCTCGAGGAGATGCAGGCGCTCCGGCGCGGGGTCTCGTATCGCTGCGTGTACGACGGTCCGGCGCTCGAGCTGCCCGGGCACTTCGAGCAGCTGGTCGGCTATGTCCAGGCGGGCGAGCAGGCGCGGACCCTGCCGGTGACGTCGATGAAGATGCAGATCGTCGATCGCCGGGTCGCGATCCTGCCACTGTCGCTCGACCCGGCCGAGAACGGTGTCCGGCTGCTGGTGCACGCGTCGCCGCTGCTCGAGGCGCTGGTGATCTGCTTCGAGTCGATGTGGGAACAGGCGACGCCCGTGGCGGTACTGCGGGACGGCGGCCAGGACGCTGCGGGCGACCAGGCGTCCCGGCGGCAGCGACGGCGCGGCCTGCTGACCGAACAGGATCGGCGCCTACTGTCGCTGATGTCGTCGGGCATGAAGGACAGCGCCATCGCGCGCACGTTGGGCGTGACGCAGCGGACGGTCAGCCGCCGGGTGGCGGAGCTGATGGCCGAGCTCGGCGCCGAGACCCGCTTCCAGGCCGGGATCCAGGCCGCCCGGCGCGGCTGGCTCTAGGAGTACGCCGCTGCGAAGTTCGCCCTGGCAGCCGGGCGACTCCCGACACCTTCCGCCAGGTCCGCAGCTCAGCGAAGTGGCAGGCTGGTGCCGTGAACTCCAAGGCGACCGCCAAAGGCGAGTACAACCGCGACAGTGACTACATCTCCACCCGGATCACCGCGGACGGCCGCGACGGCTATCCGGTCGAGCCGGGCCGGTACCGGCTGATCGTCGCGCGGGCCTGCCCGTGGGCGAACCGCGCGATCATCGTCCGCGGTCTGCTCGGGCTGGAGGACGTGCTGTCGATCGGGTACTGCGGTCCGACCCACGACGAGCGCAGCTGGACCTTCGACCTCGACCCGGGTGGCGTCGACCCGGTGCTGAAGATCCCGCGGTTGCAGGAGGCGTACTTCAAGCGCGACCCGGACTACCCGAAGGGCATCACGGTGCCCGCGATCGTCGACGTGACGACCGGCGCCGTGGTCACCAACGACTTCGCACAGCTGACGCTCGACCTGTCGACCGAGTGGACGGCGTACCACCGCGAAGGCGCTCCGCAGCTGTACCCCGAACCGCTGCGGGCCGAGATCGACGAAGTTGCCAAGCGCATCTACACCGAGGTCAACAACGGCGTGTACCGGTGTGGTTTCGCCGGTTCACAGGAGGCCTACGAGTCGGCGTACGACCGGCTGTTCGTGGCCCTCGACTGGCTGGAGGAACGGCTGGCGGGTCAGCGCTACCTGGTCGGCGACAGCATCACCGAGGCCGACATCCGGCTGTTCACCACCCTGGCCCGCTTCGACGCCGTCTACCACGGTCACTTCAAGTGCAACCGCAACAAGCTCACCGAGTTCCCGGTGCTGTGGGCCTATGCCCGCGACCTCTTCCAGACTCCCGGCTTCGGCGACACGATCGACTTCGACCAGATCAAAGAGCACTACTACGTGGTGCACACCGGCATCAATCCGACCCAGATCATTCCGAAGGGCCCGGATCTCGCCGGCTGGCTCACCCCACACGGCCGCTGATCCTCAGGTGCGTGAGGGGTTTGCGTTGTAGTGCATCGCGTCGGCGGCTTGCTCCGGGCTGAGCGGGCCGACGGGCAGTGGATGCGCAGCAGTCGCGCGCAGACCGTCGAGGGTGAAGGCGAGACCGCGGCGCCAGCTCCCCGGGGCGGTGGCCGCGGTCGTCCGGGAGGTGGCCGCGGTCGCTGAGAACAGCAGGATGAAGTCCTCCGCGGTGAAGTCGGCGCGGAGCAGTCCCGCATCGTGGGCGGCCTTCATGTACTCGCGGCCACGGTCGAGGGATTCGTCGCAGACCGCGCTGAGCCGGGGCGTGTCGGCGTACCGGCGGGTGATGGCGTCGCTGAGTGCCGGGTCGCAGGAGATCAGCTCGCTGATCTTCTCGACGTAGCGGGCGAACTGGTCCCACGCGTCGGCGCCGGCCTCCGCGTGCTGGATGGCTGCGGCGAGTTGGTCCTCGGCCAGTTGCGGGACCACGGCGTCGATCAGGGCTTCGCGGGTGCCGAAGCGGCTGTAGAGGGTGCCGTGACTGACGCCTGCCCGGCGGGCGATCTCGTCGAGCGGGCAGTCCAGGCCGCGCTCGGTGAACAGCTCGACCGCGGCCGCCGTCAGCTTCTCGATATTGCGCTGGGCGTCCTTGCGCATGACTCCTCCTCGAACGTACTTGACACATGCGTCAAGTTAGTTGTTACTCTCGACAGAGAACGTGACGCATGTGTCAAGATACCAGCCTTCAGGAGTTGAGCATGTCCAAGACCATCGCGATCTTCGGTGCCGGAACAGGGCTCGGCGCGGCCACGGCCCGCCGCTTCGGCCGGGAGGGCTACTCGGTCGCCCTCGTCGCCCGGCGCCGGGAACCGCTCGAAATACTGGCCGCGTCGCTCGCGGCGGACGACATCGAGGCAGCGGTTTTCACCGCCGATCTGGCGGATCCGTCCGGAGTGCCTGTGCTGATCAAGTCGATCGTCGAGCGGTTCGGCCGGCTGGACGTCGTCGAGTACGCGCCGATCGGCGCCGAGGCGCTGTTCGTGCCGGCCACCGAGCTGACCGCGGACGCGTTGCGCAGTCTGGTTGATCTCCATCTCTACACGCCGGTCGAGATCGCGCGAGCGGTCCTGCCGGAAATGATCAGCCGCGGCGACGGTGGATTCCTGCTGGGACAGGGCTTGTCAGCGGTGGCGGGGAGCCCCGGTGCGAGTGGCGTTGGCCCGGTAATGGCAGCGGCGCGCAACTGGATCCAGTCGCTGCACGGCGAGCTGGCTGAGCACGGTGTCTATGCGGGCATGCTGACCGTCGGCGCCTGGATCGGCGGCAGTGCTGGCCAGCTGGCCGCCGCAGCGGACGATCCGACACTGGGCGGCAATCCGGTCGTCGACCCGGCCGATCTCGCCGACCAGTACTGGGACCTGCTCGCCCGCCGCGACCGAGATGAGCAGATCTTCCCACCGCTGAGTTGACAGCACGCATCGCGCAGCGTGCAATATTTCGCATGCCGGTGCCCAAAGAACGTGGAGTGGTCTCGCGCTCGCTGCTGCGGGAGGACGCCTATCGGGCGATCCGGGACGCGATCGTCCAAGGCGATTTCGCGCCGGGCGAGCGGCTGAACGACGCTGATCTCTCGGACTGGCTGGGCGTCAGCCGTACTCCGGTCCGAGAGGCGCTCGCCCGACTGGAGCAGGCCGGCCTGGTGCAGACCAAGCCCGGGCGCTACACGATGGTCAGCCCGCTCGACGCCCGCGCGTTGCGGGAGGCCCAGTCGGTGACAGCGGCCATGCACGAGCTCGCGGTCCGCGAAGCCATCCCGCAGCTGACCCAGCCCGACCTGGCCGAGATGCGCGACGCCAACCATCGCTTCGCCGCGGCGCTGAGCGAAGGACAGGTCGACGCAGCGCTGCAAGCCGACGACGACTTTCACGCCGTCCCGGTCCGGGTCAGCGCCAACCAGGCGGTCGCCGCGGTTCTCGACCAGTACACCCCGGTACTGCGCAGACTCGAGCGCCTCCGCTTCAGCTCGTTGAACGGTCGTGAGTCGGTTGCTCAGCACAAGCAGATCATCATCGCCTGCGCGGCCGGCAACGCGACCACAGCCGGCGAGGCAGTCCGGACCAACTGGCACACGCTGGTCCCGCTGATCGCCACGCTCGACGAAGTTCCCACGCAGTGAAAGAAGCCCGTCCCCAGCTGGGGACGGGCTTCCTCCTCGACAGCACTACTGGCCGGCGTACCCCTTGCCCGCGATCCAGGTCGCGAGATTCTTGGTGCTCATCCAGTACTCGTTGACTCCGTAGACGTCCGCCGAGTCGTAGACATGCGCCAGGCTGCCGTTGTCGTCGTAGCCGACGACGGCGACGTAGTGACCGCCGTACTGGTGGCCGTGCCCCTGGGTGTCGTAGGCCGTGCCGATCGTCACGTTGGCCACGATCGGGCGGTTGGCGTTGAGGCTCGTCTGGATCCGCTGCCGCAGCAGCTCGACATCGTCCGCGGTGGCCTCACCGTTCTCGTCGGTGCCGATCTCGTAGGCCTGGTACGCCCGCGTGCGCAGTTGCCCGTTCAGGAACGGGACGACGTCGTTCGCGATCGTGTCGGTGCCGTCTTCGTCGGTGTGCAGCCCCTGGTAGAGGTCCGACTCGTGGTCGAAGTAGACGCTCTGCGCGGACAGCGCGACCCGGACCGCCGCCGGACCACAGGACCAGCCGGTGTTCTGGTGCCCGTAGTTCTTCCAGTTCCCGCGATCGCACTTCTTGCCGCCCTTTTCGCAGTCCAGGCCGGTCTCGTCGGACTTGTTGATCGGGTCGTTGGCGGCGTACGCGTACCGGTTCAGCCCGATCGTGTCCTCGCCGTCGACCACCGGGTTCGGGGACACGAACCGTCCGAGCTCCGGGTCGTAGTACCGCGAGTGCAGGTAGACCAGCCCGGTGGTGTCCGCCCGTTGCCCGGTGAACCCACGCGACTCACGCGCGAGCGGGCCGGCGGCCGACGTGACCGCACCGAAGGCGGCGTACCTCTTCCGGTGCACCTCGTTGCCCGAGGCATCGGTGACGGCCTGGACCGAGCCCTGCTGATCGGTGTGCACCCAGTACTTCGTGCCGCCGTCGGCCCGCGCCACCAGTTGGCCGGCCACAGAGACGTACTTCGTCGCCGTACCGGCCGTCACGTCCACCTCGTAGTCGTCACCGAGGTAGCGCCTGGTGGTGCCGCCCTCGACGGTCTGGAGGCGCGCCCCCTCGCCGTCGTAGGTGAAGGTGGTCGTCACCCCGCCCTTGGTGACCGTCGCCAACCGGTTCTCACCGTCCCAGGTGAGGGTTCGGCCCGCGCCCGAGGTCATCAGACCGGCCGCGTCGTAGCCGTAGCTGTTCGCGCCGGCCGTCGTCACCGCGTGCGGTTTCGCCGACCCGTAGGTGTAGGCGCCGAGCGCCGAGTTGGCGGCGATGTTCCCGGTCCCGTCGTAGGCCAGCGTGTGGTTGCCGGTCGAGGCGGTTGCCTTGGTCAACTGCTCCGCCTCGTCGTACGTGTACGTCGAGCTCTCCCCGGCGAACGGGCTGGTCACCTGGGTGACGTTGCCCAGGGCATCCCGGGTGAGGGCGTTGTCCTGGATCGTCGTCGATCCGAGCTTCGTGACGATCGAGTTCAGCCAGCCACGCTGGTCGTCGAAGCCACGCGTCGTCACCGTGCCGTTGCTGTTCTCCAACCGGCTCAGCTCGCCGGCCGCCGTGTAGCGCGCGGCGTTGACGAAACCCGGAACCGCGAGCAGCCGGCCGGCCGCGTCGTACCGCAGTGGCGCGGCTTCGGTGCCGACGGTGAAGCCGTCCGGGTACGTCGTCCACAGCGGCCGGTCGCCGGCGTCGAAGCCGTACCGGAACGTGTACGCCGTGCCGTTGATCGTCCGCACTGTCTTGACCGCCCGGCCCGCGGCGTCGTAATCGGACGTCCTGGTTCCGGCCGGGTCGGTCATCGTGGTGGCCTGGCCGGTGTTGAAGAACCCGGCGCGGGCCTCGTCGTACCGCCAGGTCGCGGTGACGGCCGCGGCGGTCCCGGCCTTGCTCACCTGGCTGGTCTTGCGGTCGATCAGGTCGTAGCCGAAGGTGGTTCGCTGTCCCTTGGCGTCGGTCTGTGCGACGACGCGGCCGGCCGCGTCCCACTCGTACGTCGTGGTGCCGTTGTCCGGGTCAACGATCTTGGTGGCGTTGCCCGCCGAGTCGCGGGTGTAGACGATCGCGTTGCCGTCCGGGTCGGTCGACCGGATCAGGTTGTCGTTGCCGTCGTAGGCGTACGTCGCGGTCCGGGTCGCGCCCCCGACCTGCTGGGCGCTGGAGATCCGCTTGTCGTAGGCATTGACCCGCTCGGTGGTGGCGTTGCCACGCTCGTCGGTCTCGGTCGTTGTCCAAGGCCCATAACTCTTGGTCCGCACCGCCCCGCCCGGCATGGTCTCCTTCGTCAACCGGTCGAGCGCGTCGTAGCTGCTGAGCGTCGGATGGGTCGTCGGCTGCGGCTGACCCGGGACCCAGTAGTACTCCGCGGTCTTGGCCGCGACCTGGCCACGGGTGTTGTAGGCCGAGTCGACGTAGATGTCACCCGTCGCCGCATCCGGGCCCTTGGCAACCGTCCGCCAGGTTCGCTGCAGACCGTCGAAGTACCGCCGGCTCCACTGCGGGCTGCTGGTGCCGTCGGCGGCAGGCCGCTCGGTCTGCTCGTACTGCGTGCCGCCGTTGCCGAAGTCGACCCAGCTGTACCGCTCGAACTTGCCACCGGGTTCGGTCATCTCGGCCCGTCGGCACAGCGGGTCGTAGGAAACGGTGGTCAGCTGGTTCTCCGGGTTGCGCACCTGAGTGGGCTGGCCGCAGACCGGGTCCCAGGTCGCGGTGACCTGGTGGGCGAGCGCGTTCTTCTCCGTCGTCTGGTACGCGTGGTAGGTCGGGTCCCAGCCGAGTTCGGTGCGGGCGCCGAGCGGGTTGATCTCGGCGGTCAGGTTGCCCCACTCGTCGTACTCCTTGCGCGACTCGGCGTAGGTGTCCGTGGCCGATCGCCACTGACCGGCCTTGGTGGCCAGACCCTTGACCGGCGCCTGGTTCCAGGTCGCGGCGTTGTCGTAGTACGCGAGGGTTTCGCCGAGCTTGGCGCCGGTGGTGCCGACGCCTTGGTACCTGCGTTCGGCGGCCGACTTGTTCACGACGTACGCGGTGGTGTTGGGCACGAAGGTGGTCGCCGTGGTGCGTTCGTCCCCGGTGGCCTCGTAGTCGCCGTGCTCGACCTCCAGCACCACCTCGCCGTACGCGTTGTACTGCCGGGTGGTGTACTTCCGCTTGCAGTCGACGCCGGGGCAGGTCAGGCCGTCCCCGGTGTAGATGTTCTCCCAGGTGCCGGTCGGCACCGCGGTCCGGGGCAGCGTGGTGTTGTCGACGGTGAACTCCTGAACCGTTGCCCCAAGCAACACTCCGGCACCGGTCCGGCGTTCGCGCCGCTCCGGTTCGCCGAGCGCGGCGAGATCCTGCCGGACCCAGGTGTCGGTGTAGGGGCAGGCGGTCTCACCGGTGATGCAGGGCGCCGTCTCGCGCAGCGTGCGGAACCCCAGCGACTCGTGCTCCTGCCGGTCGTAGGCGCCACCCGAGAAGCTGTAGCTGGTTGCGGCGGTACCACCGCGTCCGTCGCCGACCGTCACCTTGGACGCGGTCTGGACCAGCGGCGGGTTGTTGGTGTTGGCGTAGGCCGAGGAGGGGGTGTAGGTCACTGCCGTCGTCGCACCCGCGGAGCTGGTGCTGGTGCTGAGCAGGTCGGGGACCACACCGCCGATGTTCCAGACGTGCCGGCCTCTGCTGGTGCCGAAGTTCTGGTTGTAGATCTCGGTCATCTCGTCGAGGCCGTCGCCGTTGACGTCCATCTCGAGGAAGTCGCTGGTGCAGTTGCCCTTGCTGCAGCTGAACTGGCCGATACTGGTGTCGAGCGGGCCGGCCGCGAACCCGGCGCCGGTGGAGAACCAGATCTGCCGCCTGGTCGACAACCCGTACGGCGCGAGCGCGATCAGGTCGGAGCGGCCGTCGCCGTTGAGGTCGGCAACGAGTTGCCGCGCGGTCTGCGCGTACGGCATCACCGCGTCGCTGGAGCCGAGGACGTAGCTGTAGCCGGTGGAGATCCAGGTGCGCCGGGTGTACATGCCCAGGAACGGGTAGAGCTCGACCATGTCGGCCTTGTCGTCGCCGTTGACGTCCATCGTGATGAACCGGCTGCCACTGCCCTCGCCGTCGGTCGCGACGAACTGCATGGCGGTGTCGATCGCGCCGGAGACGAAGCCGGTGCCGTTCGACAACCAGATGTGCCGGCCGCCGGCGCCGAAGCCGGCCGGGTAGACCTCGACCAGGTCGGTCCTGCCGTCGCCGTTCACGTCGGCGGGGTAGAACTGGTGG
This sequence comes from Kribbella sp. NPDC056861, assembly GCF_040687575.1. Taxonomy (NCBI): domain Bacteria; kingdom Bacillati; phylum Actinomycetota; class Actinomycetes; order Propionibacteriales; family Kribbellaceae; genus Kribbella; species Kribbella sp. NPDC056861. Next base: position 640,745 of record NZ_JBFBNQ010000002.1, on the reverse strand, counting down.
TCCGCGCCGAAGCCGATGCCCGGCTCGTCGCTGACCTTGGTGAAGGCAGTGCCGTTCGACAGCGAGGTCGCGCGGCAGTAGTAGACCGGGAAGAGCCCGCAGCGGTACAGCTCGATCACGTCGGACCTGCCGTCACCGTTCACGTCCAGGGTCAGGAAGTGCGCGTCGGCGCTGTTGTTGCCGACCGAGTTGGCGGTGGAGGCGAGGGTGAAGCCGGTGCCGTTCGACAGCCAGAGACGCCGGCCCCAGTTGAAGCCGTTCGGGAAGATCTCGATCAGGTCGGACTTGCCGTCGGCGTTCGCGTCGGCGGTCATGAACCGGGTGTCGGCCTTGATCGGGATGCCGGCGACGTCGTTCGAGGCCAGCGTGAAGCCGGTGCCGTCCGACAGCCAGGTGTGCCGCTCGAAGGTGGTCCAGCCCGGGAACAGCTCGAGCATGTCGGACTTGCCGTCGCCGTTGATGTCCATCGGCAGATAGCGGGTGTCGGACTTGATGCCGAGCGTGCCGGTGGTGCCGGAGACGAAAGCCGGCGCAGCGGTCTGATAGCCGGCCGTGGTGGCCGGCAGGCTCGTTCCGCTGGTGACAGTGCCGGTCGCGTCCAGGACGGCGTCGCGACCGAACTGCTGCACAGTGGCCAGCATCGACCGCTTGGTGGCGGTGCTGACGGTGTAACCGAGTTTGTACGCCCGGAGCCGGTTGCTGCCGACCGAGACGTCGATGGTCTTGAGCCTGCTGCGCGTCGTGGCCAGTACGCCGTTGCCGATCGCCCGCTGGTCGTTGTCCGGCCGGGTCTCGTAGTGCAGCTTCACCGTGCTGCCGTTGTAGGCGATCGAGTCCAGTGAGTCCTCACAGCAACCGAACCGGTCGCTCACCCAGGTGTAGGTCACGGTGTTGCCCAGGGTGTCGGTCACCTCGCTCAGGCCCCAGCGGAACACCAGATCGGTGCCGACGCTCTGGGTCGGGGCGAAGACCTGCTTCGTGCCGTCCTTGTCCGTCACGGTCCAGCGAGCCGCGGCGCCGGTCCCGGTCAGCGCGACCCGGACGTAGCTCTCGTTCTTGGTGGAGTGCGTGCCACCCGTCGTACAGCTCGGACTGACGCTGCCCGCGGCGCACGGGACCAGTTCCTCACCGTCCAGCAGATAGATGTCCGAGGCGTCGTACTTCGGTGCGCCCTTGCCGGTGCCGGCGCGTTCGACATCGGCGACACCCGACAGGCTCCAGCCGGTACCGGTGACGCTGTTGCCGCCGCTGGACTGGTACGAGAGCGTGAGCTTCGGCGCGAGCGCGCGGAAGGCCGGGACCTCGATCGGGATCGCATCGGAGAAGGCGCCGCGGGAGTCGACCTTCCAGGTCTTCTCCGGGACCTCGGGCTCGGCCGGCTCGGCGACGTCGGCGAGCTTGGTGCGTTCCTCGTCGGACGGCTTCGTGCTGTCGTCCGGTGGGCTGATCGCTCCGGCCGGAACAGCGAGGGACATCAACAGGACAGTGGTGAGAACGCCGCGGGCGGCGCGGCTCAGGCGGGATGACCTCATGGGTCAGACTCCTCGGGGCGGTAGGCGGTAACCGATGGTAGGACCGCGTAACGCAGGGTGTAAGAGCCTTAACACCCACGTCGAATCTGTTACCGCCCGGTGCCGTTATTCGCCGGGAGATCCGAGGTCAGGGGCAGCCGGGTTGGCCGCCCCTGACCGGAATCGGGGTGACTCAGCCGGCGTACGCAGCGGTGACGTCGAGGATCCAGGTGACGCCGAAACGGTCGGTCAGCATGCCGAAGCCGGGGCCCCACTGCGACGGGCCGTACTTCTCGATCACGTCGGCGCCGTCAGCGAGCTTGTCCCACAGCGCGCTGACCTCTTCGTCGCTGTCGCCGCGCACGGAGACGAAGAACCGCTCGCCGGTCAGCGTCATGCCGTGCTCCCGGGTGGTGGCGGCCGGTGCGACGGCGGCGGCGGCCTGGCTCGGTACGTCGTACGCCATGATGCTGAAGCCGTTGTCGGCGGTGACCTGACCGAAGACGATCTTGTCGGCGTCCGGCAGCTCCTTCGGCATCCCGAAGTCGCCGTACGCGATGACGGTGAGCTGGCCGCCGAAAACGGTCTGGTAGAACTCCAGCGCCGCACGGGCGTCGCCCCGGAAGTTCAGGTGGGTGGTGGTGGAGATGGCCATTCTGTTGGCTCCTTGCCGGTTGGTTGCAGAACCAACAGTCACAGCAGTAGGTGACAGGTAGTGGCACCTACTACAGGCAGAATCGGTGCCATGCCGAAAACCTCGTCCCGCCTGCTGACCTTGTTGTCACTGCTGCAGACCCGCCGGGACTGGTCCGGCACGGTGCTGGCCGACCGGCTCGACGTCAGCCTGCGTACCGTCCGCCGCGACGTCGACAGACTCCGCGAACTCGGCTACCCGATCGCCGCCGCCAAGGGCCCCGAAGGCGGCTACCGACTCAGCGCCGGTACGGAACTGCCGCCGTTGCTCTTCGACGACGAACAGGCCGTCGCCCTCACGATCGCCCTGCAGATCGCAGCCACCACCCAAGGCAACGGCCTCGCCGAATCCGCCGAGCGAGCCCTGAACACCATCCGGCAGGTCATGCCCAGCCGGCTCCGCCACCGCATCAACGCACTCCAGATCACCGCCGTGGAACAGCCCACCACTCAACCGGACGCCCCAGTCTACGGCGACGTCCTCCTCACCATCAGCGCCGCCATCCAAGCCCAGGAATCCCTGCGCTTCGACTACGGTCCCGGCACGACGGACCAACGACCCCGCCGCGCCGAACCCCACCACGTCATCACCTGGAACGGCCGCTGGTACCTCGTCGCCTGGGACCTCGACCGCGAAGACTGGCGCACCTTCCGCGCCGACCGAATCACCCTGCGCACCCCCAACGGACCCCGCTTCACCCCACGCGCAGTACCCGGGGGAGACGTCGCCACCTACGTCACCAGCATCTTCCGCGGCTCCGCCGACGCCTCCGGCAACTGGCCCTGCCAAGGCACGGTCATCCTCGACCTGCCGGCTGCATCCGTCGCCCTCTACACCCGCGACGGGTTGGTCGAAGCCCTCACACCTGACCGTTGCCGACTAACCCTCGGCTCCTGGTCCTGGCCCAGCCTCGCCGCCGCCATCGCCCGCTTCGACGCGGAGATCGAAGTCGTCAGCCCGGTCGAACTGACTGACGCCTTCGTCCACCTCGCTGAGCGTTTCACCCGGACCAGCCAGTGAGTTGTCAGACGGCCCGGGCGATCGCGATGGCACCCTGCAGGCGTTCGCCGGCTTCGTAGAACATGTACTCCTTGCCGTCCATCGTGCCGAAGGACGCCGCGGCGCAGCGGCCGTTGTCGGGGGCGCCGGCCAGTGGCAGGTGGAACGCGCCGAGGTGGTTGCGTTTGGTGAAGTCGTTGCCGACCTCGGTGATCAGCATCTTGCCACCGGATCCCTTGTCCTGGTGGTAGATCACGTACGTCGAGTTGTTGCGGTGCACAACGGTCGGCGCACCGATGTTCTGCGAGCCGACCTCCTCGGGGCGGATCAGCGAGTTGGGTGAGAAGACCCAGGTGCGGCCGTCGACCGAGCGGCCCCAGCCGATGGAGCGGTGGTTGGCGGTGGTGTTGATCATGAAGACCATCACGTACTTCGACCCCTTGGCCGTGAGCTCGTGCTCGAAGACGCGGGCGTACGACGTCTCCGTGGTTCCGGCCGGCATCATCGAGGTCGACAGGACGACCTTGTCGTAGGTGAAGTGGATGCCGTCCTTGGAGCGGGCGAGCCGGGTGGTGGTGTTCTCGCCGTGAAAGTACAGCCACATCTCCTGCGCCGCTTCGTTCCAGATCACGTGCGGCGACGACACGTGGCTGACGTTGTAGTGCGGACTCCAGGTCCGCGCCACGATCGGGTTGTTCGGGTACTCGATGAAGGGTCCCTCGAGGCTGTCGCTGTAGCTCAGGCAGATGCCACCGGGTGCGTCGTGTGGTGCGTAGTAGAGGTAGTAGCGGCCCAGTGGGTTCGCGATCCGGCCGGCTGTTCCGCGGATACAGGGAAAGATCACTTCCTTGCGCGCCGGGGCGTAGCTGAGCTTGGACTTGTCGAACGCGGTGCGGACGTACCGGTACGTCGGGAACCCCGCGGGTGCGGCGCTGGCGGTTGTGGATCCCAGCAGCGGTAGCCCGGCCAGGCCGAGGCCCGCGCCGGCGGCGGCTCCACGTAGTACGGCACGACGTGACAGTTCGGCCATTCGGCCCTCCTCATGAGCGGCGGTGATGCTGCGACTCTGGTAGCTGTCTGCGAGAGTGTCAATAAGATAATGCGTATTAGCTAATGACATCGCGAAGGATGATCCAGTGCGGATCAGCCGCAGGAGAGGTGCTCGGCGGCGGCCTTGAGGTCGTTCAGCCAGGCTTCGAGGCCCATGCCGAGCATCGTGGTGGACAGGGCCGTATCGGCCTCGACCTGGGCTCCGTTCCAGGTCTCCTCGGTGCGGACCAGGGTGCCGCCGCGGACCGGGACGAAGTTCCAGACGTGAGTGCCTTTGTCGATCTTGAGACCGGTGCCGATGGCTGGGCCGGTCCAGCGCAGGCAGGTGTTGTGCCGGGCCTGCTGGACGGTCGACGTGATGGTCAGGACGGTCGCGGGGGTGGTCGGCGTGGGCGGTGCCGGGGTGGTCCAGACGAACGCTGAGCCGGCCCGCAGCGGTCCGTGGTCCAGGCGCTTGGCGGTGGTCACGGGTGCCTGCCAGGACGGCCAGCGGGCGATGTCGGTCTGCAGCCGCCAGATCTTGCTGATCGGCGCCTTGATGAACTTCTCGGTGCCGTAGCGGATCTTGGCGCTGGAATCGACGCCCTGGCCCTTACAGCTCAGGTCTGTTGTGCTCGGAGCCGCTGCTGCGGTGCTGGTTGCGCCAAGGAATCCTGCGGCGGTGACCGTGGCGGTCAGGAGGGTGGCCACCAGGCCGCGGCGGACGGAGGAGCTGACGATGGTCATGATTTCTGGCCCTTCAGGTGCTGGAGAGGTTGATTGCCTGCAGCACCAACAATGCCGTCGAGGCGGCCACGGTCGCGTCGGTAGAAACTGCGTAGTCCGCCCGGCCGAGTCAGGGAGGTTACGCAGGCCTCAGACGAGGGCGGGAGCTGAGGCCTCGCGGTGGCTCCGGTTGATCATGGACGCACGGGCGGCGAAAGAGCCGGTACGAACGAGCATCATCGCGACGGCCATCATCATCAGCGCGTCGGTCAGCGCGTTGGTGGTGACGTGGTGAGTGGCCATCCAGGTGCCCAGTTGCGGGCCGAACCAGTTGGACGAGCCGTAGGAGAAGAGGCTGCGGACCGCGACCACACCGACCCAGATCGCGGCGTACCCCCAGCCGGCCGCGCTGACCGGCTTACCGGTGCGCGGGCTGCGATAGACGCGGGTGTAGTTGATCGCCAGCGCCCCCAGCAGCAGGCCGGCCGCGGTGAGCCCGAGTTCCAGGGCCAGTCCGGCACCGTCGGTCGTGAGGCCCTTGAGGTAGAAGGGGATGATCAGTCCGGCGGTGAGCAGCGGCCGCAGGATGCGGAACTTGCCGATCTTGCGATGCGGTCCGAGGTCGGCCTCCAGCACCGAGAACAGTACGACTCCGTTGATGAGCAGGGCATTGGCGAGGGGTGACATGGTTCGACCTTCCGATGAGTGTGCCTTGCCGACCCCTCGAGTCTTGGTCGGGGAGTGGGTGCGAGTCGTCGCCGTGGACGGTGAGCCAGGGGTGAATCCCGCAGCCCCGGGGTGACCTCTGGTACTACGCGATGTCACCGTGTGGGGTGAGGCCATGGCGGCTCGCGTTGCCTACTGTGGAGGTGTGACGCCCGGCCAGTACGCGAGAAGGCTCTTCCGCGGTCCGCACTCAGGATCGGTACTGCGGACCGTGTCGTGGTTGGCGCGCGCCGTGGCGTTCGTTCTGATCGGGGTCGAGACCTTCGTCCACTCCCCGGCGTACGAGGCGGCCTTTGTCGTTGCCGCAGGCGCCTATGTTCTCTGTGGACTGCTGCTCGTCGGATGGTTCGTCCTCGAGCTTCGACCGGCCGGGCCCCGGATCGGGCTGCCGCTGATCCTGGGTGTGGCCGCTGCGGTTTCCGGAGCGGCGAGCACTGTACCGGCCGGGCACGCGTTGCTGGGGATCAGCCTGCTGGTGGTCATCGGCGCGGGCAGCGCCAGCGAGGTGGCCGTCGGGTGGGTGGTGACCCTGGCCGGAATCGTCGGCGTCGAGGCCGGGGGTCTGTTCACGGGGCTCGATCGCGGCGAACTGCTCGGCTATCCGGCAGCGCTGCTGCTGGCCTTGCTGGTCGGCCGCAATCGGCGGACGTACCGGGTCCATGCCGAGGAGACCTCCGCTCTGCTGGCCGAGGTCGAGCAGCTCCAGGCCGAACAGCGCAGGGCGGCCGTACTCGACGAACGAACCCGGATCGCGCGCGAGATCCACGACGTACTGGCGCATTCGCTCGGTGCGCTCGGCATCCAGATCCAGACAGCGCGGGCGTTGCTCGATCACGACCCGCGGCGCGCCGACGACGTCCTCGGTGTCGCTCAGCGGATGGCCGCCGACGGTCTCGGCGAGACCCGCCGTGCAGTGCAGGCCCTGCGATCCGACATCCCACCGCTATCTCGGTCCCTGGCCGAGATCGCCAGGGTCCACCACGACCAGCACGGTACGCCGGCGAGGCTCGCGATTCACGGTGAGGCTGCGGGCCTTCCGTCCGAGCAGACTCTCGCACTGGTCCGGGTCACCCAGGAATCACTGACGAACGCGGCCAAACACGCCCCCGACCAGGAGGTCGACATCAGTGTCGGCTACGAGGACCACCAAGTGACCTTGACCATCACCAACCGACTCCCCGGGCAACCGTCCGGGGCTACCTTCGCCACTGTGAACGGCGGCTACGGGTTGACCGGAATGCGCGAGCGGCTCCTTCTGCTGGGCGGCAGTCTCACCGCGGAGGCCCGCGACGATCGCTGGCACGTCGTGGCGCGGGTGCCGCGATGACGGAGGCCGGGCAGCCGTCGCTGCGCATCGTGGTGGCCGACGACCAGGCCAGCATTCGCGAAGGACTCGTCATCATGCTCGACCTGCTGCCCGATATCGAGGTCGTCGGCTCGGCCGCCAACGGTCTGCAAGCGCTCGACCAGGTCGCCGCGCTGGCCCCCGACGTGATCCTGCTGGATCTGCACATGCCCGAGCTCGACGGGATCGAGGTCACCCGGCGCCTCACCGCCGAGCATCCGGAGGTGGCCATCGTGGTCCTCACGACGTACGCCGACGACGCCTCGATCATGGACACGCTGCGCGCCGGAGCCCGGGCGTACCTGACCAAGGACGCCGACCGCCGAGACATCGCCCGTACGCTGCACAGCGCGGCCGGCGGGTATTCGGTCCTGGATCCACGAGTTCAGGCAACGTTGCTGGCCGCCACCACCGCCGTACCGGCAGCGCCCACGGCACCAGCGGAAGTCGCACCCGACGGCCTCACCCCGCGTGAGGCCGAGATCCTCACCCTGGTCTCCCGCGGCCTGACCAACACCGAGATCGCCGAAGCCCTGTTCCTGAGCCACAACACCGTCAAGACCCATCTCAACCGCATCTTCACCAAGACCGGTTCCCGCGACCGGGTCGCCGCGATCCAGTACGCCCAGCGCCACCAGCTCGGCTAGCCGGCCCTAACTCGCCGGTGGTTGGGTGGTCGAGCCGCGGACGACGAGTTGGGTGGCCAGTTCGAGGTGGACGGCCTCGGGGCGGTGCCCGTCCAGGACGCGCATCAGTTGGGTGACTGCGATGCGGCCCATCTCCTGCAGGGGCTGGCGGACCGTGGTGAGGGGTGGGTCGATCGCGGCGCTCAGGTCGATGTCGTCGAAGCCGGTCACCGACAGATCGTCAGGAACGGTCAGTCCACGCTCACGGGCGGCGTGATAGGTGCCGACGGCAATCTTGTCGTTGAAGCAGACGACGGCGGTCGGGCGGGGATGCCGGTCGAGCAGTTCGCCGGCTGCCCGGCGGCCGTCCTCGATGGTGGGATGGACATAGCGGATCCGGTCCGGTGGCAGGAGCGTTCCGGCGGCCGACAGCGCGGCCCGGTGCCCGAGCATCCGTGCGTTGCTGGCCAACCATTCCTCTGGGCCGGCGATGAAGGCGATGTCGCGATGTCCCAGGCCGGTCAGATGGGTGACGACGGCGTTCGCGCCCGAGGCGTGCGCGGCCGAGACCGCGGCGATGTCCGGCGGCAACGCCTGGCGTGGATCGACGACGACGAACGCGAAACCCGAACGGGACAACGAGACCAGGTCCTGCTTCGACTCCGGGGGGAGGATGAGGATCGCGCCGTCCACCTCGTCCCGGAGCGGTAGCCCGACCAGGGCGTCGCTGTACTGGCCGGATTCGCCGGCGTCGAGCAGGACGCGGCGGCCGTGCAGAGCGAGGGTCTCCGCGATCGAAGACACGATCAGGCCGAAGTAGTCGGTCAGCAGGTACGGGCATCGGACGTAGACCGCGCCAGGCGTCTCCACCGGCTGGCCGCCGGGGGCGTTGCGGCGGGCCACGGCCTGCAGCACCAGGTCCCTTGTTCGCGGTGCGACGTTCTCGTGCTCGTTGAGAACGCGCGAGACGGTGGCGATCGACACCCCGGTCTCGGCGGCGATGTCGCGCAGCGTGGTCCGAGGCTCCACCAGCGCCGCGCCCCGGCGACCGCGCGAATCACTCATCGGCGCAGTCTACTGGGCCGTTGACGCCATCGAGGCGGTGCTGTTTCATGATGCAAAAGAATTTGCAGGATGTCCGGTTCGCTCAGTCCGGTCATCCCGCGGTGCATGACCACCAGACTGCCGCCCGCCCCCGGTGGCAGTCGTCCGCCCCCAAGGAGAGTCATGTTTTCATTCTGGAAATCCCGAGCCGCGCACCGCAGGTACCCTGCCGCGCTGTCACTGACCGCGGCCGCCGCTGTGACGGCCGTTTGCATGACGGTCCCGGCCCAGACCGCCTCGGCAGCGCCGAACGTCGGCGTCTGGCTCACCACGGCCGACCGCTCGAGCCTGCTCGGCCGGCAGGCCGACGTGAGCTTCGGGTCAGGCGCGGGCAGCGGCCCGACGATCTCGGTCAACCCCAATACGACGTACCAGTCGATGGTCGGTTTCGGCGCCTCGTTCACCGACGCGGCAGCCTGGAACGTCTTCAACTCGCCCCGGCGCAACGAGGTGATGAACGCGTTGTTCGACCGCGGCAACGGGATCGGCCTGAGCTTCCTGCGCCAGCCGATCGGCGCCAGCGACTTCTCCCGCAGCTTCTACACGTACAACGATGGTGCCGCCGACCCGAGCCTGTCGCGGTTCTCGATCGCGCACGACCAGTCCTACATCCTGCCGCTGGTCAAGCAGGCGCTGTCGCTGAACCCGGAGATCTCGGTGATGGCCACGCCGTGGAGCGCTCCGGCCTGGATGAAGACCAACAACAACCTGATCGGCGGATCACTGAGTGACAGCCAGGTCGGCACCTACGCCGACTACCTGGTCAAGTTCACCCAGGCCTACCAGGCCGCCGGGGTGCCGATCGACTACCTCAGCGTTCAGAACGAGCCGAAGTTCTCCCCGCCCGGTTACCCCGGCATGCTGATGACGGCGGGTCAGCAGAGCAACATCATCAACAACCTGGTGCCGAAGCTGCGCTCGGCCGGGCTCGACGCACGGCTGCTCGGCTACGACCACAACTGGGACGACACGTCTTACGCGCAGACGGTCAACAACAGCACCGGAAACAACGTGGTCGGGTCGGCATGGCACTGCTACGGCGGCAACCCGTCGGGACAGTCCACGGTGCACAACGCCCAGCCGAACAAGGAGATCTTCTTCACCGAATGCTCAGGGACGAAGTCGAGCGATGCCGCCGCCACCTTCCGTGACTCGTTGCGGTGGCAGGGCATCAACCTGGCAGTCGGAGCGACCCGGAACTGGGCCCGCTCCGTCGTCACCTGGAACCTGGCGCTGAACAACGCGAACGGGCCGGTCATCGGCAGTTGCACCAACTGCACCGGGGTCGCGACCGTCGACGGCAACACTGTGGCCTACAACGCCGAGTACTACGTACTGGGTCACCTGAGCAAGTTCGTCCGGCCGGGAGCGGTCCGGATCGAGTCCACCGGGTACGGCGAAGGTGGGATCCAGAACGTGGCGTTCCGCAACCCCGACGGGACCATCGCGCTGGTGGCGATCAACAGCGGCGGTACTCAGAACTTCCAGGTGTCGTTCGGCGGCCAGACCTTCGGGTACCAACTGCCCGCCGGAGCGATGGCGACCTTCACCTGGCCCGGCTCGGGTGGAGGCAATCCGCCCACCGGTGGCACCGGCGCGATCACCGGCCTGGGTGGCAAGTGCCTCGACGTCACCGGCGGCTCGACCGTCAACGGGAACCAGCCCCAGCTGTGGACCTGCACCTCAGGCCCCAACCAGCGCTGGACCGTCGGAACCGACGGAACCATCCGCGGCCTCGGCAAGTGCCTCGACGTGACCGGCTCCGGCACCGCCGACGGCACCGCAGTACAACTGTGGGACTGCTTCGGCGGCCCCAACCAACGCTGGACCGTCTCGAACGGCACTCTGGTCAACGTCGGCAGCGGAAAGTGCCTGGACGTCCGCGACGCGAACACCAGCGACGGCGCCCGCCTCCAGATCTGGACCTGCACCGGCGCCCCGAACCAACGCTGGACGACGCCCGGGTAACACCGCCGGCGATCAGTCAGCCGAGCAGCGACCTGGCCGGGTCCCTGACATCAGTGTGTTTTGGACCCGGCCAATTCGTAGACCTTCTGCTGTCTCGAGCGGTCGTGAACTCGCCATCACCAAGCACCCCTCGCTGTGCCTCAACCGGCTCGGCGGTTGGTTGCGTCAACGATGTGAGGTGACACACAGTCGCGATCAGATCAAGACGGCCCGGAAAACACAAAGGCCCGGGAACAGATTGCGATGTCTGCCCGGGCCTTCGTGTTGGTGCGCCGCCAGGGACTCGAACCCCGAACCCGCTGATTCCCGTCGAACCAGCAGCGCCGTTCTTGTTGTTGCCCCAACCCTACCCCTCAACCGCGAAATCACAGCATCGGTGACCAGGAGCCGCCCGACCGTGCTCGTTGCTGCCCGACCAATTCCATGGGGAAAACCATGGGGACTCAGGGCGCTGCGGCATCGCCTCAGACTTGGGGAGACGGTAGTTTCCGGACCCATGGATACCACGACTGTCGCAATAGTCGCATCGGGCATCGGCGCTGCGGGTGCGGTTGCTGGGCAGCTTGTCTCGCAGACCTTCACGGGCCGGCGAGAGGCGAAGCGCCTCAAGTGGGAGGGGGAGCAGCGCGCGTGGGAGCGTCAACAAGCGATCGAGGCTGCCCGATTTGAACGCGCACGGGTATTCGCCGACGTGAAGCGCGCCTCCTACGCCGAGTACTTGCGAGCAATTGGCGAGCGTCGGATGCGTCTCTACCGCGTGACTGGTGGGAATGCTGTCCTGAGGGCGACGGTCCGTGAAGAGCTCAAAGCGGACTGGGTTGCGTGGTGGAACAGTTTTCAGCCGATGGGTGATGAGCTGACCATGCTCAGCGCTGAAGTCGGCAACCAGAGTCGCGCTGTCCGCGACGCGTTGCTCGCATTGGAGCGGGCCGCGCACCAAGCGGACATCCAGGGAGCAGATGAGTTGGTTGAGGAGGTGGACAAGAAAGTTCGCGATCTGCTGACCGTGATGCGATCAGATTTGAATCTAGAGAACCTGCCCAACCTTCCTGCATCGGGAACCTTCTCATCCGGGGCCTCGGCCTAGCCTCGCTTTTGTCGCTGCCTGCCGAAAATGCGCAGAAGCGATCCACGCTGTGCCAATTCGTCTTGTGTTGCGCGGACTTTAGTAGCCAAAAAATATCCATGGGCCAGTTGTGGATCGAGGGCGACCTCGATCTCCGCGAGGAACTTTCTCGCAGTTCGTCGTTTCCGCCATCCTCTGGCGGCATCGACACGCGCCATCTGTATTGCAGAGTTAACAGTCTCGGGATCGTGTAGTCCGGATAGACGTAGGCGCTGTTCGAAGGTCTTCTTGTGTAGAGCCGAACTCTCGCTGCTGCGGCCAGCGGCAGAATAGGCATTCGCAAGAGAGTGTTGAGTGAGGATCACAGACGGATCGTCGGCGTCTCGCTTTTCTAGGACATGCCTAAGAAGTGGCTCAACCAATCGCACCGCATCGCTTGGATATCCTTCCGTAATCAATAGTTCCGAGAGATTTCTTGCAACGTTAATTGTTCTAGGGTCTCCGGGGCCAAGTATGGAGCTTCGCCTCTGGTAAACCTCTTCGTATAGCGGGCGCGCTCGTTTGAGTTCGCCAGCGTTGTGGTACGCGCCCGCCAGGCAGTTTCGGGAAATTAGCGTGTCGAGGTCGTCGCCTCCGAATTTTTCCATGCGGATCCGCAGTGTTTCTTCGTGTATTGGGATGGCCTCGGCCGTCAACCCAATCTTCATGTACGTGATACCGAGATTTGTTCGCACGGTTAATGTGTCATTGTGTTCGGCGCCTAGGGATGCGAGAGTCTGCTCGTAGCAAAATCTTTGAAGTTCGCTTGATGCGTCGTACATTCCCATGCGCTGATAGATGCTAGCTAGAATATTAGCTAGAGAGAGATAGGTTGAGCTCTTCTCGCCGATTCGCTCGCGCAGATCATCTTGAATTCCTTCAGCTACGACGGCGGCTCGGGAGACATCGCTGATCGACAGTAGGAATCTTATTGATTCGATTACTGCTGATGCACAGGCTTCGTAAGTAGCGGCTGCGACTAGGGGTCCGCTTGCCAGATGGCTCCACATTGAGAGGCTGTGAGAAACCAATTCGTTTCCCATGTGTCGCTGGTCCCAAGATTCCTCATTAGGGGGGATCTTTTTCGTGATCGCATCAGATAGGGTTCTGATCGTTGCTTCGAGTGAGCCATTTTTATTCGAGGAATCCCGGAGTGCGCGCCCGACGAGGCGATGCATCAAAAGGGTGCCGTCGTCTGCAGACCACGTCAAAACAGACAGGCTCGCTAGCTCGACCAGCATTTGTGTTGCGGAGTCCGGGTTATAGCTTCCATCATCAGGAAGTGTCACTTTGCACAGGTCTACGGCGATCTGGCTGGTGAAACCGTCCGCACTCAGGATGGCAATGGTCTGGATCATTTCCCTTGCAAAAGGGTACCTACTGGCCGGTGCTGCGGTTTCGACCGCGATTTCAATTGCTGCTACTGTTTCTCGGGGGTATGGATCGCCTGCCAGGCGAGGCAAGTTTTCCGCAAGACTACGCGCACCAAGCTTCGTGACGTACTCCGCGTAGGAGATGTTTTGACGTTTGATGACTGCGGCCGCCTGTGACAGGGCGAGGGGATGATCGCCGAAAATTTCTGCAATAAGTTCAGTGTTCTTGTCCGACGGGAGCCCCGTGACTCCTTTCAGGTATTCCTTCGACTGGTCTCGACTGTAGGAATCGATTTCAATCAGATCGCCGAAGGTAGAGAAGTCTCGATTTGTTGTGGTGATTATGACTTCAATGTTGCCTGTGGCGGGGATCCAGTTTCGAATAAAATCAGGGTCCTCACCATTATCTATAATGAGAAGTACCTTCTCCGTCGATGCTGCCAGTATGTCTCTGAGTGCCTTGGCGGCATCTTCTGATTTAAGCTGATTAGGCTCGGCGACTCCCGACTTCACTGCCAGAGCTGACATTGCAGCGATAAATGACTGCTGCTCCTCGCCTGGAAGCCAGGCGACGGTTTTGTAGTCCTGCTCGGCTCTCTGTCTCGCATAGTCGGCTGCAATTTGCGTCTTTCCGACACCAGGCCCACCGGCAACTACGCACACCTTGGTTGTTGCTCTCGATGCAGCGAAAAAGTCGGCGACGGTCTTCGCCTGAGGTCGGGCGATTGGCGTGCTCGGCTCAATAGGGATGTCGCCAAAACGTACATTCGGAAGTGGTGGCGTAGCGGGAGGAAGATGGACGTTAATATCACCAGATCCGCTGTTTGCGTTATAAGCTATGTTACCAACTGAGGAGTTTCCGACGGCCAGTCCGCCGGAAGATGCGACTGCTTGGCCGGTAATTAGTCCCGATATACCGTCGTTGACTATCTGATTGGCGCCACTCGGGTTTTGATCTCTGCGCGGGAAAAAGCCAAGGATCAGCGCTCCTACGCAAATGGCTCCAGTGATCGACCAAACCACAGTGGGATTCTGTGACCACTTCCAATCTTTTGGGATTATGTCGGTGCTCAGATTCATGAAGAAGGCTAAAAGGACGGCTGCGGCTGCGGTTAGTCCTCCGCCGATCTGCCAGCGCGCCGGCGGTCGCTTCCGTGCCACTTATTTCCTCCCAGGGTGAACTTCAATCACCCTAAACTCGCCTTTGAAAGAGTGCGCCGCTCATTCGTCCTGGAGCATCGCATGTGCGTACGTGTTCAAACCCGTGATTGATGTAGTACTCGTGAAGCGCAGTGTTCGTGCTCCAGCAGTTGAGGCGAATCCAGTGCTTACTATCTTGTTCGGCCTGATCTATGACTGCCTTAAGCAGCACTGAGCCGTAGCCCTTGCCGTGTTCAACGACGAAAAACCGGCTGATGTATGTCTGCGGTTCGGCAAGTTCCTCGGGGGTCCAGAAGTCGGCTTCTGGGTCGATGATTGCCATCATTGCGACGACGCGACCGTCGATCTCCCAGCCGACGAAGGGGAATTTGTCGAAGTCGTGGTCGATGTTGGCGTGGACCTGGGCCATGTCGAGGCCGCCTCGGTACTGGTCGGTGCCTTTGGTGGCTAGCCATTCTCCGGCCGCGTCGCGCGCCTGGTGGACGAGCTGGCGGTGGGATTCGTCGAGGGTGATCAGCATCAGTCGTCCGTGTTGAGGTCGTAGGAGACTTCTACGCGGTCGGCTGCCATGCGGGTGACCATGTAGCGGACCGGGCGGCCCTCGGCGTCGTAGCCGACGCGGGTGTGGACGAGCAGGGGAGTGCCGGGGGCCATCATGAGGCGCTGGGATTCTTCGGCGCTGGGCATCCGGGCGGTGAGGGTGTCGTGCCAGCGGACCTGCTTGTGGCCGGTCGCGGCGAGCAGGCCGCCTGGGACTCCGAGGTCGCTGGGGTTCCAGAACAGGTCGTTCCCGTCGGTGACGAACGGCGGGAAGTAGGAATCGCTGAGCTGGTGGGGTTCGTCGTTGACCCAGCGGAGGCGATTGCGTGCCTGAATCGCTGTGCCTGCGGGGATCTGGAGCACTTCGGCCACATCGGCCGGCGCCTGGATCGACAGGATCTGAAGGTCGTTCTTCGGGGTGCCGCCCTGAGCCTTGATGGTGTTCGCCCAGGCATCGCCGTCGTTGTTGTGGGCTTTCTCCCACTCGGCCATCTTCCATTCCCACCGGCTGATCTGTCGTACGCGGCGGGTCCGGCCCTGGCTGCTGGTGATCAGCCCTTCGGCCTCCAGAGCGGCTAGCGCTGCGCGGACCGTGTTCCGGCTCGCGCCGTAGCGCTCGACCAGCTCCGCTTCGCTGGGCAGGGCTGCGCCCGGCTCGCCCAGTGAGTCGCGGATCAGGCGCGCCACTCGCTCTTGCAACGTCTCCGGCATCCCAAGTTCCTTTCGTCTGCTGCTTGACAAGCTTATGCGGCTTGTTCCAACATGTCACTCAAGCAACTTGTTCCAACAAGCCAAACAGGCAGACCAAGACCCATAGGCGAGAACAGAGCGACGCCCCGGCGGTGGCACCCGCCGAGGCGTCTGGGTCGCGCCCGTCCCATTACGAACAGGAGCACAACCCGTGAGCGTCATCATCTCCTTTCCGGTAGTTAGCAGCGAGGGTCCGAGCCCTACTGATCTGGCGGCCATTGAGCGTGAATGGCCGCTGATCGCGGCTGAGTTGGATCTGCTCGACGCCGAAATCTCGTACATCAACGCGGGTCCGGCCGCGTCGGCGCTGGACCGGCGCCGGGTGCGCCGGGCAGAGCACCGCGTGTTGGAGCTCGGCCGCGAGTTGGCCGACCGCGACCCGAAGTCGGAGGACGCGGCATGAATGGCATCGATCCCACCTCCGCGCGGTTGCCGGAGCTGTCCAGCTCGGATGTTGCCGAGCTGATCTGTGCGCTCGCCGCCCTCCAGCCCGTTATCGAGCAGGTGTCGTGGGGGTGGGCCGAAGAGATGCGACAGGCCGTCGAGAAGGCGCTCACCCTGACCACGATCACGCCCATCATCGCGGGCGAGCAGTACGTCCACGTTGGTCCGTTCCGACCGCCGTGCTGCCGTCATGGTCTGGGGGAGCAGTCATGAGTACTCCGCTTCGCACGACGTACCCGGTCCCGGTTGAGGACCTGATCCCGGCCGCCCGCAAGCTCGCCGCCAAGGCCGGTGGCGTGCCGTCACAGAACCGGCTGATGAAGCACTTCCGGATCGGCAAGGACAAGGCCAAGGCCATCCGCCTGACGCTGATCGAGGAAGACACCGCTGCCACCGGAACGCACCTGCACCCTGTTCCGGACCCGTACGAAACCGCACCCGAGACCGAGGCCGCGCCGACCAACGATGAGATGCCCCGCGCGGCGGCGGGGGAGGCATCTCCGCAGGTCACAGCGCCTGCAGAACCGGTGATCGTTGCCGACTCCACCCAGTCCGAGGGGGTTCCCGCGGTTGCCCCTGACGGACCCGATCCCGTGCGCACTTGGCCGGTACTGCTGCTCGCCCTGCCCGCGTTCGTCGCTGTCTGGTCGGGGTGGGTCGGACTCGGCACGCTGACCGGGTTCGGAGTCGTTCACCCGCTGCCCGGTATCGCGGACGGGTTCACGATCAACTCCGCCATCACGCTACCTATCGGCGTGGAGACGTACGCCGCGTTCGCGCTGCGGGTCTGGCTGTCCGGCCAGGTCCCGGCGTCGGCTCGCCGATTCGCGAAGTGGTCCGCGCTGTCAGCTCTGGTTCTGGGCGCGCTCGGTCAAGTCGCCTATCACCTACTCGAGGCGGCCGGAGTCACTCAAGCGCCATGGCAGATCACGACCGTCGTTGCCTGCCTGCCCGTCGCAGTGCTGGGCATGGGCGCGGCTCTCGCCCACCTGGTCCACGCCGGACCCCAACCGGCCCGCAAGCCCAGTCGGTTCCACCAGTTCCGTACACGCCTGTTCAAGAACGGGGAGAAGTAGTCATGACCGAGAACGACGGAGTGCCGCCGACTGTCTTCGACATGGACGAGATCGGCTGCCTGATGGTCGCGCTGGCGTCGATGCCGACCGCCGTAATGCAGGCGTCGAGAGGCTGGACGCCGCAAATCTGGGGTGCGGTTACCAAGGCGCTGCACCTGACCATCATCAGCCCGGCCGGACCGGACGGCCGAACCACGATCCTGCTCGGTCCCTACACCGTGATCCCTTCCCACAGGCAGAACCCCACTCAGAACGGGAGCAACTGACATGTCCGAGCTTCCCAACGAGAATGTGCCCGAGCCGATCGACCTGGACGCGCACCGCGCCCGCCGCGACGACACCTCGCAGGGTGCGGACGATTCGGCCGGCATAGCGGTGCCGCTGTCGGCCGCCGACGTCGCAGGGATGGATACCGCGTACGAGGTTGCCATTGACGACGACGCGGAGACCGGCGTGAGCAAGGTACTCGTGCCGGTAGACACGCCGGGCCTGGCGGTGCCGGTGACGCCGGGGGAGCGGCTGCCGATCATCCCGGTTCACCTGCTTCCGCAGAACCTCCGCGCCACCGTCCGCCGGACCCTGGCCCGGTCCGGACACATCGCGGCATTCCACGCGGTCCGGTCGCCCTGGTACGGCGCGAAGTTGACGTGGTTTGCGGGTCGCGGCTTCGCTCGCGTGGTCCGTAATCAGCTCGCGTGGTGGTGGGTGCCGAACTCGTTTGCCCTTGAGCAGAAGGCCGCTGACGGCAACGAGCTCAAGGAATGGGAGAAGATCCACCGCGAGCTGAAGCGGACCCGGTTGTGGCGTGGCGGCGTTCTGGCGGCCCAGAACATCGGGCTAGCCATCAGTGCTCCGATCGCCCTGAACGCGGCTCCTGGCGCTGCTGTAGCGCTTGCGGGCGCTGGTCTGGTCGCTGCGGCGGCGCACTACGGCCGCCCGGCCGGTCAGACGCTGGTCGGTACTGCGGTCGTCGCGCCCCGGTTCCGGAAGCTGAACTCCGACATCGTGCTCCGCGCCTACTACGCGGCCGGACTCGGCAAGCCCGACCGGTCGGACCAGGAGATCCGGTTCGGGTCGCAGATGTCCAGGGATGCCCGCAACACTGGCTCTCAGGTGCTGGTCGATCTCCCGTACGGCAAGGGCTGGTCCGATGTCTCGGGCTCGCGGGAGAAGATCGCTTCCGGCTTGGACGTGCACGTGAACCAGGTGTTCCTGACGCCGGACAAGACCTCTAGCCGTCGGCACACGTTGTTCGTGGCCGACCGTGACCCGCTCGCGGTTCCGGTGGGCCGGACGGACATGCTGGACTGCAAGCCGCGCTCGGTGTGGCGGCCGGTGAAGTTCGGCCGCGACGAACGAGACAACCCGGTGAACCTGTCGCTGTTGTGGGCGTCGCTGCTGATCGGCGCGCAGCCGCGCAAGGGCAAGACGTTCGCGGCCCGGCTGATCGCGCTGCATGCCGCGCTTGACCCGTACGTGAAGTTGATCGTTGTCGATGGCAAGAACTCCCCGGACTGGCTGGCGTTCAAGAAGGTTGCCCACCGCATCGTGTTCGGGACCCACCCGAACCCCAACGATGACGACCCGATCGAGCACTTGCGGGCGATCCTGGACGAGATCCTCGCCCACATCGACCGCGTGAATTCGATCTTGACGACGCTGCCGGTGGACCAGTGCCCCGAAGGCAAGCTGACCGAGGAACTGGCCCGCGACCCGCGCCACCCGGACCTGCGGGTGCTGATGCTGGTGATGGAAGAGTTCCAGGTCTACTTCGAGACCGAGGACCAGCCGGTCAACAAGGAATTCGCTGCCAAGCTGTCGCGGATTCAGGCGGTCGGCCCGAGCGCTGGCGTGATCATCGAGTCCTGCTCGCAGAAGCCCGGCAGTGTCGGCGCGGGTGACGTGGCGCGGTTGTTCACCCGCTACCGCGACAACCACACCAACCGGTTCGCGCTGCGCTGCGGTAACCGGATCGTGTCCGAAGCAGTGCTCGGTGGCGACGCCTACCAGGAAGGCTTCGACGCGTCGAAACTCCCGGTCGGTGACGAGTACAGGGGCGTTGGCTACCTCTACGGCGCATCCGACGCCACGCCTACGGTGCGGACGTTCCTGGCCGATCACACCGACGCGGACAAGATCCTGACCGCTGCCCGCCAACACCGCGAACGCCTCGGCACCCTGACCGGCGAGGCAGCCGGGGAAGAGATCGAGCGCGCCAGCCGCGACGTCCTGGCCGACGTGCTCACCGTGATGGGCGCTGACAATGCGGCGCACTGGGACACCATCGCTGGTCGGCTTGCCCAGGACATGCCCGAGCAGTACGAGGGCACAACTGCCGAGGCCATCTCGGCTCAGGCGCGCGGCCTGAATGTCCCGAGCGTCAACGTCAAGCGCGACGGTGCGACCCGCAAGGGCGCCAAGGCCGACGCCATCCGCGCCGCGATCAACCGCCGCGACGCCACCGGCACCTAAGCCGCGGGGAACAGAGAGTAACCAACTCAACCGGGGTGGCGGGACGGTCGAGGTAGCGACCACCCCGCTACCGGTAGCGGCTGCGCTACCCGTCCCGCTACCCCGCAACCCAAACCTGACCAGGCCGTTCATCCGCGCGTAGCGGGTAGCGGCCACGGCTCCTCACGCCCAAAAGCAGCCCTCTGGAGGCATACCATGCCCACCACCGCCGCTACCGCTGTCCCTGAGGTCGCTACCCACGGTAGCAACCTGGGTAGCGCCTCGATCGACCTCACCGCTAGCGCCCACAGCGTCGCCCACGCCGCCACGGTGGCACTCATCGTGACCGTCGTCGCCGTGTTCTACCTCCTCACCTGCGCTGTCTGGCCGTTCGGGAAGTGCCGCCGCTGCAAAGGCGTCGGCAAGTTCAAATCCCCGTTCGGCAACGCGTTCCGGCACTGCGGACGCTGCGACGGCTCCGGGCTGCGGGTCCGGTTCGGCCGCAAGGTCATCAGCTACTACCGCCGCACCCATAGCGCTGCTTCCAACTCCACCAGCAAGGGAGACAAGTGATGAGCGAGATCCTGACCGAGGCCCTCGCCGCCGCCGAACGCGGCTGGCCAGTGTTCATGCTTGGCCGGTCCAAGCGCCCGGTCGCCAACTGCTCCGACTGCCGCGAGGCGGCCGACCACAACCCCGCGATCTGCGGTCACCTGACCTGCCACGGGTTCTACGCCGCCAGCACCGACCCGGCCCGTGTCGCTGCGATCGTCGCCGCCGTTCCGGGTGGTCAGCTCGCGGTCCGTACCGGCGCTGTGTCTGGTCTCCTGGTGGTCGATATCGATCCTGCGCACGGCGGGCGGACCAGCTTTCTCAGTCTCCAGTTCCGCCACCTGGTCCCGCGCACTCTCCACGTTCGTACCGGCAATTGGGGACAGCACCTCTACTACCGCCACCCCGGCCACAACATGCCGTCCCGGCCGATGCCCGGACACAAGGGCATCGACATCAAAGCCGACGGCGGCTACGTCGTTCTCCCGCCCTCGATCCACCATCGGACCGGCCGCGCCTACGCGTGGGGCGATGGAACGACCGCAGTGAATGAGATGCCCCGCGCCCTCGTGACCGCCTGCTTGCCTCCTATGCCGGCCGAGTTGGCCACCCCGAAAACCAGCCCGACTATCGCACGACCGGGCGGGGGCATCTCCCACCCGGACAAGCTCCTCGACGCACACCTGGACGCCGTTCGCCGTGCCCCGAAAGGCAGGCGCCGAACCACCCTCTATGGCGCTGCGCGGGGTGTTGCGCGGATGGTCGCGGCCGGTGCGATCGACCAGGCCGCCGCCGTCACCGCTCTGACCTACGCCGGACACCAGGCCGCCCAGACCGAACGCGACATCAGAGCCGCCATCACTGGCGGTTTCCGCGACGAAGGGATCGCCGCATGACCAACGACAATCACGACCAGGTCGACGCCGAAGATGGCGCGGAGCTGCTGGACGAGGTGACGGCCACGGTCGCTCGCTATGTGATCTTGCCCAGTACTTCCGCGATGGTCGCTGTGGTGTTGTGGATCGCTGCCACGCATGCGATTCCGGCGTGGAACTGTGCTCCGCGGCTTGTCATCCGGGCACCCGAAAAGCGGTGTGGAAAGTCGCGGTTGCTGGACATGGTCGAGGGCATGTCTCACCGGCCGCTGATGACCACCAACGCGTCCCCGTCAGCGGTCTACCGGTCGATTGGCAAGCGGCCGTCTGATCCGCCCACGTTGCTGATCGATGAGGCCGACACGATCTTTGGCGCCAAGGCAGGTGAGAACGAAGACCTACGCGGACTGCTGAACGCTGGACACCAGCGCAACCGGCCGACGCTGCGCTACAACGCCAGCAAGGACGACGTCGAAGACATTCAGACGTTCGCGATGGCGGCGCTCGCGGGCATTGGGGTTATGCCGGACACGATCGAGGATCGAGCGGCAATCATCCGGATGCGTCGCCGCGCGCCGGGCGAAGCGGTTGAGCCATACCGGATTCGTCGCGATGGCCCGCAGTTGGGCGAGCTGCGGCAGCGGCTGAATGAGTGGCTCACGGCGCACCTGGACGTGCTCACTGCCGCCGCGCCGGACATGCCGTTGGAAGACCGCGCTGCCGACACGTGGGAGCCGCTCATTGCCGTTGCTGATCTAGCGGGCGGGAATTGGCCACGGGCTGCCAGGAAGGCTGCTGTAGCGCTCACCAGCGATCGTGACGCGGGCGACGAAGCATCGCTGCATACCCGGCTGCTCACGGATTGCCGGATCGCGTTCCAAGACGCTGACGCGCTGCCTACCGCCGTACTGCTGGAACGGCTCAAGGCCGACCCTGAAGCGCCTTGGGCAACGCACGGAGCTAACGGGCTGACCCCGATGAAGATGGGCAACCTGCTGCGCGATTTCGAGATCCGCAGCGCGAACATCCGGTTCACGACCGGGCAGGCCAAGGGCTACACCCGCAGTGATTTCACCGACGCGTGGAATCGGTATTGCCCGGAGCCAAAGGCTGCCGGTGGGGAAGGCGTCCCAGCCGTCCCAGGCGTCCCTTCGCAGGTCAGCACGGGGACGGCTTCAAGCCCTGGGACGGCTCAAGCCGTCCCAACCACCCAAGCCGTCCCGGGCCTGACCAGGGAAGTTACGCCTGGGACGGCTGGGACGGCTTGGGGACCCCGGCCCGTCCCGACCCTCGTTGACGACGACGGCACCCGCACCGATTCCAACTGCGCCTGACCAGGGAGACGCCTCACATGTCTGCTCAGATCACGGAACTCAACTTGACCATGGTCGACGCCGTTCACGCTGCCTGCTGGACGGTCGACGATGTCGCCGTCTATCTCCGGGTGTCGGTGAAAACGATCTACAAGTGGCGGCTGACCAATGACGGCCCACCGGCCGCGCGCGTCGGCAAGCACCTGCGGTACGACCCGGCCGACGTCGTGGCCTGGCGCAAATCCATGATGATCGCTGCCTGAAGGAGACTGACCGAAATGGGACGCAAACCCCTTCCGATGGGTAGCTGGGGCAAGATCCGGACGTACGAAGCCGTGTGGAACGAGAAGGGCAAAGCGACCTCTCACCGGGCGGTTGCCAACTACCGAGATTTCGACGGGCGAGTCCGTCAGGTGGAGGCTTACGGCCGGACGAAAACCCAGGCTGAAGCTGACTTGCAGGACAAGCTCAGGAACCGTCGAAAGGCCACCCAGGGCACGGAGCTGACGGCAATGGACAGGTTCTCTGTCGCGGCTGAGCTTTGGTTCAGCAAGCTTGAGGAGAAGGTGCGGGACGGCAAGAGATCGCCGGGCACTGTCGACACCTACAGGCGTCAGCTCGACAATCACGTATTGCCCGCGATTGGTGAAGTCAGATTGGGGGAGCTGCGGACTCCGCTGCTGGACAAGGTGGTCGGTGCGATCAAGAAGGACGTTGGACCGGCGACGGCCAAGACCTGCCGGAGCGTTGTGTCCGGCACGCTCGGACTGGCCGCGCGGTACGGCGCTATCGACACCAATCCGATTCGCGACGTGGACACGATCGAGAGCGAGTCCAAGCGGAAGGCACGGGCGCTCACAGACGAAGAGCGGGACGCCTGGTTCGAACAGCTCCGGGCCGATCCCAGCGCCGTCGCGGCAGACCTGCCGGACCTGACGACATTCATGCTCGCTACCGGCGTACGGATCGGGGAGGCGCTGGGGGTGCATGGAGAACAGATCAACCTGGCGGCTAGTGAGGTTGAGATCACTCACCAGATCATCCGAATCAAGGGCCAAGGCTTGGTCCGGATCAAGACGAAGTCGCGGGCGGGGGAGCGGGTTCTCAAGATGCCGGCATGGGGCATGGCGATGCTCCGCACTCGGCTGATGAGCGGTGCGCGGTTGGATGAGCCGGTCTTTGCCGACTCGCGGGGCAGCTACCGCGACCCTGCCAATACCAGAAGGGATCTGAGGGAGGCACGGTCACCGATCGGCGGGGAGACGCGCCAGGAGCTGGGGCGGCTGCTGCGGAAGGCGCGACGGGCAGCCGGGCTGTCGCAGACCGACACCGCTGCCCGACTCGGCTGGGCTCAGTCGCGGGTCAGTCTGATCGAGACAGCGCGGGTGCGGCTGGACCTGGTCGACGCCGCTGCGCTGCTCGATCTGTACCGAGCGTCAGGGACCGAGCGCGCCGAGCTGCTGGAGCTGGCAGGGCAGGCAGCCGAGGGCAGTCAGGCGGATGCGCTGGCGTGGATCACGTCGCACTCCTTCAGGAAGACGACGGCAACGATCCTGGACGACGCGGGGCAGAGCGCCCGGCAGATCGCGGACCAGCTCGGTCACGCGCGGCCGTCGCTGACCCAGGATGTCTACATGGCACGGCGGGCGAAGAACCCGGCAGCGGCGGCCGCGCTGGAGGCCGCGTTGAACAGGTCGCCTGACATGGCAGATACCGGTGAAGATCCGGAGGCCAACGTGTCGTAGAACACAAAGGCATGGGGTAAAGCATGGGCCCCAGATACACGAAAGCCCTGGTCAACCTTCTGACCAGGGCTTTTGTGCGCCGCCAGGGACTCGAACCCCGAACCCGCTGATTAAGAGTCAGCTGCTCTGCCAATTGAGCTAGCGGCGCATGTTCAGTTTTTGTGCGGTGTTGCCTTCGAACGAAGAGGAGCTTAGCAGTGGTTTTGGGTGGATGTGAAATCGGTTCTTCAGGGGCGGAGTTCGAGGACGGCCATGGCGGCGTTGTGGCCGGCGATGCCGCTGACGGCGCCGCCGCGGCGGGCGCCGGAACCGCAGATCAGGAGGTTGGCGACGTCGGTCTCGACGCCCCAGCGGCCGGCTTGGGAATCGTCGTCGACCCAGGGCCATTGCAGGTCGCCGTGGAAGATGTGGCCGCCGGGCATGCCGACGGATTCCTCGATGTCGACGGGGGTCTTGGCCTCGATGCAGGGGTTGCCGTCGGCGTCGCGGGCGATGCAGGGGTCGAGGGGTTCGGCCAGGTAGGACTCCAGGCCGGCCAGGACCCGGCGGGCCGATTCGGCGCGGGCCGCGTCGTTGTCGGCGGCAAACAAGCGGGTGGGGAAGTGGACGCCGAAGACGGTCAGGGTTTGGTGGCCTGAGGCAACCAGTTCGGGGCTGAGGATCGACGGGTCGGTGAGGGAGTGACAGTAGACCTCGGACGGCGGTACGGCGGGCAGCGAGCCGTCGGCGGCCGACCGGTACGCCGTCTCGAGCTGGCTGTAGTCCTCGTCGATGTGGAAGGTGCCCGCGAACGCCTTCCGGGGGTCGTCGCCGGTCTTCAGTTGGGGGAGCCGGGAGAGCAGCAGGTTGATCTTCAGTTGCGAGCCTTCGGGCTTGTCCCCGGCCGGCTTGCCGCGCAGTGCGTCGAGCGTGGCGGGGGCGACGTTGGCGAGCACGTACGAGCAGTCGACCGATCGCTCCCCGTCACCGCCGAGCCAGGTCACCGTTCCGCGTTTACCGTCGGCCTCGACGGAGGTCACGGAGGCGTCGACGATCAGCGAGGCGCCTGCCCGGCGTGCAGAGGCAGCAAGAGTGTCAGTGACTGCACCCATGCCGCCGACGGGCACTCGCCACTCGCCGGTGCCGTTGCCGATCAGGTGGTAGAGGAAGCACCGGTTCTGGATCAGCGACTCGTCGTGCAGCCCGGCGAAGGTGCCGA
Organism: Kribbella sp. NPDC056861; assembly: GCF_040687575.1. Classification (NCBI taxonomy): domain Bacteria; kingdom Bacillati; phylum Actinomycetota; class Actinomycetes; order Propionibacteriales; family Kribbellaceae; genus Kribbella; species Kribbella sp. NPDC056861. The sequence continues at coordinate 615,434 of NZ_JBFBNQ010000002.1, read as the reverse complement.
TGACCGCATCGGTCGCCACCACGCCTCGTACGGTGTCGTCCTGGAAGCGGCGCTCGACGCTCTCACCGAACGGCCGCTCGACCAGTTCCTCCCACAGGGCCGGGTCCACCTGCTTGCGGAGCGCCGCAGCAGTGGTGAGCGGCTCCAGCAGCGTCGGAGCCAGTACGCCGGCCAGCGACGAGACAGAGTTGTAGAACGACGTCCAGGCCTCGTACTCCGTATCGCCACCGGTCAACTGCCGGAACGACTCCCGAGTGGTCGCCCCCTCAGGCCGCTCGACCATCAGACCCAGGTCGCGGCCGTCCCGGCGTACCGGCGTGTACGACGCCACCGAGCGCGAGCGGAGGTCCAGGGACAGGCCGAGGTCAGCCACGATCTTGTCGGGCAACAGGCTGACCAGGTACGAGTACCGGGACAGCCGGGCGTCTACGCCCGGGAACACCTGCTGGCTGACCGCTGCCCCGCCGGTGTGCGACTGCTGCTCCAGTACGAGCGTGCTCAGCCCGGCGCCGGCCAGGTAGGAGGCTGCGACGAGGCCGTTGTGGCCACCGCCGACGATGACGACGTCGTAGAAGTCCTTCATCAGACCGGCCAATCCAGTTCGCGGTACGCGGCGTCCCAGAACATCCACTCGTACCTGGTGGTCGTTGCGAAGTGCTGGTGGCAACGCTCGCGTTCACCCGGGCCCACCTCGGCGCCGAGCCGGTCAGTCACCGCCAGCACAGACTCTACGACCGCATCGAACTCTTCGGAGCTGTAAGCGGCGATCCATTCCGCATAGACCGGGTCCGGTGACGAGTGCTTGAGCAACTCACGCCCCACCTCGCGATAGATCCAGTAGCAGGGCAGCACGGTCGCCACGGCCTCGGCGTACGTGCCAGTGGCGCAGACGGCCGTCAGATAGGACATGTACGCCGTAGTGGTCGGCCTGGAGCCGATCGAGTCGATGTCGGCGGAGGCGAGGCCCAGTGAGCCCAGCAGCGAGCTGTGCAGTTCCCGCTCGACCTCGATGGCGTCGGCGGCGTGCCGGGCGAACATGCTGACCGCGTCCTCGTCCGTCGCGCGGGCGGCGACCAGGGCGAGCGCGCGCGAGTAGGAGCGCAGGTAGTGGCTGTCCTGGACGATGAAGTAGCGGAACGCGTCGCGGCTCAGCGTCCCGTCGGTCAGCCCGGTGATGAAGGGGTGCCGGACGATCTCGGCGTACACCTCGGCGGCGCCGGACTCCCACAGTTCTTTGGAAAACGTCATCCCCAGCTCCTCCTGCTCGACTGCGACCGACCCTAGCCGCAGCCCTGTCAGGTCTGACACGACGAATGTCACTGACCGGCCTTACCCTGACGCCATGACTATCCAGGGGGAGAGCCTGACCAGCGCCGTGACCGAGCCGGTCGGTGGCCGCGAACTGATGCCGCCGGACACAGCGCTGCTGGCGCGGATCCGCGCCTCGGTGATCGGCGACGACCAGGTGATGCCGGGCCCGTACGGCCCGCGCCGGGTCACGTACGCCGACTACACCGCGTCGGGTCGGGCGCTCGGTTTCCTCGAGGACTTCATCCGCGAAGAGGTGCTGCCGCGGTACGCGAACACGCACACCGAGTCCAGCGGCACCGGCCTGCAGACCACCCGGCTGCGCGAGGACGCGCGCAAGATCATCCACGACAGCGTCGGCGGTGACGACGAGACCGCGGTGATCTTCTGCGGCTCCGGCGCGACCGGCGCGATCGACAAGCTGATCGGCATCCTCGGCCTGCGCATCCCGGCCCAGCTGGACGACCGGTACCACCTGACCGACACGATCCCGCCGGAGCAGCGGCCGGTCGTCTTCATCGGCCCGTACGAGCACCACTCGAACGAGCTGCCGTGGCGCGAGTCGATCGCCGACGTGGTGGTGATCGGGCAGGACGCCGACGGGCACATGAACATCCCGCAGCTGGAGAGCGAGCTGGTCAAGTACGCCGAACGCCCGCTGAAGATCGGTTCGTTCTCGGCCGCCAGCAACGTCACCGGCATCGTCAGCAACACCCACCGGGTCTCCGCGCTGCTGCACCAGCACGGCGCGCTGTCGTTCTGGGACTTCGCGGCCGCCGCGCCGTACATCGAGATCGACATGTACGGCGGCCGTGACGCGGATCCGCTGGCCTACAAGGACGCGATCTTCCTCAGTCCGCACAAGTTCATCGGCGGCCCCGGTACGCCGGGGGTGCTGGTGGCCCGGCGCGAGCTGATGCGCAACCGCGTTCCCGACGTACCGGGTGGCGGCACGGTCGCGTTCGTGAACCCGACCGAGCACCGCTACCTGGACGACCCGATCCACCGCGAGGAGGGCGGCACCCCGGCGATCATCGAGTCGATCCGGGCCGGCCTGGTCTTCCAGCTCAAGCAGAAGGTCGGCATCGAGGTGATCCGGGCGCACGAGGACGCGTACCTGCGGCGCGCGGTCGAGGCGTGGCGTGACGAGCCTGGGATCCAGATCCTCGGCAACCTGGACGCCGAGCGGCTGTCGATCGTCTCGTTCGTGGTCAAGGCGCCGTCAGGTCGGTACCTGCACCACAACTACGTGGTCGCGCTGCTGAACGACCTGTTCGGCATCCAGTCCCGCGGCGGCTGTTCGTGCGCGGGTCCGTACGGGCACACGCTGCTGGACATCGACCTGGCACGCTCGGCCGAGTTCGCCGAGGAGATCGTGCACGGCTGCGAGGGCATCAAGCCCGGCTGGGTGCGGGTCAACTTCAACTACTTCATCTCCGAGGCGGTCTTCGAGTACGTCGTCGAAGCGGTTCGCCTGGTCGCGCGAGAAGGCTGGCGCCTGCTCGGCGACTACCGCTTCAACCCGGCGAACGGTCTCTGGAAGCACTACCGCGGCCCGGTCGAGCCGCCGATGCGCCTGTCCCAGGTCGGCTACGACGCGGACGGCAAACTCCGCTACCCCCGCCACAACGACACCGCCCCCGAGGAAGCCCTGGCCGGCTACCTGACCGAGGCCCGCGAACTTCTGACCGCCTGCGGACACGCGGACACCGACCCGGAGGCGACCGTCAACGAGGAGTTCGACCACCTCAGATGGTTCGACCTCCCGTCGAGCTGCATCACGAAGTAGCAGCCCGCAAGGCTTTCTCGTACTCGCCGCTTTCCCCCACGGTCCAAGGCACCCCGTTGAGCAGCAACGTCCGCTCGCCAACGGGTGCTTTGGTGACCGCAAGCACCGGCTCGGCCTTCAGGTGGCAGCCGCCGCGAAGAGTCCGCTGGGTCACCCGTAGGTCGATCGCACCCGGCCCTTCGGCGTACGTGACCACCTGAGGCTTCTGCGCACACCCGGTCGGCGTAGCCACGATCAAGATGAGCTGCCGAGGATTCCCCTTAACAACCTGCACTTCCATCACCCCAGCCGCAGTAGGTCGAACCACCCGCTGAGTAGGCGAAGCACTAGGGGTCGATACAGCCTGGGGAACACTCACAGGCTTCTCTTCAGGCGCTGAGGATCCGAAGACTTTCGCCAGCACGAACACACTGAACGAAAGCACCCCGACCAAGAAGGTCACCAGAACAGCAACCCCGTACCCGAACCACACACTCCCCGACGCTTTCACCCAAAGGATCCTCGCAGCCGAAGAACTTCAAACCAACTAGACCCGCCACACCTGCCCCTGGAGGTTGGTGGACTAACTACCTGGGGCCTCTGGCGGGCGTAGCTTTCACCCGCCTACGACCGCTCGTGGTCCCGCCGCCTGTGGGGCGGGTGAAAGCAGCAGCTGTTGAGCATGCTCGGCATGGCCACACCTGCACCCAACCGCCCACATCAACCCCAGACAAGGGGGTGTGGGTGGCGAAGCCCCCACCACGCACCGAGCGGAGCGAGGTGCAGAAATGCCGAGGGCGACCCGCTCTGCGTACTTCCGCAGACACAGGTCGCCCTCGTCCGAGGGTGAGTAACGGGACTTGAACCCGCGGCCCCCTGGACCACAACCAGGTGCTCTACCAGCTGAGCTATACCCACCATGTTTCTCACCGCCTGGATCAGCGCGGCTCGGCAATCATAGCGATGAAGGTCAGATACCTGAAATCGGGGCGCTGACCAGGCTGGCGGCGGCCTTGGCGGTGTCGGTGTCGGGGCCTGGCTGGGGGACGAAAACGGTCTGCCGGTAGTAGCGCAGCTCGGCGATCGACTCGGTGATGTCGGCCAGTGCGCGGTGGTTGCCGTTCTTGGCGGGGGTGGCGTAGTAGACCCGCGGGTACCAGCGGCGGACGAGTTCCTTGATGGAGCTGACGTCGACGTTGCGGTAGTGCAGGTGGGACTCGACCTTGGGCATGTCGCGGACCAGGAAGGTGCGGTCGGTGCCGACCGAGTTGCCGGCCAGGGCGGCCTTGCGCGGCTCCTTGACGTAGCCGGCGATGAAGTCGAGCACCTGCTGCTCGGCGTCGGCGAGCTCGATGCCCTGCGGCAACTCCTCGAGCAGGCCGGAGCCGGTGTGCATGTCGCGGACGAAGTCGCCCATCTGCTCGAGGGCAGCCGGGGGTGGTGCGATCACCAGGTCGATCCCGTCGCCGAGCACGTTCAGTTCGTAGTCGGTGACGAGCACAGCGACCTCGATCAGGGCATCCTTTTCGAGATCGAGTCCGGTCATCTCACAGTCGATCCACACCAGCCGGTCGTTCATGGGCACCCACCTTACGGCGACACGCCGACTCGGTCGCGCCCGGTAGCGTCTCCGCCGGGCGTGGCGGCGGCCGGACGGCGTACCGTTTGCCTCGCGCAACTGCTTGTCCAGGGGGTCCGTGGCAGCACTGTTGCGGCGCCACTACCCACAGTGCTGTGCTGTCTCTGTGCCGTGGGAAGCGTCTTGGGGGGAGAGGGGTGGGGCTATGCAGGGGATGGTCGGACGGCCGCGGCTGACCAAGCTGTTGAGTGAGGGCGCTCGGCGCCGCTTGCTGACGGTGGTGGCCGACGCAGGGTTCGGGAAGTCCACTCTGCTCGGCTCCTGGGCTGCAGAGCGGCCCTGCGCTTGGTACACGGTCCGGGCCGAGGACCGCTCACTCGCTGCGATGGTGACCGGTCTGGTCGAGGCACTGCGCCGCCAGGTACCAGCACTGTCTGCCGTGCTCGCTGCTGAGCTCCAGGGGCCGCGCGGCCCTGATGCTGATGCCGAGCAGAGCACCAGAGCTCTCGCGTACGCCGCTGTGCTGGCTGACGCGCTCGAGCAGAACCTCACCACCGACCTGGTGCTCGTCCTGGACGACCTGCACGAGCTCAACCCCGGAGATCCGGCCACCAAGCTGATCGAGTGCCTGGTGCGAGTCGCGCCGCCTTCTCTGCATCTGGTGGTCGCATCCCGTACGCCCATGCCCTTTGGCATAGACCGGCTGCGGGGCCGGGGCCAGGTGCTGGAGATCGATGCGACGGCGCTGGCGTTCACCGTGCAGGAGACGCTCGCGGTGCTGGACGTAGTACTGGGTGAAGGGTCTGAGGAGCTCGCCGAGCCGTTGCAGGCCGCAGTACAGGGGTGGCCGGCGGCTGTGCGGCTGGCGGTCGAGGCCCTGCGGACTGTGCCGGCCGCGGACCGCCAGGGGCGTCTGCGGAGGGCAGTGCGTTCAGATGGTCCGCTGTACGACTACCTGGCAGAGGAGGTCTTCGCCGCAGAGCCTGCATCCGTACGCCGGTTGGTCGCGGCGGTTGCTGTCCTGCCGAGGTTCAGCGCCGAGCTCTGTCAGGCGATCGGGCTCACCGAGAGCTCGGAAACCCTGCAGCAGTTGCGTACTAGAGGACTCCTGGTCTCTGCTGGGGAGGTGGATGGCTACGAGCTCAATCCGCTGGTCCGCGACTTCGCCATCGATCGCCTGTCCACCAACGAGAGCGGGATGGCCGACCTGACTCTGCAAGCAGGACAGTGGTTCGAGTCGATCAGTGACCACCGGGACGCGTTGGCCTGCTACCAGGCAGTGGACCCGGCACACGTCGCCCGGATGCTCACTCAGCGAGGGCACGCGATGGTCAGCGGCGGGATGGCCGAGACGGTTGTCGTGGCCGTCACCTCCCTGCCTGATGACCTGCATGACGCCGCAATGGACCAACTGGAAGGCGAAGCGCGGCAGGTGCTCGGCGACTGGCAGGGCGCGGAGAGGTGCTTCGCTCGGATCATCGAGCCGGAAGGCGAGATCCCGGTCGCCATTGCCTGGCGGCTCGGACTGATCCACCACCTGCGTGGCAGGACCGACGTAGCAGTTGCCATGTACCGGCGGGGGCGGATCGACGGGCAGCACCCGGCAGACGAGGCGCTGCTGCAGGCTTGGTGGGCCGGGGCGCACTGGCTGCGCGGAGAGTTCGACGAGTGCCGTGAGTTGATCGCCAGCGCCGAGATCTCCGCCAAGGTGTCCAGTGACGACCGGGCGCTCGCCATTGTCCATACAGTGTTGGCCATGCTGGCTGCTGTCGACAGTGACCCGCGTGGCAATGCGTCCCACTATCTGCGGGCGTTGGAGCATGCGGAGCGAGCAGGCGACCTGCTGCAGTCGATCCGGATCAGGGTCAACCGTGCTTCGCACCACATCGCCGAGGGCGACTATGCGCGCGGCCTGGCCGAGCTGGAGATCGCACTGGAGTTGGCAGACCGGGCCGGTTTCGCCGTGTTCCGTGCGCTGGCACTCAACAACCGTGGCGAGGCACTGCTGCGCCTAGGCCGGCTGGACGAGGCCATTGGCGAGTTGGAGGCGTCGCGGGCGCTCTACCAGAAGCTGGAGTCGAAGCGGGTCGCACAGCCCCTCGCAGTACTGGGGGAGGTCTATCGCGAACGCGGTGACAGGGCGATGGCCAGAGCTTGTTACGAGGAAGCCATTGCGATGGCAGACGACACCAGGGACATGCAGTCGTTGGTGCCGTCGTTGGCCGGCCTAGCGCGGGTCCTGGCCGTGGAGGAGCCCGAACGAGCTGCAGAGCTTGCCGAGATCGCCAAGCAGGCAGTGGCTTACGGGCCCGTCCCGGGATTGTCCGGCGCACTAGTAGCGCTGGGCTGGGTGACGCTGCACGCGGGCAACAAGGCAGAGGCTGCAGCTGCTGCCGAGGAGTCTGCCGCGCTCTGCCGTCGCCGCCGCGACCGGGCCGGGCTGGCCGACGCACTTGAGCTGTATGCGGCAGCGGACGGCGGCGAGGTGCTGCACGAAGTACTGAACATCCGGCATGAGCTGGGCGATCCACTAGGACAGGCACGGGCTGAATTGATGTTGGCAGGACGTACCCCGGGCGCTGAAGGCCGTGAGTTGGCACTGAGGGCTCACCAGCAGTTCCTGGCCGCCGGAGCCACCCGGTACGCCGCGGCCGCTCTTGCCGCCAGCCAGCAGACAGGGCCGGCCCCGGTCCGCATCGAGTGCCTAGGCGGTTTCCGCGTACTACGGGACGGCAAGGCGATCCAGCTAGGCGAGTGGCCCTCCAAGAAGGCTCGCGACCTGCTCAAGATCCTGGTGGCCCGCAGGTGCCGCCCGGTGGCCCGAGTGCAGCTCCTGGACCTGCTCTGGCCGGACCAGGGCGAAGCAGTCGCCTCACCCAGACTGTCGGTCGCCCTGTCGACTGTGCGCTCGGTGCTCGACCCGGACAAGCACTTCCCGGCTGACCGCTTCGTCGGAGCCGACCGGGCCACCATCTGGCTTGACGGCGACCAGACGTCCGTCGATGTCGAGGGCTTCCTCCATGACGCCCGTAATGGCCTGGACAGCAACAGCATGCCGCTGCTGCGCGCGGCGGAGGCGGCGTACAGCGGGGACTTCCTGGAGGAGGACGTGTACGCCGACTGGGCCGCCGGGATGCGGGAAGAGGCCAGGGCGCTCTATGTCCGCGTCGCGCGCGTGCTTGCCGAGCGGGGCAAGGGTGACCCCGACGCAGCCGCCGGGTATCTGCTGCGGATCCTCCAGCGCGACCAGTACGACGAACGCGCGCACCTGGGGCTGGTAGCGGCCTTCCAGGCGAGTGGAGCCCACGGCGAAGCCAGGCGGGCCTACCGGACCTACATCCAGCGCATGGGCGAGCTGGAGGTCGAGCCGGCGCCCTACCCGGCGGTGCCCGCACGGGTCTGAGATGTGATCGAGACCCACCTTTAAGACTGGCAGAAGGTTTGTCAGCACCCTCTTGGCATGGCAGCTCCGGTACACAACGCGGACGTGACCTGCGAGTTCGGGGTCGCAGGCGACGGCGGGCACGGCTTCCACTCGGGCCGTGACTACCGTGCCGCCGCCGGTACGCCGATCAGGGCCACCATGGCCGGGGTCGTGGTACGGGTGTCGGCTGGGCAGGTAGTGGTCGAGTCCAATGCCATCTGGCATCTGTACGACCACCTGGCCGAGCCGGAGGTGCGTCAGGGCGACACGGTGGAGACAGGGGATCGCCTTGGCGCGGCTGCCGGACCGCATCTGCACTACGAGGAGCGCGTCACGCCGTACGGGGAGGGGGACCGGCGTAACCCGCGGTTCGACCTGCATCCGAACGCGCCGGTGCACGCGTAGCGGGGGAGGTGGCGTCGGGCGGGCCGGCAGTGGAGGGAGCTGCCGAGCCGCTCGCCGCTACCGTCGACCCATGATTGCCACCACATTCGCTTCCGAGCGGCTCGTGATGCAGCCGCTGCAGGTCGAGTACGCCGACGCGATGGCTGAGGTGCTCGCCGACCCTGCGCTCTACACGTTCACCGGTGGCGAGCCGCCGACGGTCGAGAGTCTCGTGGAGCGCTACCGGCGGCAGGTGGCCGGTCCGGGGCGTGAGGGGGAGTCGTGGCTCAACTGGGTGATCAGCGTCACGCAGTACGACACGCTGGCCGGGTATGTCCAGGCCACGGTGATCGGTGACGAGGCGGAGATCGCCTGGGTGGTGGGGACGAGCTGGCAGGGCCAGGGCTTCGCCAAGGAGGCCGCGATCGCTCTCGTCGGCTGGCTGGACGCACACGGGGCACAGCGGATCACCGCGACCATCCACCCGGACCACACGGCCTCAGCCGGAGTCGCTGCCGCCGCTGGACTCAGCAAGACGGATCAGTTGGTCGACGGGGAAATTCTCTGGGTCAGATAAAAAGAACAAGCCCGGCCGAAAACGGCCGGGCTTGCTCAAGCGGTGGTTCAGACCGGGCGGACGTTCTCCGCCTGCGGGCCCTTCGGGCCCTGGGTCAGGTCGAACTCGACCTTCTGGTTCTCATCGAGCGAACGGTAGCCGTCCGCCGCGATCGCCGAGTAGTGCACGAAGACGTCGGCGCCGCCGCCGTCCTGAGAAATGAAGCCGAAGCCCTTTTCACCGTTGAACCACTTCACTGTTCCGCTGGCCATGATCTGCTCCTTGTGTGGGGCGGGTAACAGGTCCCGACGGTCGCCGGTCCCCTGGTTGCCGAACGAGCCCTCCCACACCGGACCGAGGCCCAGAAATGAGAAAACGCCCTGCGGATCACAAATCCGCGGGCGTTTCAAAAACGAACGGGGAACTGCAAAACTGCAACCGTCGGAAACGGTAGCACACCGTTGCCGCCCGCACCCGGAGGACCGGCAGGAAAATTCACCACGCGCCGCGATGGTCCGGAACGAGCAGGGTCAACGGCACGATCAGCAGCAGCACGGCCGCGAAAACCACGAAGCTGTGCGACTGGGCCAGCCCGCCGTTCTCGGCGTGCGACAGCAGCGTGGTGGTGACCGAGACGGCGACGATGCCGCCGGACTGGCGGAACATCCCGCGCAGGCCGGCGATCGCCGAGATCTGGTCCGGGGCGAGTTGCAGGCTGGCGTTGTTCGAGGCCGGGATGGACAGCCCCATTCCGACGCCCGTGACGCCGGCCGCCAGCGCCAGCCACCCGTACGGCGTGAGCCCGTGCGGCGCGAGCGCCATCAGCGTCATCCCGCCCGCGACCAGCAGGAAGCCGCCGATCATCGGTGCCCGGTACCCGGTCCGGCGGAGCGCGAAGACCGCCAGCCCCGCCACGCAGATCATCCCGACAGCCCTTGCCGTCAGCAACGTTCCGGCCTGCAGCGGCTGGATTCCGTACCGCGATTCGGCGTACAGCGGGACCAGCGCGCCGAAGCCCAGCACGGCCGCGCCGAAGAGGAAGTTGATCGCGTTCATCGCACCGAAGCCACGGCCGCGCAGCAGGTTGATGGGGATGAACGGCGCCGCGCTGCGATTGGCGTGTCGCACGAACAGGAAGCCGAGTACGACGGCGATCACCTCGGCCGCGATGAACAGCGGATCGGTGGGTTCGGCGCCGCTGCTGCCGAGCGAGCTGATCCCGTACATCCCGAACAGGATCGTCAGGGTCAGCAGCACCGCGCCGACCAGGTCGACCTTGGCGGCCGGCTTCGGCGTACTGCGGGGGATGAAGCGCAGACCGAGCCCGATCAGCAGCACCCCGATCGGCACGTTGACGATGAAGATCTCCCGCCAGGACCAGTAGGTGACGATGATGCCGCCGATGATCGGGCCGAGGATGCCGCCGATCGGGAAGATCGAGGTGAACATCCCGATCGCGCGGTCCCGGTCGCGGCCGAACTGCTCGGAGACGATCCCGGTCGCGGTCGGCATGAAGGCGCCGCCGCCGATCGCCTGGAAGGCCCGGAACACCACCAGCAGGTAGATGTTGTCGGCCAGGCTGCAGCACAGCGAGGCCACCGTGAACAGCACCGCGGCGCCGAGGAAGACGCGCTTGCGGCCGAACTGGTCACCGAGCCGGCCGGCCAGCGGCATCACGATGATCTGACCGAGCGCGTAGATGGTGATCGTCCAGCCGCTCCAGTTCAGCTCCGCGTGCAGGTCGCCGCGGATGGCGTTCAGCGCGGTCGCCACTATGGTCTGATCGATCGAGGCCATCAGCAGCGCGATCGAGACGATGCCGAACACGATCCGCCGGTGGGCCAGCGGCTCGTCCGCGGCCGGATCGGCGGTCTGTTCGGCTGCTGAACTCGACGGTGACATCGATCAGCAGACTACATTGCTTGCCAGCAGGCAATAAAGGGGTGAGATGAGGGGTGAGATGACCGATACCGAGACGCTGAGCAAGCTGCGCGGTGTGATCTCCAAGCTCGCGCGCGAGCTCAATGCCACCGCCACCGGCGAGGGGCTGACGCCGACCCAGGCCTCGGTGCTGGGGCTGATCGCCTTCCGCGGCCCGCTCGGCCTGACCGAGCTGGCCCGGCTCGAAGGCTTGAACCCGACCATGCTGTCCCGTGTGGTCGGCAAGCTGACGGAGCTCGGCCTGATCCAGCGCGACCCCAATCCTGAGGATCTCCGTGCGATCCGGGTCGAGGCGACCGAGGCCGGCCGGCAGTTGCACGAACGCGTGAAGCTTCTGCGGACCGAGGCGATCGGCGGCTGTCTCGATCAGCTCCCGGAGCAATCGTCGAGGACGATCATCGAGGCGCTACCGGCCCTCGAAGAGCTGGCCAAGGCGATGCGGTCGTCCCACTAGTGCGCGTCGGCGCCGCGTACGTCGTACTGGTCGGGCGTGAGGTCGCAGGAGAGTGCGCAGCCGGTCGTCCCGCACTCGCAGGCGAAGGGGAACGGCCGCTGTTCCCGTACTCCGATGTCCGCCAGCCACAGCCGGATCTGACGACACGCAGCCAGATTCTCGATCCGCCGCTGCCTGCTCAGCTCGACGCCGGCCGCTAGCGACGGCTGCGGCCCCAAGGCAGTCGCGACCGCCGCTGTGATCGCCTCCCAGTCAGGCTCCGCCGACACCTCGATCAACGTCCGCCCGTACTGCGCTGCCTCCTGCCGCACCCGCGCGGCCAGCACCGCGTCCCGCGCCATCAACCCCTCTAGTCGAGCGCGACCAGCCGGATCGTCGATCCCCTCGAGCCGCGCCTCCCGAGCTCGGCGAGTCTGCTCCGGATCCGGTAGCAGCCACACCGCGGCGACTACGCCGTCGGCGACCATCGACGGATACAACTGCGGCCCCTCGACCAGTGCCGGAACCTCGCCGAGCCCTCGCGCCCGCACGTCCTCGACGACCAAGTCGAGCCGCGTCCGCCCGATCCGCACGAACGCCTCCGCCGCGAACTCCGGCCCCTCGGCCAGGTCTTCCGCCAGCGGTCGCAACGGCGGCATCCGCCCCACGTGGTCATAGGTCCACAGATCCACGGGATGCAACGGCAGATCCAGCTCGCGCGCCAGCCTCCGCGCGATCGTCGACTTCCCGGCTCCCGGCGCCCCACCGATCCACACCATTCGCGGCCATGTCATCGGTCATGCTTATCAGATCAACGCGTCAGTAGACAGTGTCTACGGCGATGGTGTAGACACTGTCTACGTGATGGTCCTGGGGCTGCTGACGGCGGCGGCGTTCTGCCACGCGGGCTGGAATCTGCTGATGAAGACCTCCGGTGAGCAAGGGCCGCAGTTCGTCTGGCTGTGTGCGGCCATCGCCGCGCCGCTGTCGGTTGTCGTGCTCGTCTGGTACTTCGTCCGCGGCGAGCTGGGCGTGACTTGGCAGGCAGCGCTGGTCAGCATGCTGCTCCACACGGCGTACTCCGTCGTCCTGCAATGGGCCTACAAGACCGGCGACTTCTCCGGCGTCTACTCGGTCAGCCGAGGGGCGACGCCGGTGATCGTCACGCTGGCGGCCATTCCGTGGATCGGCGGGCCGTCGCTGCAGGTTTGGTGTGGCGTCGCGGCGGTGCTGTTCGGCGTACTGGTGATGGATCGGGTGGCACCCGGCCGGGGGAGTCTGAAGGGCCTGGCTGTCGCGGCCTGCAGCGCCGGCTACACGCTGTGGGACGGGTACGCGATCGCTTCACTCGGCGCGCAGACGCTGCCCTATCTGGCTGTCACCAACGTCGGTCAGCTCGCCGTGCTGACGCTGGTCCTCGCGCCGCGCCGGCGGCTCACGCGGGCCGTGTTCGCGTCCTGGCGTCGCGCGATTCCGATCGCGCTGCTCACACCGGCCAGCTACGGGTTGGTGCTGGTGGCGATGTCCTTGTCGCCGGTCAGCACGGTCGCGGTCGGCCGCACCCTCAATGTTGCTATTGGCAACCTTCTGGGCCTGGCTGTACTCCGTGAGCGACTCACCCGCACGGCAGTGGTCGGCTTGACCGCAGTGGTGGCCGGCGTCCTCCTCGTCTCGATCGGAGCCTGATGAAAGACCTGGTTTGCCTGCATGCCGCCGGGAGCAGCCCGGCCACCTGGGACGAGGTGCTCCCCGGGCTGACCGAGCTCGGCTATCGCGTCCACCGCCCGATCTTGCTCGGTCATCGCGGCGCGGCGCGACAGTCGTCGTACTCGTTGAACGACCTCCGCGACCAGGTACTGCGCGACATAGAACGGCTTGGCGAGGTGACTCTGGTCGGAGCGTCGCTCGGTGCCTTCGTGGCCACTACTGTCGCGACCTACGAGCCGGGCAGGGTCGCGCGGTTGGTGCTGGAGGAGTTGCCGGTTCCGCCACGCGACGCGCAGGACGGTCCGCCCAGTCGGCAGTCCGGCAGTGGTCTGGTGCTTCGGCTGATGGGTTTGCTCAACCGCGGTCGCTTCGACCCGGTGATGCTCCGCCAGGTCGTCGCCGAGTTGCGCGCTCCCCGCCCGCAATGGTGGGACGCGCTGTCGTCGATCACTGCTCGGACTCTCCTGCTGGCAGGAGGAGGCGCAAGCCACCTGGACCAGTCGCGCTTCGATCTGGTGGCGAAGGTGATGCCTGCTGCGACCCTCACGACGATCGACGTAGGTCATCGGATCCATGCCAAGGCCCCGGACCGCTGGCTCGCGGCGGTCACGGACTTTCTCCGCTCACCTCGCTGTGACCCAGGTCATAGCTGACTGGTGTCTTGCTGGAGCGGCATCGATCGACGGAGGGGTATGGACACGATCAGCTCTTCCGACGGAACCATCATCGCCTACGACACCTTCGGCAGCGGACCGGGACTGATTCTGGTGGCCGGCGCCTTCACCGACCGCTCGTACTACGTACCGCTGGCGACCGCGCTGTCGTCGTCGTTCACCGTCATCACCTACGACCGTCGCGGCCGAGGCGACAGCACCGACAGCACGCAGTACTCGGTGGAGCGGGAGATGGAGGACCTTGCTGCTCTCCGTGAAGCCACCGGTGCTGTCTTCGCGTCGGCCGACTCGTCCGGCGTCATGCTGCTCCTGCGCGCGGTCGCGGCAGGCGTCGGCTTCGAAAAGCTGGCCCTGATGGAACCGCCGTTTCGAGTCGATGGCGCACCCCCGGCCCCGGTCCGTTACCTCGAACGCCTGCAGCGCTTCGTCGCCGACGGGAACCCCAGCGCCGCAGCCGAACTGTTCATGGTCGAGGCGGTCGGTCAGCCGCAGGAGCTGGTCGACAGCTTCAAGGACACCCCGATGTGGAAGTCCCTCGAGGCGATGGCGCCCACCCTGGCCTACGACGCCTTGCAGATGGGCGACAGCTCAGTACCGGTGGAGTTGCTGGCGTCCATCTCGATCGACGTCCTCGCCCTGCACAGCACCGCCAGCCCGGCCTGGCTCCAAGACTCGACCCGGCAGACCGCCGAGGCTCTCCCGAACGCCCGGCTGCTCGGCCTGCCTGGCGAGTTCCACCAGGTCTCACCCGAGATTCTCGCGCCGGCGCTGGACGGCTTCTTCAACGGCTGAGGGTCAGCGGTCGTCGTAGGCGTCGCGGGCGGCCAGTACTTCGGGGATGTGCTCCTCGGCCCAGCGGCAGAGCGCAGTCAGTGGGCCCTGCAAGGTGCGGCCGAGCGGGGTCAGCTCGTACTCGACGCGGGGTGGGACCTCGGGGTACGAGCGGCGGGTGACCATGCCGTCGCGTTCCAGGTCGCGCAGGGTGTCGGTGAGCACCTTGCCGCTGATGCCGTCGAGCGCGGTCCGGATGTCGCCGAAACGCAGCGGGCCGTCGTCCAGGACGACGACGGCCATCGCGGTCCACTTATTGGCGATCCGGGCCAGCGACGTGCGGGACGGGCACTGGCTGGACAGCACGTTCCAGTTCTGGCCGGGCGGGGGAGTATAGGTCTTGTGCTGTGTCATCGCCGGACCGCCATTAGTTACGTTGAGGTTAATGGTCACCAATAGTAAGTATTGATCTCCAGCAGGACAAACGATCCGATCTGGAGGAATCATGAGTGACCCGGTGGCAGTGGTTCAGCAGTACTTCGACGCGCTCGCGGCGAAGGATTTCGCCGCCGTGGCGGGCTTCCTGGCCGACGACCTGGTCTGGCACCAGCCCGGTGGCAACCGGTTCTCCGGGCTGCAGAGCGGCGCCGGCGCGGTGAACGCGATGATCGGCGCGATGATGGAGATCAGCCAGGGCAGCTTCGAGCTCGCGCTGACCGGCCCGCCGATGCTGAACGGCGACGACCTGGTGGCGGCCCCGATCCACTTCACCGCCCAGCGTCCGGGCGCCGACCTCGGCCAGGACGGCGTCGACCTGCTGAAGGTTGCCGACGGCAAGATCGTCGAGGTCTGGCTGTTCTCCGCCGACCAGCCGGCCGAAGACGCCTTCTGGGGTCGCTGAACCGCCGGGGCCGGACCAGTACGGGGTACTGGTCCGGCCGGCTGCTAGGTCAGTCGGAAGGGATGGCGTCGAGGACGGCGAGTTGCTCGGCGGACAGCTGGATCGAGCCGGCCGCGAGGTTCTCGGCCAGGTGGGCGGGGTTGCTGGTGCCGGGGATCGCCAGGACGTGCGAACCCTTCGCCAGGGTCCAGGCGATCCGGATCTGGGCCGGGGTCGCGCCGTGCTCACGGGCGATCGCGACGACCGGGTCCGAGTCGGCGACTCCGCCTTCCTCGCGCCCGGTGGCGGTGACGGCGAAGAACGGGACGAAGGCGATACCTTGCGCGCCGCAGGTGGCCAGCATGGTGTCGTTGACGCGGCCGAAGCCCACGCCGTACCGGTTCTGAACTGCGACCACCGGCGCGATCTCCTGGGCCTGCGCGAGATGCTCGCCGCGGACGTTGGACAGACCCAGGTGCCGGATCATGCCGGCCTCGCGCAGCTCGGCCAGAATGCCGAAGTGCTCCGCGACCGAGGTGAGGCCGGTCTGGCGCAGGTACACGAGGTCGAGCGTCTCCAGGCCGAGTTGGCGCAGGTTGTCCTCGACCAGGCCACGCAGTTGGTCGGGTCGGGCCAACCCGTGCTCGAGCGGGCCGACCTTGGTCGCGATCAGGAGGTTGTCGGAGTACGGGGCGAGGGCGCGGCGGATCGCGTCGTTCGCCCAGTCGACGCTGTCGAACCCGTGCTTGTCCCCGGCCCGCCCGTACGACGGGTAGAAGGCGGCGGTGTCGAGGTGGTTGACCCCCAGCTCGACGGCCTGCCGGAGCAGCGCCGTCACTCGCTCGCTGCCGGCAGCGAGCGCGTCCGGAGTACCGGCTGGGCGGTGGGCGATCGGACCACTGCCGCCGAGGCGTTTGGTGCCGAATCCGATCCGGTTGACCAGCTGATCGCCCAGGCGCCAGGACCCGGCGGGATTGGGGGACTTGCGCCCCGCTTCGTCAGATGCTACGGTTGAGGCGAGATCTGTGTTCACATCTGTCCTATGCATGAGGACAGGATAAGGCCGTCGCCCGTTCAGGGCCAGAGCCGTGGACCAGATCTTCTGCTTTGAGTAGTTCAGCTCAGGCGCGACGCCCGCTCCGCGCCGACGATGAGGGCATGACGAAACCGATCCAGCCCTCGCAGACCCAGGCCTTCTACCTGCAGGCGATCCTGTCCTTCGGCATCTCGATGACCGCCATGACGATTGCCATCGTCTACCTGCCTGCGGCCGGCTGGATCCGGGCCTTCCTGGCCCTCGGCCTGCTGTACCTGGTCACCTCGACCGTGACGCTGTGCAAAGTGGTCCGGGACCGCCAGGAGCTGTCCGTCGTCACCAACCGCGTCGACCAGGCCCGCCTCGACAAACTCCTCGCCGACCACGACCCGTTCCGCGTCGACGCCTGACCTTCGACGCCTGACCTTCGGCCCCTGACCTTCGGCCCCGGCCGGATTCCCTCACGTCCTGTACTGCGCGCCCGGCAGGATTCGAACCTGCGACCAACGGATTAGAAGTCCGACGCTCTATCCAGCTGAGCTACGGGCGCTCTCGGGCCGGGATCTGGGTCCGGCACGGATCAGAGTCTCTCAGATGGTGGGGTGATCACGCTCGTGGGTTCCTTCGGCGGGGCGGAGCGGCGGACGGGCGGCTCCGGCTACTGCGAAGTACAGGCTTGTCGTTCCATCACGGTAACGCCGAGTGGGCGGTCCTGCCGTGTGGAGGGCTCTACAACTAGGCTGCCTGCATGAGTTACCCCTCTCCAGGCACGCCCGAGTCGCCGCAACCGGCGACGGGGGCCGTCGGCGCGCCCGGCGGACCGCCGCTGCCCAACCGGCTCGGCAAGCATCCGGTCCCAGGTCAGCGACGCAACCAGGGCATCCTGATCGGGGTCGTCGTGGCGGTCGCGTTCGCGATCGCCGGGCTCGGCATCTTCGCGATCGTGGCGAAGTCGACCGGCGCCGGCGGGTTCATGTGGGGGCTGGTCTTCGCCTTCATCCCGGTGATCCCGGTGATCGCCCTGTACCTGTGGCTCGACCGGTACGAGCCGGAGCCGGCCAAGTACATCCTGACCGCGCTGTGCTGGGGCGCCTTCATCGCCACCCTGGCCGCCATCTTCATCAACACCCAGGTGTCGGAGTGGATGCACGAGTCCGGCAGCGGCGGCAACCGGTCGGCGGTGTTCGTGGCACCGCCGGTGGAGGAGTTCGCGAAGGGCTCGATCATCTTGTTGCTGGCGCTGCTGCGCCGCAAGGAGTTCGACGGCATCATCGACGCGCTGGTCTACGCCGGCATGGTCGGCGTCGGCTTCGCCTTCACCGAGAACATCCTGTACTACGGCCGCATCTTCAACCAGCTCTCCGAGGAGGCCGGCAGCGACGCGGGTCTGCGCGGCGCGTTCGTGCTGTTCGTGATTCGCGGGCTGATCTCGCCGTTCGCGCATCCGCTCTTCACCTCGTTCACCGCGATCGGGATCGGGATCGCCGTCCGGCACCGCAGTACCGCGGTGCGCTACCTGGCCCCGATCGTCGGCTACCTGACCGCCGTGCTCGCGCACGGACTGTGGAACGGCGGCGCCAGCTGGGCCGGTGGCGGCGGCTTCATCACCGTCTACCTGTTCTTGATGGTGCCGATCTTCATCGCGATGGTCGTCTTCGCCCTGATCATGCGCTCCCGCGAGGGGCAGATGATCGCGTCCCGGCTCTACGACTACGTGCGGTTCGGCTGGCTGATCCCGCAGGACGTGCCGCTGATCGCCACCCTGCGCGGCCGCAAGGCGCTCCGCCAGAACGCCAAGCGGTACGGCGGACAGGCGGAGGCCGCGGCCAAGGCCTTCCAGCAGAACGCGACCGAGCTGGCCTACCTGCGGGACAAGATCGTCCGCCAGGTGATCGGCCCGGAGGCGCTGGAGACCGAGAAGAAGCTGCTCGACGAGCTCCGGGCGCGGCGCCCCAGTGTGCCGTTCCCGCCGATGCCGGCGTTCGCGCAGGCGGTTCCGCAGTACCAGGGGGTGCCGAATGGACCGCAGTACCCGGGCGGGCCGCAGTACCAGGCGCAGCCGTACCAGGGGGTGCCCGCGGGCCCTCCGCAGTACGGCGCGCCGCAGGGTGGGGCTCCGCAGTACCAGGATCAGCCGCAGGGGCCGCCGTACCAGGGCGGACAGCAGCAGGGGACTGGTGGATACCCGCCCGGTCAGGCGGGTTATCCGCCTCCGCAGCAGGGGTACCCGTCTGGGCAACCCGGCTACTCAGCGGGCCAGCCCGGTTACCCACCGGGACCCCCTGGACCGCCCGGAACGCCGGGAGGATACGGTCCCTATCCACCGTCGCAGTGACTGCCACCCGTCCACGCCGCCAAACGGGGATGAAGATGACTTTGCTTCTGCGCTGTCCGACCGGGCACTCTGTGCTCGTGGGCGGTAGCCGTGGCTGACACCAGGCCAGCTGGTGAGGGTTCGGAGCGTTCGGGAGAGCCGAAGGTTCCGGCCCAGGATCAGCCTGTCTCCGAACTGGCCCGGCTGATCGAATCCGGACCGGGTTCGGGGTCCGGGGCTGATGCCAAGGGCAAGGGCTTCTGGCGCCGGCGGAAGCGCAAGGCGGGCGGTGCTACGTCCGCTGCTGCTCCGGCTGAGCCGGATGCGGATGCTGTTGCTCCAGAGGTGTCTGCTGCTGCAGGTGCCACCGACGCTGTGGATGCGACCGCTCCTGCTGATGCCACCGCTCCTGCGGATGCTGTTGAAGCGGATGCCGCCACGGCTGATACTGCCGGCTCCGAAAAGTCTGCGGAGGCGGGCGCGGATGCCAGTGCCGCCGCGGAGTCCGACGGTCAGGTAGAAGACAAGGCCGCCGCTCGCCCGAACGATGACGCCGCCACCACGCAGTCGACCGCAGGGGAACCCGTAATCAAGCAGCCGACCGCCGGAGGCTCGTCTGCCGAGCAGGCGACCACCGGAGATCCTTCAGCCGCACAGGCGCCCGCCGGTGAGCCCGCAGCGGAGCAGGCGACCGCGGCCGACCCCACGGACCAGGCGACGGCTGCTGAGGGGACCTCCGACGAGCCGGCGACGGCGGAGAAGGTATCCGCCAAGGCGTCCGACGCTGAGAAAGCGCCGGTTGAGAAGGCGGCGGCTGAGACGGATGTCGAGCTTTCCGCCGAGATGGTGACCGACGAGTCTGCGCTGGCGACCACTGGCGAGGAAGACGCGCGCCCAAAGGTCGGCGTCACCTATGAGCCGGACGAGTCGGCTGATGGGTTCCCGCTCGAGTACGGCGAGATCATCATCGGACTGCCCAAGGGTTTGGGTGAGGACGACGAGCTCACGACGGACTCCGAAGCGGCGGCGCTGGAAGACGAGTTGATCGCCGCCCACGAGGCGGAGACCGAAGACGTCGCACACGCGAACCCCGAGGACGCTGCAGAGGCCGAGCCCGAGAAGGTTGCCGAGGCTGAGCCCGAGGAGGCCGCCGAGGTCGAGCCCGCGGTTGCAGACGGTGCAGAGCCCGAGGTTGCTGAGGCTGATCTGGAGCCTGAGCTTCCCGAGGGTGAGCCGGAGTCTGCTGCCGAAGTGAAAGACCAGCAGGCGCCTGCTGCTGCGGGCGACGCCGACGCCGAGCCAGAGCTAGACGCCGAGTCGGACGCAGAAGCAGATGCAGGCTCTGGCACGGAGCCCGCCGCTCAGTCGACGGCCGATGCGGAGCCGAAGGAAGACGCCGAGCCGAAGGCTGATGCAGACGCCGACGCGGAGTCGGAGTCTGGCGCCGAGGCCGACTCTGTTGCTGGCGCCGACACCGAAGCTGAAGCAGTGGCGGCCGTTGAAGCTGACACAGCGGCCGACGCCAACGCCGCAGCAGATGCTGACTCGGACTCAGCGGCGGGCACCGACGCAGACACGTCGGCAAGTGCTGACGAAGACACCCCGGCGGCTCCTGAGACTGCTGCTATCGCGAGCTTTGCTGCAGTCGGCGGTGGCAAAACCACCAGCGACAAGCCCGCAGATGACGACGCCTCAACTGACGCCACCACCGACACCGTCACCACCGGCGACGCCGACACCACCACCGACGAGCCCGCGGAAGCCGCACCGGAGAAGTCGGTCGAAGAAGTAGCGACCGAGCAAGCAGCAATGGCGCTCATCACCGCGCTCATGAAGCTCCGCGGCGCGCTCGCATCCAGCCGCTTGCCGATCGACGTAGTCGGCGCCGACGAAGCCCGTCAGCAGCAGAAGTCGATGCTGGATCAGCTCGACGACTACATCCTGCCGCGCCTCGTCCAGCTCGAAGCGCCGGTCCTCGCCGTGGTCGGTGGTAGCACTGGCGCGGGCAAGTCGACGCTCGTCAACAGCTTGATCGGGCAGGTCGTCAGTGAGCCCGGCGTACTGCGTCCGACCACCCGCTCGCCGGTGCTGATTCACCACCCGGCCGACGCCGAGTGGTTCACCGGCGATCGAGTACTGCCGCAGATGGCGCGTTCCAGCGGTGACAGCCCGGGTGGGATGGAGGATCCCGGGCAGATCCGGCTGGTTGCCGCTGACACCATTCCGCAGGGGCTGGCGGTTCTCGACGCGCCTGACATCGACTCGGTGGTCGAGGCCAACCGGGATCTCGCGACCCAGCTGCTTGCGGCCGCTGATCTCTGGCTGTTCGTCACCACCGCCGCCCGGTACGCCGATGCGGTGCCGTGGGAGTTCCTGCAGAGCGCCTCGGACCGCAGTACCGCGGTCGCTGTGGTGCTCGACCGGGCGCCGGCCGACACGATCGACGACATCACCGGGCACCTCGCCCAGATGCTGCTCGAGCGTGGGCTCGGCGACTCGCCGCTGTTCAGCATCAAGGAGACCGTTGTCGACGGCAACGGGATGCTCGCCAGCGATGTGGTTGCCTCGATCAAGGACTGGCTGGTCGACCTGGCGGCTGACCAGGAGGCCCGCTCGGCCGTCGTCCGGCGCACGCTGCAAGGCGCTGTCACCGCGATGACCAAGAAGACGCCGGCCTTCGCCAAGGCGGTCAGGGCGCAGGCCGACACCGTGGTGGAGCTGCGCTCGACCGCTGAAACGGCGTACGACCGGGCCGTCAAGGA
This sequence comes from Kribbella sp. NPDC056861, assembly GCF_040687575.1. Lineage (NCBI taxonomy): Bacteria > Bacillati > Actinomycetota > Actinomycetes > Propionibacteriales > Kribbellaceae > Kribbella > Kribbella sp. NPDC056861. The sequence goes on along the minus strand of NZ_JBFBNQ010000002.1, from coordinate 593,897 downwards.
CATCGCGAAGGCGACCCAGGACGGCACCATGCTGCGCGGCGAGGTGCTGGCCCGCTGGCAGGAGTTCGTCGGGACCGGCGAGCTGCTCAAGGGGCTGCAGACCAACATCGGCCGGATGCGCGACAAGGTCCGTACTGCGGTGGTCGGCAAGCCGCCGCCCACCCGGGACCTCAAGGACGCCGTCGAGTCCGGCCTGGAGTCGTTGCTGCGTGAGCACGCCGAGGCTGCTGCCGAACGTGCCGAGGAGTCGTGGCAGTCCACGGCGCCGGGCCGCCAGTTGCTGGCCGCGGGCGACCGCGACATGGGCCGGATGTCCAAGGAGTTCCCGGCCGAGGCAGGCCGCGCAGTACGCGAGTGGCAGGGCTATGTGCTCGACCTGGTACGCCAGGAAGGCGCCGACAAGCGCAGTACGGCGCGCATCCTCGCGTACGGCGTCAACGGTCTCGGACTGGCCCTGATGGTCGTCATCTTCGCCAGTACTGCGGGCATCCCGACCGGCGCGGAGGTCGGCGTCGGCGCCGGGACCGCTGTGGTCGGGCAGAAGCTGCTGGAGGCCGTGTTCGGCGATCAGGCCGTTCGCACCCTGGCCGCCAAGGCCCGCGACGATCTTGACGCTAGAGTTCATGCTTTGATGGATGCCGAATTCGCCCGCTACCTGGCTGTGCTCGACCAGCATCCGGTCGATCCGGACGCACCCAGGCAACTGACGGAGGCCGCGCGCGCGGTGGAGGACTGCACGTGACGGGACTTGTGGATACGGTCAAGGGCCTGGTGAGGGGCTCCACTGATGTCCTGACGAAGATCGAGGCGCTCGAAGATGCTGCCGAGGCCGGCCGCGGACGGCTGGACCAGGTGGTTCTGAGCGAGGCATCACAGATCGTGGACCGGGCCAGCCAACGGCTCCGGATGTCCGGCGATCTGACGGTGGTGGCGTTGGCCGGTGCGACCGGTTCGGGTAAGTCGTCGCTGTTCAACGCGCTGACCGGGCTCGACCTGGCAGCGATCGGGACCCGGCGACCGACCAGCTCGATGCCACTCGCCTGTGTCTGGGGCGAGGAGCCCGCTGGTGAACTCCTGAACTGGCTGGGGATCCCGCGCCGGCACCAGGTGCAGCACCGCAGCTCGCTGGAGGGCGCGCAGTCCGAGGACCTGGACGGGCTCGTCCTGCTGGACCTGCCCGACCACGACTCGACCGAGGTCGAGCACCGGCTGATCGTGGACCGGCTGGTCGAGCTGGTCGACGTACTGGTCTGGGTGGTCGATCCGCAGAAGTACGCCGATGCCGCGCTGCACAACCGCTACATCAAGCCGTACGCGTCGCACTCGTCGGTGATGGCGTTCGCGCTGAACCACGCGGACAAGCTGACCGACGCGCAGCGCAAGAGCTGCCTGGCCGACCTGACCCGGCTGCTCAAGTCGGACGGTCTCAAGAACCCGCAGCTGGTGGCGACCTCGGCGATGAGCGGCGACGGGCTGGACGATCTGCGCGCCCTGCTGGTCAAGCGGGTCAACGCCAAGCGCGCCGCGCGGGAGCGGCTCGCCGCCGACGTGGACCGGGTCGCCGACCGGATGGCGAGCCAGTGCGGCAACGCCAAGACGCCGGAGATCGCCAAGTCGGACATCACCGAGCTGGTGGACTCGCTGTCGGACGCCAGCGGCGTACCGGTGGTGGTGGAGGCCGTACGCCGGTCCTACTTGCAGCGCGCGACCGCTGCGACTGGATGGCCGGTCACTAAGTGGCTGGGCCGGTTCCGCCCGGATCCGTTGCGGCGCTTGCATTTGGGCCAGCAGAACAAGGCTTTGCGGAAGTCCGCGTCCAACGAGGTGTCGATCGCTCGCTCTTCGTTGCCGGCAGCAACACCTGTGCAACGCGCGCGGATGGACACCGCAGTACGGAACATCACGAACAAGGCAGCAGCCGGTCTGTCCCGCCCGTGGGCCGATTCAGTCCGTACTGCGATCCGCCGCCGCGAGGAGTCTCTCGGCGACGAGCTGGATCAGGCAGTCGCGCGTACTGACCTCGGCGCCAACAACACCCCTGGCTGGTGGGCCGCAGCGCGTTTCCTGCAGTGGCTGCTGTTCCTGGTTGCCCTCGGTGGCGCGGTCTGGCTCGTACTGGTCGGCTTCCTGCAACTGCAGGACCTGACGCTGCCCAAGTGGGAGGGCATCCCGTACGCGACGATCATGCTCATCGGCGGCGCGCTGCTAGGGGTAGCGGTCTCGGTGGCCTGCCGCCTCTTCGCGACGAGCGGCGCCAACCGCCGGGCTCGCCTAGTGGCCAAGGCGCTTCGCAGCGAGCTGGAGAAGGTTGCCGACAGCCACGTCGTTGCCCCGGCCCGCGACGAGCTCGACGCGTACACGGTCTGCCGCGACAAGCTGGCCATCGCCCGCGGCTGACCTCTACGGGCAGATGGCCGCAGTGATGGCCTGGGTGATCCAGGCTGTGTAGCGGTCGAGAGTCCACTCGCGTTGCAGGACGAGCAGTTCGTATAGCTCGACCGAGATGCAGGTCCACAACACATCGCGTACTTCGGCGTGGTCGATCCCCTGGCGGAGTTGGCCGGTGTCGACGAGGTGGGCGGCGCACAGGCCCATGCCGGTGAGGCGCTCGGTCAGCAGGTTCTGCCAGAGCTCTTCGAGGGTGTCGTCGGTGTGGCGGCCGTCGCGGATGAGGATCTGGACCTTGGCCGAGCGGGCCTGCCGCTGGGCCAGCCCAGCGGTGTAGAGCGCTAGCTTGCGGCGTACGTCGGGCTCTGCCTGGACGTCCTGCGACTCGGTTCGCTGGGCGATCGGTACGGGCTCGTCGTCGCCGGCAAGCACCTGGTCGAAGACGGCCTTCGCGAGCGCCGCCTTCGTCCCGAAACCCTTGTAGATGCTCTCGGCCGAGACTCCGGCCGCCTTGGCCACATCGGCGATCGTGGTGGCCCGGAAGCCGTCTCGCTCGAACAGTTCCCGCGCAGCCAGTACTACGGCCCGTCGGCGAGCGCGGGCGCGCTGCTGCCGGCCGGAGGCGTCGTACGGCCTCTTGACTTCTGTCATGCACCGATCCAATATTTTGGGGACAGTCTAACTGTATCTAATCTGGGAGGGGCGATGAACAGTGACCTGGGATCCGTGGTGATCAGAAGCATCCTGGCCATGGCCGACGGTAGTGCCAGTGACTTCGAGGAGCTCGTTCATCCGGCCGCGGTGGATCGGGAGAACGTGGTGCAGCCGCCGTCGTCGCGAGTACCGGGGCCCGCTGGGTTCTATGCCACGGCTTTGTGGCTGCGGGAGGCGTTCGCCGAGCTGCGCTACGAGATCCATCACTCGGTGGCGGACGGCGACCTGGTGGCGGTGAACTCGACGATGAGCGGGCGGCATGTCGCGCCTTTCGTTACCTACAACGAGGCTGGGGCGATCGACACGGTGTTTCCGCCGACGGGGAAGACGTTCGCGGCCACTCAGTCGCACTGGTTCAGGGTGGAGAGTGGGCTGGTGCTGGAGCACTGGGCCAATCGCGATGACCTGACTCAGGCCAAGCAGCTCGGGTGGGTGCCGCCGACGCCGCTCTATCTGTTGCGGATGGCTCGGGCCAAGAGCCGCGCGGGTCGCGCGGCCTGACTGCATGGCTTTAAAGAAAATCTTCGATCGGCGATCCGGGCGTGAATTGGCTGACGGCTGCTTCGATGGCGGGCCGTAGCTCGTCTTCGGTGACCAGCTCGGAGTCTCGTACTGCTTGGGTCCATGCGCGGATCGAGTGGGCCGAGAACTCCAGCGTCTCGGGGGAGTTGGCCATCCCTCTGGGATCTTGCCCCTCTTCGACCTTGCCTTCGAGGTAGAGGGCTAGGCCGAAGAGCGCCGTCCCAGCCGGGGCCGACGTAGAGCGCGCCGCTCGGGCCGCCGAAGGCCGCCGGTACCGAGTGGTCCATCTGGAGATCTGTGGTCTCGCCATCGCCGCTGAGGGTGATCGCGTCCCAGACCTCCTCGACCTGGGCCTGGTAGCTGCGCCGGAGCGTCACCCGGACCTCTTCGCCGGTCTGGCTCACCTGGCGCTGGATCGCGGTGATGTGCTCGAGGAGGTCGACTGAGATTAGGTTGTCCCCAGGCTCTGAAGTCGTCTCCGGGATCGGGCGAATTCGCGGCATCTTCTCTGGTGTAGGCAGTTCACGACACCAGGAGGGTGATGACGATGAGTGAGACACATCTGGCCGTGCAGGGCTGGATCGGCAGCGATATCCGGTTCAAGGAGATCTCCGAAGGAGTTTCGGTCGCCTCGTTCCGGCTGGCGGCGACCCCACGGCAGTACAACAACGACACCGCGGTCTGGACCGACCGGCCGACGAACTGGTTCACCGTCGAGTGCTGGCGGGCGCTGGCCGGCAACGTGCAGCAGTCCATGATGCGCGGCCAGCCGGTGGTGGTCGCCGGCCGTTTCCGCACCACCGAATGGAAGGACGAGGCCGGCAATCCCCAGTCCCGGATGGTGATCGAGGCGACCTCGGTCGGCCATGACCTGTCGCTGGGCACCGCCATCTTCACCAGATCGCCTGCCCGCAACCAGTTCGACACCGCGACCGACGAGCCCGACCTCCGGGTGCCACCACTTCAACAGGTTGCTTGAGCTCTCCTGCGGACAGGTTGCCTGGAGAGCGGGCTATGGCAGGCGCCTGCCACAGCTTCTTTAAGGCTGCCGTACGTCGGTGTTGGTCGGCGGCGTACGGCGTCTTGTCTCTGTGCGGAGTACTCGGGATCTCCGCCTGGAGTACCGGGCTGGTCGGCGTGGGGTACTCGGTTGGGAGACGGTGGGGGGTAGCGCATAGGCTCGGGGGTATGGCGGAATTCATTTACACGCTCCGCAACGTGCGGAAGGCCCATGGTGACAAGGTCGTTCTCGACGACGTCACGCTGAACTTTCTGACCGGCGCGAAGATCGGCGTGGTCGGGCCGAACGGCACCGGCAAGTCCTCGTTGTTCAAGATCATGGCCGGGCTGGACCAGCCCAACAACGGCGAGGGGCGGCTGGCCGAGGGCGCCACGGTGGGGATCCTGCTGCAGGAGCCGCCGTTGACCGAGGGCAAGACCGTGCTGGAGAACGTCGAGGAAGGGGTCGGCGACACCAAGAAGAAGCTGGACCGCTTCAACGAGATCTCCGCCGAGCTGGCCGATCCCGACGCCGACTACGACACGCTGCTCGCCGAGATGGGCGACCTGCAGACCGACCTCGACCACAGCAACGCGTGGGACGTCGATGCTCAACTGGAGCAGGCGATGGACGCGCTGCGCTGCCCGCCGCCGGACGTGCTGGTGGACAACCTGTCCGGTGGTGAGCGCCGCCGGGTCGCGCTGTGCAAGCTGCTGCTGCAGCAGCCCGACCTGCTGCTGCTGGACGAGCCGACCAACCACCTGGACGCCGAGTCGGTGCTCTGGCTGGAGCAGCACCTGCAGAAGTACCCGGGCGCCGTACTGGCGATCACCCACGACCGGTACTTCCTGGACAACGTGGCCGAGTGGATCCTGGAGCTGGACCGCGGCAAGACCTACGGGTACGAGGGCAACTACTCGAAGTACCTGGAGACCAAGCAGCAGCGGCTGGTGGTCGAGGGGCAGAAGGACGCGAAGCGGGCGAAGATCCTGGAGCGCGAGCTCGAGTGGGTCCGGTCGAACGCGAAGGCCCGGCAGACCAAGAGCAAGTCCCGGCTGGCCCGGTACGAGGAGCTCGCGGCCGAGGCCGAGCGCTCCAAGCCGCGCGACATCGACGAGATCAACATCCCTGCCGGTCCGCGACTGGGCAGCACGGTGATGGAGGCCAACAAGCTGGAGAAGGGCTTCGGCGATCGCGTACTGATCGACGGGCTGAACTTCTCGCTGCCGCGGGCCGGCATCGTCGGGGTCGTCGGTCCGAACGGCGTCGGCAAGTCGACGCTGTTCCGGATGATCGTCGGTGAGGAGACCCCGGACAACGGCAGCCTGAAGCTGGGCGAAACGGTCCGGATCTCGTACGTCGACCAGTCCCGCGGCGGCCTGGACCCGAAGAAGACGGTCTGGCAGATGGTGTCGGACGAGCTCGACTACATCAAGGTCGCGAACTTCGAGATGCCGAGCCGCGCGTACGTCGCGTCGTTCGGCTTCAAGGGCCCGGACCAGCAGAAGCCGACCGGCGTCCTGTCCGGCGGTGAGCGCAACCGGCTGAACCTGGCCCTGACCCTGAAGATGGGCGGCAACCTGCTGCTCCTCGACGAACCGACCAACGACCTGGACGTCGAGACGCTGCAGTCGCTAGAGGACGCGCTGCTCGAGTTCCCGGGCTGCGCCGTGGTGATCTCCCACGACCGGTGGTTCCTGGACCGCGTCGCGACCCACATCCTGGCGTGGGAAGGCACCGACGAGGACCCGTCCAAGTGGTTCTGGTTCGAGGGCAACTTCGCGGCCTACGAGGCGAACAAGATCGAGCGCCTCGGCGCCGAAGCGGCGCGCCCGCACCGCGTCACCTACCGCAAGCTCACCCGCGACTGACCCAGCCGCCAGAGCGAGGCGCAGCAGCAAGCGCAGCAAGCAGCAGAGCCCCGCCGGGATCATCCGGCGGGGCTCTTTGCGTTCCTGCATGAGGTCCGTCGAGATCATCCGGCAGGGGTCCGTTGGGTGGCGCGGTGATGGCGGCGGCGAGCAGTCGCGGGGTGAGGTGGCAGCTTGGCGATGGCGGTCCCGAGCGGTCGCCGGGTGGGGGTGTGGCTTGGCGGTGGGAGTGGCGTGCGGTCGCGGGGCGAGGTGGTGGCTTGGCGATGGCGGTCCCGAGCGGTCGCCGGGTGGGGGTGCGGCTTGGCGATGGGAGTCGCGTTCGGTCGCCGGGTGAGGTGGTGGCTTGGCGATAGGCGGTGTCGACCAGTCGCTGGGCGAGGCGGCGGCATGGCGACGGGGTGGTGGACAGTCGCCGAGCGAGATGGTGGCTCGGCGGTGGAGATGCCGAGCTGCTGTCGGGCGGGGTGGGGCTAGGCGGCGGGGGTGCTACGCGGTCGCCGGGTGAAGTGGCGGCTCGTGGTGGGGATGCCGAGCTGCTGTCGGGTGGGGTGGGCTTGGCGGCGGGGTGGCGTGCGGAGGAGATGGTTTGGCGGCTGGGGTGGCGTGCGGTCGCCGGGCGGAGAGCGGCTTGGCGGTGGGGTGTCCGAGGTGCTGCCAGGTGGGGCTTGGCGGTGGGGGTGCCGAGCTGCTGCCGGGGCGGGATGGTAGCTCGGCGATGGCTGTGCCGAGCAGTCGCCGGGTGAGGTGGAGGCTCTGCGGATACCAGTGGTTCAGGTGAAGAGGCAGAAAGGGTGGCCGGCGGGGTCCAGCAGGACTCGGACGTCGGTTTGGGGTTGGTGGTTGGCGAGGGTGGCGCCTGAGGCGAGGGCGTGGTTGACGGCTGCCTCGAGGTTGTTGACGTGGATGTCGAGGTGTTGAGTGGCGTGCTGGGTGCCGGGGCGGCTCGGCCATTGGGGTGGGGTCCACTCGGCTTCGTATTCGAAGTTGAGGGTTGGGCCGATGATGGGGCGGATCTGGGCCCAGCCGTCGGTGGGTGGGGCGCCGGGGCGTGGGCCTTCCTCGGTGGTGACCGGCTGGCTCAGCAGGCGGGAGTAGAAGGCCGCGAGCGCGCGGGGATCCGGGGTGGTGATGGTCACGGAGGTCACTTGGATTGTCAGTCCGTCCATGAGCAGACGGTACTGCGAAGGGCCGACAGCTTCAGGCCCTGATAAGAGGCTGGCGATCGCGTCGGTGAGGAAGGTGACAGGCGAGCGTCGAGGCGCGCCTGTCACCCAACAAGGAATTAAGGCTAGCGCTGGCCGATGTGTTCGGAGACGGCGTCGAAGACTCGGCCGACGGCGGCGAAGTCCTCGGGGGAGGCGAGGTCGACCAGGTTCTCCCGGACGCCTTCGACGTGGAACGGCGCGGCGTGGTCGAGGAGCGTCATGCCGGCGTCGGTGAGCTCGGCCCACACGCCGCGCTTGTCGCTCTTGCAGGACGTCCGGCGGACCAGTTCGGCTGCCTCCAGGCGGCCGACCGTGTGGGTCAGGCGGGAGCGGCTCTGGTGCAGGCGGTCGGCCAGCTCCGCCATCCGGAGCCGCCGCTCGGGCGCCTCGGAGAGCCGGACCAGAATCTCGTAGTCGTTGATGCCCAGGCCGAACTGTCGGAGATCGTCGTCGAGTTTGGCCATCAAGCGCGCAGTGCCCAGCAGGTACGCGCGCCACGCCACCTGCTGCTCGGAGTCAAGCCACCGGGTCCCAGTCGTCATCGTCACCCGGACAGTGTACCGGGAATGTAATTGACTTTTAAACAGTTCCTCTCTAGTGTCGAGCTCGTTGGTTGATGCTTCAACCCGAATCACCAGCACAGCGACAGCGACGCCCCCGACTGGCTTACCGTTTCGAAAGGACCCACCCCCATGAGCACCGCCACGACCACGATCCCCGGCCTGGTTTCCGGCACCTACGCCCTCGACGTGGCGCACACCGAGATCGGCTTCACCGTCCGGCACCTGATGACCAAGGTCCGCGGCACCTTCCAGGAGTTCTCCGGCGAGATCATCGTCAAGGACTCGCTCGAGGAGTCGACCGCCGACGTGTCGGTCGAACTCGCCTCCGTGCACACCCGGAACGAGCAGCGCGACGGCCACCTGCGCTCCGGCGACTTCTTCGACGCCGAGAAGAGCCCGAAGATGTCGTTCACGACCACGGGTTTCAAGCCCGAGGGTGACGACTACATCCTGGCCGGCGAGCTGACCATCAAGGACGTCACCAAGCCGATCGAGTTCGCCGTCGAGTTCCTCGGCGTGGAGCAGAACGCGTACGGCCAGACCATCATCGGCTTCGAGGCCTCGACCCAGATCAGCCGCAAGGACTGGGGCATCGACTTCAACGTGCCGCTCGAGGGTGGCAAGCTGCTGATCGGTGACAAGGTGGACATCCACCTCGACGTACAGGCTGCTCTGCAGGCCTGATCTGTAGCTGAAAGGCCCGGCTTCCCGTGGGGGAGCCGGGCCTTCGCACGTGCCGAGGTTGGTGAGACTGCGTCGAGGTGGTCAGCGCAGAGCCTGGTCGGCAGGGCGCAGGGCGCAGGGCGCGGGGTGCGGGGTGCGGGGCGCAGGACGCGGGGGCGCGCGGGCGCGGATGCCGGGCAAGGGCGGCGGGTACGGGGGCGCGGATGCCGGGTGCGGGGCGCAGGACGCCGGGCGGCGGGTGTGGGGCGCGGCCGGGTGTGGGACTGCGTAGAGGTGGTCAGCGCGGAGCCTGGTCGGCAGGGCGCCGGGCGAGGGTGAGGGTGCGGGTGCCGGATGATGCCGGCGCGGACTAGGCCTGGACCATCCGCAAAGCCAGGTCGGCGTACGTGGCGCCGAGTGTCTCGGGGGATGCGCTGCGCCTTGGGTCGTACCAGCGGGCCACGTCGATCGACAGGGACAGCACCGCGAGGGTCGTGCCCGGCAGGTCCGGTACGGCGAAAGTGCCCTCGCTGACGCCGTCCGCGAGGACCTTCTCGATCAGTGTGGAGATGGCGCGGCGGATCGCGGCGACCTCGGTGAAGTGTTCGGGGCTGAGTGCGGCCAGTTCGTACTGGACCACGCGCGCGATCGTGTGGTGCTCGGCATGCCAGGCGGTGAAGGCGGAGACCATCGCGCGCAGACGAGAGGTCGGGGAGTCGGCGTCGTTGGCCGCGGTGAGGATCTCCAGCGCGGCGCGGTGGCCGTACAGGCTGATCTCGAAGAGCAGGCGTTCCTTCGACGGGTAGTGCACGTAGAGCGCGGCCGGCGACATGTCCGCCCGGGAGGCGATGTCGCGGGTGGTGGTGGCCTGGAAGCCGCGCTCGGCGAACGCCTCGATGGCGCCGACCAGCAGGCGGCGGGCGGCGGCGGGCTGGACGTGCTCCCACGCGAGGGGACTGGTGACTGCGGACACGTTGACACAATGCCCTAGATTCGCGAAGCTAAGCAAGCGCTTAGCCACCCGCTGGACCGGGCGGCGGCGTGATCTCAGGCTCACTTCTCGGGAGGACGCGCGATGGAACGGATCATCTTCAACGAGGACCACCACGCCTTCCGGGCCAGCGCCAAGGAGTACTGCGATCGCTCGCTGGTGCCGCGGATGGAGCAGTTCCTCGAGGAGAAGACGATCGAGCGGGCCGCCTGGCTGGAGGCCGGCAAGCAGGGCTTCCTCGGGCTCGACGTGCCGGAGGAGTACGGCGGCTCGTCGGTCGGCGACTACCGGTTCAACGCGGTGTTCGCCGAGGAGGTCTCCAAGGTCTCGGCCTCGCTGTCGAGCTGCTTCGGGATCCACTACGACTGCTCCGCGCCGTACCTGGTCGACCTGGGCACCGAGGAGCAGAAGCAGCGCTGGCTGCCGAAGTTCTGCTCCGGCGAGCTGATCGCCGCGATCGGGATGACCGAGCCGTCCGGCGGCTCCGACCTGGCCGCGCTGAAGACCACCGCGAAGAAGGCCGACGGCGGCTGGGTGCTGAACGGGTCGAAGACCTTCATCACCAACGGCGACATGGCCGACCTGGTGATCACCGCGGCCCGCACCGATCCGAGCAAGGGCGCCAAGGGCATCACCTTGTTCGCGGTCGAGGAGGGCATGACGGGCTTCGGTCGCGGCCGCAAGCTGGACAAGGTCGGCCAGACCGAGTCCGGCACCTCGGAGCTGTTCTTCGAGGACGTCTTCGTGCCGGACGAGAACGTGCTCGGCACCATCGACCGCGGCTTCATCCACATGATGGAGCGGCTGGCCCAGGAGCGGATCGGCGCGGCGGTCTCCAACATCGCGCACGCCGCCCAGATCCTGACCGAGACGATCGAGTACGTGAAGCAGCGCAAGGCGTTCGGCCAGGCGGTCGGCTCCTTCCAGTACAACAAGTTCCTGATCGCCGAGCTGGTCACCAAGGCCGAGGTGACCCAGGCGTACGTCGACAACGCGGTGGTCGCGCACGACGAGGACCGGCTGTCGGCTGTGGACGCGGCCAAGGCGAAGTGGTGGAGTGCACAGGTACAGAACGACATCCTGGACGCCTGCGTCCAGCTGCACGGCGGCTACGGGTACATGAACGAGTACCGGGTCGCGCGGGCCTGGCGGGACGCGCGCGTCACCAAGATCTGGGCGGGTTCGAACGAGATCATGAAGGAACTCATCGGCCGCAGTCTCGGTCTCTGAGTAAATAGGGCCGATTCGGCTCTTCCCGTCTAGAAATCGACCTACCAACGACCTACGAATCGGTAGGCTTCCCGTAGGGCTGCCATCAACAGCCCAGCCCAGCCATCAACTGGGCGCTGACAGAGCGGGAGCACAAGCATGGCTAGTAAGCCGATTCAGAACCTGTCCAGATCGACAGGGAAGGTCACCTCTTGGACGGTCCGATGGACCTACGGGGGTAAACGAGGTGGTGCCCCACAGCGGGTGACCTGGGACGACTTCGAGGGCTTGAGGAAGTTGAGCCGGGCTGTGGCAGAGCGCGGCCACATGGTCTACGACAACGACCCGATTGTCCTCGACAGGAGCATCGTCTACCCGGAGCGCAGCCGGCCGTTGCCGGAGCCGGAGACGGGGCCGACCTTCTATCAGATGTACGAGCGATTCATCGCAGAACACCCGTATCACAAGGATTCGACGGTCCGTGCCTACGGCTTCCACATCAAGCAGCTCAAGCACTGGTGGGATAGGCCAGTAGAGGAGATCGAGGAGCGCGACGCCCGCGAGCTGTGGAACTACCTACGCAGCCAGGGCGACCCTCGTGCGGGGATGGTGCTGGCCAAGGCGGTCATGAACTTCGCGCGCAAGGTGGCCAAGGTCATCCCGGAAAACCCCTGCGACGTGGTCGTGATCCCGAAGCGGCGCAAGTCGCAGAGCATCGCCCGGTACATCACCGAGGATGAGTTCGAGATCCTGCGCGCCTGCGCGGTGACGGTGATCCATCGCGGACGACACATCATGGGTGTTGAGCCTGACGAGGATATGCGGCTTGAGATGGATCTGGTGTGGGAGACCGGTCTACGTAGTGGCGAGGTCTCAGCGCTGGAGCCCAAGCACGTAAAGATCAAGGGGCAGCAGGCATGGATCGAGGTACGGCAGACCGCGACCCGTGTGGGTAGCGGATGGGGTGTCGGATCGCCGAAGACTGAGCAGGGAGTTCGCGACATCCCCTGCTCTGTCGAGCTGGCCAGACGCCTCAAGGCCCATCACGAGGCCCACGGCAAGCGGTTCATCTTCCCGGCCAAGTTCGGCGGCCTGAAGCGACCGGACACGCGTTGCAAGGTCTGGACCCGGCTTGTCGCACGAGCAAACGAGCATGGGTTCGACGGGGAGTGCAGGTTCCACGATCTGCGGCACGCGTACGCCAGCAACCTTCTGACCGGGAATGTTCCGATCGGCGATGTCTCGGTGATGATGGGTCACAGCTCGATTCAGGTCACCTGGGACACCTACGGCCACATCTGCCGTGGCTTCCGCGATCGCATCCTGGCGGCGACCAGCCGGAAGCGTAATCGCAAGGCTCCGCTTACCCGCGAGGACATGGTGCTCGCAAGCTAGTTGTCCATCCCTGTCCACATTTGGCACCCTCTCTGACCGATTTTGTGGTCAGGGAGGGTGCCTTGCGATAGGCACTTACCTAGCAACTACAGCACCGGAAGGGAGCACCCCTAGATGAACTCGGAATGGGCCGACCCGGACGAGGTTGCATCGTGGGCCGAGGGCAAGAGTCAGGGCGTCCTCAAATGCCGCACGAGTCGCAACCACTGGTGGGATGGCTGGGCGGCCAGACCGCTAACGGAGGACCCGAAGATCCGAGGCCGGATCGCCGGAGCTTTCGAGTGGCGGTACCCACTGCAACAGATCCAGCGATGCACACGATGCAAGAAGGTGATCCGGAAACTGACCATTCATCCGTTCACCGGCAAGGTCTTGCACCGCACGTCTGCGCAGTACCTAGAGGGCTACCTCCTTGAGCCCGGCATGGGCCGGATTGATGAAGATGGCAACGGCCAGTTGAGGCTGATGGTGATGAGCGTCGACGACGGCGAGCGTGAACGCCCGCGACTGCGGAAGGTCGGCTGATGGGGTCGAGGGTCGTGATCGAGCGCTGGTGCGACAACCACGGTGGCAGTGAGGAGCACCCGGCAGAGGAGCGCACCTACGCACTCAACGACAGGCCACGGCTCGCAGATACCTGCAACCCGTGCGATGAGAACATGAGTATGGCGCAGATGCGTGCGTTCCTAGCCGAGTTTGGTCGCCCGGTACCGAGTGAGGCGAAGGCCGGCCGTGTGAAGCCGAACAGCGCGCAACACAATGCGATGGTGGCGGCGGCTACTGGCTCCCGCAAGGGGCGGAAGCCGACCGAGGGTGCCCACAGGCGACACCAATGCCTTTGGTGTGTGCTCGACTATGCAGCCAGCTCTGCATTCACCAAGCACCTCAAGGACCTGCACGGCTTCGACTCCTCGGCCGATGCCTTCGGTCGTGTGTGCCCGGTTTGCGCCCAGACGGATATTGAGATGATGGGTGGCCACGCGAGCCGGAGTCACGCGGACATCGCCTCGACGGCGTCGGAGCTGTTCGTCTGGGCGCGGGAGAACGGTGATCCCTACGGCATCTACGCCGAGCGCCTGGCGCAGGGCACGAATGTCCAACTAGCAGCCTGAACGACGAAACGCCCCCACTCCAACTGTCGGGATGGAGTGGGGGCGTTCGGGTCTATTCTCGTCACATGCGCCGCGCTTACATCTCACCGCACATCGACCTACCTGAGTCGTTCGATCTTGCGAGGGTATGGGCAGGGGGCGACAAGGTCACGATCATCGGTCCCAGTACCGCTGACATCGACGCGTCACCCTTCCTCGCGAAGGCTGGCCTACCTATCGGAATCACGGGCCATCGGCATACCCGGTACACCGCGCGGGCGCGAACTGGAGTGGTCATCGCGTGGTGCCTGCACCTGGACGAGATCCTCGGCATCGAGCGGGAGTCTGGGCTTGACGGTCTCGTCGCGGTCCGTGGGTTCGAGATTCATGCGCCGTGGATTACCGCCCACGACGCGGAGCTTCTAGACGGCGAGCCTGTTCCGCAGGTCCCTGAGGCAAGTTCGGCCATCAAGGCGATGGTCCGCGGGATCTCCCAGCTAGTAGCGGTGCCAAATCAGGGGCTCATCGATCCGCGGGAACGATCGTCAGCAGTCCACGCGCTCGTCTACATGCGTAGTCACGGCCATCAGCTCATCCCCGAACAGCTCGCCGTCGAGGCAATCCGTAACGAGTGGCCTGGGAAGAGTCCCCTGGACCTGGCCGACCTCGCGAAGCAACTCAATGCAGGAAAGCAGCTCCGGTACGACAAGCGACTCAGCTCGACCGTGCTTGCAGAGTGGGCGGCGTCCTGACGCCCTGTGGATAACTTGCAACCTGCTGAGCGGATTCGGGGCAGACTATTGGTGTCGCCAGCCCCGGCCCGCAGTCACCGGTGGGTGTAGCCGTCGCCCGCACAGCGTCGAGGCGCGAGGCCCCTCCGGCAGGCAGGTCCGGGCTGGCGACGCTGACCAGGGTCGCCACAGAGCTAGGGTCATCGGTATGACGATCCACTTGCCGGAGTTGAACCAGCTCTTCTTCTCGAGGGAGGACAGCGAAGGTGATCACGCCGACGACTCGTGCTGCCTGTCGCTCGACTGGGATGGATTTCCCAACGAGGAGTCCAAGTGGTCTGAGGTTCGGGATCAGCACCTAGCCGCCCTCGGCGTGATGGCCGAATACGCGTCGAAGGAAGCGGGCGGTCATTCAGGTTGGCTGTTGGGGCGACCGCTGGTCTTCGCGGCCAACCACGCTGCCGAACTTGCGCTCAAGACAGTTCTTCTGCCGCAGCGTGACGCCTGGCCGAAGGGGGTTGATGGTCATGAACTCGGAAAGCTGCTGGCCTTGGATCGTCGGGAGCACGGTACGCGGCGGGACACGGAGGACTGGGAGAACCGTTTCGTGGACTTGCTCAGTCGCGCTTGGGAGGCCGGCCGTTACCCGGATAGCCCGCGCCGGGAGCCTCTGTTCGATCAGTGGTGCTGCGTGAGCGCTGGAACCCTGGTGGACGCGGTTCGCACGTTCGCCTATCTCGTCGCGCAGCCCGAAGCCAACAACAACTGACCTCGACTCAGTCTCGAACATATGTTCCAATGCTGTCATGGGGAGTCGTGGAATCGGAGATGTGCGGCGGGTGCTTGGTGATCGGCAGCCTCAGGGCTGGATCGATCTGCACTTCAGTAGGCCCGCTCCTGCTCTTCCGGACATTCGCGGGGATGCTCTGTTCTCGTTCGTTGCACATCAACTGACCGGCCGTGAGAACCAGGTAGCGATCGAGTCCCGCGAGTACCAGGACGGGGCGCACGGCGCGGCTTTCTTGCGCTGGGCGCTCGACATGCGTAGGCAATGCGACGCGATACGCCACATCCTGGTCCGGTACGGAGAAGCCCACGACTCGGACTCCCCGGACCTTTCTTGCTTGCGTCAAACGCTCAAGGATCTCGCGGGGTCGTGGTCCAACGAGTACGGCTGGCGTGAGTCCTGGGACGACGCCTAGATTCCACACTGTCCGGTTGGCACCGGAGGCAGTGGATTAGCCCTGCGCTCTGCGTCATTGGCAGCCTGCTGGCGCAGGTAGGCATCGAGCGCCTTCATCATGACTTCCCGTTCGGGGCTGCGGGCGATCGTGCGGGCCAGCAGGTTCTGGTTGGCTCGGTCGTCGTCAGCGATCTTGGACCGCTCGGCCAGGGCTCGGGAGAAGGCAAGGTTGTATTGGGCTTGGCACTCGATAGAGCGGGACCGGTCGCGCTGGTAGAGGTAGTTCTGGATGGTCATGACGACAGCGAGGATCAGGACGAGCGCGCCGAGTGCTGCGCGTGGTCGCCGGTGTCCTCCCCGGAACTTGTCGGTGGCTGCCTGCCAGGCGGAGCTGGTCAGGTAGCCCGCGAGGAAGCCGAGCATGCCCCACAGGAGCGCTGCCTGGGCGTAGGTCTGAGCGGTCATTCGCTCTCGTCCTCCTTGGGCGGCTTGGGGTCTGACTTCCCGCCGCCGCGACCGCTCGCCACCAGCGCGCCGATGACGGCGAGGAAGGGTGCGTTGATGGCGGGGTCGGGTTTGTAGTTCGGGTTGATGATGCTGGCGGTGTAGTTGGCCACCCAGACCAGGGACACGGCGACGATGAGGATGGTGCGGACCCGGTCGTTCAGCATGGGTTGGCTCCGCTCAGAACTCGTCCGTGGTGGGGACTTCGGTTTCGGCCGGCGGCAGGGCCGCGGTGGGCGTGACCTGGGACCGGGTGATCAGGGCGAGAATGGCGGCGGTGACGGCGAGGATTGAGCCGGTCTGCACGGTGGACAGGTGGAGTCCGAACGCGACCGCCAGCGCTACGACGGCCTGGACGGCACCGAGGAACAGCGCGGGTTCTCTCTTCCAGAGCATGGGTGAGTAACCTCCCTTCGGTTACTCGAGGAGGGACGGGGGTGTACGTGGGTCAGGGCTGGACGCGGTAGCCCGCAAGACGGCGCAGCATGTCGGCGGTCTTGGGGCCAGGGACGCCATCCGGAGCGAGGCCGTAGGCGCGCTGGAATCGGGTCGTGAGGCTGACGAAGGACTCGGAGCCGTTGAACTTCACGCCCTTGCGGGTGAGCAAGATGGCGTAGCTGCGGCGGTACCAGCCGATCCAGTGCTTCTCGGAAGCGCTGAGGGTCTCGGTGGGCTTCTTGCCCTTGTCGATGCGCCACTGCTTCATGAGCAGCGACAGGTCGAGCGGAGGCGCGACCACCGGCGTCAGCATCGCCTTGGCCTTGGCCAGGTGCGTGGCGACGGTCTTGGGGGTGCCGATGTACTCGAAGTGCATCGGGTCGGGCTTGGCCTTGGTGTACCGGCCGCCCCAGTAGAAGCCGCACGATTCCCAGGCGCTGACGACCTTCGGGGGAAGGTCGCTCTTGAACGGCGTGCCCTGTCTGTTCGGAATCGAGTTCACATCGACGGCCAGTCCCCAGCTGTGGTTGCTGGCGGTCTTGGTGCCCGCGATGGGCCGGTTCGCGAAACCCCAGGTCTGACCGGCCTTGACGTCGTAGCCGTACTTCTCGGTGACCAGTAGCAAGGTCTGAACGAGGGCGGCGACCTCGCGGCGAACGCTGACCTTCACTCCGGCCGCCGTGACAGTGGTCATCTTGGAGGTTTGGGCGTGCGGCCAGCCGGTGCCCCAGCCGCGGGCTTGTGCGTTGTTGACCGAGGCTCCGGCGTGCGGGTTGGGTCCGTACTTGGCGGGGGCTGCCATCAGTGGTCCGTCTCGTCCGGCGTGGTGTCGGGCTCCTCGTCGGTCCCAACTTCGGTGTCTGTCTCGACCGGAGGCTCGGGCTCGATGACCTGCGTGACCTCGGCCTCCGGCTCGGTGCCGGCCGTGGCGGGCTCGCCGAGCTGGTTGGGGTCGGGCAGCGCTCCGGCCTGCGTGGGCTCGGCGGTCGGGGCTGGGTAGTCAGGCCCGGTGCGAGGGTTGCTTTCGAACACGCCCATGGGCGGTTTCTCCTTACTCAGGTGGGGTTTCCGGTGTTGGTTCCGGAGTGAGGTTTCTCGTGGCCCAGGGCTGGTCGCGCACGGTCCAGCCGTAGTACCAAGGGCATTCGGCCGAGTGGTATCCGGCGCCGCCCCAGGGCTGTCCGAGGCTGACGGTCGCGCCGTCGCATCCGCCGCAGAACTCGGCCTGGATCGCCGAAGCGATCAGTCGCTCGATCGCGGCGGCGTTGTTGACCATCGGGTCGGGGATCTCGATGTTGAGCCGGTCGTCGCCATCGACGGGCGCGGGGACGACTTGCCAGTAGATGGTGTTGTCGGCGCGGGAGGCGCGGAAACTGATCCATGCCACGGGGTTGCCTCCTAGGTGGCGTGAACGAGCCATCCGGCCAGGGAGCAGTAGTAGGGCTGGATGACGGTGCCGATGGCTGCGCTGTGGTTCTGGAAGGCGAACAGCGTGATTGGGTCGCCTGCCGCACACAGACCGGTCCAGGTGCATTGCACGGTGGTGGGCAGGCTGTTGGCGGTGGCGGCGTCGACGGCGTGGAAGTTGACATCGGTCGCGCCGACTTTGAGGTTCGCGCGACGGTAGGTGCCGTTCGAGGCGACGTACTGGAACGCGAGCTGTCCGACGATGGTGTAGATCCCGGCGACCGGTGCGACCAGACGGCCATTGGGCAGGTCGGCCATGCCGCCCGAATTCACCAGCGGGGTTTGGTAGAAGATCTGGACGTTGCTGTTGGCCGGGATGCTCTGTACGTCCTTGGCTTTGAGTACGGCGGCCGGTCGCGGGACGGCCCACACCTGTTCGATGCGTTCGGCAAGGGCTTGGAACGCGGCGGGGCCGTCTGGTGGCTCAGTGAGTAGCGGGTAGGGGAGTGCGTTCTTGGCGGTGTAATTGGGCACAACGCCTCCGTTCAGGCGGGCAAGGTGATCGCTGTGGTTCGGGTGTTGAGGGAGAACTCGCCCGCTGGAGTGAGAGGGATGGCGAGGCTGTCGATGACCCGCAGAGAGGTGCTGCCGTCTGGGAGGGCCACGGTGACGGCGTCTCCGGGACGCAAGGCGGGGTTGGGGGCGATCGACAGGTCGACCGACGAGGACAGGCCGAGCGAGCGCGCCAGGAGCTGGCGGGCGGCAGCGAGGCAGGCGGCGGAGTCTTGGAGGTAATCGACCTGCTGAATCAAGGTTCGGCGGCCGAAGGTGCGCACATAGGTGGGGCTGGTCGGGGTGGTGTCTTCGACGTAGCCGTAGGGGTCGGCAAACGGCGGAACACCTTTGCCCTGCACCGAGACGGCGTTGTAGACGGTTTCGCGGCTGATGGTCTGTTCCCAGTCGGCCAGCGATCCGGACGCGCCGAAGTCGACCGCCCACACGGGCGCGGGGGTGACCATCTCGGGGCTCTTGGCAACGATCAAGCGCGAGTCGTCGTAGGCCGCGTAGACCTCGGCGTTGAGCTGGTAGGCCAGTTGCTGGATCGCGTTCCAGCGGTCCTCATCGACCTCGGTCGCGGGCACCGGCTTGTCGACAACACCAGGCAGGACGGTGAGGGTTGCGGGCCGGTCGAATGTGCCTGCGTTCCACGTCGCTGCCCACGGCTCGGCGGCGAGCATGGCGATCAGGTCGAGCGCGGACGGGCCTTGGATGGTGCGCCGGGTGGGGAACTTGGCGTCGGCGATGAGGGCGGTGCGGTCGAAAGCCCGCACGGTCAGCATTTCTTTGCTGTCCCAGGTGACTTCGGTCAGGAAGGCCCGCGCCAGCGGGACGGTTTCTTCCTTGCCGTCTGCGAACTGGATTCCGCGGTGCACCTGCACTTCGGTGCTGTAGGGGGTGAGGGTGCGGTTGCCGAGGAATCCGGCGATGTCGCGGCGGGCGATCGTGAGATCGACCTGTGCACGGACCTGCGATGTCCGGTCGAGACTGACCGATCCGGAGCTGATGGGGACGCGGTTGACTCGGCGGTTGCCGGAGAACAGGTCGACGTAGGCGACCATGCGGTGTGACTGGCGGACGGCGTCGAGGAACCGTTGCGAGACCGGGTACATCAGCCGACCGCGAACGGAGTCCGGTAAACGTCGAGCCAATCGGCCCGCTGGTCCTTGACGTCCTGCCAGGTCGCGGCACCGGTGACGACCTGCCGCCAGGTGTTGTCGCGCCCCGACACCAGGCGGCCGATCGGGGCGGAGGTCTCCACGAACTCCAGGCCGAAACGCCGGGCCGGGTGCATGCCGAGACGGGTCGCCCGCGACTCGGTGGCCTTCTGGACGGCGAAGTAGAGATTCCCGATGCCGAACTCGCGGGTGGTGCGCAAGAGCAGCACGTCGCCGTCATCGAGCAGCCCCCACAGAGCGTCGCGCTCGTCCAACGTGGCGGTGACGAGGCGGAGCTGTCCGCGACGGGATCCGCGGGTGCCGGTGACGACGACGGGCAGCGAGCGGCCGACCATGTCGAACACGCCGACTTCGGCCGGCCGTTCGATCTCATCGAGCCCTTCGACCCACGCGAGCACAGCCGACGCGGGGTCGACGGCGTTTGACAGCCACGCGCGGCCGTACCCGCCAGCGTCCAGGACCACGGCCGGGCTGGCGGCGACGACGGTTTCGGGGTCGCCGGTGCGGGTGAAGGTCGCGGTGTAGGTCAGCGGTACGCCGAGCGGGGCCTCATAGTCGAACCCGATCCAGCCACCGTCATTGAGCGCGACGTTGACGCCGTCACGGATCGGCTCAGCCACACCACCCGGCGCGGTGCGGGTGATGGTGGCCCAGTTAAACCGGAACGGCGCGAACGCCTCCAGCAGCACACCGCCACTGCCCGGCCGGGGCTCGGCGTAGAGCGTGATGGCGGTGGGCTCGCCGGGGTTGTCCTTCAGCGCCTGCCAGGTCGGGACCTGGTCGGCGACTTCCTGCCACGAGTGGCGGGCGTAGGTGACCTGCGTCCAGCTGGTCATACCGTGGTCCTCCGCAAGGTCTTGTCCGCCTGGGTCCTGGTGGCTGCCTTGACCTCGGTGCGGGCGATGTCGGTGATCTCGCGGTCGCCGATGAACACGCGAAGCTGACCGATCGCGAGCTGCGGCCCAAAACCGTCCGGCAGCCGGGTACCGGTTCCGAGGACACCGGCCAGGCTGAGCTGGGCGCGGTCGACCAGGGACTGTGAGCGCTCCAGACCGAGCGCGAGACCGGCGCCGGTGTTCCAGCCGATGTCTTGGAAGACCCGCGACGGCGACTTGATCTTGAGCGTCTTGCGCAGCGCCGCAACCATCGCGTTCGCGAGGCCAGTGAGGTACTTCTCCAGCGCGGCCTTCTGGGACTGCAAGCCCTTCAGCAAGCCCTGGGCGGCCCTGATCCCGGCGTCATACATGCCCCCCGCGACCGTGTTGCCGAGCGAGCTGGCCTGAGTGCCGATCGCGGCATAGGTGGAGTTGAGTTGCTTGATCTGCGCCGGGGTGGACTTGAGCAGCACGTCGGCCATCTGGCCGCCGGCCGTCGCGCCCTGGGCGGCGATCTGCTGAATGACCTCGCTGTTGAGGCCCTTCTTCACCAAGGCGGCGATCTTGGTCCGGAACGCCGTCAGCGCCTTCAGGTTGGCCTGCAACCGGGCGATCACGGCGGCCGGGTCCGGGGCGATTCCTTGCATCAGGTCGCCGAACAGGTCGCGCCCGCCGAGGTTGGCATCGCGGATGTTCGTGAACACCTGGGCGCGGGCTTCGGTCAACGACTTGAGCCGTGCCGTGGTCGCGGTGATCGAGGCAGCGAGGGCATCGATCTTCTTCGCGGTCGGCGCGATGACCTTGCTGTACGCCTTGGAGACATAGGCAAGCAGCTTGTTGCGCTGGGCGAGGATCGCGGCGCGCTGAGCCTTGGTGATGCCCTTGGTCGCGTACGCCTTGTTGGCCGCGTCGATGATCTTGTTCATCAGCGCCGCAGTGACCTTGCTCGCCGATGCAGCGGAGTCGTTGAGACCGGCGACGAAGCCTTGGATCGTCTGGCGGCCAATGACCATGAACACCCGCGACGGCGACTTGATGCTCAGGGCATCCTTGGCGGCCTTGACCGCGCCGGAAACGACCGAGCGGGCCTTGTCTGCGACGGCTCCGGCCATCGAGGAGATGCCGTTGATCAGTCCACGGATCAGGTCACCACCGGCCGACACGAGCCACCCGGCCGCGCCGGACACGGCACCGGTCACCTTCGACTTCAGCGACGAAACCGCTTGTACGGCTGACGAAACGCCGGACAGCACCGCCGACTTCAGCCCGCTCATCGCCGAAACGACAGCGGCCTTGGCACCGTTGAACGCCTCGGCGGCTCGCGCTCGCACGGCCAAAAGTCCGGCGACTGCCGACTGGACGCCGCGCACGGACGATTGGACGAATGAGCGGATGAACCCGAAGACCGCTGCGACCACGGAGCGGGCGGCCTGGACGTTAGCGACGATGTACGACCGGACGAATCCGAAGACGGCCGAGACGACCGAGCGGACCACGGCGAGGCTGGTACGGACCACTGCCGCGTAGAGGCGGAAGTAGGTTCCGATCACGGAGCCGATGACCGAAGCAGCCTTGGAAACAAAGGGTCCGGCCCACGCCCAGACGGACTGGATCACCGAACGGACGACCTGAAGGTTGCTGACGACAACGGAACGGATCGCGCTGAACACGGCCATCGCGACGCTGCGGAACGTGGAGCTGCGGGTCCACGCCAGGTAGATCGCTCCGGCCAGCAAAACGAGCCCGGCCACCACCAGCCCGATGGGGTTGGCGGTCATGGCGGCGTTCAGCGCCCACTGGATCGGCACCCACGCGGCCATCGCCGCACGGATGATGAGAGTCTTCGCAGTCGCGAGCGCCGAGCGAGTGGCCATCAGCAGCAGGGATGCGCCGACGCGGGCGTTCATGGCGATGATCTGGGCACCGGCTGCCGCGCCGCGCCCAAGCGCCGCGCCGTAGCGCCCGAGGGCACTGCCGGCCGTGGCGACGCCGGACCCGATGGACGACCCGATCCGCGCGCCGGTCTGCACGGCTGCGCTGCCGAATCGTGCGAGCGCGCTACCGGCGGACCGGACGCCGGTGGCGATCTTGGAGCCGAGCTGGAGGAACGTCTCCTGCACGGTGTAGCCGAACTTGGTCAGTTTCGACTGGGTGTTGATCGCGCCGACGCCGATACCGGTCCAGGCGGTCGACAGCCCGGACACCATCTTGGCTCCGATGCCGCGCATCGAGTCGGCCAGCAACATGCCCTTGAGGCGGATCGTGTCGAAGGTCCCGACGACGCCGCCCTGGGACTTGACGCCTGCGGCACCCAGCCTGCCCAGCGCCCCGACCACGGAACTGATGCCGGTCACGGTTCCGACGAACCGGATCGCGGCCAGCGTGCCCAGGACAGTCGCAAGACTTGCGACGGCCTGCGTTCCACCGGGGATCGAGGTAATCAGGTGGGCGAGGGTGGTAGTCATCGAGGCCAGCGACGACACGAACGACGCGACCGCGCCGCCCGCATTCATCTGCTGGAGCGCAGCGCCGATCTGGGCGATGCCGTCGATGACCTGCTGCCCGACGCCGGTGGCGTTGATCTGCTGAAGCAGGCCGAGCAGCGGGGCGATGGCCTGCCGGATTCCGGCGATGGTGTCGGAGGGGTCCGACGTACCGGCCAGGGCACCGAATGCCTTGGCGATGTCGGCGATCAGGCCGCCGAACTCGACCATGGTCTGCTTGCCCTCAGCGAACCAGCGCTGCAACGCCGAGCGGCCCTTGAGGGAACTCGTCCAGGCGGCGAACCTCGCGGTCAGGTTGTTGATCAGGACCAGCAGGGAGTCCCCGGTGCCCTTGCCCTGCTTGAAGATGTTGCCGAGTGCAACCGCGAGGTTCTTGGCGATCGATAGCAGTAGCTTCGCGGAGACGAACGCGCCGCGCATGAACACGGTGATCTGGTTCGAGCCCTTGGTGCTAGCCGCCCATCGGGCGAACGACAACGCGATGTTGTTGATCGACCGGGCGAGCTGGACACCGAACGGCAGCATTGGAAGGAGCGCGGATCGTGCGCCGGTGAAGGCCCGGATCGCGGCCGAGCCCATCAGCTTGAGGATGGTGTTGTTCGCGCCCATGATCCGGCCCCAGTCCCGCAGGGCATGGGTGGTGGTGTTGGCGGACACGAACGCCTTGCCGAGCCGGTTGACCGACGTGGCACCGGTGTTGAGCTGGCGCGTCAGCAGCGGCAGCACGCGGCCGGCCGTGGACTTCATGACCCCGGCGACACCTGCAAACAGGCGCTGCTGGACACCTAGGCGCAGCTTCTGGAAGGCCGGATACAGCTTCACCGTTTCCCCGACGACCTGACGTGCAGCCGGTGCCAGGTTCTTCATCGAGGCGGTCAGCTTCTGCTGCTGGGCCTCGGTCAGCTTCTCCCCGGCTGCCAGGCTGGCCTGAGCCTTGAACGCCTCCTTGAAGGCGTCCTTCATGCCGATGGTGCCGATCTTGGTCACGCCGATGCCCTGGGCGAGCGCGGTGTAGATCGGGATCGCGGCGGCGGCCGAACCGCCTGCGTAGGCGGCCGACGACCCGAGCGCGGTGAGTCCCGCGGCCAAGCCGGAAGTTGCCGCCGACAGCGGCCCCGCCATGACCGCACCGAGCCCCACCAGGAGCCCGGTACGGCCCAGCGACGAGGCAACGCCGGTCTGCATGGCGTTGCCGAACCGCAGACCGACGTTGCGGCCGCCCTTGTCGGCCTGGCCGCTGATCCCGGCCATCTGAGCCTTGAGCCAGGTCCCGAACTTGTCGGAGTCCGGCTTGACCTCTACGTAGGCGTCACCGACCTTGGCCATGGCTCACCTCCCGGCGAAGAAGGCCAAGACCTCGGCCTCAGTGGGCTGCCGCGACTTCGGGCGTGCGGGGGCGGCAGCGGTGCCCTGATCGGGCTGGTAGGGATCGGGTCTGGGGACCTTGAGCGGGCGGGGCAGGCGCTTCACGCCACCGGCCGCGAGGGTGGCCCGGAATTGGGCGTGGGCCAGTTCGACCAGGGCCGCCGCCAGCTCCCGGTCGTCGCTCCAGCCGCTGTTCACGGTCCGGCTGAGTGCGGAGTCGGGCGGGAGATGGGTGATGAGGGCAACGAGTCGCCGCATGCCGACCTTGCCCGCCCAGACATCGCGGATGTCCAGGCCGTAGAACCGCTGGAGGTCGGCTTCTACATGCTGGGGAAGGGCTTCAAGTAGGGCGGCGGCCCCTGCGCTTCCCCCATGTCGATGCCGTACGCCTCCTGCATGATTGCTTCGAGGTCCTGCATCGACGGGCGGGTCTTGAGGAACGCCTCGGCCTGGTCGCCGAACAGCTCCCGCGCGGCGGCGGGGATGTCCATCTGGGCGGTGTACTGGGCGAACATGATGGGCATCTCGACCGGTGCATGCAGCACCAGGTCATCCACGACAATTTCGACGCTCTCGCCCTTGGCCTCGCGGACCTGCGCGCGGCGGGCGTTCAGATCGATCCTGGTCACGGGGCCACCGCCATCCCGGCCTTGTCGAAGTACAGGACCTGCGGGGCCGCGTTCTCCGTGCCGAGCATGGTGACGGTGACACCGAGCGTGGACATCTCGCCCTTGTTGAACGTGGTGTCCTCGCGCTCGGTGACCTTGGCGTGCCGGTAGAACACACCGACGTTGTGCGCCGAGCTGGTCAGCACGTTGAGGAACACGGCCCAGTCCTCGGTCTCGCCCATTGCAGGCGGGGTGAAGGTCGTAGTGGTGGCCTCGGTGTCATCCCAGGTGCCACCGTTGAACAAGAACTCCACGGTGTGGCGGTTCCACTGCGCCAACGCGGCAGAGATGGACGAGGCTTGGCCGGTGGTGACGATGTCCCAGGGGAACGCCATCTGCCAGACGTTCATGTCCTCGGTGTCCTCGTCCAGCGGCGTGTAGCTGACGCCGTCGTCGCTGATGAGTCCGAGGTAGGACCAGGGGGCAGCCGCGAGGGCTGCGAAGTTGGCGGGCTGCGGGGTCGGGTAGGGCGCGACGTAGATGCCGCCACCCGCCCCGACGACCGGCTTGGTGTCGAGGGTAGGCATGACTGAGTGCTCCTGTCAGGGATGGCAGGTCACGGTGATTTCGCTGACGTAGCGAGGCCGTGCGTGCCCGGCCGAGTCCGGGGACTCGGCATCGGGTGAGTAGGTGGTTGAGGTCGGGACCACGCGCGTGACGTAGCCCTCGGCATAGGCGCCGGGCAGGTTGAGCAGGGCAGCCATCACGGCGGCGGTGAGTTGCTGGGCATCGACGTGCCGTAGTCCGTAGACGGTGACGGTGACGTTGGGCTGGGCCAGCCCGAAGCCGCCCACGGGCGGCCCGCCGCTGCGCTGGATGAGCACGAGCGGGTAGGCCCGTTCGTTGGGCAGGTCGGTGTAGACGCGGCCGGCCGTCGCCTCAGCGGTGGCGGTGTCGGCGCGCAGGTAGCGCGAAATCAGCCCTTCGATATCGACTTCGGCATACGTGCTCACGCGATCCCGCGCATGCCGGGGACGAACCGCAGGCCGCAGGTGATGACGGCATTGCGGATCGGGGCGCGGGCCGGGAACGGCCGTCCGCCACGGACCGGGCTGGGGCCTGCTCCGTACTCGATCCAGTTCCACTTGAAGTCGCGGATGTAGATCCGCACCCTCGCGTCGGCGAAGCCCATGTGGCGTACGTCGATCGAGGCGTCGTAGTGGCCGGAGCGGTGCGGAGCCAGCGCGGGGATGGTCTCGGCGACCGTTTCGGCGGCGGCCTGCATCGCGACGTGCATGAACGGCTCACGCTTCATGGCCGCAATGCCCTTGTGGTCAACGGAGAACTTCATGCGGTGGACGACCTCCGTCCGGTGACTTCGACGTGATGGACTTGCCGGCCGTTGCTGGACAGCGCGCGCCAGAACGCCGGGTCGCCGTCGACTTCCACGCGGCCCACCTCGTCGATCTCCAACCAGGAGAAGGAATCGAGGGTTGCCTGTTCGGTGGGGTCGGCCGGTGGCTTGTGCGCGAGCACATCGGCGGCCGGAAGCAGCACGAGATAGATGTCGTCCGACGACCGGCCGTCCGGGGCTTCCAGGCGCGCTTGGATCTGGCAGTAGCAGCGGCTGGGATAGGAGTCCTCGGCGTAAAGGACGTTGCCGTGCGCGTCGCGGCCATCCGGGTAGCGGGTGTGCACGGTGCAGGGCCGGTTGAGGCGGCGGTCGAGATAGCTCATCGCTACGCCAGCTCCACGATGACTGAGGCGACGGTGCGGCGCTGGGGGCGACCCATCAGGCCGTCCAGCACCGACCGCTCATCGGCGGTGAAGGTCAGCGGATCACCGAACCCATCGGCATAGCTGACGCTGGTCGACCCGACCGACTCCGACCTGATGCCGATCGGTACCGCATCGGCCCGGAACGCCTTCATCACCGTCAGGTAGACCAAGACGTTGCGATACGCCGCGTCTACCGCTGTCGCTTGCGGGCCGAGGTAGGCCCAGACCAGGGCGGCGATCACGCCGAGCCTGGCCCGGACCTGCGGCTCAGTTGCCTTGGGCACCTGCGTGCCGGTGATGGTCTCGTAGTCGGTGATCGTGACTTCGAGCACGACAGACCCCTGCGTTACGGGGTCTTCGGGGCGAGGATGGCGAACGGGAACGCGTTCGCGGGAGCGCCCGGCATCTTCGGGGCGACCGTGGTGAAGCCCATGCGGATCTTGAGCCGCATTGCTAGCGCGTCCTGCTCGGCGAGGTTGATGTCGCCGACCGTGGCCTGGTCGAGCATCTTGACGGTGATGTCTTGGCGCATCACGATCCACGCGAGCTGCGGGTCACCCATCAGAGCGAGGGCCTTGGTGTTGTCCCAGATCCCGCGGGACGCGTAGGACACCGGTACGCCGAACGGTGCAACGGCGGAATCAGAGGTGAAGTTGTTCGCCAGGATCGGCTGTCCCTGGGCGTTGGTCGCGGTGCGGAACACGCCCTTGAGCTGGGGGCCGGCGAACGCGCGCTGCACGTCGTAGCCGTCGTTCTCGACCAGTTCCATGGTCTCGGCCCAGTCCATGACGATGTCGTCGGTGGACTTGAAGGTGTTGCCTGCGGCGATCGCGCGGCCGACGAGACCGCCGACCGGGAACGCGGCCGGGACGGCGGAGCCGTCGGGGGCCTGACCGAAGAACACGGTCTTGTCGACCAGGCGGCCGATGGCCTCCACGGCGCGGGTGCGGACCTCGCCCCACAGGTCCACGGTGGAGTCGTCCAAGACGTTCTCCGGGATGACCACGATCGTCGCGGCCTCCTCGACCGAGACGGTGGCCGAGTCCCACGACATGGTGGTGGTGGGCTTCTTGGCCACATCGACGTCTTGTCCCTGAGGGACCGAGAGCCACTGGGCGTTGGGCAGGGTGTCGAGGATGTTGTAGCGGAGCACCGAAGTGCCGACATTCACGCGCCGGAAGCTGCTGAGGGCAACGGATGCCTCAGCTGCGGCCTGCAGAATCTCGGACGAGCGCTCCTCGATGATCAGCGCGGCTGCGTCCGCGCGAGAGATGTACGAGGTGGGCACAACCCCTCCTTGAAGGGTTCATCGCCGGGGCCTCAGCGCCTCCCGAAGCTGGTCACTCACGCTCTTGGAAGCGGGTGCGGTCTTGCGGGGGCCGAGGTCGGCATGCGGATGGGGCGGTTGGTTGCCATCGGCATCAACCGCGAGGATCGGGTACTTCTCCAGCACCGCTTCCACCTGCGCTTTGAGGGCGTCCTGATCCACCGTTCCGTCGTCTGCGATGTCGATCGCGGACAGGTCGAGATGGGGCAGGGCGAGGTCGGGAGCCTTCACCAGACCGGTGAGCAGGGAGACCGCTGCACTGCGCACGGCGAGCGTGCGGTACTTGGCGCTCCACTCCTGGTCGGCCTTGGTCTTGGCTTCCTTGCGCGCCTGGTCGAGCGCCTTGTCCTCGGCGGACTTGGTCTGCTCCTCCAGGGATTCCAGCCGGGTCATGGCGTCGGCGAGTGCCTTGTCACGGCGCTTGGCTTCGGACTCCCAGTGACGCGCCTGACGCTTCGCTTTCGCGAGGTCGTCCTCAGGCGGTGTGGTGGTGTTCGGCTGGGTCTCCTGGCCCTCGGCGGGCTGAGTCGATCCCTGCTGGGTGGTGTCAGTGGGCTGCTGTCCCTCGGCGGGACCAGCGGTTGGTGCGTCGGGCATGGCTGCCCTTCCTTGGGTTGTGGCCCCTCGGCGGGGCGACGGGTGTTACGCGGCCAGGTCGCGCCGCTGCGCGATCGACGCGAGAGCGCGGTCACGTTGCGCGGTGAGGTCGCGTTTCAGCTCCCGCACCTGCGCCAGCTCGACGCGGCTGAAGGTGCGGCGGACTCGGTAGATGGGCTGCGGTAGCAGCACGCACCGACAGTTCGGGTGCGGCTTGGCCCATCGCTCGGTGACGTCGTAGATCACCGAGCCAGTGAGGTTCGGGTTGGTGCGGGCGGCCAGGCGGCGGCAGAACCCGCAACTGTCGGGTTTGGCTTCGCGGCGGTAGCCCTGGAGGATCGCGTAGTTGTCGCCCATGAGGCGTTGCAGCTCGGCCTTGGACACCGAGTCCAGATGGTTGCCCGCTGCCAGCGCGAGCCGGTCGAAACCCTTGCGCATGGCCTCGGCCCGGTCGATGCCCGCTTCCAGCAGGTTCGCCGCGTGGAGGGGTCCGGCGCTGTAGAGGGTGGTGGCCAGCTCGGGCCGGTTCTTCAGCAGTACGGCGGCGCGAAGATCGACGCCGAGGCCGTGGCCGAGCATCAGGTCGATGAACCACAGCACCGTCTGGGCGCGGGCGGTGGTCGCGACATCCTGCACATCGCTCAGCGCGCGGTCGGCAACGTCGTCGTACCAGTCGTCCAAGATGTACTGGGGCCGCAGGTCCGGCCAGTCGCCGGACAGAACCGCGGTGGCCAGGACGGCGGCATTCCTGATGACCTTGCGCCAGGCGTCGCCGGTCTGGCTCACGCGGCGCCGGCCGTGGGCTCAGGCTCTGGCTTGGTCGCTTCCTTGCCGGTGGGGACGGTGCGTGTGCCTTGGCCGATCGCGAGGCCGAGACCGGCTTCGGTCTGGGTCTCCTCGGCGAGCATCTCTTCCCACTTGGCGGCTTCCTGCGGGGAGGCTCCCCAACGCTCCCACAGCACCTTTCGCGGTACGCCGAGCGTGGACATCTTCAACAGCGCGTCCACGATCTCGCCTTCACTGCGGGCCTCAACGTCGTCCCACAAGACCCCGATCTGCATGTCGGTCGCGAGGGCCTGGTTGCCTGCGGCCAGAGCGCACAGGCGGATGGTGTCGGCCCATGCCTCGCCGTAGGTCTGGCGGCGGTTGCCGACCTTGCGGGACAGGCCATACTCGGTGGCCCGGACCGATTCCCCGGACGGGAAGTTGCCCATGCCAGCGGTCAGGTAGTGCGGGGGAGTCCGGCTCTGGGTGGCCAGCGCCTGGATGTCTTCGCGGTTGGCCTCGAGGAAGCCGGTGGGGCTGGCGGCCGGGAACTGGCCGAACTGCGTGTCCGGCGCGAAGGCGGTCCACAGCCGGTCGACCTCGGTATCGAACGGGGAGATCGGTTCGCCGTCCTCGTCCAGCTCGACATCGATCCCGGTCACGTACCGCTGCGGGAACGCGAGGTACTCCTGCGTCAGGAGGCGGTGGTAGTTGGTGCGGTTGATGCGGTCCTGGATCGGGATGACGCCCTGAATCTCCGAGCTGGTGCCGCCCTCAAGATCGGGCTGGGTCGGCATCCACACGAACGGGACGACACCCATGGGGTTGTCCAGAAAGGGACCGCCGTCGTCGTCGGGGTCGCGCGGGACGATGTCGATCTGGGCCAGGTCGACCGACATGGGCGCGGTCACCGGGTACTTGTCCAGCACCTCCAGTGCCTGGGCCGACCGGAACCGGTACACACCTTCGGGCCGGTACAGCGACACGTACAGGTGCCGGGGTGCGCGCAGCGATTCCCAGACCTTCACGGCCTCGGTCGGCTCGCCGGTGATCTCGTCACGGCGTACGTGGACCTGTAGCGGGGATTCGCCGTTGATGCGTGGCGGGAGCTGGTCACGCGGCCAGACGGAGGTGTAGGTGTAGCCGAACTTGAGCGCCGACAGGTGTACCGCGGCCTGGTGGAAGTCCATGTTGTTCGCCTGCCAGAACTCCCAGGCGTCCTTGTCCAGCTCGCCGTCCTTGGATGACTTGATGCCGCCGACGACCAGGCGCTCGTTGACCACGTCGACCACCAGCCGGGTCCAGTTCGACACGGCCATGGCGAGGAGGTCTTTGTGCTTCTGGGTCAGGCGGCGGGGCTCTTTCGGCATGGCCTGGATACCGGCGTAGTAGTCGTCGTACAGCTGGAGCTCCGGGCGCAGATCGCCGAGTTCCTTGGCCATGGCCTTCGCGGTCGCGATGGCTTCGTCGTCGGCCAGTCGTGCGCCGCCGGCCGTGGGTTGATCAGCCATCAGGGCGCACCTCCTACAGGGGTTAGCGGAAGCCGTGACCGACGCGCTTGCGCTGCGTCAGCTGGCCTCGGGTGGTGTACGCACCGACCGCGAGCGCGGCCGGAATGACGGAGTCGATCCGCTTCCCGCCGGTGTTGCGCGGGGGCTTCACGGGCTTGATCAGGTCGGGGTTGTCCACGCCGCGCTTGATCTCGACGTTGTCGAAACACCACGCGGCAACGGGGTTGCCGTGGTGCTTCCAGGTCTGGTCGACGGTCGCCGACATGAGCGCGTTCATCGGACCGGTCATGCCCAGGAAGCTGGGTTCATTGGCGACCTTCGGGACGCGGCCCATGAGGGTGTCCAACTCCTGGCGGACGTACTCGCCCGACCATTTGTCGTAGGTGACTTCGCGGGGCCGGAACGGCTTGAGCCAGGCGGCAATGTCTTCGCACAGCAGCTTGAAGTCGATGACCGCGCCGTCGTGCAGGGTCAGCCATCCGGCTTTCACCCACTGCGACGCCATCTCGTTGCTGGCTTCGTCCAGCGACCCGAGGGTGTCTTCGGGGATCCAGTGCCGCCAGATCATGTCCCCGGTCTCGGGGAAGTACGCCGCGCACGAGGTCAGGTCGTGGCGGGCCGACAGATCGAGACCGACCCAGCAGTCTTTGCCCTTCAGGGCCTCGGTGCCGTAGTCGGGTGTGAGCCAGATGTCTCCGGTGCACTCGGCGTAGGCGTGCATCGGCATCCACCGGGTGGACTGCTTGACCCACTGGTTCAGCCGGAACTGGCGGAACGCGTTCTCTTTGCTCGGGTCGTTCTTGGCTTCCTCGGCCTCTTGGCGCAGGGCCTCCAGAGACAGGTAGTCACCCAGTGCGGGGTTGGCGTGCGGCCACAAGGACTCGTCCCAGGGGTCGGCGTCCATGGGGATGTTGCGCAGGTACACGAACCGGTGCCGTGCTCGGTTGGGGTCGTCGGCGATCTTGACGCACTCGATGTGCTCGGCGTGCGCGAACGACGACAGGTCATCGCCGGCCGTGGTCGCGGCGATCATCAACGGCTGGGTCCGTGCGCCCATCGCCGTGCGCATCGAGTTCCACAGTTTCGAGTCCGGTTGTGCGATGACCTCGTCGAACAAGATCGCGTGCGGGTTCTGGCCAAGGTTGCCCAAGGCGTCGCGGGCGACTGTGGTGTAGAAGCTGCCGGTCGACGCGACGACGATGCGCTTGGTGCTGGTCATCGTCTTCAGGCCGATCTTGGCTGCGTTGCGCTGAAGTACCGGGGACAGCGCGCACATCCGGTCGGCGACATCCCAGACGATGCGGGCCTGGTCGCGGTCGCGGGCGGCGCCGTAGATTTCCGCGCCTTCCTCGCCGTCCATGATCAGCAGGTAGAGCGCGATCCCGGCCAGGAGTTCGGATTTGCCGTTCTTGCGGCCCAGCTCGATCCAGCCCATCGAGAAGCGACGGGTGTAACAGTCGGCCTCGTCGTTCCAGCGAACATCGCCGAACAAGGGCTCGATGATGTCGGTGCGCTGCCAGTCGGTCAGGATGAACGGCTTGCGCGCCCACCGGCCCTTCGTATGCACCAGGGCGGTGTTGAAGAACAGGACGGCGTGCAGTGCGCGAGGCTCGCAGCGGTGATCGCCGCGGGCCTCGCACAGCGGCAGCTTTGCCCACCTGCGGTGCTGTCCCTCGGACCAGGTCTCGTGGCAGAGCGGCAGGTCAGCCGAAGAGGGCATCTGCGCCCGCCTCAGCCCCTACGCCCTCGTCCTGCAACAGCGTCGCTTTGAGCGCGGTACGCGACGAGCTGGTGCCGCCGAATTGCTGCGCCAGCGACTGTGCGGTCTTGAGCGCGGCCTGCCACTCGCGCCGCACGGTCAGAGCCTTCGGGCCGCCGTCCTTCGGGTCGCGCTCCAGCAGCGGCGAGCGCAACAACGCGCGGCCCAGCCGCTCGGCGTCGACCACGGCCGTGACGTACTGGTGGAACATCTGCTCATCTGCGGCCCGGACCCATGGCCACTGCGCCAGCGAGAAGGCGAAAACCTGCCGCCAACGGACCTGCCACTCGTCCTCGCCGGCCGTCCAGTCCGGCAGCGAAACCGCAGTCTCGGAGACCTTCGGCTCATCGAGATTCAGCTGTCGCTTGTCCGTCACGCCCTTGAGCAAGGTGAGCGCTGTTGGCTCCTTGGCGGGTCCACGCTTGCCCATGGCGGCCCTCCTGTCTGTAGTTGTCTGCTGTTTCAGGGCAGGCGAAGACACCGGCTCCGTATGGGGGGTGGGTACGGAGCCGGTGTCGCTTCCCCGAAGCGCCGCCGCGCCCCGTGGGGGAGGGGCGGGCGGACGTGTGGTTAGGCCGACCCGGACAGCGAGTTGGCGATGCTGGTCATGGACCGGCGCTGGTTGCCGGTGACCGGGTTGACCCGAGATGGCGCGGTGGCCGAGTTCGCCCAGGCGAAGACGTTGCCCAGGTTGTCGCCTCCGCTGTACCCGGCCTTGCGGGCACGAGCGAGGATCTGACGACGGCGAGCCTCAGTCATGGCTTCCCTCCTCTCCTTCAGTTGGTGGAACGGTTGTCCTCGACGCTCATCGCGTAGGCATCCCACGAGGTGTCGCGGCGAGCGTTGGGCCAGACAGGATCGGCGGGCAGCTCGATCCCTTGCCTGCGGGCGATCTCGCGGCCATCGAGGTAGCGGGTGCCGAGGTCGCGCCAGTTGATGGCGGCCAGGAAGGCGTCTCGCTGGGCTTGGGTGGCGAAGCAGACGCACAGCCAGTAGTCGGAGTTGGTGGCCAGCTCCATCCGCTCGGCCTCGCGGTCCTTGCGGTCGCGGAAGCCTTGCGCGACGGCGTCGAGTTCGGCGGCGGCGTCGGCCTCAAGGTCGGCGATGTACTCGATGCCGTCGAGGGGGCGCGGTACGGCGCTGTCCAGGTCGGAATCCGCGGCTTGGCTGGCCTGGTCCTCGCCGTAGCCGATCACGTCGTCGGGGTTGTAGCCGACGACCTCGAAGTCGTCTTCAGACATCTGGGGCGTCCGTTTCCCCGCGCCGCCAGGAGTCCAGGCCCACGAGGGGATACAGGTCTGTCAGGGCGCGGTAGTCCTCGGGGAAGGTGTCGCGGATCGGTTTGGTGAACCGGTGGTCGAGGCCGTCAAAGGACCGGCCGAACAGGTGGTAGTCGACCGGGAGCCGGGTGCCGGTTTCCTCGAGTACGCGGCGGATGTCGCGGACGTAGTAGTCGTGGATCGGGTAGAAGACCCGTTCGTTGGGCCGCCAAGGGCCATGCTTGTTCAGCAGCATCCGCCGCATCGGGGAGTCCGCCGATCGCACGCCATGGGCCACCCACGGCCGGTGCTCGGTAAGGCCCAGTTGCTCGGCGATCAGCTCGTAGATGTCGGGATAGGTGAAGTCGGGGAACTGAGCGCCCCAGATCACCGGCAGATTGCTCGGTGTCTGAAACACCGCATCGTTGAGAAACCGGAACACCGACCGGTTCGGCAGACGCAGGATCGGCCGCCCGAACTCCAGCTCGTAGTAGTCCAACGATCTGTTCACGAACCCCAGATGCGGACTGAGGTACAGGTGGTAGGGATGGATGTTCTCGGCGGGCCAGTACTCCAACAGCCGATGCCAGGTGGCGATCGAGTCCTTGCCAGCCGAGAAGCCCAACAAGACGTGATCGGTGCGTTCGCGCACCCAGGCGCAAAGGCCGGCCGAGTCCAGCCAGGTGCCAGCCGCCGAGATAGGCCGTTCGTCAGATGCGTAGGGCTCCCAGCCGGGCAGCAGCTCGCCCTGGGCCGCCTCGGGGACGGCATCCCACAAGTCAGTCACCGGCACCCCAACGGTTACCGAGGGTGAGCAGACCGATTACATGTGAGTAGAGCATGTGCGGTGCGCAGAGCAGGACGCCACGATGACTGCCGCTCTCCAAGTCCTGGACGTTGGCGAGCAACACCCACTCCGTCAGCACCGGATTTCTGAGGTCTACTTCATCGTCATCAGACGTGAATTCGCCAGCCAGGCTGGAAAGTAGGTCATTGAGTCGGTCGATCACACCGGCTTCGGACATGTCGACGCTCCAATCGATCAGGTGTTCGGATGCTCGCCCAGTCCCGGGCAGGGGTGACTGGAAAGCGGTTACCGCCAGAATTTGTCAAGCCCCAAGTTGTTGAGGCAGGCAGGGCGTCAGAAGCTGCAAAAGTGACCCTGTGTCACCTTCCGGCGATAGGATCGGGTGTTCCACCCGATCCACCCCGAGAGGGGCCGGAGCGGGGCGGACTCGCAACCTGACAAGTCCACACCGCGCGACCTCAGAGCCCGCTGTACGGCTGCCTAGCGGCACGCCAGGGCACGAACACAGGCCGCACCTGCCCACGGATGGCCCAGGCGGACTCATCGCCCCACAACGGCCAGCAACGACAGGGACCGCATACGCGGTCCGCTCACCGGTACGGCAGGGAACGGACCGGGGAACCGGCAGCGCGGTGGAGGCAACGCACCTTGACATCTCAACAGTGAGTGCTCTCTCTTCACCCATTCGGTTGTGTGAGGCAACAGTTACCACCCTCATAAGCCCTGGCATGCCGCCAGGCCGCTAGGGCTCTGCTGTTGCCTCCGCACTGCCCGATGGGCGGGCATGCCGAGCCATCAACTCGGCGAATGAGGGGAGCAACATGTTTGTTGACGAGCGGATCACCAAGCTGGACAGGGATTCCGTCGCCTTCGTCACCACACGACAGGACCAGGCGATGTACTACGCCTGGGGCGCGATCGACACGCTGAAGCGCCTAGACCCCGAGTTCGGGGACTGGTTCAGCGATGACGACGTGTGGAACTTCGGCCACGCTGCCTTCACCGGCGGCATCACGTTCCGGCTCGGTGAGACGACCATGCTTACGTCGGTACAGGACCTGTGGGACGAGTTCTGCCGGGACAAGTTCGGGATGTTCATCGTCGTCACGTTCATCTCGTCTGAGGACTGAGGGTGAGGCACCGGCCAATCGGTCGGTGCCTGGCCTGCTGTCACTCAGGCAGCACACCGCCTAGCCATCAACTGGGCGGACAGTGAGGGGAGCAATGCAATGGCTGATGTCACCTGCGCGCACTGCGGGGAACCGTGGGACGCGCACCATCTGCGACACGACATGAGCTGGTACCAGTGCCAGGACTGCAAGAGAACCGTCGTGAAGCACACAGACGGAAGCTGGCAGACCAAGGGGCGACCCTGGGAAGGATCACCGGGCAATTGCACACACCCACTCGGCGGCGTCCTGCACTGGGACGACAGCTACGCCGAAGGCACCCCGGACGAGGTCGCAGCTAGTACCGATCCACAGGCATGGTTCACGGTCGTCATCGCCGGCCGTGGCTGCCCGGACTGTGGGGTAGTCGGCGAACGGCCAGATACCGAGCACGGCGAGGCCAACTTGATGGCGTTGCTTGACTCGGCAGTGTTCGACGGTGATCCAACCGAATACCTGTAGGAGGTCCGAGCCAGTCGTCTGGCCGCCAAGAATCGCGATTCCTGAATCTTGGCGGTCGGGCAACCTGCTCGCGAGCAGGCCAGCCGGGGCCATCAAACCCGGCGCTTACCCGAGGGGAGCAGTCGTGACAATCACGACAACGAATGAGAGCACTGTCAGCTTCGACAACGCCCGCTGGTCGATCGGGCTCGCCCGACAGGTCGAGTGGGTGCGCCTCAACCGTGAGGACAACCTCGCGGTTGTCCAACTTGAGGATGGCCACCAGGTCGGCCGCGAGGTCACAGACCTGGTCGCTCCGTACCGTCCCGGCACCGTGGTGTCAGGGCGTCGCAGCAGCGACAACCAACTCGTGCAGGGACTGGTCACTGAACGATCGGCCAGTGGCCTGACCGTGTGGACGAGCCGAGGGGTCGACTGGTACGGCTGGGAAGCCGGTGCCGCCGACCGATGGTCGGAGGTCACCAGTGTTGTGGTCCAAGAGCTGGTGCGTAGCTTCTGGCAGCATCACCAAGAGACGCTACGCGCTGAACGCCGAGCCAGGCAGCAGGTCGTCACAGACCATGAGGTCTGGAAGTCCAATGTGGCCGAGCGTTTGCACACGGAGGCGAACGACCGCAACTACTGCGAGGACTTCGACGACATCATGGCGGCGATCGGCCTGCCGCGCCGGGAGTACGACTACGACGTGGAGGTCGACGTGACCACCACGACTCGGGTCGTCGTCCGGGCTCGCGGGACCGATGTCGAAGACGCCATGCAGAACGTGGAAGGCTCCGAGGTGCGAGAAGCCTTCCGTCACAGCGAACGGCGTGGTGACTGGTCCGAAGACTGGTCCGCAGTAGACGCGGAGAAATCCTGACAGTGCAGCGCTAGCGCGTTGCCCGCGCCATCCCTCTCCGGAGGGGTGGCGGGGGTTGCCCGCTAGGGCATGGGGGCTTCCGGCAAGAGCCGGAGGTGAGAGGAGATGGGATGACACAGCCAGCGCAGGTGCCGTGCGGCTTCTGCGACGTGGCCCAGCGATGGCCCGATCATTGCCCCGGCGATCCACCCGACGACCACTGTCTCGGAGAGATCGACTACCGGCATGCGGTGGGCGATCACCGGCGCTGCGTCGCACCAGACTGCACTGGTGCTCTGCTGGTCGCGGAGGTCGCGGTCCAAGGCAGCCACTTCGCTCGCTCCGAAGGAAAGGCGTTCGCGGTGGTCAACACGTTGACCGAACCGTGGACCTTCCGCTCGTTCGACCGTCTGCAACAGGCCAAGCCCTACCGCAGCTACTGCGGCAAGGCGGCCGGTGCCACCTGGTCGATCGAGTTCAAAGGAGCGGTGTTCGTCGTGACCGCCAACGGCGTCGTGCTCTAGTCCCAGCTTCCCCGGCCACGTCCGCGCCGGCCGTCTGATGACGGTCGGCCGCGGGCCTGGTCCTGCCCCACCTCGTGACCGTCCCGGTGAACCGCCGAGTCCCAACGAGCAAAGGGGATCCGGTGGTCCGCCGAGTCAGTCAGTGAGACTGGCTTGAAGGGAGCACCCAAGTGAAGAAACGCAGTTTGGGATCGTTTCTACCGCAGAAGGACGACGACAGCTACGCCTCCCATCAGGGCGCGCTGCTGTGGTCCGAAGCGGGCTACGAAGCGATGATCAAGACCATTGCCTCGGGCATCGATGGCTACACGTCCGTCATGGACCAGTTTGCCAACGCCGAGGACGGGCCGATCGATGAGAACCAGTCGGTAGGCATCGGCCAGATCCTGCACGGATTCGTCGGCCTGCTCAACGGCGACATCGGCCGGTTCAACGCGACCTGCCTGGATTCGTGGGCTCGATACAACGCCGCCTTGGTCGGCTACTGCCTGAACCATCAGGACATGGCCTACAACTGCCGGTGCGGCGTGGATCGCGTCCGTGAGGAGGCCGGGGTTTGAAGACCAGGCCCCGCTACTACACCCTGCGGCGCGGACACCACAACGTCCGGCCGTGGGGCGAGCTGACGATCGTCGGCGAGGTCATCCACCAGGCG
Organism: Kribbella sp. NPDC056861; assembly: GCF_040687575.1. NCBI lineage: Bacteria > Bacillati > Actinomycetota > Actinomycetes > Propionibacteriales > Kribbellaceae > Kribbella > Kribbella sp. NPDC056861. The sequence goes on along the minus strand of NZ_JBFBNQ010000002.1, from coordinate 555,478 downwards.
GTCCCGCCGTACCGGTGGCAAGCGCGCCTGCCGGAAGGCAGGTATCTACCCGATGCCCGAACCACCTACACCACGCGGGAAGAGGCAGCGGAAGCGCTGCTGAAGGAGGCCGGTTACGAGTAGTCGAGTAGTGGAGCATCCGCCAGGGGACCCATCACCCCTGGCGGGTGTGCTGCGACTCGGCAGCAAACGAAGGGAGCACCCGACAATGACCGACGCATTCTGGAACGCCGTCGAAGCCCAGCTCGTAGAGCTGGAGACCGCCGCCACGGCAGACGACGTCCTACGCATCCTCTCCCAAGAACGTAACCCGTACGGGCCTGGCTCATCGTCCGCTGATGGCTTCTTCGCCGGATCGGGCGGTGACGGGTCAGTCATGGGTTCGCTGGAAAAGGCAGGATGGTCGGTGACGTGGTCAGAAGCCAGCTACTACTGGGTCATGGAGGCCCCCAACGGGGACAAGATCAGGTACGTGGAAGGCGACATCTACCGAGGAGACCGGACCGTCACTGAGTAGGTCGAGAGGTTGAGCATCGCGCAGGGACGGCCATCAAACGCCCCTGCGCGGTGTGCTGCAACTCGGCAGCACCGGGGGCCATCAAACCCCGGGCAAATGTAGGGGAGCAATCAGAATGGCAGAAGAGAGCAACAACGCGCAGGACCAGTCCTACTACGCCTTGGTCGTGGACGCGTTCCACGAGGGCGAAGGGCTGCGAGACCAGTACGCGGGGTTCGGCCCGTTCTTCCTCGAGGAGCTGGACGAGCAAGAGGCAAACCTTCTCGCGTTCGGCGCAGAGGTGCTTGCTGAAGGCCCGTTGTACTGGGTGGACGGCACGCCAGCGGTCGACTTCGGCGTGACGAGGATCAAGCTGGCCGGAACGGTTCCGGTCACGCGGGATCAGAAGCCGGTAGATCGCGCCGTGATCATCCATGCGGACGAGTCACGTCCGATCGAGGTCCGCTACCTCAGGTCAGGGATCGAGGAGTACTACGAGCTGATCGGCTCGGAGGTGCTCGAAGCCATCGAGCCTGCGCACGACACCCCGCCGGCCGTGAGCGGTTGGATCGGGTGGCGAGACGAAGACAGCAAGCGCAAGGGCTCGCCAATCAACCGGCGCGCCACCAACCTCGGGGCCGTCATCGGCTGGTCCGGTCACCCCGATGACCACTTGAACGGAACGATCGTGTTCATCGGGTCCACGGAGAACGGCGACTTCAAGGATGTCCCAGAAATCCTGGTGACGATCTGCGCCGAGATGCGATGCGACATCCAGTCGTACGACCGCAGCGGCGTCCTGGAGGACACCAACCGGTAGGCAGGGGAGAGAGCACTCACTGAGAGATGTCATGCGAGAGCCCCGGTCCGCTTCGGCGGGCCGGGGCTCTCTGCGTTTCAGGCTGCCTCTGATCTGTCGACTCATCAGAGCGCGGAGAGCAACCCCATGCGGTCGGCCAAGCCGCGCAGCTCGATGCCCCCGGCGTCGCGCCGGGCACGATGCACCAGTTCGGAGACGATCTCGCGCGCCCAGATGCTGTTCCGTGTCCTGGTCGGCCCCAGCTTGTCGGCCTTCTTGAGCAGGCTGACCACCTCGGCGTCATGGCCGTGCAGTGAGTGCAGCGCCCTTGCGTGGTCGATGAAGAACGCGACGCGACGGGACTTGGCGGGGATGTCGGATGCTCGGATTTCACGGGCGACCTCAGCGGCCTTCACCGGATCATCGGCCTCGAGAGCGATTGACATGCGCCACTGGTTGACGTTGGTCCGAGAGAAGTTCATCCAGAAGGCGTTGGTGCCGCTGGTCCGCTTGGCCGCCTCCATGGCCTCGCGGATGGCCTCCTCTGGGTCATCACCGCGGATCTGGGCTGTGAACGCCGTTGTGATGACCGACGTTCCGTAGATTTCAAAATCGGCCTCAGTCTTGGGCGATGTCAGCAGTGCGGCTGCGTTCTGGGCGAGCCGGTCGGCCCGCTGGTACGCGCCAAGGCCGATCAGAGCCTGTGACCGGGCGAACTCGGACGCGGCGATATACAGCGGGTCGTCCAGCATGATCGCGGCTTGATGGCCGCGTTCGGCGGCGACCCAAGCGAGATCGACTGCGCCGAGGCTCTTGAGGAAGAGGGTGGTGGTGTGCGTTGCCTGGACGATGGATCGCAACGCCGCCGTTCCGTCATTGCCGCCACCCACCGCCGTGGAGTGAAGGTCGGTGATCAGGCCGGGAAGGGCATGGCCAACCTCCAGATCGCGGCAAAGTTGGCGCCACTCGGCGACCTGCTGAGTCGTGGTAGCCAGTTCCGTCATCGCCCGCAGCGGGGCATCGGCCGGCCCCTCCAGGCCGCTCGACAACAAAGCGATGCGGATGTCCGGCACCGAGCCGATCACGTCGCCGTCTGACTGCTCGACCAGGAAGTGATCGCCGATCAGGTCGGCGATGGAGACCCGGAGCGCATCGGCGATGGCCTTGATGGTTGTCCGCTTGTCGAGACTGGCGTTGTTGTTCTCGATCTTGGAGAGGTAACCCTTAGACAGGCCGGACAGGTCCGCCAGCTCTTGCAGCGTCAGGTCGCGCCACTTACGGAGTCGGCGGATCTCCTGCCCGATGTTCGGGATGTTGTCCATGCAGCTAACGGTACCTGACTGAGTTTCCCGGCGGGAAACTTTGTCTCACCAATGTGTCGTAGCGTTCCCGCTATGACACGTACAGCAATGACGCGGGGGAGAGCGCTGCGGGCTCAGCACGCTCTGAGCGAGGCCGAGATGGCGATCTACATCCGCCGCTGTCCGCCTGAACATCGCTGGGCATTCGGTCCCTACTTACGTGGCGAACGCGACCTGGCTGGTGATGAAATCGGCGAGGGAGTGGACGATCGTGACTGATCGTCGGGTCTGCGTCTGGTTCGGACAGCACCTGATCATCGACAGGACCGACGACGAGGCGAAGGCCGTGCGCTACGAGGCAGCCATGCGTCGCCGCTTCGCATCACTGCGGGTCACCAGTGAGCCGGTCTCACCAGCCGACTTGGCCGGTGTTCGGTGATGCGCCGAGGTGAACTCTTCCGCTACCGCGACCCGTCCGGAGTCAGCGGGACCGGCGTCGTTGGCCTGGTGGTGGAGTTCCCTCCGAACGAGGACGGAGAGCAGTGGATCGCCCTCAAGTGGCTCGGGAAGTTTCCCAGCCTGACCTTTTGGCCCAGCATCGAAGGGCTGCTTGAGATTCACGGTCACCTCGGCGCGTCCGAGGTGCGTTGGTTCGATCCCGACCCATTTGACCCTGACGACGAGGAAATGACCGGGCAGGAGCGCGCGGCGCTCGCCTGGCAGCGGCACGACGAGCCGACCTGATCCGGCGCGGCTGGCGTGCCGATATGCCCCTGAATCCGCGCCAGTCGCGCCTTCCAACCCCTCTCATCGCAGGCCCTCCTCTCCTGCGAAGAGAGCTACGGGGAACGGACCCTCGGTCCCGGCAACCTCATCCGGGATCGGGGGTCCATCCGTCTCAACCACACAAAAGGAAGCCACATGCGTTACCCACCAGTCGATGAGCGCGATGGCCGCGATGAACCAGCCGACATCATCACTAAGGATCGCGCCTACTGGTACGCGCTGGGGTTCATCAGCGGTAACCCAATCATGGGCGGCCTGTTGCTGTCCTATCTCGAAGATGGCCTGCCGCCCAACGTGGACCCCCGGGACGAGAAGACCGCTGTGGACGCAATGTGTCTGATGTTCGCGGAGTCCTTCCACAACGAGTGCCCGCACGGCGATACGGCGCTGGGGTTCGTCCAGTGGATGGCCCTGGTGATGGACCCGCAGGTGGGGCCGCCGCCGCCCACTCCGCTCCGGGTCGTTCCCGGTTTGGCCGGTGCCGACTATGACTAAGACGCGCAGCAAAAGCGACGTGCAGCTGAAGTTCGGCTTCGAGAAGATCTCGCTTGGAACCCAATTGAGCGAGGGCGAGCGCGCTGGGCACGAACGTGCGGACGCGCGATGGATTCCTGGTCTGCCAGGGCAGGAGCGGCTATTGGAGGCCATGCTCCGCAGCAAGGCAGGAGGACTGTCGTGGAACGCAGGCTGACCGGGCCTGAGCGTGCCATCTGGGCAGTAGAGGACCCAGACGGATACTCCGCTCACTGTAGGGCCGAGGCCGAGGCGGCTGCGATTGCCACGATCAAGGACATGGACGAACAGCGGAGGGCCGCGACTCGGCGTCGCATCTTGCGAGTTCTCGGTCTCCGCACTCCCCGTGTTCGCCGGCCGTCGGGAGGCTGAAGGACCTAACAAAAAGTGTTGCTCGCAGTTCCCGCCCCAGTAAGGAGATTGAGATGTCAGACGTTCAGCGGCTCAAGGAGCAGTTGCACCAGGTGTCGATGGAGGCCAAACAAGCAGCGGGTGGGCTGGCCGGGTTCAAGCTGAAATTCACCCAGCACAGTCAGCAGGTGCAGAGCCTGATCGCAGGTACCGCGACCGGGGCGGACCGCGACATCTCGGAGATCCTGGATGCGGCAAGCAAGGCCGTCGAGCAGGCAGCCGAGGCTCTGGAGATTGCATCGGCAGGGGCCAAGAGCTACGCCGACCAGATCTAGGGCACGACGTGCCCTCCGATCTCCAGCAGGTCGCACAGGGACTGGTCGAGTGCCTTGATCAGGCTCCCGGGATTCTCCAACACTTGCAGCGGACGGCCGGGCGGTGTCGTGAGAACGCCGCTGTCCTCGCTCAGCTCGGGGCTTCGACGGCTGCCCAGCAGCTCGATGCTGCGGCGCGGGCATGCGACGAGGCAGCTCACTACCTGTCCCTGGCTCCGCCGAAGGCCAAGGGCTGGGCCGAGCGTCTGATCGGAGCCCATCTCGATGGGAGCCGCCAACCAGACGCAGGATCGGCGGGCCGCAATCCGTTGACGGCGGCGGGACCGAAGGCGGCGGAGGATAAGCGGGACGCCGGCCGTGGTGATGCACGGGGACGACCCGAGTCCGCTCCCGACCGGCAAGGCGACGAGGCTGAGCCCAGTGACCGAGAGGCGACGCCTGAACCTGGCAAAGGCGGAGGATCTGGCGGGAGCGGGCGCGCGTCGCTCCCCACGAATTCGCCTGACGAGCCGGAGCCTGCACCGTTCTTCGGAGACTTCTTACGAGGGCTCCCTGTCCGTCCGAAGGAGGACAGTCCCACGGCGGGCGTCCTCACCAGGATTGACGGGAAGGGCGCCTATCCGTTGGACAGCGGCGATGGACCCGGCCGCGGGAGTCCTGGACTCTCTGGCCGCAACGCGAGGTTGATGGTTGCTCAAGACCATGTGGAGGGGCACGCTGCGGCGCTAATGCGCCGAGCTGGCGCTCCGAGAGAGGCGACTCTCTACATCAACAATCCGCCGTGTGGGCTATTCGGAAAGCCGAAACGACTAGGCTGCGACAAGACTCTGAAGTACCAGCTTCCGGTTGGATCGAAGCTGACGATTTACTGGCCAGGCGGCTACAAGGTCTACATAGGAGAAGAGGGCGAGCCCGAATATGAGTGAGCACGTCGAGGCGACCTACCAGAGCGGCGACACTGACCGGAGCGAAATCATCCAATCGCCTGAGCAGCTTGAGGCGCTGATGGACGAGGCCGCCGCTCATGAGTACCCGGTTTGGCTCGAACTCGTGATACCAGGCGAGACCGAAGGGGTTTTCGACAACACGGTGCTGTGGATCGGTCTGGGTGCCCCGTTCAGCTCGCTCATGTACACCGAGAGGGGCAAGGACGGTAACCGGTACGACTCGGTGGGAACGCTCGGTGCACCCGATGGGGCCACCTTCGGTTATGGAGGTACGCCAACTTCGATGCCAGCGGGCAGCGCCATCGAAGTTGCCGCCGCTCGCGCCGCCGCCATTGAGTTTCTGGCAACTGGGCAGCGATCGAGCAAGGTGGACTGGGTTATCTACGATCCGCCGTACGTGGAGCCGGAGCCATTCAGCTGGGGCGATCTCGAGGAGGTCGAGCCCGGAGAGCCTGGGCCGCAGCCATGGGAAGCACACACCACCAAGACCGACTGATCCACCGTGAGTTCAGCAGTGAGCATCATCAAGGAGGCGGGACCCTACGTTGTGGCCCTCGCCGGTATGGGCGCGGGCTACTTCGGAGGCCGGAGAACGGGACGTGAGTCGCGCCACCATGCGCGGGTCGAGGCTCTGTATCAGGACATGCTCGACGACCTCGCCTACCAATCTCGACGTACTCATGATGCAGTCGGGGTCGACACGTTCGGGGCCGGGCCACCTGGCCCGGAGATACCCCCGGTCAGCAACTCGCGCATCCAGCTTTACGCCAGCCCAGCGGTCTCGGAAGCGTGGGGAGACGCGCTATTCGCCTTGCAGGTTTTGGGCAGCGAGGGGAAGACGGAGTACGGGACTCAGTTCATCTTCAAGAGCTACGCCGCCGACAAAGCCTTGCTCGCGGCCATGCGAGACGATCTCGGAGTTCCCAAGGGTCCGCTCCATCAACGCGCCAGGCGCAGAGCTAAGGAAGTCCAGAAGGCAGTAGCACGACGGCGCGCCACGTGGAAGCGGCGGCGAAGTCCCGCCCAGGTACGTCCGTAGTGATGTTGCCAAAACCTCCGGCCGCGCGAAAATGCCTGGCCGGGGGTTGTTGGATCTGACTTGTGCGCTTGTGCACCCCCCACCCTTAGGTTGCCTAGGGCAACGGTCAGTCCGGCCTTGGATCGCCGCTCGGCGAGTCGACGCCAGACACCGGCTGTGCGCGCCAAAGTGAGGGTGTGTCTGTTGCCCTAGGCATGTACCTAGTAGGCGGTTGGGTGATGCCTAGGTGCAGGGTTCTAGCTCTACGGCAGCATGGGCGCACTCGCACCAGTCGAGGTACCAGGTTCCCAGTGCGCGCGGTAGGGCATAGGGCCAGGCTGTGTGTCTGTTGGCTTGCTCGACTGCCTCATGCCATAGCTCGATGTACAGGGGCTGTAGGTGTAGGGGCTCGGAGCAACAGACTGTCCATCCTGCACTGTCGCTGTGCCTGTGTACCTGTGGCCTACAGGGGGTGTCTGTGGGTGCTGTGTGTGGGGCCTGCACCGGGGTCACTCCCTCAGCTCTGACGGTGAGGGCAGCTCGTCCACGGCGTACGCATGGCCGCCTACCCATACAACGCAGTCCTCTGGCTGTGCCTCGCGCTCCTCGCGGGCGTAGTCGTACGGTCCGTCTTGCATCTCAGCCTCCTGATGCGGCGATGCCGCCTGGCGTGATGGTCCAGACGATGACGTTGTTGCCGAACCGGTTGGGCCGACGAACGCCGGTGTCCTCCACCAGTCCATCGATGGCGCAGCGGCGACGGCCGCCGCTGATGGACTGGTGCGAGCGCCGCAAGACCGGCTCCAGTTCGTAGTCGGTGAGCGGTCCATGCGCCCGAAGGGCGCGGAGTATGTCGAGCCGGATTCCCTTGACCATCTGCGCCATGCGGTGCGAGGTCGCGGGGTGGTTGCGGGAGATGTTGATGTCTGGTCCCGTGATGGTCGGGGCCGGCCGTGGGGGCTGGCTGCGGTGACGGGCCCGCCAGCGGGCCTGTAGCCGCCAGAATTCGGGGTCGCAGGTCGGGTGGCGGCCGGTGCCCTCGGCAATGATCACGGCGTGCATGAGCGACCCGCAGACCTTGCACAGCGGGCTCATCGGAGGGTGACCCCCGCCGACCGGTCAGCAGCGGATGGCGGAGACGCTGCGAGATCGGCGGGGGTGGCTTGTGGCAGCTCGGACCCGATCGGTACCGGTACATGGCCGATGTCGGTTCGGTAGAGGCAGGTGGGGCGGTTCTTCTCATCGACCCAGCCGTCTTGGTCGGACCGGAGGTCTTGTGAGTCATCGAACCAGAGGTAGTGGCGGCAGTCGGCGCAGATCGCGCGCGCCTGTGTCAGGTCTGCCATCAGGCCATCACCGCCCCTCCTGGTTGGTCGCGGGCTGTTCTGCGGCGGTGGCACAGGCCACAGAGCGCGCGCAGGTTCTGCCAGCGGTTGTCGGTCTTGTCGCCGTTGATGTGGTCGGTCTCGGTGGACCAAGCGCGGTGGCATAGCTCGCACAGCGGATACGCCTTGCGGCGGTCCAGGCTGAGCTGTCGCCAACCGCCCTGGTCGTAGGCGCGGTTGGTCCGTAGACGGTCGGCTCTGCGGCGATGCTTAAGACATTGGGCAAGCCGATCGGTCACCAGCTCGGGACAGCCGGGGACCGAACACGGCCGAGGTGCGCGACTGGGCATGGCAACCCCCAGGCGTCAGCGCCGACAGTGGCCTTCGGATTTCAGGTCCGGGACTTGGCGGCCGATACACGCGGAGGCTCCGGGAAGGCGAATGCCCCGACCGGAAGGCGTAAGCGAGGGGAGCACCCTAACTTCAGCCGCTTCAGCGGGGCATTCTGCCTGGGGGGCACTTGGGTCCACCTACCCATCAAGATGGTGGAGTGATCCCAGACTGAAGCCATCCTGCGTCACGCAGGAGGTCAGACGCAAGTCGGCGCTGCCTGCGGTGGGTTGGATCACGGCGGCGTGCTTCGCGCTCGGCCAGGAGTACATCCTGAGACGAGTACAGCAGCGGTTTGCCCGGCAGATGCTCCGCCTTACGGACGGACTTGAGCAGGCCGCGCCGCGCCCACGACTTCACCGTGGCAACTGGTACGCGGGTGAGTTCGGCGGCCTGCCTGGCGGTCACGAGCTTCATGAGCGGGCCTCATCGACCAGCATCCGCACGAACAGCCGGTACTCGGCCTCACGCCAGTTCCGCCGACAGGCGGTGCACCGGACGAAGTCTTTCCCGTCGTCGCGGACGAGGGTCAGGGTGTCGCAGTACGGGCATGGAGCGGGCAAGCGGTGGACCAGGCGCGACCATCCGAGGATCTGGTCTGCGCGCACGCGCAGCCGAAACGAGCCGTCCACGGCAACGATGCCGGGTTCATAGATTAGGGCTCGGTGCCACAAGGTCAGCAGGCTCTGGCTGGCTTCGACGAGCGCCTTTGCTGGCCGCATCATGTTGTACGGCCGACTGCGCCACGACATCGCCTCACGGACCTTGGAGTCGGTCAGCGTGGCCCAGGCGGTCAGGTCTTCCATGCACGAAAGGGCGGCAGCGCGCAGCGGCGGAGACGAGGCGAAGCCGGGGCCGCTGATCTTCTCGCCGGCCGTGCCTCGGTACCGCAGGGCCACGCGGAGAGCGGCATAGCGGCGCGGCAGTCCGGCGATGTCGGCTCGGCCGCGTTCGGCGCATCCGTCGCAGACGAGTCGTTCGTCGGGCAGGTGCCGCGGGAGGCCATCCGGTCCGGTGCAGCGGGCGGCGCGGCAGCGGCGCGCCAGGGCCAGGGCGGTAGCGGTCATGCCAGGTCCCTCGCAATCTGTGCCATCTGGGGTTCGACGTTCACGGCGTAGCCCTGCTCGAATTGATCTAGGGCTTCGTCCACCAACTCGCAGAGCCGGTGGTAGGTCTGGACCTGCGGCGGGGTGAGGCGGTACATCGCCGCGAGGATGCGGTTGCTGCGTTCCTGACGGTCGAGTTCGCTCAGGCTGCCCATGTGATCCACTCCTGCGGCTTGAGGGCGACCGGGATACGCTCGATGCCGGGTTTCCAGACGAGCTGCTGGACGGTCTCGCCGCGACCCCACATGTTCCATGCCTTGAGCAACTTGCACATCAACACCGACTGCTCCGGAAGGGACAGGCCGCCGCGCTGCTTGCGGATCACGAGCGCCTGCCGGGCGAGCAGGAGCGGGCTGTCGATCGGGATGTTCGCACCGAGCGCCACGTCGTTCCACACGGTGTAGGCATCGGTGGAGGCTTCCTGGCACAGCAAGAGCGCGGTTGCCAGGACCGAGGGGGAACCGCCGCCGATCTTGCGGCGGGCGACCTTCGCCCAGGCGATGTGATCCGACAGTTCGGGGTGGAGCTCAATCACCGCGAACATCTGGTCAGGACTCGGCGTGCCTTTGCTGAGGTCGGTCCAGGTGCCGCCTTCGACAGCGCGCTTGTAGCGCCAGACCATCGCGGCTGTTGCAGCGAGGGTTCGGCCGTCGCCGTGCCCCTTCATCGCTAGGAGGTTGCCGGCCGTGCGGGACCGGCCGACATCGATGGTCTTGAACGCCTCTGGGTCGACGCCGTAGACCACGGTCATGGGAACGGTGCAACCGGAGTCCACGACGGCTTGTAGCCGGTGCTGGCCGTCCTTGAGCCGGCCGTCTGTGCCGACCTTGACGGTCTCGGCATTGTCGGCCCACTCGCCTCGGCGCATGCGGCCGACGAGGTCACGGACGAAGGCGTCATTCATCGGCCGGTTGCCGATGTTTCCGGCCAGCAGTCGCTGGGCGTACGTCGGGGTCATGGTGGCCTGCTCGAACTTCATGACATCTCCAGGTAGTCGGCGGTCCACTCGACCCGGTCCTGCGGGCCGGGGCCGGTGAGTCGCCAGTAGTGGATGGCGGAGGAGCGGGGCTGCTTCCAGGCGACGAGCGGAATTGCTGCAATGTGCTGGGCCATCCGCAGCAGCTCTACGCGCTCGGCCGGGCTGATGCGGCCGTTGCGTTTGCATTGCACGAAAAGGGCCTGTCCGGGCTTGAACGCGGCTAGGTCGACTTTGGTTTTGGAGCCCGCCGACCGGATTACGTCGTAGCCGTCAGTCACGAGCGCTGCCCGGACGGCGTGCTCGAAGTCCCTGCCAGCTCGGTAGTGGCTCATGGCAGGTCCCTCAGGGGAGGCATCGCGTCGAAGTCGCGCCAGTGCTGGACGTGCTCGTAGCACAGGTAGCGAGATGGGTGGCCGGGCATGCGGCGCTCGAAACGGCCGGGTAATGCGAGCGGAGCGGAGGTCCGGCCGAGATGGTTTGCCATGCAGTCGTCGCAGCGATGGGTGACGCGGTGTAAGCGCCGGTAGGTCGCGGACCGTCGCTGGCCCAAGGCTGGGGCGACTCGGGGGCGCGGTGCCTCGTCCGCCATGCCCTCAAGGGGAAGCGGGACATCCACAGGTCTGTCCACAGTTTCCACAGCTGTCCCTTTCGTCTAGATCTGCGCGCGCGGGTAGGGGTACAGGTAAGACCAGCCATCTACCTCTGATCTGATCTAAGAACCGGAATCCGCACGGAATAGAAATCCGGATTGGCTCTATTCCGTGCGGAATAGGGTCATCGTCTTAGCGGTCAGTCCGGGATGCGGAAGGCTCCGCGCGGAATGCCATTCTTGAGCCGCTTTCGCTGTCGATCTGCGGCGCGACGTGCATGAATAGCGTCGATGGGTTCGTGCCACTTGTCCCAGGACGGGATGTAGTAGGTCTGGTCGTCCTTCTGGCTAATCCGGCCGGAACGGAGCAAGAGACGGAAACTGTTCTGCCAGCCTTTGCGGCCGAGATGACGCAGAGACGATGTCGAGACGATCCCGTTTGTATCTCTTCTGTGACAATCGATGAGGATGCGCTGGAACAGCACCATCGCCGCGTCAGTGAGGTCGTCGGCGTACCCGTCATCGAAGAAGTTCCAGTCGATGGGGACCCATCGCTTACCCGATCTCGGCATCTAGTGCTTCCCATCGCTGATCGCCTCCTCAAGGTCTTTGAGTCGTCTGGCCTGTCCCTGCCGTTCGTCTGGTGGGGACAGGTCCGGGCGCGGCTGTACGCGCCGGCCGTTGCCTTCGGCCTCTAGATCTGTGAGTGCGCCGAACCGTTCCCGCATCAGGCGGCGGTACAGTTCGGCCGTGCTCACGGCTCCTCGACCTCGACCGTGACGGTGGTCTGGTTCTCGGGGATCACAACGACCGTGGGCCGCAATGGGAGCAGCACCGACTTGGGCAGGCGCAAGGTCAGCCTGACCAGCACCGAGCCGCCGAGCGGTACCTCTGGTCGGCGCTGGGTGATCCGGGCGACTCGCGCGGACTTCAGGGTGTCGCCGGTCGCGTGGAACTCGGGGACGACCTGGGCGTAGAACGTGGCATCGATGAACTGGGAACCGACCGAGTTCATGGCAGCTCCACTTCATCAGGAGTCACCAGGAGCGCGCGAGCACCGGCCGACTTGGCGAAGTCGCCCAGGCCGGACGTGCTGTACTGCACGTCGGTGATGTCGCAGCGATCGACGACGAGTGCGAACGGGGTCTGCACCTGGCCATCGGATGAATGGTCTAGTGGCAGTTCCAGAATCTGGAGCCTCATGCTGCCTCCCCGCTACCGGTGTCCACGCCCGCGAGGGTGGCCAGAACCTCGGGGTCGGAGACGCCTGGGGTGAAGGTCGAGATCTCTTCGTCCACCTGCATCGCTTGGGCCAGCTCGACGCTCATCGGCAGGTAGGGCGCGAGGCGGCGGATGCAGGTCTTGCGGGCCATTGCGTCGTAGTCGGTGACCCAGGGGCCGTCGTCCTTGGACCGGGCGCGGGCTCGGTACGCCTCCACCTTGAACTTGTCGAGGACGACGAAGTTGGTGCCGCCGTTGGTGAAGGTTGCGCAGGCGTACCAGCACTTCACCGGGCCGGGGTCCTGACCCAGGATCGGGGTGTGCTCGAGGAACGGGTTCGACCCGTACTTGTAGTCGAAGTGGTCGTTCTCGTAGACCGTCATCGCCATGATGTTGCGGACCTGGCCGGACTGGTTGGCCAGCTTGATGTAGCCGCGGTAGCCGATGATCAACTGCACGTTGCGTCCGAACGGCAGCAGATACGCCTCACCAGTCGGGGTGTTCGGCTCCAGGCCGAGCTGGGCGGCGGTGAGCAGCGCGCCCAGGAACGAGGTCTGGGTGCAGTCGGCCAGCTTCGGCGTGACCCGTACTGCGGTGGTGGCGATGCGGGCGATCCGCTCCGGCTTCACATGCTGCGGTAGGGCTTTCGCGATCTCGGGAAGAGATCGGTTGATCATGCTGATGACGTTGTCCGCCTTGGACTGCGGCGGGCGGCTCTGCGCAACTTCCTTGCTGTGGGCAAGTTCCTCGCGGACGGAGTCGGCGGTTGCCACGATGGGTGCTCCCTTCTAGAGGATGGCGAAGCGGCGGTACGGGTCGCCGGTGACCGTGTACTGATCGGCGATCTCGGGATAGTCCGCGCGCAGCGCCTTGGAGTTGATGGATCTGCGGCCGGAGACGTTGCCCCAGCGGACAGCGGGCTCACCGTGCAGGAGGCCGACCTCGGCCTCGCCCAAGATGTCCTTGATGGCGCTGTCGATGGCCTGGCGGATCTCCTCGGCCGACCGGATGTCGTCGGCCAGCTTGTTGCGCTGGGCCAGCAGTGAGGCAGCACCGATGCCGAGGTCCACCGACTTATCCGGGGTGGCCTTCGGATAGACCCGACCCAAGGTGTCGCGGGTGGAATCCGATCCGTCGATCGGCGGCGGTGTGTCACTTTGGACCAGGCGCCAGAACTCCTCCTCGCGTTCGAGGAGGTACTCCTCCAAGTGGCTGTCCCGGTCGAGCGCTCGCCACCGGAACTCTTGACCTCCGACCAGGCAACCGAAGTAGACGACCGGCACGCCGGTCACGGCCATGTAGTGGACGCCCTGGATCAGGGCGTGCTTACCGATGCCATCCGGTTCGGCCCAGTCGGCGGCGTTGCGAAGGCCAACGGTCTTGATCTCGGCAACAGCTACCGGTTCAGCGGATCTGTCGGTGCCTGACTGACAGGCGTAGACCAATCGGTCGACGTTAGCGAGTTGCCAGGGCCTGGCGATCGACTGTAGGGATCCAACGGCCGGCCGTAGCTGGAGGTCGCTGGTCAGGTCGGTCTCTAGCCTCTTGGCCAACTCGTCGGCGAGGACCGGTTCCAACTGAGTGCCCCAGTAGGCGGCCTCCGAAGGCGATGCGGTGTCGGCCGGTACCTTGCCGGTTTTCTCCTGCCAGATGGTGAACGCCGACTTGTACGGATTGAGGCCGAGGATCGCCGAGGCGTCGGACCCGCCCAGGCCGCGAGCCCGCTGTTCATGCCACTCCGGCGAGTGGGCGTCGACGGGGTCGAGGACCTGGTAGGCGGCGGTCACGACGCCTTCCGGCGAGGCTTGCGCACGGGCTTGGGTGAGGTCACTTCAAACCGGTTGCTGGCGAGGTACTGCGCGATGTCGTCCTCGCTGAACTGGACGCTTCCTTGGGTCCCGGCCCCGACCCTTGAGTAGCTGATCCGACCCTGGGCGCGGATGCGCCGGACGGTTCGATGAGACACGCCCAGCCGAGCAGCCAACTCGGTTTCGTTCAGCATCTTCGCGGTTGCTGTAGACAACGATTGCTCCCTTCACGGTGTGTCGCCTTGCTAAAGGCAACAAAATCCGGAAGAGGCGAAACCGTGCAAGAGGGGTGTCCAGGTGGTGCCAGTTTGGGCCAGCATTGGCCGCTACTAGCCGCTCCGGGCCAGAATTCAAGCCATCCGGCCGAGATTGCACCTTGTTGCAACGGCGCTTCGGAGCCGTGTCTATTGCTTGGCCGAACCTGGCCACTTTTGGAATAATAGTTGCCTGAGAAAGCTTCCTACTGACCTGATCGTCAGATTACGGTCATTGCCTATTCGATGGATGGGTGGCCGTCCGTCAACGGAACCAGGGGGATACCGGAGATTGGAGGTGGCTATTGAGTGCGGGTCCGAGGGGTCAGATTTGGGACTCGGGCAGTGTGGATGACGGAGGACAAGAATGGGGAGCCTGTCCTTGTGGTCAGAGAGAACAACCTCACCAACAGGGAGTTCATCGATGAGTTGAACGACACGCTGCGGATGTACAACCTGCGTGAGGAGTACTTGCGCAAGCCCTTCTCCTACCAGGAGGCGGCTACGCAGTTGGGGGTGTCAAGACGGACCTTGCAGCGCTGGAGGAACACAGGCAAGGTGCCGTACATCATGGTGGGGAAGCGTCCCAGGTTCACGGGGGCTGACATCGAACAGATACGCGAAATGATCGCGGACGGCTTGCTCTACGAAGAGCAGCGGCAACCGCGATAGAGGCCCGCCGGCCGTACGCCAAAGGCAGGACCGGCAGGGGCGCAAGGAGCACTTGCACCCCGACGTGCGCGGCCATATCCGCAACTGAGTACCAACCAGACGCCGACGCCTGGGGAGGCACAACCCCCCTCAGTAGCCGCCCCCGGCGTCGGCTGCACCCTGCCCAAAAGATGCCTAGGAGCACTGGGCGCGGCAGGGGCTCCATCGGGGGAGCGGGCGGGCCGCTGCCATCAACCGCGGCCCGCCCGTTGCAAAACATCGAGAGGATAAGGCATTGAGTACCGACGCACTACCGGTCGACCAACAGGACCGCCGATGACTCGGCGGCGATTCCACCCAGCCCACAAACCGGATGACGAGCGCTGGCTGCACCTCGTGCCTCCACCGCCCCGGCACACCCGGCCGTCCTGGTCCAGCAGGATCCGGCACGCGGCCCGACGGCTTCTGCGAACGCTGGCGCGATGAACGAGCTGACCGAACGCGAGCTGGCCATGCTGCGCGAGATGAACGAAGCCGCGAGCATCATCGCGGAGGCTCTGGGCTACCCGCACGACGAGACCTATGGCTGGGTGATCGGTGATCACACGGTGGTCACCTTGGCTCTAGAGGTGCGCTCTCGAGGAGTTGCTCCGCTATGACCGAGCGACCCGTACACCGGTACTTCCAGTGCCCCCGCTGCGATACCAGAAGCCAACATCCCCGAGACATCGAGTACGGCTACTGCGGCCGATGCCATGACTGGACTGGAGACGACCTTGCACGACCAGCCGACCACCGCCAGACCGCGCAGGCAGGGGCTGCGGTTCGGGACACGATCGCTGGCCACAGGCACCGATTCTGAGGCCGACGAGCGGCTAGTGGCCCCTGCGGAGGCCGAGGCGCTAGCGGCAGCGGAGCGGGCCCACTCGCATCTACCGGCCATCCTCGCTGAGTCACCGGTCACACTCGACACGCCGGTCTGTTGAGTCGGGTTTGTGGCGACCTACCATCGACCTACGACCCGTCTACCTTTGGCCATTGATGACCTAGAGTGACCAATGTTGACCTCATTTGCCACTTGGGCGATTACTCTCCGCAGGTCAGACGGGGGTGGCCAATGAGGAAAGAACTCATCGGCCGCGATCTGGGCCTGTAGAAGGGAATCAGCTGTGCCTGAAGCAGTCATCGTCTCCACCGCGCGCTCGCCGATCGGCCGGGCCCACAAGGGTTCGCTGAAGGACATCCGGCCGGACGACCTGGCCGTCCAGATCATCGAGGCAGCGGTCGGCAAGGCCGGCCTGACCGGGGACCAGATCGAGGACCTGATGCTCGGCTGCGCCGAGCCGCACGACGAGCACGGCGGCAACATGGCCCGCCGGATCGCCGTCCAGCTGGGCTGGGACAACACGCCGGCCACCACGATCAACCGGTTCTGCGCGTCCTCGACCCAGACCGCGCGGATGGCCTACCACGCGATCAAGTCCGGTGAGGGCGACATCTTCGTCAGCGCCGGCGTCGAGTGCGTCTCGCGGTACAAGAACTTCGGCTCGGCCGGGGTGGGCGACCCGAGCTCGTTCAACCAGGTCTTCGCCGACGCGGTCCAGCGGACCGAGAAGTACGCCGAGACCAACGACGTCTGGCACGACCCGCGCACCGACGGCCTGATCCCGGACGTCTACATCTCGATGGGTCAGACCGCCGAGAACGTGGCGACGCTGCGCGGGATCAGCCGCGAGGACCAGGACGCGTTCGGCGTCCGCTCGCAGAACCTGGCCGAGAAGGCGATCAACAACGGCTTCTTCGAGCGCGAGATCACCCCGGTGACGCTGCCCGACGGCACGGTGGTCAGCCACGACGACGGCCCGCGCGCCGGTACGACGCTGGACAAGGTCAGCCAGCTGAAGCCCGTGTTCCGCCCCGACGGCACCGTCACGGCCGGCAACTGCTGCCCGCTGAACGACGGCGCGGCCGCCGTGGTGATCATGAGCGACACCAAGGCCCGCGAGCTCGGCCTGACCCCGCTGGCCCGGATCGTCTCCACCGGCGTGAGTGGCCTGTCGCCGGAGATCATGGGTCTCGGACCGGTCGAGGCGACCAAGCAGGCGCTGGCCCGGGCCGGGATGAGCATCGGCGACATCGACCTGGTCGAGATCAACGAGGCGTTCGCCGTCCAGGTGATCGGCTCGGCCCGCGAGCTCGGGATCGAGGAGGACCGGCTGAACGTGCACGGCGGCGCGATCGCGCTCGGCCACCCGTTCGGCTCGACCGGCGCGCGGATCATGACCACGCTGGTCAACGGCCTGCAGTTCGAGGACAAGCAGTTCGGCCTCGAGACGATGTGCGTCGGCGGTGGCCAGGGCATGGCCGTGATCCTGGAGCGCCTGAGCTGATGAGTCTCAAGGGCAAGACGGCGATCGTCACCGGTGCCTCCCGCGGGATCGGGCTGGCGATCGCCAAGCGGCTGGTGGCCGACGGCGCCCATGTGATCATCACCGGCCGCAAGCAGGACGCGCTGGACGAGGCGATCGCCGACCTGGGTGGCCGGGACAACGCGATGGCCGTGGCAGGCAACGCCGCCGACGGCGCTCACCGGGCCAGCGTGGTGGCGGCGGCAGTAGCGACGTACGGGTCGGTGGATCTGCTGGTGAACAACACCGGCATCAACCCGATCTACGGCTCGCTGCTGGACGTCGACAGCGCGGTGGCGGCCAAGATGGTCGACACGAACGTGCTGGCGACCATCGCCTGGGTCAAGGCCTGCAGCGACGCCTGGATGCGCACCCACGGCGGCGCCGTGGTCAACCTGTCGTCGGTGGCCGGCCTGTCGCCGTCCCCCGGCATCGGCTGGTACGGCGCGACGAAGGCGATGCTGTCCCGCGTCACGGCGGAGTTGGCGGTCGAGCTGGCACCGGCGATCCGGGTCAACGCGGTCGCGCCGGCGGTGATCAAGACCAAGTTCGCCGGGGCCCTGTACGAAGGCCGCGAGGACAAGGTCGCGGCGGCGTACCCGATGAAGCGGCTGGGTACTCCGGACGACGTCGCCTCGCTGGTCTGGTTCCTGCTGTCCGACGAAGCCTCCTGGATCACCGGCCAGACCATCACCATCGACGGTGGCCTGACCTTGAACGGCGGCATCGTCGGCTAGACGGGAGTCCCGGTCAGCGGAACTCCGACCGTGACGGCCGGTGGAATTCGCGCACGATGAGCCATGACTTCCACCGAATCGATCGACGAAGCCACGGCCCGGCTCGCTCATGCGGTCAGGTCCGGCATCGGCTGTGCGCCGGTCCGCGAGCTGATCGGCGCGGACGGCGCGGCGGCGTACGAGGTGCAGCAGCGGGGGATCGCGACCAGGGTCGGCAACGGCGCGACTGTCCTCGGGCGCAAGATCGGCTTGACCTCGGCAGCGGTCCAGCGGCAGCTCGGCGTCGATCAGCCGGACTTCGGCGTACTGCTCAGCGACATGGCGTACGCCGATGCGGCGGAACTGCCGGTGGACCGGTTGCTGTTGCCTCGGGTGGAGGCCGAGATCGCCTTTGTACTGAAGGCAGATCTGGTGACCGGGCCGTTCGACGCCGAGACAGTCGCACAGGCGGTCGACTACGCGGTCGCGGCGCTGGAGATCGTGGACAGCCGGATCACCGGCTGGGACATCACCTTCGCGGACACGGTCGCTGACAACGCGTCGGCCGCGCAGTACGTGCTGGGGCGAGAGCGAGTCGGGCTGGATGCTTTCGTCCCGCGTGAGGTGACGATGTCGATGAGTCTCAACGGCGAGGTCGCTTCCACCGGAGCCGGTACTGCGTCGCTCGGCGATCCGTTGGCTGCCTTGGCTTGGCTGGCCACCACCGCGCTGGCGATGGGTGCGCCGCTGAGCGCCGGTGAGGTGGTGCTCAGCGGCGCGCTCGGACCCGTGGTGCCGATCGGCGCCGACGACTTCGTGACGGCCACGATCAGCGGCCTGGGCTCGGTCCAGGCCTCCTTTGTGAAGGCGCCGGCATGACCGGGCGGACGAAGGTCGCGGTGATCGGCTCGGGCAACATCGGCACCGACCTGATGATCAAGGTGCTCCGGCTGTCGCAGACCCTCGAGCTCGCGGCCATGGTCGGGATCGATCCGAAGTCCGACGGCCTGGCCAGGGCCGCCCGGCTCGGGGTGCCGACGACGGCGGACGGGGTCGACGGGCTGATCGCGCTGCCGGACTTCGGCGAGATCGCGATCGTCTTCGATGCCACCTCGGCGCCGGCTCACCGGGTCAACGCGGCTGCGCTGGCTCCGTACGGGAAAAGGTTGATCGATCTGACGCCGGCGGCGATCGGGCCGATGGTGGTGCCGGCGGTGAACCTCGACGACGAGCTGACCGCGCTCAACGTGAACATGGTGACCTGCGGCGGCCAGGCGACCATCCCGATCGTGGCGGCGCTGGCGGCCGTCGTACCGGTGCCGTACGCCGAGATCATCGCCTCGATCGCGTCTCGCTCAGCGGGACCGGGGACTCGGGCGAACATCGACGAGTTCACCGAGACAACCTCGCGGGCCATCGTCGAGGTCGGTGGCGCGGGCCGGGGCAAGGCGATCATCGTGCTGAACCCGGCGGAGCCGCCGCTGATCATGCGGGACACCGTGCTGGCGTTGGTCGATGCGCCCGATCCGGCAACGCAGGAAGCGATTCGGACGGCTGTCGCCGAGATGGTTCAGCGGGTCGCGGCCTACGTGCCGGGCTATCGGCTGAAGCAGCAGGTCCAGTTCGTCGCGGTCGATGGCACGAAGTACGCGACTCTCACCAGCGAACGCGTTACCCACCAGGTGTCCGTCTTGTTGGAGGTTGAAGGCGCCGCGCACTACCTGCCGGCGTACGCGGGGAATCTCGACATCATGACGAGTGCCGCGCTCCGGGTGGCCGAAGCGCTGGCCGGATCCAGGAAGGTGCCGGCATGAGGATCTTCCTGCAGGACGTGACGTTGCGGGACGGGATGCACGCCTTGCGGCATCGGATCACTCCGGCCAAGGTGGCTGAGATCGCGCGAGCGCTCGACGAGGCCGGCGTGGACGCGATCGAGGTCTCGCACGGTGACGGGCTGGGCGGCGGATCGCTGGTGTACGGGCCGGGAAGCCACACCGACTGGGAGTGGATCGAGGCGGCCGCGGGCGCAGTCACGAGGGCTCGGCTCACCACGTTGTTGTTGCCGGGCATCGGGACGGTCGAGGATCTGCGGCGGGCTCACGAGCTCGGTGTGCGGTCGGTCCGGATCGCGACGCACTGCACGGAGGCGGATATCAGCGCGCAGCACATCGCCGCGGCGCGGGAGCTCGGGATGGATGTATCGGGCTTTCTGATGATGAGCCATCTCGCCGAGCCGGCGGAGCTTGCCCGTCAGGCGGCGCTGATGGCGTCGTACGGGGCGCATTGTGTCTATGTCACCGACTCGGGTGGTCGGTTGTTGATGGACGACGTACGCGATCGGGTGCGGGCGTACCGCGAGGTGCTCGGCGACGAGGTGGAGATCGGCATCCACGCGCACGAGAACCTGTCGCTGGCGGTCGCGAACTCGGTGATCGCTGTGGAAGAAGGCGCGACCAGGGTGGATGCGTCGCTGGCCGGGCTCGGTGCCGGGGCCGGCAACTGCCCGATCGAACCGTTCGTTGCTGTGGCCACGCTGCGAGGTTGGGAGCAGGGCGCGGACCTGTTCGCGTTACAGGATACCGCTGAGGAGCTGGTCCGGCCGCTGCAGGATCGACCGGTCCGGGTCGACCGCGAGACGCTGACGCTCGGATTCGCCGGGGTCTACGGCTCGTTCCTGCGCCATGCGGAAGCCGTTGCCGAACGAACCGGTACCGAGGTCCGCGCGATCCTGGTCGAGGCCGGCCGCCGACGGCTGGTCGGTGGCCAGGAAGACCTGCTCACCGACATCGCCCTCGATCTGGCGGCAAGCCGAAGCCTCACTCAGCAGTAGAAAGGACCAGCGAGCGCAGCCGGGCGACGGCGAGGGAGAGACCGGCGACAACGACGGCGAGCAGCAGAATGGTGGCGATCGGGAGCTTCACTGCGGACTCGACATCGGTGGAGTCGGTGAGCTTCTGGATGACGGCCAGCGACCACTGCTGAATGCTGAGCGTCTTGGCGCCGTCGACGTACTGACCCATCACGCCCTCCCACAGCAGCGCGTAGATCAGGCCGATGGTGACCGCGTTGCCCGAGATCACCGAGAGGGCCAGGAAGATCGCGGTGTAAGCGATTCCGGCCACCAGCGAACCGATGCCAAAGGCAACGGCTGCCTGCGGGTGGTGCGCGTCCAGGATCAGCCCGGCGACGAACATGGGCAGTGCGCCGAGCACCAGGATCACGCCGATCGCGACCAGCGCCTTGGTCAGGATGATGGTCGAGCGCTTGATCGGCTTGCTGAGCAGGTAGACGATCGAGCCGTCGTCGATCTCCGACGAGAGCGCGCCGGTCGCCGCGATCAGCGAGACCAGCGGCACGATCACCGCCAGCCCGAACAGCTGCAGCAGCGCAGTACTGAAGTCGGCGCTGTCGTCGACGGTCAGCGCCAGCAGCACGCACAGGGCGAGCAGGACGCCGGGCAGGATGAAGAGCAACAGGCCACGTCGGTGACCGAACAGGGTGGCCATCGTCAGCCGGGCAATCGTCACGTTCATCGTCAGCGCCTCCCGACGAGGTAGGAGAAGACGCTCTCGAGGGACTCGTCGGTCGGCGCGACCTCGAGCAGCCGGATGCCGAGGTCGCGCGCCATCGCGGGCACGATCCGGCTGAAGCGTTCGAAGTCGATCACCTGCACCTGCAGGGAGCCGCCGTCCAGGTCGGCGCCCGAAGTACAGGCGTCGCCGATCAGGGCGGAGGCCAGCCGGCGGTTGTCGGAGGATCGCAGCCGATAGAGCACCGGCCGATCCGTCATCAGCGTGCGGATCGCGCGGTAGTCACCCGAGGCGGCGTGCCGGCCGGACACCACCACCTCGATGTGGGTCGCGACCTGCTGCACCTCCTCCAGGATGTGCGAGCTGAACAAGACCGTCCGGCCCGACGCGCCCATCGTGCGCAGCAGCCCCATCAGGTGCAGCCGCTGGCGCGGATCCATGCCGTTGAAGGGCTCGTCCAGCAGCAGCACCGACGGGTCGTGCACGAGGGCCGCCGCCATCTTGATCCGCTGCTTCATCCCCTTCGAGTACGTCGAGATGCGGCGCCCGGCTGCGTCGTCCATCGCCACCGTGGCGATCGCGTGCGCCGTCGCGGCGCCGGGATTCGGCAGCCCCTGCAACTCGGCGTTCGCGAGCACGAAGGCAGAGCCGGTCAGGCTGTCGTAGACGGCCTCGGTCTCGGGCACCAGCCCGATCTGCCGGTACGAGCTCTCGTTACGCCAGACCGGTACTCCGTCCAGCGTGACCGCGCCGGTGGAGGGCGGCAGGAAGCCGGCCATCATCGAGATCAGTGTCGACTTGCCCGCGCCGTTCGGTCCAAGCAGCCCGGTCACGCCAGGGCCGATCGTCATCGTGACGTCGTTGACCGCGACCACGTTGCCGTACCAGCGGGAGACCTTCTCGATCTGGAGCACGCTCATCCGCGAGCCACCTTCGCGTAGCGCACGTTGACACCCCAGACGCAGACGGCCACCAGGGCGACGTACACGGCGGCGAAGACCAGGCCTTGCGCGGTGGTCGGCTTGAAGTCGCCGCCACCGCGCAGGATGAAGCTCTGCAGCACGTCGACCAGGGTGAAAGGCGAGCCCAGGTTGGCGTAGCGGGCGGCGGTGGTGATCGGCAGCTCCGGGTCGGGGCTGAGGATCGCGACCGTGGTGACCACTGCGGTGAACGACACGATCAGCACGGCGATGATCGCTGCCACCGCGAAACCGCGGCGCGGGGTGGCCGCGGCGATCAGGCCGCCGATCGCGGCCAGCAGGATCGACAGCAGCAGAGCCGCGACGATGCCGCTGAGGAACTCCTTGGTCATGTCGGTGAAGTCGAACTTGGCGAGCAGCGCACCGGCGTACAGGATCACCAGGGGCAGGCCGATCAGGATCATCAGCGCCAGCACGAGGGCGGTGAGCTTGGCCAGCGCGTAGTCGGTGCGGCGCAGCGGCCGGGCCAGGTAGAGCACGATCGAGCGGTAGCGCAGGTCGCGGGAGAACAGTTGCGGCGCCTGCGAGGCCAGGTAGAGCGCGATGACCGCTTGCAGGAAGGAGATGTACCGCACCGGCGTCAGCGGCGGCTCTTCGAGCTTCATCGCCGACTCGATGCCGACGATGATCGCGACCGGTACCACCATCACCGCGAGCAGCAGGATCGGCATGATCTTCGACTTGGCGGAGCGGCCGAGCCCGTAGGCGTGCCGCAGGCTCGACACCACTAGCGCCTGCCAGATCGAGAACCGGCCGAGCCGCGGACCGTCGTAGTGCCGGTAGCCGATGTCATGGATCACGCCGGCCCGCTGCGGAACTCCGGGTTGAAGACCGGGCGGCGGACCGAGCTGAGGACTGGGCGGGGGACCGAGCTGGTCAGACACTGAAGACCTCTTCCAGGCGGTGCCGGTGCTGTTCGACCCGGACCAGCCCGAGACCGAGCTCGGCGACGGTGTCGCGGACCAGGTCATAGGTGGCCTCGCCGGTGATCTCGACGAGAACCAGGGGACCGTCCGGCCGTGCCCTGGCGCCGGCGCGTTCCAGCGCGGCGCCCAACCGATCGCGACCACTCAGATCCCGTACTTCGACCGCCAGTACTCCGGTCTCGCCGGTCAGCGCGGCCTTGGACTCCGACCGGAGCAACCGGCCGCCGTCCAGCACGACGATGTGGTCGCAGACATGCTCGAGCTCGCCGAGCAGGTGCGAAGTGATCAGGACAGGAATGCCGAACTCCGTGCCGATCCGGCGGACCAGCGTCAGCATCTCGTCGCGACCAGCCGGGTCGAGCCCGTTGGTCGGCTCGTCCAGCAGAACAAGTTTGGGGTCGTGCACCAGCGCCTGGGCGAGCTTGACGCGCTGCTTCATACCGGTCGAGTAGCCACCCATCGGGCGGTAGCGCGCTTCGTCGAGCCCGACATGCCGCAGTACGTCGGCGGCTCGCTCGCGGGCGGCCGTGGCGGGCAGGCCCGACATCTGCGCGAGGTGGACGGCGAACTCGGTCGCCGACACGTCGGGCGGCAGGCAGTCGTGCTCGGGCATGTAGCCGACGAGAGCACGGACCGCCTCGCCGCCGGTGACCACGTCGTGTCCCAGCACGATGGCGCTTCCGGCGGTCGGGGCGATCAGTCCGAGCAGAATCTTCAGCAGGGTCGACTTGCCGGCTCCGTTGGCTCCGACCAGTCCGGTCACGCCGGACCCCACCTCGACAGTCAGCTCGTCCAGGGCCGTCACACGCGGATATCGTTTGCTAAGCGATGTGGTCGCGATAACGGGCACCGGCCAACCCTAATGCCCACCTCGCCCCGGACAGAATCACAGCTGCCCGACAGCTGTTGCGATCGCGTTCCAACTGCAAAATGCGTGGCCGCCGGCCGGGGCCGTCAATAGGGTCGCGGCATGGAGATCAGGGTGGTGACGGCGGCTGACGCCGAGGCGGTCTCGCGGCTGCGGCGGGAGACCTATGCGTACTCCGTGATGTCGCCGGCCGCGACCCGGCACATGATCACGGTGCAGGGACCTGGTGAGCGGTTCCTCGCCCTCGTCGCGGAGGACGGCGGCGAGATCGTCGGGTGGGGATCGGCCGGGCTGAATGTCTGGACCAGCGAGCCGGGCTGGAGCAGCCTGTCGATCTACGTGCATCCGGAGCATCGCGGGCACGGCATCGGCGGCGCGTTGGCCGAGCGGCTGCACAGTCATCTGGGCGAGATCGGTGCGACGCGAGTGCGGGCCTTCGCGACGCCGGCCGGGGTCGGGTTCGCCACCGGACGCGGTTACGAGCCGGTTCGCGAGATGCACTACTCAGGAGTTGATCCGCGGGTGCTGCCCGACCAGCCGGCCACGCCGGACGGGATCCGAATCGCCACCCTCGACACGTTGGAACCGCGGCAGCTCTTCCTGGCCGACACGATCGCCTCGCTGGACGAGCCGGGGGACTCGCCGATGGATTCGGTGGACTACGACCACTGGGTCGCGGAGGTCTGGCAGTCGCCGGGCTCGGACAGGTCGCTGGGCGTCGCGGCGATGGCCGGCGACGAGGTGGCGAGCTTCGCGGCGATCGAACGCGACGGCGACCGGGCCTGGTCGGGGATGACCGGCACACTTCCGCAGTACCGGGGGCAGGGGCTGGCGAAGCTGGTCAAGTCGGTGGCGCTGCGGCGTTGCGCGGCGGCCGGGATCGTCGGCGCGTTCACCTCGAACGACGACTCGAACGCGCCGATGCTGGCGATCAACCACTGGCTGGGCTACCGCCGGATCGAGACCCAGACCGGGCTGCTCCGCAACCTTTGATTTGGGTAACGTTTTCCAGCCGTTCAGACCGGCGTGGTCCCAGCCGTAGGTATGTTCCGGAGTACTTCGCGAAGGAGCATCGAGATGGAGATCAGACCTGCCGTACCGGACGACGCCGATGCCGTGGTTGCCCTCTACGAACTCGTCGAACCGTGGTCCGTGACCACCGTGGAGCTGCTGCGGGCGAGTATCGCCCGGCACGCGGACTCCAGCAGCCGGACGTCGATCGCCGCGACCGAGGACGGCCGGCTGGTCGGCTGGAGCTCGTCGCAGCTGACCGCCGGCTCCAACCCGGTCAGCGGCGAGCTCCGGGTGATCGTGCATCCGGAGTACCGCAGCCGGGGTGCCGGGTCCGGGATGCTGGAGCGGGCTCATCAACGGTTGAAGGCGGCCGGCGCGGTGAGCGTCCGGGTCTTCGCCGAGCCCGCGTCGGGGGAGTGGGCGGCGCGCTGGGGTTATCGGCAGACCAGGCAGGTGCACTACGCCGGGATCGATCCACGGGCGGCGCCGGAGGTTCCCGCAGTACCGGCGGGGGTGCGGTTGGCGCCACTCGACGAGGTGGATCCGCGGCTCGTCCACGCCGCCGATGAAGTTGCCCAGCGCACCAAACCGGGCGACGCGAGGATCGAGAGCCACCCGTACGACGACTGGCTGGTCACCGTCTGGCAGGCGCCGGGGATGATGCTGGACCTGAGCGTCGCGGCGCTGCAGGACGACGAGGTGATCGGCTTCACCCGCGGGGTCGGCAGCTATCACAAGATCTGGTCGAACATGACCGCGACGATGCCCGAGCACCGCGGCCGCGGCCTGGCCAAGCTGGTCAAGTGCGCCGCGTTGCATCGCGCCGCGGCAGCGGGTGTGGTCGGCGCCTTCACCGCGAACTACGACGGCAACGAACCGATGCTTGCCGTCAACAACTGGTTGGGCTACCGCCGGGCGGCAACCCACTCAGTGCTCGTCTGTCCGCTCTAACGCACCAGCAGTACGACGGTCTCGGCGACGCAGGCAGGCTTGGTGGAGCCTTCCAGCTCGACGACCCACTGCAGCGAGACCTGGACACCGGCCGGGGTCTCCTGCGCGCCGGCGATCGAGGCGCCGGCCCGGATCCGGCTGCCGACCGGCACCGGGCTGGGGAACCGGACCTTGTTGACGCCGTAGTTCAGCTTCGCCGCGACGCCCTCGATCGACAGCAGTTGCTCGCCGAACTTGGCGATCAGGCTGAGGGTCAGGTAGCCGTGCGCGATCGTCCCGCCGTACGGGCCCTTGGCGGCGCGGTCGACGTCGACGTGGATCCACTGGTGGTCACCGGTCGCGTCGGCGAACTGGTTCACCTGCTCCTGGGTGATCTCCAGCCAGTCGGTCTCACCCAGCTGGGTGCCGACCGCGTTGACGACCTCGTCCACACCGGTGAAAGTCTGCATCTGTCAGAGCTCCTAGTTGCGGGGTCCGCCGGCGACGTACAGGACCTGGCCGGAGACGAAACCGGCCTCCTCGCTGCAGAAGAACGACGCGGCGGCGGCGATGTCGGCCGGGGTGCCGGTCCGGTTCACCGGGATGGTGGCGGCGGTGGCCTTCTTGAACTCCTCGAAGTCGACGCCGACCCGGGCCGCGGTGGCCGCCGTCATGTCGGTCTCGATGAAGCCGGGGGCGATCGCGTTCGAGGTGACGCCGAACTTGCCCAGCTCGAACGCCAGCGTCTTGGCCAGGCCCTGCAGGCCGGCCTTCGCGGCGGCGTAGTTGGACTGACCCCGGTTGCCCAGGGCGGAGGTGGAGGACAGGAACACGATCCGGCCGTAGCCCGCCTCGACCATGTGCGACTGGGTGGCCTTCGACATCAGGAAGCTGCCCCGCAGGTGCACCGACATCACGGTGTCCCAGTCGTCCTCGGACATCTTGAAGATCAGGTTGTCGCGCAGTACGCCGGCGTTGTTGACCAGGATCGTCGGCGCGCCCAGCTCGGCCACCACCCGCTCGACCGCGGCGGCCACCTGGTCGGACTTGCTCACGTCGCAGCCGACCGCGATCGCCTTGCCGCCGGCCGCCACGATCGCGTCCACGGTGTCGGCGCAGGCCTTCTCGTCCAGGTCCAGTACCGCGACCGCGTTGCCGTCGGCGGCGAGCCGAGACGCCACGGCGGCGCCGATTCCCCGGGCCGCCCCGGTCACGATCGCCACCCGCTGCTGCTCGCTCATCTCCGCCTGCTTTCGCTGTGCCTGTGTGTGAACTACCAGTGAGTACTCCGGGATGACATTACCCACGTTCGGTCACCGCCGGGATGGTGAGGATGCGATGATCGCCGTGTGGCTCATCACAACCGGCACGAATATCTCTGTCCGCTCCGCTGGGGCGACATGGATGCCATGGGCCACGTCAACAACGGCCGGTACGTCGACTACCTGCAGGACGCCCGGGTCGACTTCCTGTTCCGGACCGCCAAGGAGCTCGGCGCCGAAAACCTGGAGACCGGGCTGCTGGTCGCCCGGCACGAGGTGCAGTACCGGCGGCCGCTGGTCTTCCGGCCCGAGCCGGTGACGATCGAGCTGTGGATCAGCGAGATCAAGGCAGCCTCGTTCATGGTCGACTACGAGATCCTCGATCTGGCCGCGGACGGCTCGCGGACGACGTACGTCGAGGCCCGGACCCGGCTGGTCCCGTTCGATTTCGCCGCCAACCGGCTGCGCCGGATCACCCCGGTCGAGCGCGCGGCGCTGGAGAAGCTGGTGGGCTCGTGACCTTCACCCATCCCGTGCTGGTCCGCTGGTCCGACATCGACTCCTACGACCACGTGAACAACGTCCGGTACTTCGACTACTTCCAGGAGGCCCGGATCCTGTTCCTGGCCCAGCTGGTCGGGGTCAAGGGCGACTACTTCGCGCAGTACCCGGTGGTGCTGGTCAGCCAGACGGTCGACTACAAGCGCCCGATCCTGCTGCGGCAGCCGCCGTACGACGTGGATGTCTGGGTCGACGCGGTCGGCAGTACGTCGTACACGCTGGGCTCGCGGATCGTCGATCGCACCGCCGGCGGCGAGGACGTCTACGCCACGGCGGTGTCGGTGCTGGTCGCGGTGGACGGTGCGACACACGCCAAGCGGGAGCTGCTCGAGGCCGAACGGGAAGCCCTCGTGCGGCACGTTTCGGCGTCTTGAGACACTGATGACGATGAGCGAGCCGAAGAGTTTCTACGAGGCCGTGGGCGGAGCTGACACCTTCCACCGGCTGGTGGCCGCTTTCTACCGCGGGGTCGCCACCGACCCGGAACTGCGCCCGATGTACCCGGAGGAGGATCTCGGCCCGGCCGAGGTGCGGTTCCGGATGTTCCTGGAGCAGTACTGGGGTGGTCCGCGGACCTACTCCGAGCAGCGCGGGCATCCCCGGCTGCGGATGCGGCACAACCCGTTCGCGGTCACCCCGAGCGCCCGGGACCGCTGGCTGCACCACATGCGGGCGGCGCTCGACGAGATCAAGCTGGAGCCGGACCGCGACCAGGAGATCTGGACGTACATGGTGATGGCCGCGCACAGCATGGTGAACACCGACGAACCGACGTACCCCGGCGCGATCGACGTGTCCGGCAACTGAGCTTCAAGGAGAGATGACGAGCATGGCAACAGTTCGCACCGCCAAGGCCCACTGGGAAGGCTCGCTGCTCGAGGGCGCCGGCCAGGTCGCCCTGGAGTCGTCCGGGATCGGCACCTACGACGTGTCCTGGGCCTCCCGCGCCAACGACGCGAACGGCAAGACCAGCCCGGAAGAGCTGATCGCGGCGGCGCACTCGACCTGCTTCTCGATGGCGCTCTCGCACGCGCTGGCCGGGGCCGGCAACGCGCCGGAGTCGATCGACACCACCGCCGACGTCACCTTCCAGCCCGGTGAGGGCATCACCGGCATCAAGCTCTCGGTGAACGGCAAGGTCCCCGGCCTGACCGCCGACGAGTTCGCGCAGTTCGCCGAAGAGGCGAAGAAGAACTGCCCGGTCTCGCAGGCGCTGTCCGGGACCACGATCACGCTGGACGTCACCTTCACCGCTTGATTCCCAGCTCTGACACCGCACAGCTCCGGCGCCGGCCTCCGCGTAGGCCGGCGCCGGAGGCGTGTTCAGACCTTGCAGCGGTTCGACTCGTACCGCGCGACCGTGTAGTACATGTTGGGCTCGTAGACCCAGCCCTTGGTCGCCTTGCCGCTGATGTTGACGAACCACCAGACGTGGTTGGCCTCGTTGACTGCCCAGCAGTGCAGTGCGACAGCCGAGGGGCCGGTGCCGCGGACGCTGCAAGCCACCTTGGGTCCGGAGCGGATCGCAGCGCCGGAGTTCAGGGAGTTGTAGCCGGCTGACAGATCCTGGTGGTTGGTGCTGCCGGTGCAGTCTTCCAGAGCCGCGGCGTTGGCAGTCCCCGGTACGGCCAGCGTGACAGCGACCCCGGCGGAGACCAGGAGGGCGGAGAAAAGCTTGTTGGAGCGCAAGGTGGATTTCCTTTCCCGTTGGTAGCGGGCAAGCTAGCCAGCCTGGACATCGGTCCAGCGGTTTCCGATCGAACTCGATCACCTCGGCGAGGACAAACGTGAGCATTGAGCGTGCCCGGCCCGCGGCCGCCGTACCGGCTGGTGTGCGGACATTGAGCGATCTCAGTGCCGGGCTGGAGCGGCTGCGGTCGGCGGCCGGCGTCTCGTACCGCGAACTGCAGCGCCGGGTGGCCCAGTTGCGCCGGGACCGGGTGGCCTCGCCGGTCGCGTACGAGACGGTCTACCGCTGCCTCCAACCCGGGCGGCGGCGTCTGGACGTCGACCTGGTGGCCGACATCGCCACCGCGCTCACGGGGGACGAGGCCAGCGGCGCGGCCTGGCGGCGGGCGTACGAGTCCGTTGTCGACCAGATCAGGGACGAGCGGATCGTTGAGGTCGTCCCGGAGCTCGCCGCGGTCCGTCCGACGTTTGTCGGCCGTGGCGAGGAACTGAGTCGGTTGAGGCGCACTGTCGCCGACGGGCCTACTGTGCATCTGATCGACGGCATGCCTGGCTCGGGGAAGACCTGGCTGGTCAGCCAAGCCGCCCAGGACGCGATCGGTGCCGAGCAACCCGACTTCGTCGCCTTCGTCGACCTCCGTGGCTACGACTCCGTACGGCCGCCGGCGGATCCCGGTGCGGTGCTTGGCGAGCTTCTCAGGCTGCTGTCCGTTCCGCTGGCGCAGTTCGCTGGGCTGAGCACTGAGGAGCGGTCCCGGTTGTACCGGGAGCTGCTGGCCGATCGCCGGGTCGTGCTGGTGCTCGACGACGCGGCAGGTGACGAGCAGGTGCTACCACTGCTACCCGGTACTCCGGGGAGCATCGTGTTCGTCACGAGCCGGGTGCGG
Organism: Kribbella sp. NPDC056861; assembly: GCF_040687575.1. Lineage (NCBI taxonomy): Bacteria > Bacillati > Actinomycetota > Actinomycetes > Propionibacteriales > Kribbellaceae > Kribbella > Kribbella sp. NPDC056861. Next base: position 524,838 of record NZ_JBFBNQ010000002.1, on the reverse strand, counting down.
ATGACCTGTACGCCGGGGAGCCGCCAGACGATCGGTGTGCTGCCGGCGAAGGACTCGGTGGAGGTACTGCGACGGGTGGTCGGCCGCGACTACGACAGCGACGACCTCGGAGTACTGGGCAGGCTTGCCGAGGCTGCGGCGCATCTGCCGCTGGCTCTGGCGCTGGTCGGCTCGCGGGCCAGGGACCGGCCGGACTGGACTCTCGCCGACCAGGTCGACCGGCTGGTCGAGAGCGCGCAGTTGCTGCGGATTGAGAAAGGCGTCGAGTTCGCCCTCGACCTGTCGTATCAGGCGCTCGATGAGCCGGCGCGGGCGATGTTGCGGGCGCTGAGCCTGCATCCGAGCCGGCGGATCGACACCGGGGCTGCGGCGGCTTTGGCCGAGTTGCCGATCTCCGACGCTGTGGGGTGCTTGGACTCGTTGCTCTCGGCCAATCTGGTGAGCAGCGGTAGTGAGGGGCGGGTCGAGGTCCATGACCTGGTCCGGATCTTCGCCACTGGTCGCGCACTGGACGAGGACCCGCCGCTGCAACGCGGCGAGGCGGCGTACCGGCTGGCGACGTACTACACGGCGACCGCCGCCCATGCGATGGAGCTGTGGAAGCCGGGAGTGATGGGCCTGTGGAAACCGGGTGGCCAGATCTCGGTGTCCTCGGAAGGAATCACGGTCGCACCGCTGCACACACCTGAGCAGGCACTGGCCTGGCTGGACGCCGAGCGGAGCACGATGGTGGCACTTGCCCTGGGTGATCACCCTTGCGCGAGCGGCCCGACCGCGTTGACGCTGGCCGAGGTGCTGAACCAGTACTTCAGGTTCCGTGGCCACTACCGCGAGGCCGAGATCATGTACGCCCGTGGCGCTCGCCAGGCCACCGGCGCCAGACGCGGCCGGATGGTGATGCGGCTGGCCGGCATCCGGGGCTCGCTCGGCCTCTACGAGCAGGCGATCGCCGACGGGCGCGAGGCCGAGCAGATCGGCCGCGCCGAGAACGACCTGCATCTCCAGGCCGGCGCGCTGACGAATCTCGCGATGATCGCGCGGATGGAACGCCGCTGGGCCGAGGCGAACCGGCTGTACCTGAAGGCGCTGAAGATCGTCGACAGCACGGACGACAGCTATCTCCGGGTGCTCGTCCGCAGCGGTCTCGGCGGCCTGCGGCGGCGTGAGGGCCGGCCGGACGAGGCGATCATCTGGCTCGAGCAGGCGCGCGACCTGGCCGACTCCGTCGAACACGACGAGCACCAGGCGATCGCCGCGAGGGCAAGCATCGCGGAGGTCCTGGAGGCGCTGGGTAGGACCTCCGAGGCGCTCAAGCAGGCGTCCGAGGTGCTGGCCGAGTCACGCGCGATCGGTCTCGTCTTCGTCGAGGTCGACGCGCTGGCACAGATCGCGCGGATCACCAGCCGCTCGGGTTCGCCACGCGACGCACTCGACCTGCACCTGACCGCGCTGCGGCTCGCCCGGGAGAACCAGCACCAGGTCGACATCATCGCCAATCTCGAACGGGACCTCGCCGAGACCCGCGAACGGCTGCTCGAGCAGGAGTAGCTACGCGAGCAGGATCTGTACGTCGTACGCGACCACCTCTGGGCACCACTGTCCGGTGCGATCTGCTCGAGTGTTGAGCCGGGCGACGGCTAGCGTGGCTGCGGTCGAAGGGGGTTCTGAAGTGAGTGACACGCCGGATCTTGGGCCTGTGCCGGTGCGGGTCGGGGTCGAGGTAGCGCTGGTACGCCGGTTGGTCGGCGAGCAGTTCCCCCAGTGGGCCGATCTTCCGGTCGAGCCGGTCGCCAAGGGTGGCTGGGACAACTGGACCTTCCATCTCGGCACCGAGTTGCTGGTGCGGTTGCCCAGCGCCTCGGAGTACGCGCAGGCGGTGGAGAAGGAGCATCGCTGGCTGCCGGTCCTCGCGGCGCGCCTCCCGCTGCCGATCCCCGTACCGCTGGGCAAAGGTCGGCCGACCGCGGAGTACCCGCATCCGTGGTCGATCTACCAGTGGCTCGACGGGGAGACCGCGACCATCGACCGCATTCTTGATCCTCGCCGCTTTGCCGGTGACCTGGCGGGATTCCTCGCTGCCTTGAGGAGTGTCGATGCGAGTGACGGGCCTCAGCCCGGGATCCACAACTGGTACCGCGGCGGCACGCTTCGCACGTACGACGAGGTCGTCCAGCGCGCGCTCGCCGCGTTGGACGGTGCTGTCGACGTCTCTTCGGCCCGCAAGGTGTGGGCTGCCGCGCTCGATGCGCGCTGGGACGGTGTCGACCGCTGGTTCCACGGCGATGTCGCCGAGGGGAACCTGTTGCTCAAGAACGGCCGGCTCGCAGCCGTCATCGACTTCGGCACCTGCGGCGTCGGCGACCCGTCCTGCGACCTCGCCGTCGCCTGGACCCTGCTGACCGCCGACGCCCGGCAACTCTTCCGCGACCGCCTTGCGGTGGACCAGGCTTCCTGGGCGCGCGGCCGCGGCTGGGCCCTCTGGAAGGCGCTCGCCACGTGCCTCTACACCTTCGAGGACCCCGCCGACGCCGCAGATTTCGCCGCCGCGAAACGCGTCGTCGACGAGATCCTCGCGTTCAGCTGATCCGGTTGACCGAGGCGGCCGAGGCCGGGCAGAGAATCAGCAGACAACTCTCCACCTTGACGTCATCGATCACCGCGCCCCAACTGGAGGCCGAAGTGCCAGCGAACTCCAGCACCGCGGAAGCCGACAGCAAATTGGTGAAGTAGAAACTGCGATAGGTCCAGCCCATGTTGTAGTTGTTCTTCCCGGCAACACTGAAGGTGTACGCATCCACCTGCTGCCCGTTGACCTTGACCGTCCCGCTCTTGACGGTCGGCGGCCCTTCCGGATTGCCAGCCACGGCAAAGCTGACCTTGTACGTCGTGAGCAGTTGCGTAGGCAGGGTGCGCGCGACAGCGCCGTCCCCGGATCCGTTGAGATCAAGGGATTGCTGTCCTTCGGCGTCCACCCAGTCGGTGGTCAGATCCACGCTGCCTGAGGTCACCGTCCAGCCTCCGAACTGCTGGCCTGCGATGTAGTCGTAGAACTCAACCGACAGCGGCGGATCTTCGAACCCGCTGGCAAAGTTCGAGGTGGCGGATGCAGGTGCGGCGGTCAAGGCGACGAGCAGGGTGGACAGCGTTAGTAAGAACGTCGTACGGCGGAGTTTGGACATGACGAGGCCTCCCCAGGCAGACGGACGGATCCTTGTCTGCAAGCGTACGGTCACTCTCCGCAGTCGGCCTGCTCTGACGGCGTGGGGGCTGCGTCGTCGCTGGATTCGGGGTGTGCATACTCGTGTTTCTGGATTCTGCGATGTGACGTTTCCTCTTGTGGATAAGGGGAAACTCGGCCGGTTTGTGTCGGTCGGATCGTCTAGCCTTTGAGGTATGGACGACCGTGCGGTGGTGTTGATGAGCGGCAGCGAACTGCTGTCTGCTTACGACGCCCTGCACGAAGAAGTCGAAACGCTGAAGGCCCGCCAGGCCCACGTCCTCAACCGCCTCGACCAGCTCGGCTACGCCGCTGAGGTCGGTGCCCACGACACCGCGCGGCTCATCACCTACCGATACCGTCTCGATCCCACCGAGGCCCACCGCCGCGTCCACTTCGCCACCCGCCTGCACAAATACCCGGTCGTCGCAGCCGCGCTCGCCGCCCCCAGTGGTGATCACAGCACCGACGTCGACGATGGCGACGCTGCGGTGGTGCTGCATATGGGGCAGGCCGAAGCGATCGTCTCCGCCCTGGACAAGATCCCCGCCCGAGCCAATGTCGCCGTCGAAGACCTCGCCGAAGCCGAACTCCGCATGGTCGAAGCTGGCGAACACCTCTCACCCTCGGGTCTGCGCACACTCGGCGTCCAGGTCCGCAACCTCCTCGACACCGACGGCCCCGAACCCCGCGAAGACGCCGCCCGGCGCCGCGAGGAAGTCTGGACCAAGAAAACCGACGACGGCGGCATCCGCTTCGGCGGCTTCTACGCCGCCGAGAACGCCGAAGCCCTGGAAACAGTCCTCCAGACCGGCGCGAAACCCCACAACACCGACGACGGGGACCCCGACCCGAGGCCGCGCGGGAAACGCCAGGCCGATGCGTTGATGGACGCCCTGACCATCGCCCTCAACTCCGGCGACCTCCCAGCCCGCGGCGGCATCAAGCCGCACATCACGGTCATGATCGACTTGAAAGACCTGCTCGAGGCCGGCAAGCACGCCACCGGTGACCTGGCCTTCGGCGACGGCCTGTCAGCGGCAGCGGTCCGCCGCCTAGCCTGCGACGCAGGCATCATCCCCATCGTCCTCGGCTCCACCGGCCAGCCCCTCGACGTCGGCCGCGAACACCGCCTCGTCACCCCTGCCATCCGCAACGCCCTGAACGTCCGCGACCGAGGCTGCGTGGTCTGCCACGCCCCACCGATCTACTGCGACGCCCACCACATCACCAGCTGGGCCGAAGGCGGCGACACCAGCCTCTCCAACATGGTCCTGCTCTGCCGCGTCGACCACACCTCGCTCCACCAGGGCCACTGGACAGTCATCATCGAAGATGATCAGGTGAAGGTCACTCCACCCGCCTGGGCGAACCGCCCTTCCGGCAGGCATCGAAAACCAGCCTCGCCCAGCCCTGCTGCCCCTGCACCTCTCGCGGCGACAGACGCTGACACCTGCCCAATACCTGCAGAGCCGACCACCGCCGCGATCACCAGCCGTCGTTCACCTGCAGACACGACAACAGACGCCACCGAGCCTTCACCCACCACAACCGGCACCAATCCAGCCCCATCCACCACCAGCAGCACCGATCCAGCCCGATCGGCCACCGCCAGTGCCGACGCAGCCCCATCCATCACCGCTGGTACTGACGCAGCCCATCCACCACCGCCGGCACCGAACCAGCCCCATCCACCACCACCGGTACTGACCCGGCACCACCCACACCAACACCCACCCGCCACTGGCCACACACCAGCGACGTCACCTGGATCACCCCCGAAGAAGCAGCCGCCTACGACCCATGGCCCGACACCGCCTGACCTACGTGGCTACAGCAGTGGGATCCACGGGTCAGAGCAGTAGCGACGTCTGCCGCGTGATTGACATGCCCCTCGACCGCAGCACGCGGTAAGCGTTGCGGTGCCGTCCAACCGGCCGTACCAAGAGCAGCACGACGCCCAGACCACACACACGAGCACGGTCCGAGCACCTCGACGTTGCACCGTGACCGACTGGACCACGAGGTCGCCAACACTGAGCTAGGCCTAGGCGCGTCCACCCCCGGTCGCCCTGGTCCAACCTTGGCGACAGGCTTGAGCCCGGACGGGTCGCAGCGCCGACCGACCTCACGACCGCAAGCGGGGCGGCCGCAGCGGCCCCACCCGACACGGCTCCAACACACACGCGCACGCACCCCAATCGGTCCGGGTGGGGCGCGTGCTCCAGCCCGATTCGCAAGTTCGGGTGGGCACATCCGTTGGGAGCAACGGAACGCGGTTCAGCTACGTCCGGAACCGGCCCCGCGGCCAGCCGGGGTGCGGCACTCCGTTCCGGCTCGACTCGCGGGCTGGGTGGGGCATCCCGTGAGCCCAATACAAACGCGAGTCAGATGCACCCGGACGCCGCCCCGCGATCAGCCCGGGTGCGGTACGCCGCTCCAGCCCGATTCGCGAGTTCGGGTGGGGGCATCCGGTGAGTGCAACGCAACGCTGCTCGGTTAAGCCCGGACTCGACCCCGAGACCTGCTTGGGTGGCCACGCCGCTTCAGCCCCGACTCGTAAGCTCGGTCATCCGGTGAGGGCAATACAACGCGGGTCAGTTACGCCCGGACCCCGCCCCGCGACTTGCCTGGGCGGGCACGCCGCTCCAGCTCGACTCGCGAGTTCGGGCGGGGCTATCCGGTGAGCGCAACGCAATCCGGCTCAGATGCGCCCGGACTCTGCCCCGCGATCAGTATGGGTGGGCACGCCGCTTCAGTTCGACTCGCGAGCTCGGGCAGGGCTATCCGGTGAGCACAACGCAATCCGGCTCAGATTCGCCCGGACCCCGCCCCGCGACCAGCCGAGGGGCGGCATCCGATGTGCGCAACACAACGCGGGTCAGATGCGCCCGCACGCCGCCCCGCAGTCAGCGCGGGTGGGCACGCTACTCCAACCCGATTCGCGAGTTCGGCCATCCGGTGAGGGGCAACGCAACGCGAGCTACTTACGCCCGGAACTTGCCCCCCGACCTGCCCGGGTGGGTACGCCGCTCCAGCTCGACTCGCGAGCTTGGGTGGGCCTCTCCGGGGAGCGCAACAAACCGCGGCTCAGATACGCCCTGACCCCGCTCCGCGACCAGCCCGGGCGGGCACGCCGCTTCAGCCCGACTCGTGAGTTCGGGTGGGGGCATCCGGTGAGCGCAACAAACCGCGGCTCAGTTGCGCCTGAACCCGCCCCGCGACCTGCCCGGGTGGGCACGCCGCTCCGGCCCGATTCGCGAGTTCGGGTGGGGGCATCCGGTGAGCGCAATGCAACGCGACTCAGATACGCCCAGACCCCGCCCTGCGACCTGCCCGGGTGGGCACGCCGCGCCAGCCCGATTCGCGAGTTCGGGTGGGGCGATCCGCCCAGCCCGACACCAGCTAGTCCCGAGGCTCGTGCCCGCCGGCAGCTCGCTCCGGCGCGGCCGTAGTACTCCGCGCAGGCGGCTCCTCCGCCGGCGCCTCGAGATGACCGATTCCGTCGGCAGCCTCGGCCGCGCTGCCTACGCCGGTGGTGGAGGTGCTGGGGGCGTCGGGGTCGCGGGTGGTGAGGTTGCCGACTCGGAGGACCTCGCCGTTGCGGACGTACCAGGTGGTGCCGTCTTCGCCGCGGAGGCGGGTGACTCGGAGACCCACTGCCTCGACGACGCCGGTGGCTTTCTCCATGTCGACGAGGTCGCCTACGCCGTACTGGTCTTCGAAGATCATGAAGACGCCGGCCAGGAAGTCCTTGACCAGGGTTTGGGCGCCGAAGCCCAGGGCTACGCCGATGATGCTGGCGGAGGCGACCACCGGGAGGATGTTGAAGCCGAGTTCGGCCAGGACCATCACGACCAGGACGGCGGTCAGGATGATGGTGACCGAGCTGCAGAGCAGGGAGGCGATGGTTTCGGCGCGTTGGGTGCGGCGGTCGCTGAGCAGGGTTTGCTCGACGAATTCCTGGCCGCGTTTGGAGCGGGCCAGGACGCCGGCGACGGCGCCGTTTCCGTTGCCGGTCTTGCGGGCGAAGCGGCGGATCGCTTTGTGCAGCAGCCAGCGGACCACGAAGAACGCGACGACCAGGCCGAGAATTCGGGCCGGGACCATGATGATCTGGTCCGTCACTTCCAGCTTCCCGTCGTTACCTCTGCGGAAGAAGGTCGGGAAGGTGTCCGGGACGGAAAACAGGGGGTGACTGAGCAGGGACACGGGGTAACTGAGCAGAATAGGCATCTCGCCGCCCTACTGTAGTGGCTGCGTCGTCAAGATCCGGCCGCCAGGATCTCTGCACTCCCCGACCGGAGACTTGCGAGGAGGAACGAACGGATATGCCGAGCCGGCTGGATGACGAGCTGACCAGGCTGGTGTCCGCGGGTGTCCTGCGCCCTTATCAAGCCGAAGCCCTCCGCATCGCCGCCAACGCGGATGCCACCTCCGCGCCCCGTACCGGCAGCGAGCACCCGAAGAACGCCGGCGGACACCCGAGAAACGCAGGCGGGCAGCCGAGAAGCACCGGCAGCGATCACCCGAGAAACTCCGCAGGCGGACAGCCCAGAAGCACCGCCGGAGATCAACTAAGAAGCACCCCCGACGAGCCACCGAAAACCACCACCGCTGAACAACCAAAACCCGCCCGTACTCCGCCAAGCGCCGTGCACTCCTCCGCCTTGACCGAGGTCCTCGGCTACATCGGCGGCGCCCTGCTCCTCGGAGCTGTGGCGCTTCTCACGGTCGCCAACTGGGGCGAGATGGGACACGCCGAGCGGATCAGCATCGGCACCACCGCGGCCGTCGTGCTGCTCGGCACCGCGATCGTGCTCGCGTTGCTCAAGCGACGGGAGCAACTCAGCTCGGCCCTGGCGTCGCTCGGGTGTTGCGTGGCCGGGTTCGCCACCTATGTCGCGATCGAGGGCGAGACCGGCCGGGTGGTCGGGGTCGCGGTGGCACTGACGCTCGCCGTGCTCGGGATCTGGTGGCTGGCCGGCTCTTCGTTGCTGGTGGCAACCTTCGCGATCCTCGCCGTCGGTGTGCTGGTGCTCACCGCCGACGTGCTCACCGCGGACTCGCCGGGCGCGTTCAACTCGGCCGGGATCGCCGGGACCGGGTTCATCCTGGTCGCCTTCGTGATGGGGATGATCGGCCTGGTCCGCGATCAGGTGACCGCGTGGTCGCTGGCCGGCGCCGCGATGTTCAGCTCCTCCATCTGCTGGCTGATCCAGGAGCGGGGCGAGGTGATGGCCCTGGCCGTCGGTACTGCGGGCCCGGCGGCTCTCCTGGTCGCCTACGGACGTCGCCACGCGTCGGCGTACGCGGTGGTCGGCTGTTCGATCCTGTTGGTCATCTGGCCGATCTCCCTCTACCAACTGACCGACAACGTCGCAGGTGTCGCCGTCGGCCTGGTGATAGCCAGTACTGCGCTTCTGATGGTCGTCATCGTCCTGACCCGCCGCCAACGCCGCCTGGCAGAAAGCAACTGAACTCAGGGCGTGCGAGTCACCTTCAACGCCTTCAAAGCCAGACTCCCGTCCGTGGAGCCACGCCCGATGTGCAGATACCCACCCCGGAACGCCTTGTTCGCGACAGTCACCTTCGCCGGCTGATCCAGCCGGCTCCAGGTCAGCGTGGTCGGCGTGACATCAAGCCGGAACCGCATCCACTCACCCCGGAACACCGCCGCAGTCTTCTTGACCGCCAGCTTCGTCCCCGGCCGGTTGCCGACACTGTGCGAGTACAGCCCCAGCTCCCCGTTCGCCTGCAGGATCGCGTGGTAGCCGTTGGAGGCGCCGAGCCGGTGCTCGTAGTACTCGTCGTCGGCGTGCCCGAAGGCCAGGGTCAGGTTCGCGAGCGGGTCGGCCGGCAGTACGGCGTACGACGCGGAGAACTCGACCGAGTAGACCGGTGAGGTGATCGGACCCAGGTTGCCGAGGGTGAGGAAGTGCTGCGTGCCCACGGCGTTGAGGCCGATGCTGCCGCCGCGTCCCCAGTTGACGGCGAACCTCTCGTCGTACGGGTCCCGGGTGAGCTCGCCCGCGACCAGTTGACCGCCGGCCCACTGGTCGGTGGTCACCTGCTCGGTCTTGCCACGCAGGTAGCCGATGTTCGAGGTCACGGCGCCCTGCATCCCCAGGGCGCGGTAGTGCTTGACGTCCGAGCGGCGGTGCAGCGGGTACGGCCAGACCGGGATCCCGGTCGCCACGACGGCGTCCACGAGCGATGCGGCCAGGTAGCCGCCCGGGCCGGAGTTCGGTACGACGATCGCGTCCGTGCGCGGCGACAGTTGCCCGGCGACCGACTGGATCGTTTCGGGCGTCATCTCCTTCGGTGAGGTGAAGTAGGCGAACACCCCGAGTCCGAGTGACTTCGCCTCGGCGATCCGCTCGCTCTTGAAGTAGGTCTTGATCAGGATCGACTGCTCCAGCCGGTACTTCGCCACCAGCGCCATCATCGGCCCGTAGGCGCGGTCGTCCTTCGCCTCGACCGCGAGGATCACCCGGCCGCCGAACTTGCGCAGTACGTCCTCGAACAGCGGCACCTTGAGCTTGGCCTGCGCCCAGTGCGGACCCAGCCGCGGTACCTCGAGCCAGCCCTCGGAGAGCTCGGCGTAGGTGGTGTTGCCCAGCTCGCCCTTGAGGTTGGTGGTCCGCTCCAGGGTCTGGTCGTGCAGACAGACCAGGACGTTGTCGGAGGTGATGCCGACGCTGATCTCCATCGCCTGGGCGCCCCAGGCGACCGCCGCGTCGTACGACTCCATGCTGTGCTCGGGGAAGATGTCGCCGACCCCGCGGTGCGCGACCAGGTAGTCGTCGGCTCGGTCCGCGACCCAGTCGGTCAGGCTGTAGTCGCCCATCAGGCCCTCGGTGGTGGCGGGCGTCTTGCGGCAACCGGTGACCAGCGAACCGGCGGTCAGCGCACCCAGCAACCCCAGGGCCGTACGACGGCTGATGCCGCGCGGCAGCGACTCATCCATAGGTGCCCCCATCTTGCGGGCGCAAGTTCCCCCCTGCGCCGTATCTCCTCGAAGAGTAAGCGCAGCACCGGGTTCTGCGGCAGTGCCCGATGCACGGTCGTGACGCAACGCCAACGGGCAGTGCCGAATCGCCTGCGGGCGGTGACGTTCAGGGTGCCTCCGGCGCGCGGCGTTCGGTACCAGGGCCGGTCATACGGCAGACTCGCACGCGTGACTGCTCCCACTCCAGCCCTTGTCGAGCTTGCCGTCGCGCACGGAGTGGCGACCGAGTACTGGAACTGGCAGGGCGAACACGTCCTGGTCTCGTCCGAGGTCGTCTCCGCCGTGCTCGCCGCGCTCGGTGTCGACGCGTCCACACCGGAGCGCGCCGCTGATGCGCTGGCCGAGCACCGGCTGGCTCGCTGGCGCCGTACTCTGCCCGCCACGTTGGTGATGCGGGAGGGCTGGACCCCGTGGTTCGCGGTGCACCTGCCGCACGGCTCGACCGCCGAGGTCTGGGTGGATCTGGAGGACGGCGGGCAGCGCCGCGACATCCCGCAGCAGGAGCACTGGGTCGAGCCCAAGTTCATCGACGGCGTGCAGATCGGCGAGGCGACGTACCAGCTGCCCGGCGACCTGCCGCTCGGCTACCACCGGCTCTGCGCGCGGATCGGCAGCAACCCGGAGATCTCGGTCGGCTCGGTGATCGTCACGCCGCAAAGCCTGCAGCCGCAGAAGCTGGACCGCACCTGGGGCTGGGTCCTGCAGCTGTACTCCGTCCGCTCGCGCCGGTCCTGGGGGATCGGCGACCTGCACGATCTCGCCGACCTGGCTGCCTGGTCGGCGACCGACCTCGGCGCCGGCTTCGTCCTGATCAACCCGCTGCACGCCGCCGAGACCGCCGGCCGGATGGAGCCCTCGCCGTACCTGCCGGCCTCCCGGCGGTTCGCGAACCCGCTCTACCTGCGGATCGAGGACATCGACGAGTACGGCGACCTGGCGCCGGCCGAGCGCGACCGGGTGCGGACCCTCGGGCTGCAGGCGCGAGCGTTGAGCGAGGACGCCGACGCGCTGGACCGGGACACCGTCTGGGCCGCCAAGCGTGAAGCCCTGCAACTGCTGTTCGGCGTCCGGCCCTCGATCGGCCGGATCTCGGAGTACGGCGCGTACTGCGACCGCGAGGGTCAGGGCCTGATCGACTTCGCCACCTGGGCCGCGATCGCCGATGTGCACGGTCCCGAGTGGAGCAAGTGGCCCGAGGAGCTGCAGGACCCGGCCGCTCCCAAGGTTGTTGCCTTCCGCAACGAGAATCCGGACGCGGTGGAGTTCCACTGCTGGCTGCAGTGGCAGCTCGACGACCAGCTCGCCCGGACCCAGGCGCGGGCCAAGTCGGCCGGTATGTCGCTGGGCATCCTGCACGACCTGGCGGTCGGCGTACACCCGGACGGCGCTGACGCCTGGGCGCTCAAGCGTGTGCTCGCGGCCGGCATCCACGTGGGTGCGCCGCCGGACGCGTTCAACCAGCAGGGACAGGACTGGTCGCAGCCGCCGTGGCGACCGGACGCGCTGGCGGACAGCGGCTACGCGCCGTGGCGTGACCTGGTGCGCGCGGTGATCCGGCACGGTGGCGGGCTGCGGATCGACCACATCCTCGGGCTCTTCCGCCTCTGGTGGGTCACCTCACCCGAGCGGCCGACCGAAGGCACCTACGTGCGCTACGACCACGAGGCGCTGATCGGCATCCTCGTGCTGGAGGCGTCGCGAGCCGGCGTCGTCGTGGTGGGGGAGGACCTCGGGACCGTCGAGCCGTGGGTCCGCGACTACCTCACCGAACGCGGAGTCCTCGGTACGTCGGTGCTGTGGTTCGAGCGCGACGCCAAGGGCAACCCGCTGCCGCCCGAGCGCTGGCGTGAGCTCTGCCTGGCCACCGTGACCACCCACGACCTGCCGCCGACCGCCGGATATCTCGCCGGGGATCACGTCGAGCTGCGGGACCGGCTCGGCCTGCTGACCCGCCCGGTCGCCGAGGAGCTCGCCATCGACGAGGCGGACCGGGACGCCTGGCTCAACGCGCTGCGCGAACGGCACCTGCTGGGCAACGCCGACGGCGATGTCGAGCGCATCGTCGAGGCACTGCACCGGTACGTCGCGCACACGCCGGCCAAGCTGGTCGGCGTCGCCCTCACCGACGCGGTCGGCGAACGGCGTACCCAGAACCAGCCGGGCACCACCGACGAGTACCCGAACTGGCGGATCCCGCTGGGTGGCCCGGGCGGGGTGCCGGTGCTGATCGAGGACCTGCCGAACAACCAGCGCCTGCGCCGCCTGATCGGCGTCCTGCACAGCTAGCGGCAGCCGGGAAACTAGCGGAAAGTAAACAACTACTCACGAGCCGTTGACAATAGATTTGAACGGTTGTTATCTATTGTCAACGAAGGCGCCTTCCTTCATTCCCCACCGCCCCCACAACCGGGAATCATGAAGGAGTGTCCGCATGCTGCGAACACGCAAACTCACCCTGGCCGGAGTCGCCGTCGGCGCGCTCGCGCTGACGGCCGCCACGTCCATCCCGCTGGCCTACGGTCACGGGTACACCACCGCACCGATCAGCCGCGCGAAACACTGCGCCAACAAGACGGTCTCCAACTGCGGTCAGATCCAATGGGAGCCGCAGAGCACCGAGGGCCCGAAGGGCTTCCCCGGTGCCGGACCGGCCGACGGAAAGCTCTGCTCGGCCGGGCTCGGGCAGTTCAACGAACTGAACGACCAACGCGGTGGCGCCTGGCCGGCCACCCAGGTCAGCTCGGGCGCGAACTTCAGCTTCAAGTGGCACCTGACCGCGATGCACGCCACCACGGACTTCAAGTACTACGTCACCAAGCAGGGCTGGAACCAGACCGCGCCGCTGACCCGTTCGGCGCTCGACCTGACCCCGTTCCTGACCTTCCCGATGAACGGCCAGCGGCCCGCCGCCGACGTCTCCCACGCCGGCCGGCTGCCGAACCGGACCGGGCGGCACATGATCCTCGCCGTCTGGACGATCGCCGACACGGCGAACGCGTTCTACCAGTGCTCGGACGTCAACTTCGGCAGCTCGTTGTCGAAGACCGGGACCGATTTCGACTTCTGACCGACGCCCCCCGACGTGGAGCCGAGCCGACTGCCCTCGGTTCGGCTCCACGTGGGCCGCTGGTTCGCAATCGCGGCTGGTTCAGGGTCGCGTGGTTCAGTATTCACGTTTCGTCAATAAGTTTCCGGGGAATGGCCCTTCTTGAAACCTTCCGCCCCGAGTTTCAAGGAGAGTCCCTCATGAAGTCCTTCGCCCGTCGCGTGACCGTGCCCTTGATCGCCTTGCTGGTCGGCTTCCTGCCCGGCCTGATGGTGATCGAGCAGGCGTCGGCCGTCACCAAGATGACGCACTCCCAGGCCACCGCGATCTTCAGCGCCGCCGGCATCACCTGGTCGTCCAGCGGCAACTGCTCCGACTGGAACAACTCCACCTGCACCTCGTTCACCAACATCAACGACAGCAGCGTGTACGGCGTACGCACCCTGAAGCAGGCCAGCGGCTGCGCGATCCGGATCACCGGCGGCACCGAGACCGGGCACGCGGGCGGCACCTACAGCCACCGCAACGGCTACAAGCTCGATGTCGCGGTGGCGACCTGCGTGAACAACTACGTGCGGAACACCTTCACCCGGATCGCCGACCGTGGTGACGGCGCGCAGCAGTGGCGGTCGGGCGCGGGCAACATCTACGCCAACGAGGGCAACCACTGGGACATCACGTTCTACAACTGCGGCGGCTGCTGAGCCCCGTAGTACCTGAAATGTCCGCACCCGTCCCGGTCGAGGCCCCGGGGCGGGTGCGGTCGTTCGTGGGACTAGTCTTGAGCCGTGATCACTCTGCTCTCCGGCCACACCTTGCTGGTGTTCGTCGGTATCCCGGCGCTGGTCGTGGCGGTGCTGGCCCTGCTGGTCTTCGCGTCCTCGATCGCGCAGGGTCCCCGCTACCGTCCGGGCCTGTCCTGGTGGGCTCCGCCGGTCTGGATCAACGGCCCGAGCGCGACCAAGCCGGACCCGGCCAGCCTGCCGCAGCTCCCAGCCGGCACCACTCCCGCGGCCGCCGGCACCGGCGTCGCCCGTACGACCGGAGGCGCAAGTGCCAGCTGGTGACGCATTCACCCCGGAGCAGCTCTACGACATCGAGCGGGCCGTCCGGCACGCCGAGAGCGCGTCGGGCCTGCACTTCTCCGTGTACGTCGGCGGCGCCGACTCCGAGACCCGGCCGTTCGCCCTGGAGCTGCTGAACGAGCTCGACGACCCGGACAACAGCGTCCTGGTGTACGTCGACCCGGCCGGCCGCCGGCTGGAGATCGTCTCGGGCTCGAACGCCCGGCGTCAGCTCACGGACACCTCGGCCGGCCTGGCCGCGCTGACCATGCAGACGTCGTTCGCCACCGGTGACCTGACCGGCGGTCTGGTCACCGGCGTCCAGCAGCTCGGCACCCACGCGCACCAGGCGCCGATGCTGCACGCCAACGAGCCGCACAAGCAGTAAGCACAGCACTGACCGGCCGGAGCCGGCCCGGCTGATCGATCAGCCGGGCTTGGCGGCCGGTTCGTACGTCGGGCAGGCCGGGCTCGAGTAGGCCGACTGCGTCTTCGGCGCCTGGCAGCTCTCCAGCGCGGCGTCGGAGGACGAGAACGGGCCGAGGTACACGACCCAGGCGTCGGACTCAGGGTTGCCGGAGCTGTCCGCGAGACCCGTGTACTGCCCGTTGAGCATCATCGCCCGGGCCGGTACGCCGGCGGCGATCATCTTGCCGGCGAGCTGCTTGGCGAGCGGAGCCGCGTCCATCCCGTTGTCGGTCGGGTACCGGTCCATCACGGCGATCCACTGCCCACGCTTGAAGACCGGCGAGGCCTTGCCCGTGTTCGGGGCCGCGCTGGTCGGGGGGTTGCTCGTCGCGGCTCGCTGGCTCGTCTTGGCGGGCACCGGCGGCTTGCGGTCGCCCTTGCCCGTGGTGACGGCCGCGGGGGCCGGGTTCGCCTTGGTGCTCTTCGCGGCGGGCGGGGCGGAACTCTGCGGAGCCAGCGCGAGCGGCGAGTTGCCGCTGCCCTGAGGCGCCGAGGAGTTGCCGTTCGTGAGGATGAAAGCAAAAGTCGCGACCATCGCGGCGCCCGCGACGATCGCGGCTCCGACCGCGGCGTGAGACCTCTTGGTTTTCTTCCGGCCGGAACGGCCCGCGTGGCCGGAGCGGTGGGCGCGGCCGCTGTGGGCCGCGGCGCGCTGGGCGGCCAGCCGTTCGGCCCGCTCGGCCTCGCTCTCGAGCTGGGCCCCGGAGAGGTCCTTCATCGGTACTGCGCGTCCGGTGCGGGCAGCCACCCGGCTGTCTCCGCCGTGGTTCAGCGCTCGCGCATTGGCACGAGTCGCCGACCGGCCGGCCGAGCGCTTCGCCCGGGTCGGTCCAGTCCGGTCATCCACGTGTGTCACGGCAAAGGTCCTCCCCAGTTCCTTTGAATGGTTATTCCCCGGTCAGCTTAATCCGGGTGGAGAGAAAAGTGAGCCCCCTTCACATGATGAGAATCTCCTTCTGGACAAGACGATCGCGGACCGCTACCGGGTCGCTGCGATCCGAGACAAGCAGTCGTTTCAATGTCACCGCCCGCGCATACACCGGAACGGTGCGGAGGCAGGTCGGAAGGTGCCAATTGCCGCCGGGAATTGCCTGAATGGAAATGATTTACCCATCACAGTGGGGTAAATGTGCTTTTCAGGTCCCGGAAGGCGCTTTTCAGGTCCCGGACGGAATGCCGCCGGGCTTCGGCGCCGGCCGGGTGTCCAGGCAGTCGTCCAGCCAGGTCTCGACGTCGACGTCGGCGTTCAGGATGTGGCTCACGTACGACGCCCGCTCGTGGCTGAGCACTTCCAGCTCCCAGACGCAGGGCGCGACGCCGGTCGGCGCCGGGCGCAGGTCGTCGACCTCGATCCCGCTGAAGATGCTCAGCCGGGACTGGAAGTCCTTCGCCCAGCTCTGCACGACCAGGTAGATGGCGTCGTCGGCCAGGTGCAGGATCACCACGCCGAGCCCGATGGCGCCCATCGCGTCGTCGAACTCCAACTGCCGGGCGGCGGCGGTCCGGGCAGCACCGACCATCTGGTCGTCCCAGGACCTGCCGCGGGCAGTGATCACGTACGGCTTCACCAGGCGCCCGGTGAAGCGCCAGGGCATCAGAGGCGTGACCGGGCGCGGCCGGTACGCCTCGGCCAGGCCTGTGAGGGCCACGGCCGAGGCGCCGGCTAACGAGGGATCAGAACCCATCAGCCGACAGCGTCGCGACGCTGGGCCTCCAGCGCACGTACTAGGTCGGCACGGGCTTCTCCGACGTACCGCAGAGTGGGTGCGTCGACCGACTCGGCCTCGGCGTCCAGCCAGCCGCTGAGCGCCTCCAGCGTGGATTCCTCCGGCAGGCCGCGCGGCGACAGGTAGACGAGCACGTTCTCGCCCATCGACGAGCCGAGCCGGGTGTAGACGTCCTTGGCGGCCGTCAGGTACTTACCGACGTACGGCCGGAGCAGGTCCTCCTGACCCGGCTGCTGGAAGCCCAGGATGGTCCGGAACTGCGTCTCGTTCGGGGTGTCCCCGGCCTCGACGGCGATCTGCCACGCGTTGGCCTTGGCCTCGGCGGTCGGCCGGGCGGCGCGCGCCTGAGCGGCCCGCTCCTGACCGGTCATGGTGGTGTCGCGGGTCAGCTCGTCCTCGATCGCGTCGGCGTCGACCTTGCCGAGCCGGGCCAGCGCCACGATCAGCGTCCAGCGCAGGTCGGTGTCGACCACCAGGCCGGCCGGCAGCTCGGACCCGTTCAGCCACTGGGCCAGTCGCTCGGCGCCGTCGGCGGAGAAGACGCCACCGATGTAGGCCCGGGCGAACGCGAGCTGATGATCGCTGCCTGCCTCGGCGTCGGCGAGCAGCTCACCCAGCGCGACCTCGTACTGCGCCCGCAGCTGATCACGGTTCTCCGGTGCGACGTAGCTGTTGATGACCGTCGAGGCCTGCCCGAGCAGCGACCGTACGCCGGTCAGGTCCGTCTCGGCGCGAATGCCCTTGAGCACGATCCCGACGTACTGGCTGGCCGGCATCTCGGCGTCCCGGGTCATGTCCCAGGCCGCGCCCCAGGCCAGCGCGCGGGCCAGTGAGTCCTGCAGCTGGTCGATCGACTCGACCAGCGTCAGCCGGGACCGCTCGTCCAGCCGGATCTTGGCGTAGGTGAGGTCGTCGTCGTTGAGCAGCACCAGATCGGGCTGCGCGGCGCCGACCAGTTCGGCCAGCTCGGTCCGCGGGCCGTCGATGTCGACCTCGAACCGCTCGGTCCGGACCAGGCCCTCGTCGGTCAGCCGGTAGAGGCCGACCGCGAGCCGGTGCGGCCGCAGCGTGGGGTGGTCGGCGGCCGCGGTCTGCTCGATCGCGAAGCTCTCGAACGCGCCGTCGGCGTCGACGGTGAAGTCGGCCCGCAGTGTGTTCACGCCGGCGGTCCGCAGCCAGCGCTCGGTCCAGTCGTCCAGGTCGCGCCCGGACGCCTTCTCCAGCGGCTTGAGCAGGTCGGCCAGCTCGGTGTTGCCGAACGCGTGGTCGGCGAAGTACTCCTTCAGCGCGGCGATGAAGGTGTCCTCACCGACGAACGCGACCAGCTGGCGCAGGGTGGAGGCGCCCTTGGCGTAGGTGATGCCGTCGAAGTTCACCTCGACCGCGTGGAAGTCGACCATGTCCGCGGCGATCGGGTGCGTCGAGGGCAGCTGGTCCTGCCGGTAGGCCCAGTTCTTCCGCGCGTTGCAGAAGGTGGTCCAGGCGCCGGCGTACTTCGTGGTCGCGGTCGCCTGGGCCCAGTGGCTGGCCCACTCGGCGAACGACTCGTTCAGCCACAGGTCGTCCCACCAGGTCATCGTGACTAGGTCGCCGAACCACATGTGCGCCAGCTCGTGCAGCACGGTGTTCGCGCGGCTCTCCAGCTCGGCGTGGGTGGTCCGGCTGCGGTAGATGTACTCGTCGCGGATGGTCACGCAGCCCGCGTTCTCCATCGCGCCCATGTTGTACTCCGGCACGAAGGCCTGGTCGTACTTGTGGAACGGGTACGGCGTACCGAAGGCGCGCTCGAACAGCTCGAAGCCCTGCTTGGTGACCTCGAACAGGTCGTCGACGTCGAGGGCGTCGGCCAGCGACGGGCGGCACAGCAGGGACATCGGGTAGGTGCCGTTCGGGCCGACGTACTCGTCGGTGACGACGTGGTACGGACCCGCCACGACGGCGGTGATGTAGGTGGAGATCGGCTCGGTCGGCGCGAAGCTCCAGGTCGCCAGCTCCTCGCCGTTCTCGCCCTTGTACGGCGCCGGCTCGGGGGTCGGCGCGTTGGAGATGACCACCCAGCGCGCGGGCGCCGAGACGGTGAAGGTGAACGGCGCCTTCAGGTCGGGCTGCTCGAAGGTGGCGAACACCCGGCGGGCGTCCGGTACCTCGAACTGGGTGTAGAGGTAGGTCTCCTTGTCGGCCGGGTCGACCGACCGGTGCAGCCCTTCGCCGGTGCGCGAGTAGATGCAGTCCGCGACCACGACCAGCTCGTTGCGCTCGGCCAGGCCGTCCAGCTGCAGCCGGGCGCCGTCGTACACGCTGTCGGGGTCGAGGGAGCGGCCGTTCAGCGTCACTTCCCGCACGGACGCCGCGATCAGGTCGGCGAAGGTGCTCGCCCCCGGCTCGGCGGTGAAGCTGAGAGTGGTGGTCGACGCGAAGGTCGCGGCGCCGCCGGCGGCAGTGGTCAGGTCGAGCTCGATCGCGTAGCTCACGTCACTGACCAGGCCGGCGCGGGTGCGCGCTTCGTTGCGCGTCAGGTTGGTTCCAGGCATGTCGGCATCCTATGCACCTGGATGCCGGGAACACCGAGGGTTTCCCCCCGACTTGCGCAACCTCCGCGAAAGCGTTGCCTGAGCTTGATCCGGCGCTGGCCGAGGGTGACGGGACGACTTCAACGGGTGACTGGTTCGATTTTGTACCATCGAATCATGACCCCCACCGCTGATTTCTGGTTCGACCCGGCCTGCCCGTGGGCCTGGATGACGTCTCGCTGGATGCTCGAGGTCGAGCAGGTCCGGGACGTGAAGACCGCCTGGCACGTGATGAGCCTGGCAGTCCTGAACGACGGCCGCGACGAGCTCGACGACGGCTACAAGAGCTTCCTGGTGCACGCGTGGGGCCCGGTCCGGGTCCTGATCGCGGCCGAGCAGGCGCACGGCAACGAGGTGCTGCTGCCGCTGTACACCGCACTCGGACAACGAATCCATGTCGACGGCCGCGGCATCCGCGAGGGTGGCAAGGAGCTGGTCGCCGAGGCGCTGGCCGAGGTCGGCCTGCCGGCCACGCTGATCGAGGCCTGGGACACCGACAAGTACGACGACGCGCTGCGCAAGTCGCACCACGAGGGGATGGACCAGGTCGGGATGGAGGTCGGCACCCCGGTGATCGCGGTCGAGGGCAACGCCTTCTTCGGCCCGGTGGTCACCCCCGCGCCCAAGGGTGAGGCGGCCGGCAAGCTCTGGGACGGCGTCCGGCTGGTGGCGGCCACCGACGGGTTCTTCGAGCTCAAGCGGACCCGCGACCGGGAGCCGATCTTCGACTGAAGCTTTCGAGCTGACTGACAAGGCTTGAAGGTTTGCCCGGCGCGCGCGAAGGTTACTCACCAAGTTGACCGTTCGACGGTGAGTAGGTTGCTTATGAAGCTTCTGCGCAGTGGCCTGTCCTTGATGCTGGCCGGATCGGGTGTGATCTGTATGACGGCCTCGGTAAGCCCGTCGTGGGCGGCGACCTCGTCGGCCACGACGGCCGCGGCGGTCGTCGTGCCACCCGGTGTGACAGCGGGGATCGCCGTCTTCGACCGGCAGACCGGCCAGTTCACCGACGTGATCAACCCGGACCTGCAGTTCCGGTCGGCGTCGGTGGTGAAGCTGCTGCTGGTGCTCGACTTCCTGTGGAACCGCGGCCCGGAGTACACGATCCCGGCGGCCGACAAGGCCCGGCTCGAGGTGATGCTGCGCAGCAGTGACGACGACGCGGCGAGCTACTACTGGGACTCCCTCGGCGGTACGGCGATCATCAACCGGATGGTGACGCGGCTCGGCCTGACCCACACGGCCGGGCCGCCGGCCACCCACCCGGGCTTCTGGGGCTATGCGGCCTTCACCGCGGCCGACACCGTCCGGATCTACCGCTACCTGCTCGACCAGGCCCCGGCGCCAGTGCGCGACTTCGTGATGGGCAACCTGCACCAGTCCACCCGCTTCGGCACCGACGGCTTCGACCAGTACTTCGGCATCGCATCGGTCTTCAATCCGGGATTCGCCCTCAAGCAGGGCTGGTCGGGCTTCCCCAGCTCCAGCGGCTTCGGGCAGGACAAGAGCAAGCCCAAGCAAGCCGCTGTCGACCTCACCAGCGAGGCCCTGCACACCACCGGGACGGTGGGGTCGGGGGACCGGACGATCGTCGCCGTCTACACGCTGCACCCGAACGGCACGGGGTACGGGAAGGCCTACACCGACGTGACCCGGCTGACCCGCACGCTGAACGTGCCGGGTGGGGCGAAGACGCCAGGAAGCTGGCTGACGACCAGCGGGTCCGGCGTACGGGTGCGGACTGCTCCGAACACCACCGGCGGCATCCTCGGCACGTTGCCGGCAGGGGTCGACGTACTGGTGGGCTGTCAGAAGAAGGGGCAGCTGATCAGCACCCCGTCGCGCAGCAGCGAGTGGTGGGCCTACCTGCCGAAGTACAACGGCTACGTGACGAATGTCTACGTCGGCACCAGCGGCGCAAAGCTCCCCGGAGTCCCGGACTGTCCGTAAGTGAGCGGTCGGGGGTGGCGATCCTCCGGCGCTTGCGGCGCCCAGGCACGCACCTCGCGGCACTGGCGAAGCATCCACGATGCTCCGCATCGAGGACGCTCCTCCAGCACCGCGATGCACGCACCTGGACACCGCAATCACTCGGAGGATCGCCACCCCCGACCGCTATGTAAGACTCTGGTCATGCGAGTGCACATCGGCTCTGACCATGCCGGCTTCGACCTGAAGAACCACCTGGTCCAGCACCTCAAGGGTGCCGGGCACGACGTCGTCGACCACGGCCCGGCCGTCTTCGACGCGGTCGACGACTACCCGCCGTTCTGCCTGCGGGCGGCGGAGGGGGTGGTCGGTGACGAGGGCAGCCTCGGCATCGTGATCGGCGGTTCGGGCAACGGCGAGCAGATCGCCGCGAACAAGGTGAAGGGGGTCCGGGCCGCGCTGGCCTGGAGCACCGAGACCGCCGAGCTCGGCCGGCTGCACAACAACGCGAACGTCGTCAGTGTCGGCGCGCGGATGCACACCGAGGCCGAGGCGACCGCGTTCGTGGAGACCTTCCTGGCCACCGCGTACTCCGGCGAGGAGCGGCACACCCGCCGGATCGAGATGCTGTCGTCCTACGAGGAGACCGGCGAGCTGCCGCCGCTGCCGTCGTCCTGACCTTCGTCCTGTCCCTGTTCCACCTGCCGCTTGCGCGCCGGCCGATCAGGGGTGCGCGGCCTGGAGACATCCCGGGCCCGCATCGATCGGCCGGTGCCGACCACGCCCGGAGTGGGCGCACCGCTCCGGCCCTTACCCGCTGAACCCGCTGACGCCGCACCCATAAGAGGAATCATGCCCGAAGGCCACACCCTGCACCGGCTGGCGAACGATGTCTGGGACGACTTCGGCGGCCGCGTCGTACGGACCTCGAGCCCGCAGGGCCGGTTCGTCGAGGGCGCCGCGCTGCTGGACGGCCATGTGCTGCGCGGGACCGAGGCGCACGGCAAGCACTTCCTGGCCGACTTCGAGGGCGCGGGCTGGCTGCACATCCACCTCGGCCTGATCGGCAAGGTCGACTTCGGCAAGATCGAGGCCGGCGACCCGGCGCCCGGACCGGTGGGTCAGGTCCGGCTGCGGTTGCAGAACGGCACGGCGTACGCCGATCTGCGCGGCGCGACGGTCTGCGAGGTGCTGACCGACGGCGAGCGCGAGGCGCTGATCAAACGGCTCGGGCCGGACCCGCTGCGCGACGACGCCGAGCCCGAGCTGGCCTGGAAGCGGATCCACCGCAGCAAGCTGCCGATCGGCCAGTTGCTGATGGACCAGGAGGTGCTCAGCGGGGTCGGCAACGTCTACCGCGCCGAGGTGCTGTTCCGCGCCAAGCTGCACCCGAAGACGCCGGGCCACCTGGTCAAGAAGAAGGAATGGCTCGGGATGTGGAACGACCTGCTGACGCTGATGAAGTACGGCGTCGAGACCGGCCGGATCGACACCGTCGCCGACGACCACACGCCGGAGGCGATGGGTCGCGACGCCCGGCAGGACGACCATGGCGGCGAGGTCTACGTATACCGCCGGCAGGGGATGAACTGTCACGTCTGCAACTCGGTGATCCGCACCGAGCTGCTGGCCGGACGCAACCTGTTTTGGTGCCCGAAGTGCCAGCGGACCGGGCTGACCCGACGCGGCTGAGCAGGGCGTGGCCCGGAACGTGCCGTCCGCAACGGTCTCGATTGTGAAAAGGCTGCAATCAAGTTGTGACAATGTAATGCGCGGACCGACAGGTGCCGTTATCTTCTTCTCACCATGAGTAGCGTCGCGGGCGGCAACGCCGTTGTCCGGCGAGTCGGCAGGCGAGCCGAGTCGCTGCTTCGGCGCGCACGCCGATCACACCAGCTGACCTTCGTCGGTCTGCTGGCGTTGACTGTCACGGTCAGTTCCGCCGCGTTGGCGATGCCGTCCTACATACCCACTACTGTGCTGGTCATACCTCTGTTGCTCGGCGGATTGGTGCTGAGGTTCAAGTCGCTGCTGGTGCTGACCGTGATTGCCCTGGTGCTCGGTTCGTACGTGATGTCCGAACGCGTCTCCGGACTGCCCAAGATCGGGTTCGTGGTCGTCCTGGCGGTGATCGCCTGGATCATCCTGACCGGCGCGAAGGTGCGCAGCCGGCTCGGTGTCCAGGGCACCCGCGGCGAGACGATGCTGATTGAGCTGCGGGACACGCTGACGGCCCAGGGTGAGCTGCCCGAGCTGCCGTCCGGGTGGCTGGCCGAGCACGCGATCCGGTCAGCCGGCGGGGGCTCGTTCTCGGGTGACTTCGTGGTGTCGACGGTCCGGGCCGACGAGGTGCTCGAGATCGCGCTGGTCGACGTCTCGGGCAAGGGGATCGACGCCGGCACCCGGGCGCTGCTGCTGTCGGGGGCGTTCGGCGGGCTGCTCGGGGTGGTGCCGGTCGAGGACTTCCTGCCGGCCGCCAACCACTACCTGCGGCGGCAGGACTGGAACGACGACTTCGCGACGGTCGTGCACGTCGCGGTCGACCTGCGCACGGGCGAGTTCGAAGTACGGACTGCTGGGCATCCGCCGGCGATCCTGTTCGACTCGTGGTCGGGGCGGTGGCAGTCGAGAGACGCCGACGGGCCGCTGCTCGGGCTGGTCGAGGCGCCCGAGTTCACGGTGAACCGCGGCGAGCTGAAGATGGGCGACGCGCTGTTCCTCTACAGCGACGGCATGGTGGAGACGCCGCGCCGCGACATCGAGCGGGGTACGGACCGGCTGGTGGGGCATGCCGAGCGGCTGGTCGCCTCCGGTTTCCGGGGCGCCGCGCACGAGCTGGTCGACGAGATCGGCGGGCCGGGGGACGACTCGGCGATCGTGGTCATCCACCGCAAGACGAACCCGTCGGAGTCGGCCGAGGCGCCCGCGTGCGCCACCACGCAACCGGGTTTCAGCACCAAGTTGCAACGCCGTAAGACCGCAATGCTTCGCTACGCCCGCTGATCGCGCGCATACTGCAAGAGAGACCCCCTACCGGGGACTCTGCCGCTCGAACGGGGCTGTGCCGTGATCGCTAACTCGGCCAGGATGGTGCCGCTGCTGCTGATCGCCGTTCCTGCGCTGCTCACGATCGGGGCGCAGAGTGCGAGCGGGGACGAGACGCCGCCGGCTGAGCCGGTGCTGGTGTCCTCCTCGCCGTCGCAGGCGGTATCGCCGACACCGACCGAGACGCCACCCGGTACGCCGTCGGCCACGCCGCCTACGAGCACCCCGCCGACAACCCCGCCCGGCACACCGTCGACGACTCCGACGGTGTCGACCACCCCGTCGGTGACTCCGACGCCGTCTGCCTCGTATCTTCCCAAGCGGCCGACGCATCCAGCCGTGAGCTGGCCCTCCAGTACTCCGTCCGCCACGCCCTCGGTCGCCGCCTTCACCACCGCGCCGGTGCAGCGCGAGAAGCCGGCTGAGGCGCCGCCGAGCGTCGTAGTACCGGGGGAGACTTATCTGCCCAGCCCACCGGAGTTGCCTGCCGCGACGAGTGGTGGCGAGCAGGTCGAGGGGGTCGCGCTGGCCCGGAGCTCTGCGTCCGGGCTGTCGCTCGGGATGCTCGGCGGAATCTTCCTCGCCTCCGGCGGCGTCCTGATGGCGGCCGCGGCGATGCTCAACCTGCGGCGGCGCGGCAAACACAGCGGTTGAGCCGGGCCGGGCTGACCGGGGTGATGGCGTAGCGTCCTGCGTCGTGACGATCGATGGGGTGGACAGCGGCGCCGACCGAAGCGCGCCGGACGTGTCGTTCGACGAGATGCTGGCGATGACACCGGCGTCGATGCGCGACGTCTTCCCGCAGACCCACTGGCAGCTGGGCAAGCTCTGGGCCCTCGACCTGCGGGTTGAGCCGGTCGAGGTCGCCGACCTGCTCTGGATGTTCGACCTCCCGCTGTGGCAGCTCAACGGCGAACGCTTCAAGGTCACCCCCAACCAGGTGGCCGCCACCCCGATGAACTACCGCCCGCACTACGAGCGCGTGATGGACGCGGACCTCGACTTCCCGATCCACCTGGTCGCCTACCGCGGCCGGCTGGTGGTCCTGGACGGCGTCCACCGCCTGCTCAAGGCGCACTTCCTCCGTCGCCGCTGGATCGAAGGCAAGATCGCCACCGCGGCCCAGCTCCAGGAATGCACGCCCAGCTAATCCGTCGCGGCAGCGATGACTCGGGTCAGGGATTTGTGCAGGGCTTCGAGTTCGGGCAGCGTCATGCCCAGCCGGCCGATGATCGCGGGCGGGATCTTCAGCGCCTCGGCGCGGAGGGCCTGACCGGCATTGGTCAGGCGGACAGCCAGCGAGCGCTCGTCGCGAGGGTCACGGGCGCGAGTCAGGTAGCCGGCGGACTCCAGCCGCTTGAGCAGCGGCGACAGCGTGCCCGGGTCCAGTTGCAGCAGATTGCTCAGCTGCTTGACCGACAACGGTGACTCCTCCCAGAGCGCAAGCATCACCAGGTACTGCGGGTGCGTCAGCCCCATCGGCTCCAGCAACGGGCGATAGAGTGCGATGACGCTGCGGGACGCGACCGCCAGCGCGAAGCAGACCTGACGGTCCAGGGCCAGCAGGTCCAGCTCTTCGGATTCCGGTGCCATGCGTCTACACTATCAATTGGTGTACAAACTGTTGCCACACCAAACGTCTGGAGAGACGCGATGAACGACAAGAACGCCGGCCTGAGCCCGCTGTACCGGATCCGCTGGCGCCTGACCTGGTTGCTGCTGCACATCGCCGGTCCGGCGACGCTGCCCGATCACCTGGACCCCCGCCGCCGGATGGAGCGCGAGCGCGCCGCCCGGGTGGCCCGCTTCCAGGCCGCGCACCACGCCTGACCCGCGAGATGGCGGGCGGCTGGACTCTTGATCGGGCAGGATGGTGACATGTCATCCTCCGAAGAAGAATATGCCCCGAGCCCGACCGGCTGGGTCCGCGACGCGGTCGCCAAGATCGTCGCCAGCGGCGACACCAGGTCGGGTCAGTTCAACAGCAGCCAGCCGGTCGTCCTGCTGACCATGGTCGGCGCGAAGACCGGTCAGCTCCGCAAGGTGCCGTTGATGCGGGTCGAGCGCGACGGCAAGTACCTCGCGGTCGCCTCGCTGGGCGGCGCGCCCAAGCACCCGGTCTGGTACTACAACCTGCTCGCCGATCCCAAGGTCTCGCTGCAGGACGGTACCGAGACCAACGAGTACGTCGCCCGCGAGCTCGACGGCGACGAGCGGGCCGAGTGGTGGGAGCTGGCCGGCCAGGTCTTCCCGAACTACCTCGAGTACCAGCAGAAGACCGAGCGGCTGATCCCGGTCTTCCTGCTGGAGCGCGTCGGGTAACGGTATCCGGTCACCGGTCCCGCACCCGCCCTGTGAGACTCTGGCTGCGGTAATCCAGCGCGTTGGCGCCGGCCCGAGTTCTGGGAGTTTCTGCTGACCACACAAGACGCGGTGCGGGAACCGTTCGTCGGGTCGACGCGCTTGCGTCTGGCCGGACTTGCACTGCATGCCTATACCGCGAGCGGAACGGTGCTCGCGCTGCTGATCGTGATCGCGGCGATCGACGGGGACGCCGTCCGGGCGCTCTGGCTCGGCCTGGCCGCGCTCTGGATCGACGGCACCGACGGGATGATCGCGCGCCGGCTGCGGGTGAAGGAGACCATCCCGTGGTTCGACGGCGCGATGCTCGACAACATCGTCGACTACCTGACCTACGCCTTCGCGCCGATCGTGTTGCTGTGGACCGGTGGCTACCTGCCGCACGGCTTCATCGGCGCCGCGCTGGCCGCGCTGCCGCTGCTTGCCTCCAGCTACCAGT
Source organism: Kribbella sp. NPDC056861 (assembly GCF_040687575.1). Taxonomy (NCBI): domain Bacteria; kingdom Bacillati; phylum Actinomycetota; class Actinomycetes; order Propionibacteriales; family Kribbellaceae; genus Kribbella; species Kribbella sp. NPDC056861. Next base: position 497,960 of record NZ_JBFBNQ010000002.1, on the reverse strand, counting down.
TCTGCCGGACCGACGCGAAGACCGACGACCACTTCTTCCTGGGCTTCCCGAGCTACTGGAACGTGGTCGCCTTCTACGTGGTGATCCTCGGCCTCGGCCCGACCGCGACCGGCGTGATCCTGCTGACCTGCTCGATCCTGGTCTTCGTCCCGGTCAAGTACGTCTACCCGTCGCGGACCAAGGTGTTCCGGACGATGAACCTGGTCACCACGCTGATCTGGCTGGCCGCGTACGCCGTACTGCTGACCCAGATGCCCGACCCGAGCCCGATCGTGGTCGGCATCTCGCTGGCCTACCTCGTGTACTACGCGGGGCTCAGTCTGTATCTGACCTTCTGGGCGCCCCGACGCAAGGCCGCCTGAGTTGCTCCTCGGACTGAGCGCGGCCCTCGGCGCCGCAGTGGTGTTCGGGATCGCGGCGATCCTGCAGGCGGTCGGCTCCCGCAAGGTGCCGACCGGCTCGGAGCTCGATCCGCGCCGGTTCGGCGGCTTCGTCGCCGCCCTGCTCCGGCAGCCGGCGTTCCTCGGCGCGCTGGTGCTCCAACTGGCCGGCTTCGGTCTGCACTTCGTGGCCCTGCGACTGCTCCCGCTGTACCTCGCCCAGGCCGGCATCGCGACCAGCCTGGTGGTCACCGCCCTGCTGGCGACCCGCTGGATGTCGGACAAGCTGTCCGCGGTCGAATGGTCAGCAGTCGTTGCCGTCTGCGCCGGACTCGGCCTGCTGGCGGTCTCGGCCGGTGACGCCGGTGAGAGTGCTCGCCACAACGGTCTGGCGATCGGCGTGATCGTCGGCCTGGTCGCCATCGCAGTACTGGGTGGTGTCGCGAGCCGTTCGCAGCACGCGAGCGCGACCGCGGTGCTCGGAGTGCTCGCCGGTCTCGGGTACGCCGGGGTGGCGATCTCGGCACGGTTGCTGGACGACAGTTCGATCAGCGCGCTGTTCCAGAGCCCCACGACGTACACGCTGCCGGTCTCGGCCGCGCTCGCGTTCCTGCTCTACTCGCTCGCCCTGCAACGCGGTTCGGTGACGCTGGCGACCACGCCGATGATCGCGCTGCAGACCATCACCCCGGCCGCGGTCGGCGTCCTGGTGCTCGACGACGCGGTCCGCGACGGCTGGTACGCCGGTGCGCTCGGCGGCTTCGCCGTGACCGCCGTCGGCGCTCTCATCCTGGTCCGCTTCGAAAGCGTCAAGGACGAGCCTGCTGCCGGGGCTAGCGACTCGGCCACTTCCACGGTGGCTCGTCCAGAGGGCCCTGACCGGCGATAGCCGTCCGGCCGAACTCCTTGACGAGTTCGATCGTGCGCAGGTCGAGCCCGGTCTCGTCGGCGCCTGCCTGAAGTGCTGCCAGGAACGGGCGGGAGTGCGTCACGATGATCACCTGAGTGTTCTGCGCGGCGGTGGTCACGAGATTCGCCAGTGCGGGCAGCAGTTCGGGGTGCAGGCTGGTCTCGGGCTCGTTGAGGACCAGCAAGGTCGGCGGTCGCGGCGTCAGCAGGGCGGCGACCCAGAGCAGATATCTGAGGGTGCCGTCGGACAGTTCGGCGCCGGACAGCGGCCGGAGCAGACCGTGCTGGCGGAAGGCGAGCTCGAACCGGCCGCCGGCGGTCTGGATGCTCAACTCGCTGCCAGGGAAGGCTTGTTCGATCGCGCCGTCGAGTTCGCCGGCCACGCCGATCTCGCGGATCGTCTGGAGAGCGGCCGCGACATCGGCGCCCTCGGGGCCGAGGACCGTCGTCCGGGTTCCGATCTGGACCTGCCTGGCCGGCGCGTCGGAGTCGGTGCGCAGGTGGTCGTAGAACCGCCAGGACCGCATCCGGTCGCGCAGCTTCAGCAACTCGGGCGCGCGCTCCGGATCGGAGTACTCGCTGAGCATGCTGTCGAAGGACTGCAGTGGATGACCACTGTCGCGCCACTTGCCGTCGTCGTCACGGATCCGTACGCCGCCGTTGCCGCGATCGGCCAGCAAGGAGGCAGGTCTGAGGAACGGCCCGGCCCACAACACCTCTCGCTTGATCTCGGGATCCTGCGAGAAGACCGAGAGGCTGGGCTGCGGCAGTCCGAGGTCCATCGCATAGCCGTAGTCCTCGGACGCGAAGCCCATCCGCAGACCGACCGGCTTGGTCCGTCTGGTCCCCTGGATCGGCCGCTCGCCCCGCCGGACCGCGCCGGAGATGTTCTCCGGGCCGGCCCACAGCGTCGACTGCAGCCCGCCCTCGCGGGCCAGGGCCGCCACGGCTCCGTTGCGCGAGGCATCGGCCAGCAGCCGCAGCGCGCGGTACAGACTCGACTTGCCGGTCCCGTTGGACCCCGTCACCACGTTGACCTGCCCCAGTGGCACCACCAGCCGCAACAACGACCGATAGTTCTCAATTGCCAGCGTGGTCAACATGCTGGCCACCGTAGCGAGTCCCACCGACAGCGCTCAGCTGTTCGAGAACGGCCTGCAGGATCGGGGAGTCCTGAGCCCCCTCCTGTACTGCGGCGAACACGTGCCGCTGAGGCTGTTGCGTCGCCACCGGGCGGACTGTCAGCCCAGGCGGAAGGTTCTGCTGGGCCAGCCGGGGGAGCAGGGCCACACCGTGGCTGTGGGCAACCAGTTGGGTGACGGCCAGCCAGTCGTCCACCTGGTGACGGATGTCAGGCGTGAAGCCGGCGGCCGCGCATGCGGTGCCGGTGATCGAGGCGCAGCAGCCGCCGGGCGAGCCAGTGATCCAGGCATCCTCGGCGAGGTCGCGCAGGTTGATGGCGGCGTCCCCGGCATGCGGATGACCAGCCGGTACTGCGACGTCCAGCACGTCGGCCCCCAGCTCGACGCGGTGGTAGCGAGGATCGCCGACGGTCGGCGAGCCGTCGAACGCCACCGCGATCGCGACGTCGATGCGGCCCGCGTCGAGTTGGTCGAACAGTTGTGGCGGCTCGCTCTGTCGAAGCGAGACGACGAGCTCGGGGTACTTCGCGGCCAGGTGGTCGAGGGCGGTGGGCAACAAGCCGGCGAGTGCGGTGGAGAAGGCACCGATCCTCACCGTGCCGCGGAGTGTCTCGTCGAAGGTCTGCAGGTCGTGACGCGCGTGTTCGAGCTGGGCGAAGACGGTGTCGGCGTGGCCGAGCAGCGCCTCGCCGCGTGGCGTGAGGGCGATCCGGCGGCCGTCCTTGCGGGTGACCGGGAAGCCGAGATCGTGGGACAGGCCGGCCAGTTGCTGGGAGACCGCGGAGGGCGTCAGGTGCAGCGCCTCGGCGGTCGCCGTGACCGTGCCACGCTCACGGAACTCCCGCAGTACGCGGAGTCTGCGGAGGTCGTCCATGAAGTCGTGGCTTAACGGTTTCATGTGAAAAGAATAGATGGACCGGAAGATCTGGGCGGGGACAGACTGGGGGCATGACCACAGCACCGATTCGCCTCGGCATCGTCGGCCTCGGGGCGATGGGCCGGCAGTTGCTCGAGACCGCTCTGGATCACCCGGATTTCACCGTCGTCCACGCGGTTGATCTCGCGCCGGCTGTTGTTGCCGAACTTCAGGCCAGACATCCGGGGGTCAGGTTCAGTACCTCGCCTTTTGAGGTGATCGGTGCGGCGGATGTCGACGCCGTGTACGTCGCGACGCCGCCGGCCACGCACGCGGCTCTCGTCGTACCGGCGTTCGAGGCTGGGCAGGCGGTGTTCTGCGAGAAGCCGCTGGCGGTGTCGGACGCCGATGGGTCGGCGATGGTCGAAGCCGCAGCGGGGAAGGCGGCGGCGGTGAACTTCTCGTTGTCCGACCGGCAGTCGACTCGCTACGTCGAGCAGGCGATCGCGGATGGGCGGGTCGGTGAGGTGCTCGGGGTGGAGATCCGGCTGACGTTCCCGGTCTGGCCGCGGGCCTTCCAGTCTGACGCGACCTGGGTGGGGGAGCGGGCGCAGGGCGGGTTCGTCCGCGAGGTGTTCTCGCATTTCGCTTATCTGACCGACCGGCTGGTCGGGCCGCTGGTGCCGGTGCAGGTCGAGCTCGGTCATCGCGACGCGGCGGCGAGTGAGAGTGCGGCGTACGGGTTGATGCGGGCGGGTGAGGTGCCGGTGCAGCTGACCGGGATCGTCGGCGCTGCTGGGGTCGAGAGCTATGAGTGGGTACTGCGGGGCACCAAGCAGTCCTATCGACTGTCGGCCTGGCGCGACCTGTTTGTTGCTGAGGGCAATGGTTGGCAGCCGGTCGAGTTGACCGGAGAGCTCGGGTCGGAGGCGACCCGGTTGACGCTGTTCGCGCAGGCGGTGCGATGTTCGCACTCGCCGGAGTTGGCCGATTTCGCCGCCGCCGAGCGGGTGCGCCAGGTGGTCGAGGCGTTCCACCGATGAAGGTGATCAAGGCGGTCTCCCCGGAGACTCTGCGCCTGGTCGAGCGATCGTCGATTCCTTTGCAGGCAGGCGAGGTGCGGATCTCGGTGATGGTTGCTGGGGTCAACTATCTCGACATCCAGGAACGCACGGGCGCCTATCCGCGCGCCTTCCCCTACGTGCCCGGCGGCGAGGGCAGCGGCACGATCACGGAGCTCGCACCCGACGTGTCGGGGCTGCAGCTCGGTCAACGCGTCTGCTGGCAAGGCGTCCCAGCGTCGTACGCCGAGGAGGTGGTCGCGCCGGCCTGGAAGGTGATCCCGGTGCCTGACGAGGTCAGCCACGAGATCGCCGCCGTGATCCTGCTGCAGGGGCTGACCGCGCAGTACCTGACGACTGCCTCGTACGCCGTACGGCGTGGTGATCTGGTCGTCATCCATGCCGGCGCAGGCGGAGTCGGCCTCCTCCTCACCCAGCTTGCGAAGTCCCTCGGTGCCGTTGTGATCACCACTGTCTCCACCCCGGAGAAGGCCGCGCTATCCCTCGCGGCCGGCGCCGACAAAGCAGTCGCCTACGAGTCCTTCGCCGAACTGGCCGCCGGCCGAGCCGCAGTGGTCTACGACTCCGTCGGCCAATCAACCTTCGAAGACTCCCTCCGCTCCCTCGCGCCCCGAGGCACCCTCGTCCTCTACGGCCAGTCCAGCGGCCCGGTCCCATCCTTCGACCTCGCCCGCTTGGGTCCCGCCGGCTCGTTGACCATCACCCGCCCTACCCTCCGCCACTTCGTCAGCACCCCTCACGACCTGCACACCCGAGCCGACGCACTCTTCACCCACCTATTCGCCGGCACCCTCCAGCCGCGCATTGGCGGCGTCTACCCCCTCGCCGACGCCGCGGCAGCCCACCAGGCGCTGCAGTCCCGCCAGACCACCGGCAAACTTCTGCTCAGACCATGAAAAACCGCCCCGCACCTGACCAGGTGCGGGGCGGTTCGTCGTACGAACAGCTCAGGCCAACGAGTCTTCCCAAGCCTGGTGCAGGTCGGCGTAGTTGCCGCCCGTGGTGATCAGCGCCGACGGGGCGCCGTCTTCGATGATCCGGCCGTGTTCCAGCACGATCACCCGGTCGGCGGTCTCCACCGTGGACAGCCGGTGGGCGATCACGATCGCCGTCCGGTCGTCCAGGATGGTGCGCAGCGCGCGCTGGATCAGCCGCTCGCTGGGGATGTCGAGGCTGGAGGTCGCCTCGTCCAGGATCAGCACCGCCGGGTCCGCCAGGAACGCCCGGGCGAAGGCCACCAACTGCCGTTGACCGGCCGACAGCCGGCTGCCGCGTTTCTCGACCGCCGTCTCGTACCCGTCCGGCAGCGCCATGATGAAGTCGTGCGCGCCGATCACCTTGGCCGCGTCGACGATCTCGTCCATCGTCGCGTCCGGTTTGCCGAACCGGATGTTGTCGGCCACCGAGCCGGTGAACAGGAAGTTCTCCTGGGTCACCATCACCACCCGCTCGCGCAGGTCGTCCTCGGTCAGGTCGCGCAGGTCGATGCCGTCCAGCAGCACCTGCCCGCCGGTCGGGTCGTAGAAGCGCGCCACCAGCTTGGCGATCGTCGTCTTACCGGCGCCCGTGGTACCGACCAGCGCAAGTGTCTGCCCAGCCGGTACGTCGAGCTCGAGCCCCGGCAGCACCGGCACCCCATCGACATACTGGAACTTCACGTTCCGCAGTTCCAGATGCCCACGCGCCTTCTGCGCCGGCTTCGCGGGCTTGACCGGCTCGGGGACATCCGGCTTCTCGGCCAGTACGCCGGACAGCTTCTCCAGCGCCGCGCTCGCCGACAGGAACGTGTTGTAGAACTGCGAGATGTCCTGCAGCGGCTCGAAAAACTGCCGCAGGTAGAGCAGGAACGCGGTCAGCACGCCGACCGTGACGTGCCCGTGGTAGGCCTGCCAGCCGCCGTACGCCAGGATCGCCACGATGGTGATGTTCCCGACGCCCTTGATCGACGGCATGAAGATCGCGTTGATCCGGAACGACTCGAGGTTCGCCTCGCGGTACTTGTCGTTGACGCCCCAGAAGATCTCCTCGTTGCGCGGCTCCCGCCGGAACGCCTGGACCGCACGGATCCCGGTCATCGACTCGACGAAGTGCACGATCACCAGGACGACGGCCTCGCGCGTACGCCGGTAGACGATCGCCGACCGGCGCCGGAACCACGCGGTCAGCAGGAACAGCACCGGGAACGACAGCAGCGCCAGCAACCCCAGCTTGACGTCCAGCGTCAGCAGCAGGATCGCCGTACCGACCAGGGTCAGGATCGCCGTCACCAGGCCGTCGAAACCCGTCTCCAGCATCTCGTCGATGACGTCCACGTCGGAGGTCAGGCGCGAGATCACCCGGCCCGAGGTGTACTTGTCGTGGAACGACGGGCTGAGCCGCTGGAAGTGGTCGAACACCCGCCGGCGCAGGCCGAGCAGGATGGTCTGGCCGAGCCGGCCGGACCGCATCAGGAAGATCTGCCGCATCCCGGCCTGCAGCAGCGCCATCGCGAACACGATCAGCACGATCTCGACCAGCGTCGAGGTGCCCTTGCCTGCCAGGATCGGCGGGATGCCCTTGTCGATGCCGAGGTGGACCAGGTACGGCACCGACAGCCGGGCCGCGTTCTCGATCACGACGATGCCGACCAGCAGCCAGATCATCTTCTTGTACGGGCGGAGCAACTCGCCGAGCAGCTTGCGCGAGTCCTCCTTCAGCCGGACGGTCGTTGCCTTCGACAACTCCCGGTCCGGGTCCTCGGCGTACCCGCGCCAGGTCTCCTCGGCGATCGGCTGCCCATCAGGCTGAGGCTGAGGTGTCTGCTGAGTGGTCGTCACGCAAGCACCTCCTCCTCTTCCGCTGCCAGCAACATCCGGTACGCCGGTACCGTCGCCAGCAACTCGGCATGCGTGCCGACATGCGTGATCGTGCCGCCCTCGAGCAGCGCGACCTGGTCGGCCAGCATCACCGTCGAGGCCCGGTGCGCCACCACGATGCCGGTGGTCGCGGAGAGCACATTGCGCAACGCCTCCTCGACCAGCGCCTCGGTGTGCACGTCGAGCGCCGACAACGTGTCGTCCAGCACCAGCACCGCAGGCCGGGCCAGTACTGCGCGCGCCAACGCGAGTCGTTGCCGTTGGCCACCGGACAGCGACATGCCTTGCTCGCCCACCCGGGTCTCCAGGCCCCAGGGCAGGTCGTTGGCGAAGGTCGCCTGGGCGATCTCCAGGGCCTGCTGGACCTCGGCGTCGGTCGCGTCGGGCCGGCCGAGGGTGATGTTCTCCCGGGCGCTCATCGAGAACAGGGTCGGGTCGTCGAACGCGGAGGCGACCGCGCTGCGCAGCGACTTCAGGGTGAGGTCGCGGACGTCGTGCCCGTCGATCGTGATCCGCCCGCCGGTGACGTCGTACAGCCGGGGGACCAGCGCGGTCAGGGTGGTCTTGCCCGAGCCGGTGGCGCCGACCAGGGCGAGCGTCGTGCCGGGGGCGAGATCCAGGTTGATGTCGTGCAGGATGTCGGCCGAGTCCGGTCCGTACCGGAAGCTGACGTTCTCGAACACCAGGTGACCGCGCGGGTCGGCCAGCTCGTCGGGACCGTCGGTGATGGTGGACTCGGTGTCCAGGATCTCGCTGATCCGGTCCGCCGACGTCATCGCCTCCTGCGCCATCGCCAGGATGGTGCCGAGCGACTCGACCGGCCAGATCAGCGACAGCATCAAGGTGATGAACGCGACCAGGGTGCCGAGCGTGATCGACTCCCGGCCGACGGCGAGCGCGCCGAGCAGCAGCACGATCACCAGGGTCAGGTTCGGGATCACCTCCAGGAAGGTCCAGAACCGCGATGCCAGCCGGACCTTGTCGACCGAGGTCTCGTACAGCTTCACCGCGCCGTCGTCGAACTGCTGCTTGACGTGCTCGCGGCGGCCGAACGCCTTGATCACCCGGAAGCCGACCGCCGACTCCTCGATCCGGGTGGCCAGGTCGCCCTGCTGGTCCTGCACCCGGCGGGAGATCGCCAGGTACTTCTTCTCGAACTTCAGCGACACGACGATGATCGGCGCGGCCGCGACCAGCACGACGACGCCGAGCGGCCAGTACAGCCGCAGCAGCAGGATGGTGACGACCACCAGTTGCAGGATGTTGATCACCAGGAACAACAGGCCGAAGCCCATGAACCGGCGGATGGTGGACAGGTCGGCGGTCACCCGGGACAGCAGCTGACCGCTCTGCCAGCGGCTGTGGAACTCCATCGGGAGCGACTGCAGCCGGATGTAGAGGTCGTTGCGCAGCGCGGCCTCGAGGTCGCTGACCGCGCGGGACTGGGCCCACCGGCGGACCCAGACCAGCAGTACTTCGCTGACACTCAGGCCGAGGGCCAGCAGACCGAGGGGGAGGAGCAGATCGATCTCGCGGCGGGTGACCGGACCGTCGATGATCGCCCGGGTGACCAGGGGGACGGTGAGGCTGACGCCTACGCCCAGCACCGCCGTGGTGAACATGATCGCCAGGCGGTACCGATGGGGGCGGAGATAGGGGCGGAGCCGCCAGAGGTTCTGGCTTCGCCGCGGGGTCCTGCGGTTGGGAACGGGTGCGATAGAGGGCGCTTGGGCAGGTGGCTCTGAGGGCATCTGGAGGGGCGCACTTCCCATCATGCTCGGCTCGGGAGGGCTGGTGTCGTGCAGGCGACCGGAAAACGGCGCACTTTCCATCATCGCTCAGTGGTCAGCGCTTGTCCTGCGAATTCCATTCCCTGGAGCTGAATTACCACTTGTTGCAATGAGCGAGCCCCGGCACCGAGCGGCGACGGGGCTCACGGTCATCACGAGTCGTGATGAATCTCAGGTCCGCAAGAGCGCGACGCCATCGATCACGGCCTGGGCGGCGCCGACCGAGACGATCTTCAGCTCCCCGGTCCGGAACGCGGTCACCGGCAGCAACGTGACCGTCACCTTGCTGCTCGGCGCGACCAGCGAAACCCGCCCGACCTTCACACCGGCGTGGTACACATCCACGCTGCCCTGCCCCGGCCCGTTGACCGTCACCAGCGCGACCCGCAGACCAGCCTCACCCGGCTTGGCCAGCGTCGCCCCAGTGGCCTTCAGCTGCGAGATGGTCCCCTTGTAGGTGATCGAACTGGTCGTCCGCGTGACCGTCCCGGTCGCCGTCAACGCCCGGTCGTCCTGCGGTGCCGCGGCGCAGGCAGGCTCAGACCAGCCAGACAGGTTGCCGACGGCATCCCGCGCCCGAACCATGAAGCACCGGTCCACACCAGCCACCGGCGTCCAGGCGACCGAGGTAGCAGCTGTGCCTTGCCAGGCAGCTGGGTACTGCCATTTGCCGTTAGCCTGACCGGCCAGCGCGTCCCGGTAGACCACGTCGTACGACGCAACGCTGCCGCTGTTGTCGGCGAACGCGTACTTGAAGCTGCCGCTAGCCGCCGTGATGACCCGCTCACCGGCGCTGCTACTGGTCAGTGCGGGTGCGGCGAAGTCGGCCAGGGTGCAGAAGGACTGACTCCACTCGCCCTGGTTGCCGGCCCGGTCACGTGCCCTGGCCTGGAAGCAGGTGTCGGCGTTCTGCTCCGCGAAGTGGCCGACATAGTTCTGGTGCTTCGGCAACTTCTGCCAAGTAGGTGGCATCACCCAGTCGCCGTACGGCGCGGTCGGCGAGGTGCGGTCCTGGTAGCGGACGTCGTACTGCGCGATGCCACTGGCCGGGTCGGCGGCTGTCGCCGGGTCCTGGAACGTGTAGCGGAAGGTGAGGTCCTGCCGCTGCTGGGCCCGCGGGCCGGGGTCACCACTGGTCAGCACGGGGGCGACCTTGTCGGTGTCAACCGTCGGCTGCGGTGCGAGCCAGTCCAGCGTGACCAGCCGGGGCTGCCGGTTGCGGTCGTTGTAGACCAGGCGGGCGGCGTCCGCGTCGTCCGGCACGTAGCTGGGGTTCGGCCAGAAGTACCCGGCGATCGGTCCGTAGCGGCGCTCGACGAGGTTCAGCGTGTTCAGGTCGGTGACCCTGAGGTCGATCTGCTCCGTCGGCGCCGTGTCGGTGCCGCGGGTGTCCTGGATGAGGAAGTTGTAGCCGAGCTTCCAGCGGGGACCGAGGGTGATCGTCCGCGTCGGTACCTGCTCCTGGACGTCGAGGATCCGGTCGCCCGGGCCCGCGCAGTCGACCACGACCCAGCGCCCCGCGGCCTGGATGCCCTGGGCGGGCCCACAGCCGGACCCGGCGTCGAGTCGGGTGGAGAACCCGTTGGCGGTCGCGATCAGGTCGTCGTGCTGGTCCGGCCCGGTCCACACCGTCTCGCCGTTCACCCCGACCGGCTTGGGGAAGGTGGTTCCGATCCACTTCCGCGCCGCCAGGTCGTAGACCTGCACGGTGCTGTCCGTCACCCCGACGGCGACCAGCTTGCCGCCCCGGCCGAGATCCACGTTCGGCCTGACGAAGGGGATGGAACCCTTCGAGTCGGTCACCACTCCGTAGTGGACACCGTCAGGCTCGCGACGGAAGGTCAACTGCGCGTCGCCCGCGAACTCCGGTGTGTTCCCGACCGGATCCAGCGTGAACCCGGCTTTGGTCCAGTTCGCGCCCAGGTCCGTGGTTTGGTTGACGATCGAGGTCCCGTCGCCGGCCAGGCCTGCCTGCGGCGGCTGCGACGTACTGGTGAGCACCTTGTCGCCGGACAGCATCACGTCATTGGCCTGGCCGCGGAACGGCGGGGTCTGGGCGATCGGCTCCAGGACGCCGTCGGATCCGATCGAGGCCACCTGCGCCTGGGCAGTGACGAGAAGCCGTCCGTTGCCCTGGTCTGCCGCGTCGTGCACCCCTGTGACGAGGTTCCTGGTCACAGTGCCGTCCTGGAGGCTGACCTTGGCCAGCTCTTTGGTGTCCGGCACCTGTACGGCGATGTCGTCACCCAGCGGCAGCAACGGCTGCTCGAACGGTACGACGGTAGTGCCTTCGGCTGAGCCGGTCCGTTGCTTCCAGGCAAGGGTGGTCGTCGTGCCGGAAGCCGAGGTCTGCCAGATGATCCGGCCGGGAGTCAGTTGCGCCCACTCGGTCCAGGTGGCCAGGGTCGCCACCTTCGTCGCGACACCGGTGGTTGTGTCCAGGACGAACAGACCGGTAGCTGTGCCGAGCAGGAAGGCTTCGTCGGTACGGTCGAGCACCCTGGCGCTGGTGACTCCGGTCACCGGCGTCTCGACGCCTGCGAAGGTCCGGAGGACGAAGCTGTCCTCGTCGTTCAGCAGCATGCCGTTGGCATAGACATCGTGGATCAGGAAGCCAGGCGGTGGGTAGATCGTCTGGGTGGCGCCCGCACCCACCTTGCGGATCACGACCGCGCCGGACTCCTGCTGCAGCGCGTACTCGCCGACGAGCTCGGGAGCGTCCTTCAGATCGAGGTTGTGTCGTTGGTACGCGCCCTTGGCAGAGCCGTCGACGGCGCTCTTGATGCTCCACGGCGCCGGGACGAAATCCGTCGGCCAGCCGTAGTCGGTCAGGTAGTACTTGCTTGTTGCCGCGACGATCTGCACCGGCGGATCGGGCTCGAGGCGGGGAGCGAGCAGAGCGCCCTCGCCGAGATGGATCGGTGGCTCGGCCGCCACGGCCGGGCTCGCACCGATCGGCAGTAGCGCTAGTAGGCAGGCGGCGGCAACCGCAGTACGGAACTTCAAGAGGATCCCTCCCACAGGACCGGCGAAGCCGGATCAGCGGGCGAAGCCTAGGCGGCGGAAGGGCCAGCGCGGCCCTTCCGCCGTCGGCCTAGTACCTCAGGAAGGCGACGCCGTCGATCCGCGCCTGGGCGGTCGAGGTCGAGATGATCTTCACGACCCCGGTCCGGAACGCGGTGACCGGCAGATAGGTGACCGTGCGGGCCGTGGTGGTGGCGGCCAGCGAGACGGTCCCGATCTTGACGTTGGCGTGGTAGACGTCGACCTTGCCCTGGCCGGGGCCGTTGATCGTGACGAGCGCGATCCGGAGGCCGGCTTCGTTGGCGGTCTTGGTCAGGAAGGCGCCGTTGGCCCGGAGATCCGAGGTGGTGCCCAGGTACGCGGTGGCGTCGGCGACCCGGACCACGGTGCCGGACGACAGCAGGGCGCGGTCGTCCTGCGGGGTCACCGAGCAGAGCGGCGGCGACCAGGCCGACAGGTTCCCCAGGACGTCTCGGGCGCGGACCATGTAGCACTGGTCGTAGCCCGGCCGGGGTACCCAGTTGATCGAGGTGAGGTCGGTGTCCTGCCAGGCCGCCGGGTAGGTCCAGACTCCGAAGGCAGCGCCTGCCGCGGCCTCCTTGTAGACGATGTCGTAGCTCGCGACCGAGGTCTCGTCGGTGTACGACCAGCGGACGGTGCCTGTCGCGGCCAGTTGGATCCGGTCGATCTTGAGCGTGAAGGCGACTGGTGCGACGCCGTCGACCTCGCTGCAGTAGGAGGCGCTCCAGCCGCTCAGGTTGCCTGCGTAGTCGCGGGCGCGGACCTGCCAGCAGGTGTCGGTGCCAGGCGTCGCGCTGTAGCTCGCCGCTGTGGTCTTGAGGCCTTGCCAGCTCGGCACCTCGTTCCAGGCGCCGTACGGCGAGGTGCGGTTGGGGCGCTGCTGGATGCGGAGGTCGTAGGACAGCACGCCGGTGGCCGGCGAGTTCGGGTCCTGCGGGTCGGTGAAGGCCCAGTCGAACGACAGGCTGGTGTTGTCGCGCAGGCGTTCGCCTGCGGTCGCGCTGGTCAGTACCGGCGCGACGGTGTCCGGTCGCTGCTGCGGGTCGGGCTTCACCCAGGTGAGGTTGATGATCCGCGGCCGGGCGTCCGGGTCGGCGTACACGATCTTGAAGCCACCACCGCCGTCGGCGCGGAAGCTGGCGGGCTGCAGGAGCCTGCCGTTGATCGGTCCGTAGCGGCGCTGGTCGAGGCCCGGGTCGTTGAGGTCGGTGACCAGCAACTCCTTGGTGGTAAGGCCGTTGGTGTCCTCACCGACAGTCGTCTGTACTACGAACCCGTTGCCGAGCTGGGCGTCGGCGGCGACAGTCAGGTTGCGCGGCGCCTCCGGGCCCTTGGTGTCGACGACCTGGCTGCCGCCGTTGCAACCACTGAGCAGGGCCCAGCGTCCGTTGACCCGGTCCGGGCCGACCGTGCAGCCACTGGGTACCGTGACGGTCTTGATCGCCTGGGTGGTCAGGTCCTTGCCGGTGAGCACTCCCGGCTCGGTGACCTTCCAGAGCGAGCTGTCGGCCAGGGCGAAGGGCACTGCGAAGTCGTCGACCTTGGTCTTGGTGGCGACGTTGTAGACCTCGGCGGTGGCGGCGTTCGGCGTACGGTGCGAGACCAGCTTGCCGCCCTTGCCCAGCACGACCTCGTCGGCCGCCGGGAAGGTCAGGTCGCCGCCGGAGCCGCGCACCCGGGCGATACCGGCCTGGTAGGTCACCAGGGTGGTTCCCTCGAGCTGCAGCGGCTTGGTGACATTGCTGGTAGCCAGCGAAGTCCACGTGGTGCCGTTGGTGGTCGTCTCGTAGACACCGCGGTCCGGCTGGTAGTCCGCTGTCACTACGCGCGCTCCGGACATCCCCACAGTGCTGACCTGGGCTGCGAAGGCGGGCGTGGCCTTGACGGTCGTCAGTACGCCGTCGGCGCCGACGCTGGCCACCTTGCTCTGCGCACTGACCAGCAGCCGGCCGTTGCTCAGGTCTACCGCGTCGTGGACGCCCGTGACGAATGCCGGAGTGACTGCGCCGCCGCTGGCCGCGATCTTTGACAGCTGCTTGGTCTCGGGCACGAGCACGGCCAGGTCGTCACCCACTGTGAGCAGCGGCTGGCCGAAGGGCACTACTACAGAGCCAGTGGTCGCGCCTTGCTTCCAGCCGACCGTCTTGGAGTTGGCGGTGGCTGCGGTCTGCCAGAGCACCCTGTTGGGAGTCAGGGCGGCCCAGGCCGGGTTGGCGGCCAGCGTCGCGGCGGCGGTCGCAGTACCGGTTGCTGTATCTACTACGGACAGCTGGCCGGCCACGCTGATCAGGATCGACGTGGCGGTCGTGTCGAGGATGACGGGGTCGCCGAAGGTCGCGCCGGTGACCGGCTTCTCCGTGTTGTCCACGGCGCGCAGCGCGAACGAGCTGTCAGCAGCGCGGGACAGCAGGATCCCGCCCGGGTAAGCGCCTTGGTATGTCGCCCCCGCCGGTACTGCGACCTGGCTGACCGCGTCCGTCGCGATGTCCCGGAAGCTGACCTGCGCGGCCGCAGGCGTCACGACGTACTTGCCGAGCAGCGTCGGAACCTGATCCGGCTCGTCGCGGAGTCGCGGCGCGGTCCGGACGACAGCACCGTTGGTGCTGCTCAGAATCTCCCACGGCTCCGGCGAGTGATCGTCAGGCTGCCCGTACGACGTCACGTAGTACGAGCTCGTGGCCTGCCGGATCTGCACCGCCGGATCAGCCACGGCCCGGTTCCCGACCGCCGTCCCCTCCCCGAGGTGCTGCGGCGGATCAGCAGCCATCACCTTGACAGCGGCCACCGGCAGCAGGACAGCCGCACAGGCGGCAGCGATCAGCTTTGAGCGCAACATCATGGATTCAAACCCCCTCGGCGGCACAGCCACCGTGTTTTCCCCTAGATCGCGGCACCCTAACTCGTAACCGGGAGTAGCGGAAGCAGTTGCGGTAACAGGCAACGCCCGCGCCGGCTCCTTCGTCGCCTGCTCCCCACCCCCAGCTCCCTCGCTCCTCCGTCGCTCGTCCCGCTGCCATGACAGCACTGACGCGAAGGCCGGCCCCGTTGCCGGGCTGCCGCATTGCTCCCACCCGAGCGGGGAAACGACAAAGGGCCCTCAGTCGGTGACTGAGGGCCCTTCGTGGTGGAGCGGGTGACGAGAATCGAACTCGCGTAATCAGTTTGGAAGACTGGGGCTCTACCATTGAGCTACACCCGCATGAGCCCTGGCTGGGCACGCGCACATGATTCCACATCGGTGGGCCAGGTCTCAAACTGGTTGCCGGTGAGGGGGTGGTGGCGCGAGCACTGGTTCCGGTCCATTAGACTCGTGCGGTCACTGCGGGGCGTAGCGTAGTGGCTAGCGCGCCTGCTTTGGGAGCAGGAGACCGCAGGTTCGAGTCCTGTCGCCCCGACAGACCTCTGCAGCACCGTGCAGCGTGGCCTGTCCGGCCACGGCTGTGAACGTCATCGATCAAGGAGAACCGCCACCGTGAAGAGCACCGTCGAGTCCTTGAGCCCGACCAAGGTCAAGCTCATCGTCGAGGTGCCGTTCGAGGAGCTCAAGCCGAGCCTCGACGCGGCGTACAGGAGCATTGGCAGCCAGATCGTCGTCCCGGGCTTCCGCAAGGGCAAGATCCCGCCGCAGGTCATCGACCAGCGGGTCGGTCGCGGTCCGGTGCTCGAAGAGGCGATCAACGACGCGCTGCCGAAGCTGTACTCGCAGGCCGTCCAGGACAACCAGGTCAAGGCGATCGGCCGGCCCGAGGTCGACGTGACCGAGTTCAACGACAAGGAGAGCCTGCAGTTCTCCGCCGAGGTCGAGGTCCGTCCCGAGATCACCCTGCCGGACCTGGAGGGGATCGAGGCCGGTGTCGAGGACATCGCGATCAGCGACGACGAGGTGGCCGAGCAGATCGAGGCGCTGCGGCAGCGGTTCGGCTCGCTGAACCCGGTCGAGCGCGCGGTCGGCGACAAGGACTTCATCACGATCGACCTGTCGGCCACCAAGGACGGCGAGAAGATCGAGGAGGCGCAGGCCACCGGCCTGTCCTACCAGGTCGGCAGCGGTCAGCTGCTGGACGGTCTGGACGACGCGGTGCTCGGCCTGAACGCCGGCGAGTCGAAGACCTTCGTGACCCAGCTGGTCGGCGGTGAGCTCAAGGGCGAGGACGTCGACGTCGAGGTCACCGTGACCGCGGTCAAGGAGCAGGAGCTGCCGGAGTTCGACGACGACTTCGCCCAGACCGCGTCGGAGTTCGACACCGCCGACGAGCTGAAGGCCGACGTCCGTGGCCGGCTGGAGCGCGGCAAGCGGCTCGAGCAGGCCGGCGACGCCCGCGACGCGGTACTCGAGAAGATCCTCACCCTGGTCGAGGTGCCGGTCCCCGAGGGCCTGCTGACCGACGAGCTGGCCGCCCGCCGGGAGAACCTCGAGCAGCAGCTCGGCTACTCCGGGATGGACTTCGCCCAGTTCCTCGAGGGCGAGGAGCAGACCGAGGAAGAGTTCGACGAGGACCTGAAGAAGCGTTCCGAGGACGCGATCAAGGCCCAGTTCGTCCTCGACCTGGTGGCCGAGCAGCAGGAGCTGAGCGTCAACGACCAGGAGCTGACCGAGCACATCGTCCGGCACGCGCAGCGTTCCGGCGTCAGCCCGGACCAGTTCGCCCAGCACGCCGTCGAGAACAACCTGGTGCCGAGCCTGGTCTCCGAGGTCGTCCGCGGCAAGGCGCTGGCCCACCTGGTCGAGGCCGCCAAGATCACCGACGCCTCCGGCAACGTGGTCGAGCTGAAGACCCTGCAGCCGGACGGCACCTACGCCGACCCGGCCGAGGCCACTGAGGCCGCCGACGCCCCGGCCGAGGAAGAGCCCGCCAAGGCCTGAAATACCTGAACCACCTGAACGAACAGCCGACGGCCCCGGATCCATCACGGATCCGGGGCCGTCGGCTGTTTCACCGTGAGAGGGAGATATGACCATCACCATCCGGGCCGCGCTCACCAACGTCGAGGTCGACGACCTCGACACCGCCATTCCTCTCTATCAACAGCTGGCCGGCGGTGCGGACGTCAGGCGGTTCACCTACAAGGAGCTCGAGGTGGCCGCCGTCGGCACGTTCCTGCTGCTCTCAGGTCCGACGGAGAACTACGTGTCCCAGCACGCGACCCTCGTCGTCGACTCTCTGGATCCGGTCCTCGAAGCGCTGGAGGCGGCAGGTGCCGAACTGCTGGAAGCGCCCAACGTCGTACCGAACGGCACCCGCATCGTCGCCCGCCATCCGGACGGTTCGGTCTTCGAGTACATGCAGCCGCACGCCGCCGAAAACCCTGATTCCCGGGTTAGCTGAGAGCAGACGGCGTGCGCCGTGAGCGAACAGGCGCCTACCAGCCTTAGGTCTGTCGTCGCGGACCAGTAATGTCGGCATGGTGAACGAGACATTTGCAGCCAGCCCCACCGCCGCGGGCGGCACCGGATCCGGCGGACTCGACGACCACATCTACCAGCGCTTGCTGACCAACCGGATCATTTTCCTGGGGTCAGAGGTTCGCGACGACAACGCGAACGCGATCTGCGCTCAGATGTTGCTCCTCAACGCCGAGGACCCCAACAAGGACATCTGGCTGTACATCAACTCACCGGGTGGCTCGGTGGACTCCGGCATGGCGATCTACGACACCATGCAGTGGATCTCCAACGACGTCGCCACGGTCGGGATGGGTCTGGCCGCCTCGATGGGCCAGTTCCTGCTCTGCGCCGGCGCGAAGGACAAGCGCTTCGCCCTGCCGCACGCGCGGATCATGATGCACCAGCCTTCCGGCGGAATGGGCGGTACCGCCTCCGACATCAAGATCCAGGCCCAGCAGTCGCTGCACATCAAGGCGCAGCTGTTCAAGCTGATCGCCGAGCACACCGGTCAGCCGCTCGAGCAGGTCGAGACCGACGCCGACCGGGACCGCTGGTTCACCGCGGACCAGGCGAAGGACTACGGCTTCATCGACCACGTCGTGGCCAGCGCTGCTCAGCTCAGCAGCGGCAGCCCGAACTCCTGACCTCTCCTGCTAAACTAAGGACATCAGCATGAACTACTTCATCCCGCAGTGGGAGGAGCGCACGTCGTACGGCATGCGCCGGATCGACCCCTACACCAAGCTGTTCGAGGACCGGATCATCTTCCTCGGCACCCCGATCACCGACGAGATCGCCAACGCCGTGATGGCGCAGCTGCTCTGCCTGCAGGCGATGGACTCCGACCGGGACATCAGCATCTACATCAACTCGCCCGGTGGTTCGTTCACGGCGCTGACCGCGATCTACGACACCATCCGGTACATCAAGCCGGACGTGCAGACGGTCTGCCTCGGCCAGGCCGCCTCGGCCGCCGCGGTGTTGCTCGCCGCCGGTACGCCGGGCAAGCGCCTCGCCCTGCCGAACAGCCGGATCATCATCCACCAGCCGGCCACCGAGGGCACCTACGGGCAGTCCAGCGACATCGAGATCCAGGCGAACGAGATCCTGCGTCTGCGCTCGCTGCTGGAGACCATGCTCGCCGAGGCCAGCGGCAAGCCGCTCGAGGAGGTTTCCCGCGACATCGAGCGGGACAAGTTCCTGACCGCGCAGCAGGCCATCGAGTACGGCCTGATCGACGACATCCTGCAGACCCTCAAGACCCCGGTCCCGGCCGGCGTCTGAGAAGTACCCGTTCCGCTTCGGCGGTACTGTTCCCAGCGGCCGATGCTGTCAAGCGACAGTGCGTTCGCCACCGGCGTAGTCACAACCCGTCGGCGGGCGCGGCGTTTCGGCCCCTGGCGCGGTACCGTCGAAGCGAGTTCCGGGTGGGGATCAGCCCCGAGGGTTCAGGTTCGAGTCCGCCCGGTTCGACTGCTCAGAGAAGGGATCTGTCCCGGTGGCACGCATAGGTGACGGCGGTGACCTGCTCAAATGCTCGTTCTGCGGGAAGAGCCAGAAGCAGGTCAAGAAGCTCATCGCCGGTCCCGGCGTCTACATCTGCGACGAGTGCATCGATCTCTGCAACGAGATCATCGAGGAGGAGCTGAACGAGGGCTCCGAGGTCGGTCTGACGGAGCTGCCGAAGCCCCGTGAGATCTACGACTTCCTCAATGCGTACGTCGTCGGACAGGACGTGGCGAAGAAGGCGCTGGCAGTGGCGGTCTACAACCACTACAAGCGCGTCCGTGACGGTCAGGGCTCCTCGAGCGCCGGCCGGCACGCCAAGGACGAAGCGGTCGAGCTGGCCAAGTCGAACATCCTGCTGATCGGCCCGACGGGCTGCGGCAAGACGTACTTGGCGCAGACCCTGGCCAGGATGCTGAACGTTCCGTTCGCGATCGCCGACGCCACCGCGCTGACCGAGGCGGGCTACGTCGGCGAGGACGTCGAGAACATCCTGCTGAAGCTGATCCAGGCGGCCGACTACGACGTCAAGAAGGCCGAGACCGGGATCATCTACATCGACGAGGTCGACAAGATCGCTCGCAAGAGCGAGAACCCGTCGATCACCCGCGATGTCTCCGGCGAGGGCGTCCAGCAGGCACTGCTGAAGATCCTGGAAGGGACCACGGCCAGCGTTCCGCCGCAGGGCGGCCGCAAGCACCCGCACCAGGAGTTCATCCAGATCGACACCACCAACGTGCTGTTCATCGTCGGCGGCGCGTTCGCCGGCCTGGACCACATGGTGGAGCAGCGGGTCGGCAAGAAGACGCTCGGCTTCAACGCCAAGCGCGAGCCGGAGAAGCCGAAGGAGCTCAGCGGCTACTCCGACGTGATGCCCGAGGACCTGCTGAAGTTCGGCCTGATCCCCGAGTTCATCGGCCGGCTGCCCGTCATCACGACGGTCTCCCCGCTGGACCGGGACGCGCTGATCAAGATCCTGTCCGAGCCGAAGAACGCGCTGGTCAAGCAGTACCGGCGGCTGTTCGAGATCGACAACGTCGAGCTGGAGTTCAGCGAGGACGCGGTCGAGGCGATCGCGGACCAGGCGCTGCTGCGCGGCACCGGCGCCCGTGGGCTGCGCGCGATCATGGAAGAAGTCCTGCTGAACGTGATGTACGAGGTGCCGAGCCGCGAGGACGTCGCCAAGGTCGTCGTCACCAGCGAAGTCGTGCTGGAGAACGTCAACCCGACGCTGATCCCGCGCGACCAGATCGAGCGCAAGCGCGAGCGCCGCGAGAAGACCGCCTGACAGGGCAACCGACAGGGCAATCCGTACTACGGGTGAGCTGCGTGCAGCAGCTTCACTCCTGAGAGGGGCCGGCATCCGCTGACAGGCGGATGACCGGCCTCCTTCCGTTGGCGGACTCGCACCGACGGTCTCCAGCCATAGCGTCGACACCGTCCGAACCGTCGACTCCCTGGGGAATCCATGAGTTCACGTACCGCCCTGCGCGTCTCGGCCCTACTGGCCGGCCTGGCTCTCGTAGTACCGGGTGTCACCGCGTCCGCTGCGCCCAAGCCGGCCATGCCGAAGATCAACTGGGGGAGCTGCGGCGACACCCCGGCGCTGAAACCCTTCCAGTGCGCCACTGTGAAGGTGCCGACCGACTACGACCACCCGCGCGGTCCGACCACCACCATCGCGCTGACCCGGCTGCCCGCCGGCGACCCGGCTCGTCGCATCGGCACGTTGTTCACCAACCCAGGTGGCCCCGGTGGTCCAGGCGTCCCGTTCGTTCAGCAGCTCGGCCAGACCGCGTACTCGCCGCAGGTCAGGGCACAGTTCGACATCCTCGGCTTCGATCCGCGGGGAGTGGGCCAATCAGATCCGGCGACCTGCTACCGGACCGAGGCCGAGGAGCACAAGGTGCTCACCAGCCAGCCGGAGTTCCCTGTCACCCGCGCCGAGGAGCGGTCCGCGATCGGTTGGGGCGTCGGCGTCGGTCTGAACTGCAGCGCCCGCGCGGGAGACAAGCTCGCCCATATGTCGACGGCGAACGTTGCCCGCGACCTGGATCTTCTCCGGCAGTCGGTCGGCGACGACAAGCTGACCTACTTCGGCTACTCCTACGGCACGTATCTCGGCGCCACCTACGCGAAGCTGTTCCCGACGAAGGTCCGCGCGCTGGTCCTCGACGGAACCCTCAACCCCGCCTGGTACTCCGGTTCGGATGGCGACCAGCGGCCGTTCGGCGTACGGATCAGGCAAGGTGACGGCGCCGCGGAAGCCTTCACGCAGTTCAAGGCCGAGTGCAAGATGGCCGGCCCGGCACGGTGTTCGCTGGCCAAGCTAGGTGATCCGTCGACGGTCGTCGAGAACCTCTTCGAGCGGCTCAAGACGCATCCGGTCGTCGTGACGCAGCCGGACGGGACCACGACCACCGTGACCTACCAGGTCGCTGTGTTCGTGGCCTTTCAGAACCTGTACGACCCGGCCGGCTGGTCGAATCTCGCGGACATGTACAGCCAGCTGGTGACCTCGGCGAAGAGCAAGACCGCTGGAGTGAAAGCGCCGGCCGCCCTGATCGATTGGACCAAGCACAGGGAGGAGTACGCGTCGCTTGCCCAGGGCATGCAGCCCTGCATCGAGAGTCCGTCGACCGGACGGCCGCTGTCCTACCCCGCGTACGCCGATGCTGCCGACAAGGCTGCACCTCACTTCGGTCGGCTACGCGCCTGGCTCAGCCTGCCGTGCGAGTTCCTGCCGATCCGGGACGCCGACGCGTTCAAGGGTCCCTGGCCAAACCAGGTGAAGCCGCCGGTACTGGTGATCGGTACGCGCTACGACCCGGCCACGCCGTACCAGGCCACTCGCCCGTACTCCGACCTGTTCCCCGACGCCCGGATGCTCACAGTCGAAGGCTTCGGCCACACCGCGCTCTTCAAGAGCAGCTGCGCCGACGCCCGCATCACGACGTACCTGACGACCCTGAAGGCGCCTGCCGACGGCACCAGTTGCCAGCAGGACTACAAGCCCTTCACTGCCGCCGCTGCTGTCGCTAAGGAGACCCATGAGAACCGCTAACCGAGTAGCTGCCGTCCTGGCCGCCACTGCGCTCGTAGTACCGACCGCTACTGCCTCTGCCGCGCCGCAACAACCACTGGTACCCAAGATCAACTGGGGGAGCTGCGGCGACACTCCTGCCCTGAAACCCTTCCAGTGCGCGACTGTGGAGGTCCCGACCGACTACGACCGTCCACGTGGTGCCACTACGACGATCGCGCTGACTCGGTTGCCCGCCAGCGATCCGGCACGCAGGATCGGCACGCTGTTCACCAACCCGGGTGGTCCTGGCGGTCCGGGCGTTCCGTTCGTCCAGCAGGCTGCGCAGATCGCCTACACGCCTGAGGTTCGCGCGCAGTTCGACATCCTGGGCTTCGATCCGCGAGGCGTCGGCAAGTCGGATCCGGTGACGTGCTACCCAACGGCGGCTGAGGAGGCCGCTGCGATCCAGGGCGCGGTGGCAGGGTTCCCGACCACGCCGGCCGAGGACAGGGCTTATATCAAAGCGAATCTGAAGCTCGCCGTCAGTTGCCTGACCACCTCACCCGACCGGCTCGCACACTTCTCGACGGCCAATGTCGCGCGGGACATGGACCTGCTCCGGCAGGCGGTCGGTGACAAGAAGCTGTCCTACATCGGCTACTCCTACGGCACCGACCTCGGTGCGACGTACGCGAAGTTCTTCCCGAACAACGTGCGTGCGCTCGTGCTCGACGGCACCCTGTTGCCCTCCTGGTACTCCGGTTCGGATGGCGACCGCCGGCCGGTCGGCGTACGGCTGCGGCAGAGCGAGGGGGCGGCGGAGACCTTCACGCAGTTCAAGGCGGAGTGCAAGAAGGCCGGCCCCGCCCAGTGCGAGGTCGCGAAGCTCGGTGACCCGGCCACGGTCGTGGAGGGCGTGTTGACGCGCCTCAAGGCGAACCCGATCACCGTGACGCTTCCCGACGGCACCAAGGAGGCGGTGACGTACCAGGACGCGGTCGGACTGACCTTCCAGTACCTGTACGAGCCGGTCATCTGGCCGGAGCTGGCTGACTTCTACCGAGCGCTGGCCGTTGCCCCGAAGGCGACCGCCAAGGCCGCGTCCGTGCCGGCGCCGAAGGCACTGCTGGACTGGAACAACCGCAAGGAGGAGTACTCGTCGATCGGCGAGTCCCTGCAGTTCTGCGTCGACTCGAAGCAGACCGGCCGCCCGCTGGCCTACCCGGCATGGGCGGACCAGGCGAACCAGCGCGCGCCGCACTTCGGCCGGATGCGGTCGTGGGTGGGCCTGACATGTGAGTTCCTGCCGGTCCGGGACAGCGACGCGTTCCTCGGCCCGTGGGAGAACAAGGTGAAGTCGCCGGTGCTGGTGATCGGCACCCGGTACGACCCGGCCACGCCGTACCAGGCGACCCGCCCGTACTCCGACCTGTACCCCGACGCGCGGATGCTCACGGTCGAGGGCTGGGGACACACCACGCTGCTCAAGAGCCGGTGTGCCGACGCCCGGATCACGGAGTACCTGACGCAGCTCAAGGCGCCCGCCGACGGCAGCACGTGTCAGCAGGACCGCAAGCCCTTCGACCCGGTGCCGGCCACCCAGAAATTCATCCAAGGAGCGGTTGTCCGGTAGGACAAGGTGTAGGAAAGTTACGGCTTGATGGGGATCATGGGCACCGACCGCCCCAATGCGCACCTCGGAAGGTGAGGCCCATGAACCCCATCAGTCGTCGAACTCTTGTCCTCGGCGGACTCGCGGCGGCAGGTGCCACCGCGCTGCCCGCCCGCTCCAGCATCATCTCCGCCACCGCGGCCGTCCCGTACCCGTTCCAGCTGGGCATCGCCTCCGGTGAGCCGGACGCGAGCAGCGTCGTGCTGTGGACCCGGCTGGCGCCGTCGCCGCTCAACGCGGACGGCCAGGGCGGGATGGCGAACGCCAACGTCGCCGTGGACTGGCAGGTGTCGACCACCGAGTCCTTCAGCACGCTGGTCGCGTCGGGTGCCGTCACTGCGACGTACGGGGCGGCGCACTCGGTGCATGTGATCGCCAGCGGGCTCAACCCCGACTCGGACTACTTCTACCGCTTCCGTGCCCAGGGACACGTCTCACCCGTCGGCCGCACCCGTACTGCGCCTGCGGCCGGTACCAATGGCCGTGACCTGACCATGGCGTTCACCTCGTGCGCGCACTACGAGGAGGGCTACTACACGGCGTACCGGCGGATGGCTGAGGACAACCCGGGTCTCATCCTGTTCCTGGGCGACTACATCTACGAGTACCCGGCTACTGCGGGCCGGACCCGGCTGCACCTGGGTGGTACCGAGATCACGACGCTGGCGGACTACCGGCGACGCTATGCGCAGTACAAGTCGGATCCGGATCTGCAGGCGGCGCATGCGGTCGCGCCGTGGATCGTCGTACCGGATGACCATGAGGTGGAGAACAACCACGCCGGCAACATCCGTGCCGACAGCACGCCTTCGCTGACCGCGGCGCAGTGGACTGCTCGCCGTACGGCGGCGTACCGGGCGTACTACGAGAACATGCCGCTGCGGCCGGCGCAGTCGCCAAGTGGCGCGTCGATCCCGCTCTACCGGCGTCTGCAGTGGGGCAAGCTCGCTACCTTCCACATGCTCGACACACGTCAGTACCGCAACGACCAGGCCTGTGGTGACGGCTGGAAGATCTGCTCGGACGCAGACCTCGCCTCCCGGAGTCTGCCGGGCAACGCCCAGGAGACGTGGCTGCTGGACGGGCTCAACCAGAAGGCGGCGACCTGGGACATCATCGGGCAGCAGGTGTTCTTCGCCCGGCGCTTCAACTCGACCGGGGCGAGCATGGACTCGTGGGACGGCTACCGCGCCTCCCGGGCCCGGATCCAGCAGGGCTGGGTCAACCGCGGCGTACGGAACCCTGTGGTCCTCACCGGAGACGTGCACCGGGCGTGGGCCAGCAACCTGATGGCTGACTACAACAACGCGAACTCGGCCGTGATCGGCAGCGAGCTCGTCACCAGCTCGGTCACGTCGAGCGGTGACGGCGACGGCGCCACCGCGATCCCGGACGTCGGCAACAACCCGTGGCTCAAGTTCTTCAACAACCGCCGCGGCTACATCCGGACCACCGTGTCGCCGACCCAGCTGCGGGCCGATTTCCGCGCCGTGGCGAAGGTTTCGGAGCATGACGCCGCGGTGTCCACCGCGAAGTCCTTCGTGATCCAAGAGGGCCAGCCCGGCCTTCAGGCAGTCTGAGAGGAGCAGCGATGAAGAAGAAGCTAGTCGCCACCGCTGTCGCCGTTCCCTCGCTCCTGTTCAGTTTCGTGGTCCCCGCGGCCCACGCTGCCGTCGTGACGCCGACCTGGTCGACCGCGAACAGTGTGGCGTCCGGGGATCAGGATGCGCCAGCTGTCGCGACCAACCGCAATGGGTACGTCGCTGTGGTCTGGGAGGACGACCGGGATACGACCGATGCCGCCGACAACACCCACAGCGAGGTCTTCCTGCGGCTGTATCGCAATGGGACAGCGCTCTACGAGAAGAAGCTGTCTGCCGCCGGGGGCAGTGGGGTCACCACCTGGCGGCACCTGCACCCGGATGTCGGGCTGGACGACAAGGGCAACGCCGTTGTGGTGTGGGCCGACGATCCGGATGGCAACGGCTACTACAACGTGCCGTACCGCGTGGTGAACACAGCCGGGACCGTCACGGCATCAGGTAGCGCCAACAGCAATTCGGACGGCCAGCAGCGGTTCCCGCGGGTTGCGGTCGACCCGGATGGTGCGCCTTCGAGTGCTGCCGTCGCCTTCACCGTGGTGTGGGAGGACCTTCAGACGCCTGCCGGTGCGCTGCCGACCATCAAGGCGGCCGGGTTCACCGGACCGACGACGCGGGCGTGGGAGGTCACCGCCTCCACGACCACCGGGCAGCATCACAACCCTGATGTCGCGGTCTCGGCCTCGGGCGACGCTGTGGTGGTCTGGGACGACGGGTCCACCGATACGGCGTACAACGTGGGGCTGGTCGGCCTGGCTCGTACCAACGGCGCGGTCAACCTGTCTCGGCGTACGGCGAATGCCACCACCGCCGGGGCGCAGCTGCACGCGTCGGTCGCCGCCAACTTCAACGGCGACTTCGCGGTCGCGTGGGAGTCGGGAGCGGGATCGTGGACCCGCAGCTTCACCGGCACCGGCGCCGCGCGCTTCACCGATCTGCAGGTCGTTGCCACCGGCAAGCTTCCTTCGGTGGGCATCGACGATCAGGCCAACAGCGTCGTCGGCTGGACGGCGCAGGCCACTGATCTCGACGTCTGGGTCCGCGGCTTCAATCCGAGCGGTACTACGGACGCGCCGCGGTTGTCGGCCCAGCAGTTGAGCCAGGTGACGCCGGGGCGGCAGGAGCAGATGGTGGTCGCGGTCTCGCCCTGGTCGGAGGTGGCGGTCGCCTACACCGATGACAACGACGGGAACACCTATGACCAGGTGATCCTCGGACAGGGCATCTCGAACAGCAACTTCTGAGGTTGGTTCAAGAGCTGGAGAATCCAGGCAGACAGCGTCGTCTGCCTGGATTCTCCTTGTGTACTAGGCCTTATTTCTCGACATAGATCAGGGCGTCGCCAACGGCCCGCTCGGCGCCGTTCGTGCCGCTCGGGTGGCTGACGAGCGCGCCGTTGACCGCCATCGCGGTCGAGCCGCCGCCGTCCAGGTTGATCGCGTCGTGCAGGCCGAGCGCCTGGGCGACCGCGGCCGTCTCGTCCATCGTGGTGCCGATGCTGGTGGTCTGGCGGCCGTCGATGGTGGCCAGCGTGAGCTTGCCGTCGGCGGCGGCGCCGACGATCGTGCGCGGGTTGCGGTCGAAGAAGCTGCCGGTGCCGGCCGGGACGACGATCTGGCCGTTGGCGGTGAGGCGGTAGCGGCCGGTGACGCCGTACAGGTCCTTCTTCAGCTTGAGGTTGGTGCCGTACTCGTTGGCGACGGCGAGGTCGGTCTTCAGGCAGGTGTGGGAGACCATGCCGAGGAGTGCGTTCGAGTCGCTGCCCGTGGCCTGCAGGGAGGTCTGGTTCTTGGTCAGGCTCGTGCCGCGGGTGGCTGCGACTCGCTCGACGCAGCCGTCGCGGTCGAGGACGACCTCGATGCCTGCGCCGGCCGGGGTGGTGGCGGCGAACTCGGGGGTGAACAGGGTGACGTCGCCTGGCTCGGTGCAGGAGGTCTGGGCTGGGAGAGTGGCGCAGGCGGCCGGGATCACCGGTGGATGGTTGACGAACTCGAGCGGCAGGGTCGCGCCGGTCTTCGGGTTCTTGACCGTGCCGGTCCAGGTCAGGTGGCCCATCACCGCTTTGTTGCTCTTGGCATCGATGATGAAGTTGGCCTCGGCCGGGTCGGTCAGCGGTTCGCTGAGCAGCTTGCCGTCGAAGATGCCGAGGCCGACCGGGTCGCCGGGGTAGAGGGCGCTGGCGGTGAACGTGAAGAACGAGGCGTTGACGCCGGCCAGGGCGCCCGCAGTACGGACCAGGTCGGTGGTCTTCTCGACCTTGGCGAGGTCGGGGCCGTAGGTGGCCTTCAGTTCTCCTCTCGCCTTGCGCGGGTCGATGGTGAGCACGTTGACGACCCACGGGCCGCGCGGCGTGGTGTTGATCTGGTCGGCCGGGGCGGGATCGGTGCCGCGGACGATGCGGGTCAGGGTGACGCCCTTCGCGAGCGCGGTGGCGGTGCGCGTCTCGACGAGATCTGCATCGCCGAGCGGGAGGACGTTGGCGGCGTACTGGACGACGGGCTTTGCGGTGTCTGGGCTGGGGCTCTGGGCAAGGGCGCTGCCTGCTGGAGTGATGATCAGCGCGGCGAGCGCCGTCACTCCGGCGAGGGTGCGGCTGCTGCGGGGACGAGTCATGGCGGCCATCCTTCGGGGTTTTGGTGGAATCTTTCCATCCAGCAGCCTTTCATGTCAGTAACTTGCAGATGAACCGTTTCAGCTACGATCGCTGGAGTGAGTGCCGTCGTCGCCGCCTTCGTCGCACTCGTTGCGGTCGCCGTCCTGGGATATCTGGTCGGCCTGGCCGGCGTACTGCGGCCCGAGGACGAGCTGGTGCTCTCCAGGTTCGCGTTCTTCGTCGCGACACCCGCCTTGCTGTTCACCACGGTCGCCCGGGCCGATCTGCACGCGATCTTCTCGCCGGTGCTGCTGACCAACCTGGCCGGTGTGTTCGTCGTCCAGGTGCTGTATCTGCTGGTCGCCGTGCTGCTGTGGCGGCGCAGCCGGTCGGAGGCGACGGTCGGCGTACTGGCGGCGTCGTACGTGAACGCGGGCAACCTCGGCGTACCGGTCGCGGCGTACGTGCTCGGCGACGGGGCGCTGGTCGCGCCGATCGTGTTGTTCCAGTTGCTGGTGATGGCGCCGGTCGCGTTCGCGATCCTGGACGGGGATCGGCAGGGGAGCGGCCGACGAGCCTCGCTGGGCACGCTGCTCACTCGGCCGCTGCGAAACCCGCTGTCAGTCGCGTCGCTGCTCGGCTTGCTGTTCGCCGCGGTCGGGATCCAGCTGCCGTCGCTGGTGATGCGCCCGATCGACCTGGTGGCCGCGGCGGCGGTGCCGATCGCGCTGGTGGCCTATGGGTTGAGCCTGAGTGGCGCGAAGGACTCGGTCAACCTCGATCGCGACGTGGCGCTGGCCGTCGTACTGAAGACGCTCGTGCAGCCACTGGTCGCGTACTCCGTCGGGCGCTTCCTCCTCGGGCTGGAAGGCGCAGCGCTGCTCGCGCCCGTTCTGCTGGCCGCGCTGCCGACCGCCCAGAACGTCTACGTGTACGCCGTGCAGTACCGCGCCGCGCGACGCCTGGCGCGAAGCGCGGTACTGCTGAGCACGTTGCTGTCGATCCCGGTGATGATCGCCCTCGCGGGCCTGCTCGCCTGAGCTACTTCATCGCCCCTACTTCATCGCCGTGAACGCCTCGTCGGCCAATGGACCGACGTCGTTCACGCTGACCCCGTCGTTGGCCGCCTGGGCGATCACCGTGAGGGTGTTCGACCCGCGGTAGCACTGCGTCGGCAGCGTGCTGCTCGACTCGACACAGGTGGACTGCCCGACCTCTTTGACCATCTCGGGGGTGGCGCCCGAATCCTTGATCGTCTTGTCGATGTCGACCTTGCCCCGCAACGCGATCACCACGAACAGCCGCTGACCGTCGAGATTCCCGTACGCCTCGACCGTCGCCTGCTTGCCGTCGTTGATCCGGCTCAACGCGTCCCGGGTCTGGTCCAGCTTCAACTGCTCGCGGATCTGCGTGTCGGTCACGCGGTCCAGCCCGGCCAGCTTCGCGGGCGGCTCGATCCCGCGAGCCGTGTTCAACCGGCTCATCGGGCCGAGGCCACCGAAGTACCCGACTGCGGCGACCACCAGCAATGCCAGGACCACTCCGCCGACGGTGACCCAGGGATTCCGTCGCCACTGGATGCCCTTCACCCAGCGCAGCGGGGCCTTCCACCACGGGCCCTTCTTCGCGCCGTCGGCTTTGGGTTTGGCTTCATCAGCCTTGGCTGCCTTGGGCTGCGCCGGAATCGACTGGGTATCAGCCTCAGCCGCAGCCTTCGCGCCGGCCGGAGCATCACCCGTGCTGGTCGCGGCGGCGGGCGGAGTCGAGGCAGCGGGCGTCGTCGACGTGGCAGGCGTGGTCGAAGCGGCCGGAGTCAACGGCGTCTGAGGCGGCAGTGGCGTCTGCTTCGGGAGCGGCGTCTGCGGGGGAAGGGCTGACTGCTTGGGCTTGTCGTCCGGGCCAGGGGTGGTGGGGGTGCTCATCAAGTGCTCCTCGGGGCGCGCGGACGGGATCGCCGGGGGTTGGCTAAGTAGCCCCGATCGTTTCATATCAAAACAAGATGACGCCGCAGGGTAGTCGGCCCGGTGAACCCAGTAGCCGCACCCACCAACTGCACTGCAGACAAAAGCAGCGCGCCCGCCTCAGAAGAGACGGGCGCACCGAACAAACAGCCCGAGCTGACCGACCAACGCCGACCGGCCAGGACCGCTCAGAGCGCGGCGATAACAGAGACCTCGTCCGACTCGTCCGGGCTCCACAGGATCTCGCCGGTGATCCGCCCGGCCGCCCGGAGATCGACCTCGGCGCGCTCCGCCAGACCGAGACGCGCGGCAGGCCCGCTGACCTCGACCTTGGAGACCTCGGTCTTCATCGAGACCTGAGCGGTCGACTTGGCGCCCCGGATTCCGGCCAGCACCTCGGCGACCGCGTCAAGAACCGCCGGGTCCTGCTCGGCCGACGCGATGTCGACCTCCGGGACCGGCCACGACGTGGTGTGGATCGAGCCTTCCTGCCACCACGACCAGACCTCTTCGGTCGCGAACGGCAGGTACGGCGCGAGCAGTCGCAGCTGGACCGACAGGGCGACAGCCAGCGCGGCCTTCGCCGAGGTGGCGCCCGCTTCGCCGTGACCGCCGTACGCGCGCTCCTTGACCAGCTCGACGTAGTCGTCGCAGAAGCTCCAGAAGAACCGCTCGGCGGCTTCGAGCGCACCGGTGTAGTCGTACCGGTCGAAGGCAGCCGTCGCTTCCTCGGTCGCCGTCCGCAGTTGGGCCAGCATCGCCAGGTCGACGGGCTCGGTGACCGCGCTCGCGTCGACCGAGGTGGCACCGAACGACAGCACAAACTTCGAGGCGTTCAGGACCTTGATCGCGAGCCGGCGGCCGACCTTCATCTGCGACTCGTCGAACGGCGAGTCCATCCCCGGCCGGGCCATCGCCGCGCGCCAGCGGACCGCGTCGGAGCCGAACTTCTCCAGGATCTCCGACGGGACCACCGCGTTGCCCTTGGACTTCGACATCTTCTTGCGGTCCGGGTCGACGACGAAGCCGGAGATCATCGACCGCGCCCACGGCAGGGTGCCGTTCTCGAAGTGCGCCCGGACGACGCGGGAGAACAGCCAGGTGCGGATGATCTCGTGCGCGTGCGTGTTCAGGTCCATCGGGAAGGTGCGCTCGAACAGGTCGTTGTCGCGCTCCCAGCCGCAGACGATGTGCGGGCTGAGCGACGAGGTCGCCCAGGTGTCCATCACGTCCGGCTCCGCGACGAAGCCGCCCGGCTTGCCGCGCTGCGACTCGTCGTATCCACCCGGGACCTGCGAGGTCGGGTCGATCGGCAGGTCGGCCTCGCGCGGGACCAGCGGGTGCGCGTAGTCCGGCTCGCCCTCGTGGTTCAGCGGGTACCAGACCGGGAACGGGACGCCGAAGTAGCGCTGGCGGGAGATCAGCCAGTCGCCGTTCAGGCCGTCGACCCAGTTCAGGTACCGGTGCTTCATGTGCTCCGGGACCCACTCGAGCTCGTTGCCGCGCTCGATGAACTCGGCCTTCAGCTCGGTGTCGCGGCCGCCGTTCTTGATGTACCACTGCCGGCTGGAGACGATCTCGAGCGGCTTGTCGCCGTTCTCGTAGAAGTTCGCCTTCCGGGTGGTCGCCTTCGGCTCGCCGTCCAGATCGCCGCTCTCGCGCAGCTTGGCGACGACCAGCTCGCGGGCGCTGAAGATGGTCTTGCCGGCCAGTTCGGCGTACAGCTCCGAGCCGTCGAGCCACTCCGGGGTGTCGCGCAGCAGCCGGCCGTCACGCCCGACGATGGTGCGGACCGGCAGCTGCAGGTTGCGCCACCAGATCACGTCGGTCGGGTCACCGAAGGTGCAGCACATCGCGATGCCGGCGCCCTTGTCGGGCTCGGCCGCCTCGTGCGCCAGGACCGGGATCTCGATGTCGAACAGCGGCGAGCGGACCGTCGTACCGAACAGGTCCTTGTACCGCTCGTCGGACGGGTGCGCGATCAGCGCGACACAGGCCGGCAGCAACTCGGGCCGGGTGGTCTCGATGTAGATCGGTCCGGCCGGACCGTGGAAGGCGATCCGGTGGAAGGCGCCCGGGTAGTCGCGGGCCTCCATCTCGGCCTGCGCGACCGCGGTCTGGAACGTGACGTCCCACATCGTCGGCGCCTCGGACAGGTACGCCTCGCCGCGGGCGAAGTTGCGCAGGAAGGCGCGCTGCGACGCGCGCCGGGAGTCCTCGGAGATGGTCGTGTAGAGGTAGTTCCAGTCGACGCTCAGGCCGACCTGGCGCCACATCGCCTCGAACGCCTTCTCGTCGACGTGGGTCAGCTCACCGCACAGCTCGACGAAGTTCTGCCGCGAGATCGGGACCTGCTTCTTCGCGTCCGGCTTGGCCGGCGGCTCGAACGACGGGTCGTAGGGCAGCGACGGGTCGCACTTGACGCCGTAGTAGTTCTGCACCCGGCGCTCGGTCGGCAGGCCGTTGTCGTCCCAGCCGATCGGGTAGAAGACCTTCTTGCCGCGCATCCGCTGGAACCGCGCGACCAGGTCGGTGTGGGTGTAGCTGAAGATGTGCCCGACGTGCAGCGACCCGGAGACGGTCGGCGGCGGGGTGTCGATCGAGTAGACGTCGGCGCGCTCCGCGGTACGGTCGAAGGCGTAGGTCTGTTGCTCCTTCCATACGGCAGCCCACTTCTCCTCGAGGCCGTCGAGGGTGGGCTTGTCAGGAACGCGGGACGTCTCGGTCATACGGCAATCCTAGTGGTTGTCAAGGGGTGCTCACGACGGGTTATCCACACCCCCTCCTACACTGGCCGTCTGATGAGTGACCTCTCCTATGCCGAGGTATCGGCGAAGCTCCAGGCCCGTTGGCCGGAGAACAAGATCGATCCCACGCTGGACCGGGTCCAGCGGCTCGTCGAGCTGCTCGGCGACCCGCAGAAGGCCTATCCCGTCGTCCACCTGACCGGCACCAACGGCAAGACCTCGACCGCCCGGATGGTCGACGCGCTGCTGCGGGAGGCCGGGCTGCGGACCGGGCGGTTCACCAGCCCCCACCTGGAGACCGTGCGCGAGCGGATCACGCTCAACGGCGAGCCGATCGACGAGCAGCGGTTCGTCGAGATCTACACCGAGATCGAGCCGTACGTCGACGTGGTGGACGCCGAGAACGAGCACCCGCTGTCGTTCTTCGAGGTGATGACCGCGATGGCCTTCGCCGCCTTCGCCGACGCGCCGGTCGACGTCGCGGTGATCGAGGTCGGTCTCGGCGGCACCTGGGACTCCACCAACGTCGCCGACGGCACCGTCGCGGTGATCACCCCGGTGGCCGTCGACCACGCGCACATCCTCGGCTCGGATCCGGTCACCATCGCCCGGGACAAGTCCGGGATCATCAAGGCCGGCAGCACCGCGGTGATCGCGCAGCAGAGCCTCGACGTCGCCGAGGTGCTGGTACGCCGGGCCGCCGAGGTCGGCGCCCAGGTCGCTCGCGAGGGACTCGAGTACGGCGTGGTCAGCCGCTCGGTCGCGGTCGGCGGTCAGCTGATCTCGTTCAAGGGTCTCGGCGGCGAGTACGACGACATCTTCCTGCCGCTGCACGGTGAGTACCAGGCACACAACGCCGCCACCGCGCTGGCCGCGGTCGAGGCGCTGCTCGGCGCGACCAGCCAGAACGAGGGCGACCGGATGACCCGCGAGCTGGTCGAGGCGGCCTTCGCCGAGGTCACCAGCCCGGGCCGGATGGAGGTCGTCCGGACCAGCCCGACGGTGATCGTCGACGCCGCGCACAACCCGCACGGCGCCGAGGCGACCGCCGCGACCGTGACCGAGGCGTTCGCGTTCCAGCCGCTGATCGGCGTACTGGGCTGTATGAAGGACAAGGACGTGTACGCGATCCTGGAGGCCTACGAGCCGATCATGGAGACCGTCGTCTGCACCCGGAACTCGTTCGAGCGGTCGATGCCGGCCGACGAGCTGGGCGAGATCGCGATCGAGATCTTCGGCGAGGACCGGGTGCTGGTCCGGCCCAAGCTGCTGGACGCGATCGACGACGCGATCCGGCTGGCCGAGGAGAACGCGCTCGCGATGGGCACCGGCGGCGTCCTGGTCACCGGCTCGGTGATCACCGCGGGCGAGGCGCGCACGCTGCTGGTCCGCAAGCGCGCGGGGGACCGGCAGTGAGGATGCTCGCGGGCATCGTGCTCGGCTTCGAGTTCCTGATCCTGGCCCTGGTGACCCCGGTGATGATCTCGGTCGCCGACGTGAAACCCAGTACCGCGCTCCCGCTGTGCCTCGGCCTCGCCGTCCTGGCGCTCGTCGCCGCCGGCCTGCTGCGCAACCAGCTCGGCTACATCCTCGGCTCGGTGATCCAGGTCGCCGCGGTCGGCCTGGGCTTCGTCGTACCGGTGATGTTCGTCCTCGGTCTGGCCTTCGCAGCCTTCTGGGTGGCGTCCATCGTGCTCGGCCGCCGGATCGACGAAGCCAAGGCCGCCCAGGCCCAAGCCACCTGACACCACTAGGCTCGGCCGCAGTACCCGCCTGAACAGCATCGGAGAGAGAACAGACATGTCGCAGCGCACCCTCGTCCTGCTCAAGCCCGACACGGTACGCCGTGGCCTGGTCGGGGAGGTCCTCGGACGGTTCGAGGCGAAGGGCCTCGCCGTCGTCGCGATGGACCTGCGCACGATCGACGGCGACCTCGCCGACCAGCACTACGCCGAGCACGTCGAGCGCGACTTCTACCCGCCGCTGCGCACCTTCGTCACCAGCGGCCCGCTGGTCGCGCTGGTGCTCGAGGGCGACGAGGCGGTCGAGGTGGTCCGCGGCCTGAACGGCGCGACGGACGGCCGCAAGGCAGCCCCGGGAACCATCCGCGGCGACCTCTCGCTGTCCAACCGGGAGAACCTCGTGCACGGCTCGGACTCGCCCGAGTCGGCCGAGCGGGAGATCAAGATCTGGTTCCCCGACCTGCCGTAGTACGGGTCGCCCCGGCGGGTCTGGGACAGTGATCGGTCGGATACTATGCGTTCGCGGTCGACCTGCTAATCCGGACTCGTCGGGCCCGTGTCGATGCGCAGGCGACAGAGGTCGCGCACATAGCCTGAGAACTCCGGATCGAGCGGAAGGGCGCCTTCATGGCGAACAGCATGCTCGGCCGCGACATGGCGGTCGACCTCGGTACAGCCAACACCCTCGTGTACGTCCGGGGGCGTGGCGTCGTGCTGAACGAGCCGTCCGTGGTCGCGATCCGCACCGACGAGCCGCGTGAGGCGGTCGCGTTCGGCGCCGAGGCGAAGAAGATGATCGGCCGGACGCCGGGCAACATCACCGCGATCCGGCCGCTCAAGGACGGCGTGATCGCCGACTTCGACGCCGCCGAGCAGATGCTGCGCTACTTCATCCAGCGCGTCCACCGCCGCCGGTACTTCGCCAAGCCGCGGATCGTGGTCTGCGTCCCGTCCGGCATCACCGCGGTGGAGCAGCGCGCGGTCCGCGACGCCGGCTACATGGCCGGCGCCCGCAAGGTCTACATCATCGAGGAGCCGATGGCGGCCGCCCTCGGCTCGAACCTCGAGGTCCGCGACGCGACCGGCAACATGGTGGTCGACATCGGCGGCGGCACCACCGAGGTCGCGGTGATCTCGTTCGGCGGCATCGTCACCAGCCAGTCGATCCGGGTGGCCGGTGACGCGATCGACAAGGCGGTCGTGAACTACTGCAAGAAGGAGTACTCGCTGATGCTCGGCGAGGCCACCTCCGAGCAGATCAAGATGACCATCGGCTCGGCCTTCCCGACCTCGGACGGGCCGGACTCGGAGATCCGCGGCCGGGACATGGTCTCCGGCCTGCCGCGCAGCGTGATGGTCTCCTCGGCCAGCATCCGGCAGGCGATCGAGGAGCCGATCACCGCGATCGTCGACGCGGTCAAGGCCACCCTGGACAAGACCCCGCCCGAGCTGGCCGGCGACATCGTCGACCGGGGCATCGTGCTGACCGGCGGCGGCGCGCTGCTGAAGGGCATGGACGAGCGGCTGCGGCACGAGACCGGGATCCCGATCCATGTCGCCGACAACCCACTGGACGCCGTCGTACTCGGGGCCGGCAAGTGCGTCGACAACATCGAGACGCTGAACCGCATCCTCGTCACCGACCGCCGCTGAGCGAAGGCACGCGATGCTCAAAGACCTCGGGACCCCGGCCAAGGGCCTGGTCCGTTCGGCCGGTCTGCCGCGGGAGATCCGCCGCCGGCGGACCATCCTGGTGCTGGTCGTCCTGGCCTCCTTCACCCTGATCGTGCTGGACGCGCGACGCTCGGCGGGCTCACCCGTCGAGCCGCTGCGGCATGCGGCGGCGTCGGTGTTCGGCCCGCTGGAGTCCACCGCGACGAACGCCCGGCAGCCTGTGGACAACCTGCGGGACCGGTTCGCCGAAGTGGATAGATTGAAAGCAGAGAACGAAAAACTCACGGCGGACAACGAGAAACTCGTCAGCGACCTGCGCACCACCGACTACGCCCGCAACCGCGCGGGCGAGCTGGACCGGCTGCTGCGGATCGCGCCGAAGTTCACCGTGACCCCGGCCCGGGTGATCGGGTTGGGCAGTGCACAGAGCTTCAACCACACAGTGACCATCGATGCCGGTACGGCGGACGGAGTGCGACCCGATATGACAGTACTGAACGGCGACGGGCTGGTGGGCCGCGTCGTGCGGACCACCGAGGCCACCGCCACGGTGCTGCTGATCGGCGACCGCAACTCCACCGTCGGCGGCCGGCTGAACTCGACGATGGCGCTCGGCTTCGTCTCCGGCCGCGGCGAGGTCGGCTCCTCGGCGGCGCTGGACTACAAGCTGGTCGACCTGAAGGCCCGGCCCAAGGTGGGCGACCGGATCGTCACCTGGGGCTCCAGCGGCAACGCGCCGTACGTGCCGGGCGTGCCGATCGGCGAGGTCACCTCGGTGACGGCGGTCCAGGGCGCGCTCGGCTCGACCGCGCTGATGAAGCCGTTCGTCGACCCGACACGGCTCGACCTGGTCGGCGTCGTGACCGGACCGCCGGCCCGGGCGCCGCGGGTTGCGGTCCCGCCGGAGAAGGGCCGCTGAGATGCCTGCCATCCGGATCGCCCTGGCCGCGTTCTTCCTGATCTTGGCGGTCACTGTGCAGACCTCGCTGCTGCCGCACATCGCGGTCGCCGGGGTGACCTGCGACCTGGTGCTGATCGTGGTCGTCGCGCTGGGACTGTCCCGCGGCCCCGAGTGGGGTGCGATCGCCGGCTTCCTCGGCGGCCTGATGCTCGACGTGGTGCCGCCGGCCGACCACACCGCCGGTCGCTGGGCCCTCGCGCTCGCCCTCTCGGGATATGTCGCCGGTCTGATCCGGCGTGAGACCTCGGCAGCTCCGGTCGGCCCGCTCGGGGTGGCGCTCTCCGTCGTGCTGGGCGCGGCGCTGTCCCTGACCGTGTACTCCGCGACCGGGTCGCTGCTGCACGACCCGGCGGTCGACTGGGGTGAGTTCGGCGTCCGCCTCGGCATCGCCGCAGGGTACGACGTGGTCGGCGCGATCGTGGTGATCCCGCTGGTGATGTGGGTGATGGGACGCGTCGTGCCGGCGCGGGAGCGGCAGCGGGTGCTGCGATGAGTTTCGACAGCTTCAACCCGGCGCCGCTCAAGCCGCGGCTGCGCCTGTTCGTGATCCAGGTGCTCGTCTTCTCGCTGATGTTCACCCTGCTGGCCCGCCTTTGGTACATGCAGGTCATGTCGGCCGACGACTACTCCCAGGCCGCGACGCAGAACCACACCCGTGAGGTGCTGGTCCCCGCCCCGCGCGGCACGATCGTCGACGCGGCCGGCCGGACGCTGGTCGGCAACCGGGTCTCCCTGGTGATCACCGTGGACCGCTCGGTGCTGGCCAAGCTGCCCGACTCCGAGCAGCAGGCGGTGCTGGCCCGGCTGGCGAAGGTGCTCGGCCAGAAGCCGAAGGACCTGACCGCCCGGACGATGCTCTGCGGCGAGCCCGGCGCCTCCAAACCGCCGGCCTGCTGGAACGGCACGCCGTACCAGCCGATTCCGGTCGCGAAGGACGTCAGCGAGCAGGTCGCGATCGAGGTGATGGAGCGCCGCGAGGACTTCCCGGGCGTGGCCGCCGAATCGGCGACGCTGCGCGCGTACCCCGCGCCGTACAAGGTGAATGCGGCGCACATCCTCGGCTACCTGTCGCCGATCACCACCAACGAGCTGGACGAGCTCGACAAGGCCGGGCAGGACTCGGTGCCGCACCGCTCCGACCTGGTCGGCCGGGCCGGGGTCGAGCGCACCTACGACCAGATGCTGCGCGGCGCGCCAGGCGTCAAGAACGTGATCGTCGACGCGGTCGGCTACACGACCGGGATCGAGAAGCAGACCGCGCCGGTGCCGGGCTCGACGTTGATGACGAGTATCGACGCCCGGGTGCAGGCCTCGGTCGAGGCCCAGCTGCGCGGCGCGATCATGACGGCCCGCAAGCAGTACGACAAGATCACCAAGAAGAAGTACATCGCCGATTCCGGCGCCGCCGTCGTGCTGGACACCAAGACCGGCCAGGTGGTCGCGATGGCCAGCTATCCGAACTACGACCCGGGTGTCTGGGTCGGTGGCATCTCGCAACGCGAGCTCGACGCGCTCTACTCGACCAAAGCCGGTACTCCGCTGGTGTCGCGGGCCGTGCAGGGTCAACTCGCCCCCGCCTCGACCTTCAAGGTGATCACCACCGCGGCCGCGATGGCCAACGGGTACGGGCCGAAGACCCGGCTGGACTGCTCGTCGTTCTTCGAGGTCGGCGACCGCCGGTTCAAGAACTACGAGTCCGCCTCCTACGGGATGATCGGCTTCAACCAGGCCCTCGCGCTGTCCTGCGACACCTTCTTCTACCGGATCGCGTACGCGCTGTGGCTGAAGGAGGGCGGCAACTCCAGCGACCTGAACGCGGTCGACCCGCTGGTCGAGATGGCGCAGAAGTTCGGCCTCGGCAAGCCGACCGGGATCGACCTGCCCGGCGAGGTCTCCGGCCGGATCGCCGACCGGAAGTGGAAGAAGGAGTACTACGACGCGCAGAAGGACTACTACTGCAAGCTCGCCGACAACCCGCCGGCCGGCACCTCGGCGTTCCTGAAGCAGTTCTCCCGCGAGTTCTGCGTCGACGGCTACCGCTACCGCGCCGGTGACGCGGTCAACTTCTCCATCGGCCAGGGCGACACCACCGTCACTCCGTTGCAGATGGCAACGGTTTATGCGGCGCTGTCGAACGGCGGCAAGCTCTGGGAGCCGCGCGTGGCGAAGGCGGTGATCAGCCCGGGTGGCAAGGTCCGGCCGGTCCCGCCGAAGCTGGCCTCGCAGTTGCCGGTGTCGGCCTCGACCCTGCGTTACATCGACAGGTCGCTGCAGGACACGGTCCGGACCGGGACGGCGGCCTGGAAGTTCGGCGGCTTCCCGCTCGACCAGGTGCCGATCCGCGCCAAGACCGGCACGGCCGAGGTCTACGGCAAGCAGACCACCTCCTGGATGGCGACCTACACGGATCGCTATGCCGTCGTGATGATGATCAGCCAGGCGGGGACGGGTTCCGGCGCCTCCGGCACTGCGGTGCGGCACATCTACGAGACGCTCTACAACATCAAGCCAGCGGTCACGCCGCCGCCCGGCAAGCCGACGTCGCCCACCGGACAGCGAGCCGACTGATGAGCCAGCTGACCCCGACGCTCTGTCGGCCGACGAGTTCGCTGCCCCCGACATCGCCCCCGACATCCGGTGAGCAGGTCGGACGATGAGCCTGTTGACGCCGCTGCGGCCGTCTGGAGCGCGGGCCGATCGGCGGTCCACCCTGTGGCAGGTCGACTGGGTGCTGGTGATCGGCGTGCTGGCCTTGTCGGCCATCGGCGCGCTGCTGATCTGGTCCGCGACCTACGAGCGCACCTCACTCACCGGCGGCAACGAGCACGCCTTCCTGGTCCGGCACGCGCTCAACTTCGCCATCGGCCTGGTCCTCGCGGTGCTCGCTGCCGTCACCGACCACCGCCGCGTCCGCATCCTCGCCCCGGTCCTGTACGCCGCGTCCGTGGTCGGGCTGATCCTCGTCCTGGTCCCCGGTGTCGGCGCATCGATCAACGGATCCCGGTCCTGGATCCAGCTGCCCTGGATGTCCGTGCAACCCAGCGAGTTCGCCAAGCTCGCGGTGATCGTCGGGATGGCGCTGCTGATCGCGGAGAAGGGCGAGACCAACCACCGCGAGGCGCGCACGATCGACATCGCCCAGGCGATCGCGGTGGCCGCGATCCCGGTCTGCCTGGTGATGCTGCAACCCGACCTCGGCACCGTGATGGTGCTCGGCTCGATCGTGTTCGGCATCGTCGCGGTCTCCGGGGTGCCGAAGCGCTGGATGATCGGCATCGTGACGGCCGCCACCGTGATCGCGGTGCTGGCGGTCCAGCTCAACGTGCTGAAGAAGTACCAGCTGGCCCGGTTCACCGCGTTCGCGGATCCGTCCCAGGACCCGCAGGGCATCGGCTACAACGTGAACCAGGCCCGGATCGCGATCGGCAACGGCGGCATCTTCGGCCAGGGGCTGTTCCACGGCTCGCAGACCCAGAACGCGTTCGTGCCCGAGCAGCACACCGACTTCGTCTTTACCGTCGCCGGCGAGGAGCTCGGCCTGATCGGGGCCGGCGCAATCATCTGTTTGTTCGTGCTGATCCTGTGGCGTGGACTGCGGATCGCGGTCAACGCGCGGGACGCGTTCGGCCGGCTGATCGCGACCGGGGTGG
The DNA here is from genome assembly GCF_040687575.1 of Kribbella sp. NPDC056861. Taxonomy (NCBI): domain Bacteria; kingdom Bacillati; phylum Actinomycetota; class Actinomycetes; order Propionibacteriales; family Kribbellaceae; genus Kribbella; species Kribbella sp. NPDC056861. Next base: position 457,383 of record NZ_JBFBNQ010000002.1, on the reverse strand, counting down.
TGTGCTGGTTCGCCTTCCAGGCCTTCGAGAACATCGGTATGACGCTGGGCATCATGCCGGTCACCGGGCTGCCGCTGCCGTTCGTCTCCTACGGCGGATCGTCGATGTTCGCGGGGCTGCTGGCGGTCGGGCTGCTGCAGAACATCCACCTGCGATCCCACCAGGTTTAGCGCGGGGATTCCGGCACACGTCAGTCAGGTACGCTTCAGCTTCCCTGCGCCCTCGAAGGTTCTGGATGGGTTCATGAAGCTCGCGTCGCCGTTCCCGCTCGTCGTTGCCGCCGCTCTCACGTTGACGCTCACCGCCTGCGGTGGGGACAACCCCAGTGGGGCCTCCGACCCGTCACCGGCACCCTCGGTGACCGCTCCCTCCACGGACAGTACGCCGACCGACCAGCCCACCGAGACCGGTCCAGTCAAACGCACGAAAGCCGAACTGGTGAAGGCGTTGCTCGAGCTGAAAGACCTGCCGACTGGTTTCGCCGAGGACGAGGACGACCCGGCCGGCGAGGGCGGCACGCCGTTCTCCTCGCCGACCAGCAAGTGCAAAACGCTTGTGAAGTACCTGAACGCCGACGAGGCGCCCGAATCGAAGGCAAACGCGCACCGTTCGTTCGCCGGCGGCCAGGAAGGCCCGTACATCGACTTCTCGCTCGACTCGCTGCGCACCTCGGCGGCGGTCGGTGACCTGCAGACGTCGTACCGGGAAGCCGTCACCGCCTGCAAGAAGGTGACGATGCGGGTCGAGGGCGCGGGCTCGACCCAGATGGAGGTCGCCGAGATCACCGCCCCCGCGTTCGGCGACTCACCCTTCGCCTTCAAGCTGGTCGGCGTCAGCGGTCCGAAACAAGGCCTCGAGTACGTCGCCGCCATCACCGGCATCGGCGACGTCATCCTGTCGGTCGGCATCCTGGCCGGCCAGGAAGGCGAACTCGACGGGGCCACCGAAGCAGCCGTCGAGAAGGCCCGCACCATCTTGCTCAAAACCGGCGGCTGACTTCAGGTCCTACTAGATCAGCGAGTGGATCTCGCCGACTGGGTGGCCGCCGCCGAGGATCGGCAAGCTGATCAGCTCGGCGGCAGGGGAGACGTCCAGACCGCACTTCTGCAGGAGGGTGAGAGCGAGTGCGGTGGTCGCCCGCGGGTTGCCGTCGATGACCTTGATCGCGACCGCGTGCCCGTCCGGTGTCGCCATCGCGATCACACCTTCCGCACCGCCCTTGGCGACCACGCCGGGGAGCAGCCGCATCACTTCGCTGTTCTGATGACCCTTGCCACCAACGAGTTCCGGGTATGCGCGCATCGCGGCGGCGATCCGGCCTTCCGCAGTACCGGCTGGGGCGGTGGCGAGCCGGCTGAAGGCGAGAGCCAAGCCAGACAGCGGCATCCCGAGCAGGGGAGTGCCGCAACCATCAACAGTGACGATTCCGGTCGACGACGAGGTCAGCCGCTCGATCTCCGCCGTAACGATCCGCTGCACCGGCGACTCAGGATCGAGGTACCGCGCCGGATCGTCGCCCAGGACCACAGCGGCCTTGAGCATCGCCGCGTGCTTGCCGGAGCAGTTCATCCGCACCCGCGACGGTTCGATGCCCTCGGCAATCAATCGGAAGCGGGTCGGCTCGTCCTCCGGCCGGTCCGGCGGGCAACGCAACGCATCGCGACCCAGCCCCGCCGAGGCGAGCAGCCGGTCGACCAGCGCCACATGCCGATCCTCACCCGTGTGACTCCCGGCTCCGATCGCCGTTTCCTCGCCATCGAGCTCTGCGCCCGCCACGATGCACCCGACCGCCTGCAGCGGCTTGGCCGTCGACCGAGGCAGTACTACGGCGTCGACGTCACCCGCCGCGAACACCTGTTTGCCATCCGGATCGATCGCCACCGCCAGCCCGAAGTGCCGGCTCTCCACGAACCCGCTCCGCACCACTTCGGCCAGCTCGACAACGCTTTCGCGACCGGGAACACCAGCGGGAACACCAGGAGAGACACCGTTGACCATGCGGGAAAGCTAGCAGCGTTCGTAAGGTGGGTCCCATGCGACTCAACTACCAAGCGACCGGCCCCGAAGACGCGCCCGTCGTGCTGCTCGGCTCGTCCCTCGGTACGACGCACGCGATGTGGGCGCCGCAACTCGACGCGCTGTCGGAGCGGTTCCGGGTGATCGCGTTCGACCACCGCGGCCACGGCGATTCCGACGCCCCCGACGGCCCGTACGCGATCGAGGACCTCGGCGGCGACGTGATCGAACTGCTGAACGAACTGCTGATCGAGCGGGCGTCGTACGTCGGCATCTCGATCGGCGGCGCGGTCGGCCTCTGGCTGGCCGAGAACGCCCCCGACCGCTTCCACCGCTTCGCGCTCCTCTGCCCACCGGCGTACCCGGCCGCCGGCGCCCAGATGTGGACCGACCGCGCCGCCCAGGTCCGCGCCGAAGGCACCAAGGCGATCGTGGAACCCACTCTCACCCGGTGGTTCCTCCCGGAGTACGCCGCTGCGCATCCCACTGAGGTGGAGATCATTCGGCAGCAGCTCCTCACCACGTCCCCCGAGGGGTACGCCGCGTGCTGCGAAGCCTTGGGCGCAATGGATCTCCGCCCGGCCCTCGCCGACATCACCGCTCCCGTCCTGCTAGTCATCACAGAGTCGGACGCCTCGGTCCCACCCGAAACCGTCATCCCACTCGCCGCCCAGATCCCCGGCGCCCACCTGGAAATCCTCGAAGACGCCGCTCACCTGGTCACGTATTCGCACCCCGAGCAGATCAACAAACTCCTCCTCACCCACCTCACCTGACCACTGTCCGTAGCTGCTGTCCGCCCACTAACCTTCAACCGGGGAGGTGCGGATGGCTTCGCAGCAGCAGGTTCGGGCAGAGGTGCAGGGGCATGAGGTCGAGCTCGTTCTCGGGGACATCTTCGAGAGCGACGCGGACTTCCTGGTGGTGCCTGTCAGTACCAGCGGGAGCATGGCTCCCGAGTTCAGCGACCGGCTCACCCGGCTCGGCGGCTCACCGCCGACGGGACCGCTCAAAGCCGGTGAGGTCAAACTCGCGGGCCGACTCGATGGCAGCGGTCAGCAGGTGCTGCTCGCAGCGGGTCTGACCTATCCCGAGCCGGTGGTGGAGGCTGTGCAAGCGGCTGCGCACAACGTGGCCGCTGTGGTGGAGAAGGCGGGCGGATCTGTCGCGTTTCCTTTACTCGGCGCGGGGAGCGGAGGGCTGTCTGCGGCTGAGTCGCTGGAGGCGATAGTCACTGGGTACGGCGAGCATCGCGGCTCATCACTTCGGGTACACATCGTCGAGCCCGATCTCTACCAGCGGATGCTCGACTTCGCTGCACCCACGGCCAGCGAGGGACCAGAGCCTGAGGCATCGGAGGCCCAGGCAGCGTCCGAGAGCCATCCGTCGGCCAGCCAGTCTGCGTCCGGCAGCATCAGCCTCGGTGCCCCATCCGCCACTGCACCAGACAGCGCGGCGGCCACCGCGCAGAGCGTCCAGCCAGCGTCGCCTCAGACCACCACCAGACGTCGGCGCGAGGAGCTCGTGCCCACGCACACCGACGGTCCCGCGTCCGTCGACGAGCTCGGCCGCCAGGGATTCGCCCGCGTACTCGCCCGCCGCATCCGAGATGCGCGCAAGGAAGAGCAGCGCAACAGCGAGCGGGCGAGAGACCTGCGGAGCCGGCGGGGCGGTTCCTTCATCGTCCACCTGCATGCGCCGTGGGGCGCCGGCAAGACCTCCGTGCTCAACTTCCTCGCCGCCGAGCTGCGCAAGCCGGACGAGACGACCAAGGACAAGCGATCCGTCGTGGTCGAGTTCAACGCCTGGCGGCACCAGCGGATCGAGCCGCCGTGGTGGTGGCTGATGACCGCCCTGTACTCCGGCGCAGTCCGCGACCTCGACACGTTCGACAGGCGACGCGGACTCCTGCTGCGGCTCCGCGAGTGGCTATGGCGGTCGAAGGGCGGCTGGCCCGGCTATCTGGCGCTGCTACTAGTTGCCGCAGCCGTCACGGCCGCCTGGCGAGCTGGGTGGTTCGGTGCCGCCGGCAACGAGGACCTGCTGTCGCCTGACTCGCTCAAGGGCGTACTGGTCACCGCGGCCGCCATCATCACCCCGGCGCTGACCATCTGGGGACTCCTGCATGCGATGGGCCGCTGGGTGTTCACCACCTCGGCGCGGGGCGCACGGCGGTTCCTGGCGAACACCAGCGACCCGATGCGGCTCGTGCAAGAGCACCTGGCTGACCTGACCGACTGGATCCATCACGACGTGGTGGTGATGATCGACGACCTGGACCGGTGCAAGGGCCCGTACGTCGTGGAGTTGCTGGAGGGTATCCAGACGCTTTTCCGCGACGTACCGGTGACCTATGTGATCGCCGCCGATCGAGACTGGCTCGCGGACAGCTACGCGGCGGAGTACTCCGGATTTGTCAGCGGGGCCGGCGAGGTTGGTAGGCCCATCGGCTATCTGTTCCTGGAGAAGACCTTTCAGATCTCCACCGGGCTGCCCCAGGCGGGCAAGCGGCTCGACACGTTCTGGGGGCGGATCCTCCGGTCGCCGAGTGTGCCGGACGAGCAGGAGCTGGCCGAGGCGCGTACGACCGCGCGCCGCGAGCTCGGTGGGAAGCAGAGCCGGGAAGCCCGCGCGGAGGTGCGCGCCAACCCCGGCCGGACGCCAGCCGACGAGCAGGCGCGGCTGGAGACGCTCGCCGTCGAGATGGTCAGCGAGCGAGCCCAGCGCCAGAACACGCACACCCTCGAACCGTTCCGTGCGCTGCTCGGCCGCGACCCGAACCCGCGAGCGATGAAGCGCCTCGTCAACGCGTACGGCATCGCCCGCGGGATCGAGACGCTGCAGGGCGTGAACCTCGAGGACAACCACGTCCGCGAGCAGGAGACTGCGCTCTGGACCATCCTCACCCTCCGCTGGCCCAAACTCGCCGGCCACCTGGCCCGCTACCCCGAACACCTCAAATACGCCGTCCCCGCCGCCTCAGCAAGCACCCCCAGCAGCCCACGGAGCACCCCAGCCGCCCCAGCAAGCACCCCCACCGAGCTGCCGAGCAGCATCCCCGCCGACCTCCGCCCACTCTTCGCCGACCCCGAACTCCACGCCGTGGTCCAGGGCGAAGGCGTCGCAGCCGCCCTCACCCCCGAGATCCTCGCCGCCACAACCCTCCGCTGACTCTCGCGCGGACAGTACGCCGCGCTGACACTCCGGAGGGAAAGCACGACGAACACCGTCCTCACGGTGCAAGCAAAGCTAGCCAACCGGCTGCGGAACACCCGGAGCTACTCGGCCCGATCAGCCGCCGATGCGGGGCTACGCGGGCACCGGCGTTAGGCTGGTGGGCGGCTCTGACCTCGGACTGGAAGACCTGTGATGACTGTTGAATCGTTGTTCCCGCGGCTGGAAGCGCTGCTGCCGACTGTGCAGAAGCCGATCCAGTATGTGGGCGGTGAGCTCAACTCGGTCAGCAAGGACTGGGACTCGGTGAGCGTGCGCTGGGCGCTGATGTACCCGGACGCGTACGAGGTCGGCCTGCCGAACCAAGGGGTCCAGATCCTGTACGAGGTGCTGAACGAGCGCGAGCACACCCTCGCCGAGCGCACGTACTCCGTCTGGCCCGACATGGAGCAGGTGATGCGGGACCACCAGATTCCGCAGTTCACGCTGGACAGCCACCGGCCGGTCCGGGCGTTCGACGTCTTCGGGCTGTCGTTCTCGACCGAGCTCGGCTACACCAACATGCTGACCGCGCTCGACCTAGCCGGGATCCCGCTGTACGCCGTCGATCGCACCGACGAGGACCCGATCGTGCTGGCCGGCGGGCACGCCGCGTTCAACCCCGAGCCGGTCGCGGACTTCATCGACGCGGCGGTGCTCGGCGACGGTGAGGAGATCGTGCTGGCGATCTCCGAGGTGATCCGGGAGTGGAAGGACGAGGGCAGCCCGGGCGGCCGCGACGAGGTACTGCTCCGGCTCGCCGCCACCGGCGGCGTCTACATCCCGAAGTTCTTCACCGTCGACTACCTCGAAGACGGCCGGATCAAGCGGATCGCGCCGAACAAGCCGGGTGTGCCGTGGCGGACCGCCAAGCACACCGTGATGGACCTGGACGCCTGGCCGTACCCGAAGAAGCCGCTGGTCCCGCTGGCCGAGACCGTGCACGAGCGGTTCTCGGTGGAGATCTTCCGCGGTTGCACCCGCGGCTGCCGGTTCTGCCAGGCCGGGATGATCACCCGCCCGGTCCGCGAGCGCAGCATCACCACCATCGGCGACATGATCGAGAACGGGCTGAACAAGACCGGTTTCGAGGAGGTCGGGCTGCTCAGCCTGTCGTCGGCCGACCACAGCGAGATCGCCGAGGTGGCCAAGGGCCTGGGCGACCGGTACGAGGGCAGCAACGTCTCGCTCTCGTTGCCCTCGACAAGGGTCGACGCGTTCAACATCACGCTGGCCAACGAGTTCTCCCGTAACGGCCGGCGCAGCGGTCTGACGTTCGCCCCCGAGGGCGGCTCGGACCGGATGCGCAAGGTGATCAACAAGATGGTCAGCGAGGACGACCTGATCCGCACCGTCGGCGCGGCGTACAGCCACGGCTGGCGGCAGGTGAAGCTGTACTTCATGTGCGGGTTGCCGACCGAGACCGACGAGGACGTGCTGGCGATCGCCGACCTGGCCAAGCGGGTGATCCAGACCGGCCGCGAGGTGTCCGGCCGCAACGACATCCGCTGCACGGTCTCGATCGGCGGGTTCGTGCCGAAGCCGCACACGCCGTTCCAGTGGGCCTCGCAGCTCGGCGTCGAGGAGACCGACGCCCGGCTGGCGAAGCTGAACCAGGCGATCCGCGCGGACAAGAAGTACGCCAAGGCGATCGGCTTCCGGTACCACGACGGCAAGCCGGGCATCATCGAGGGCCTGCTGTCCCGCGGCGACCGCCGGGTCGGCAGGATCATCGAGCAGGTCTGGCGCGACGGCGGCCGGTTCGACGGCTGGAGCGAGCACTTCTCCTACGACCGCTGGATCGCCGCCACCGAGAAGGCGCTGGCCGACGAGCCGGTCGACCTCGCCTGGTACACGACCCGCGAGCGCGAGTACGCCGAGGTGCTGCCCTGGGACCACCTGGACTCCGGGCTGGACCGCGACTGGCTGTGGGAGGACTGGCAGGACTCGCTCGAGGAGGACGGCGGTCTCGAGGTCGAGGACTGCCGCTGGACCCCGTGCTTCGACTGCGGCGTCTGCCCGCAGATGAACACCGAGATCCAGATCGGCCCCACCGGCAAGAAGCTGCTCCCGCTCTCGATCGCCTAGCAGCCGAACCAGCAGGCAATCACCGCGAGCCGGCAGCTCAGAGCGGGTTGGTGCCGTCCAGATTGAAGGCGCCACCCCGCCGGAAGCCACGCTTGGCGCCGAAATGACCGTTCTCGGCGGCCATCCGGAACCACGGCTCACCGGCCTCGATCCCGTCCCGGTCCTCGACCAGCCGGCCCATCTCCCACATCGACTCGACGTCTCCGGCATCGATTGCAGTGAGCAGCAGCCGTTCGGCCCGCTCGGTGTCGCCGTCGAGCTTGGCCAGTATCGCCAGCGCCCGGATCGCCCGCGGATCACCCGCGTCGGCGGCCGCCTGCGCCTCCTCGACCGACTTGAACGTGCGCCGGCGCCGCAGCCACCCGATCGCCGACCCGACCATCGCGACGGCCCAGATCACCAGACCGACGTTCAGCATCGTCCGGTTGTCCGTCAGCAGCCCGGTGATGCTGAACCCGGCTGCGGCCAGCAACACAACGATCATTGCAGGATCCTCTCCCCAGCCCGCGCCGCCCCCCAGCGGTCCCACTGTGGTTCAAGGTAACCGACGGGTGGCCCCTTCGGGCAGGCCACCGCGCGTCGGGTGTACGTCCTGCCGCCGCTCAAACGCAGGGTTCAAACGCCGCGTTCAGACCAGCCGCGCGGCGAGCTGGCTGATCTCGGCCGCGGTCAGCCCGCAAGTGGCCAGATAGGCCCGCACCCCGCCGTACTGCGTATCGACATGCTCCAGCGAGTCCAGAATCGTCTCTGGCAGCGTCCGCCAGAGCATCTCGTTGGCAGCGCGTTCGTCGGCCGACAGCTCAGCCAGCCGCGCGACCAGCCCGAGTCGTTGCTCGCTGATCGCATAGTCCGCCGCGATCTCCTCCCGCGGCACACCGACCAGGTCGAGCAGCAGCGCGACCAGTAACCCGGTCCGGTCCTTGCCCGACTTGCAGTGCACCACGACCGGCGCCTCCGCGGGAGCCGAGGCGATCGCCCGCAACGCCTGCACGATCTGCCCCTGGTTGCGATCGAGGCTGCCGCGATAGATGTCCGCCATCAACGGCTCGTCGTCGGGCACCCGCTCCTGCTCCCGGATCGGGTCGATCCACGGAATCCGGCGATAGACCGCGTCGCCGTCCAGCGGATGTGTCTGCTTCATCTCCCAGTCGGAGCGCAGATCGAGCACCAGGCCAGGCCCGGCCGCCCGCAGAGCGGCCACCCCGTCGGCATCAAGCTGATCGGGGGAGTCGGTCCGGATCACCGTGCCTGCCCGCGTGACCCCGCCGTACCGGGTCGGGAATCCGCCCAGTTCACGGGTGTTGAGGCAACCACTCCACTCGAGATCCGTCACCCCGGTTAGCTTAGGACACCTCCCAGCGACTCGAAGTCGTGCCAGGCGCCGCCGTCCCAGTACAGGTGATGCAGTGCCGAATCGGTGCCGACCACGAAGACATCGAGCCGACCAGGCCCCCACGAGACCACCGAGCCAGTAGGCCGAGGTGCCGCGGGAGCGCTGATCAGCTCGAGCCACCCGGCCAACGCCGCCGCGTTCATCCGCAGGATCTCGCCGGCGAACGCCCAGTCGAGGAACTCGAGCTTGTCGTTGGCCGAATGGATGTGCCCGTTGGCGCTGTCGGCCCCCTCGATCGTGAGCACGGCCGGCATCCCCGCGTTGATGAACGGGACGTGGTCGCTGGCGAACGGATTCAGCGACGTCTCGACCTTCAGTCCCGTGTACGTCGCGGCCGCGGTGGCGAGGTCGCCGATCTGCCCGGACGACACCGCGGCGCCCTCCAGCAACACGGTCGGAACCGCCGTGTTCTTCGACGCGATCATGTCCATGTTGAGCACCGCGCGGATCCGCGACCGCTCGGCGGCCGGCAGCGCGGCGACGTACTGCTTGCTCCCGAACAGCCCTTCCTCCTCGCCACCGAAGAGAATCAGCCGTACGTCGTGCCGCCACGTCCGGCTTGCGATCAGCCGGCCGAGCTCCAGTACGCCGGCCGACCCGCTCCCGTTGTCATCGGCGCCCGGTGCGCTCGCCCCCACGCCACCGGAGAGGTTGATCGAGTCGAGGTGCGCGGTGACCACCACCAGCCCGCGCGGACCGGTGCCGGTGCCCGGCCGATCGCCGATCAGGTTCTCCGAGTGGCCCGACGCGCCGACCGTGATCGGCATCCGGGTCACTTGGTAGCCAAGGGCAACCATTCGGGCGGCCGCGAAGTCCACCGCGGTGGTGAACGACGGGCTGAGCGAGTGCCTGGTCGGCAGGCTGGCCAACCAGGTCAGATCAGCCTGGTACGACGCCGGCGCCAACTCGCCGAGCAGCGCCGCGATCGCCGGGTCGGTGCGCAGGGCAACGGGATTGGGGACGTCGACGACCGTCGTGCCGGCCTTCAGGGTCTCGACCCGCCAGCAGTGGTTGGAGCGCCGACGGGGTTTGTCGTCGGCCGAGATCACCAGATGCCGGCCGTGATCCAGCAGCGGAGTGATGTCGGGAAAGGCGCCCTGGAAGCTCCGCCCGACCTGCGTCACCAGCACCAGCCCGGCGGCGGTCCGGGACGCCCGCCCGAGCTTCTGGTCGGCGGGTCCCCACATGATCGTCCGGTCGCCGAACCGCGCCGACTTGGCGCCGTCCGCAGCGTCCGCGGTCGGCACCACCAAGTACCGAACAGCCATCTCACTCCTTCCAGAGGATCTCCAGCCGATCCGCCGTCACCGCGACGATCGACCCGCTGGAGCCGGTACTGCGACTGATCTGGCCGGCCGCCGACCAGCGGCCGGCACTGCCCTGGTCGCCGGCCTGGCGGGCGTCGCCGCGCCCGATCAGCCAGTCGGTGAAGGCCCCGTCGGCGCGGAACTCCACCCCCCGCCGGCCACGGGCCGGCGGGAAGGCGAAGTCGTCGCGGCGGTAGACGGTCAATCCGTCGTGGTCCTCCTCGAAGGAGTGCGTCCACCGGCCGGTCAGCAGCGCGGTGTTCAGTTCAGCACCGCCTGCTCGGTGGTGGTCAGCGGCATCTGGTCCGGCGCCGGCTGGTCCAGCTTGAAATCGCTGATCACGCCGCCGAGCGACTCGAAACCGTTCCAGGCGGCTCCGTCCCACCACTTGTGGTACATCGCTCCGTCGGTGCCGGCCACGAAGACGTCCAGCCGATCAGGACCCCACGCCGTCACCCGGGGCTCGCCGACACAGATGCCGCCGAGAGCCTCGAACCCGGACCAGGCCGAGCCGTCCCACCACTGGTGGTACAGCCCGGAGTCGGTGCCGATCACGAACACGTCGAGCCGGTTCGCGGCCCACGAGACCACGGTCGGCGCGCTGACGCAGATCCCGCCGAGGTTCTCCCAGTCCGCCGACCACGCAGTACCGTCGTACCACTTGTGGTAGAGCGCGGAGTCGGTCCCGATCACGAACAGGTCGAGCCGGTTCGGGCCCCAGGCAACGGCGGTCGGGGGACTGGCGCAGACGCCGCCGAGGGACTCGAAGCCGTTCCACGCCGTACCGTCCCACCACTTGTGGTAGACCGCGTTGTCGGTGCCGAGGACGAAGACATCCAGCCGATCAGGGCCCCAGGCAACTACTTCGGGCGGGCTCAGGCAGATGCCGCCGAGGGACTCGAAACCGTTCCAGGCCGAGCCGTCCCACCACTTGTGGTAGAGCCCGCGGTCGGTGCCGAGCACGAAGACGTCCAGCCGGTCGGAGCCCCAGGTGGCCACCCGGGGCGGGCTGATGCAGACGCCGCCGAGCGCTTCGTAGCCGGTCTCCGACGGTCCCCAGGCGGTCCCGTCCCACCACTTGTGGTAGAGCCCGCGGTCGGTGCCGAGGACGAACGCGTCGAGCCGGTTCGGCCCCCAGGACGCGACTTCAGGAGCACTCATACACACACCACCCAGGTATTCGTAGCCGTTGACGGACGGTCCCCAGGCGGCTCCGTCCCACCACTTGTGGTAGGTCGCCCGGTCGGTGCCGAGCACGAACGCGTCGATCCGGTTCTCGTCCCAGGAGACGATCGGGCCGGCCGGCGTGGGCTGCGCGGTACCGGATCCTGAGCCCTGGTTGAGCTCGGTGCGGACCGTGTCCAGGCAGGCCTCCATCCGGGTCACCTGGTCGTTGGTGAACATCACCATGCCGCGGTCGTCGGTGTAGTCCATGTAGTTGACGAACAGGTCGCCGTTCGGCCCGTTGCTGCAGGACAGCTTCGGGAACGTCGGTACGCCGAAGTTCGGTCCTCCCGCGTTGGGGGTGTCGGCGACCTCGTCGCTGCCACTGCAACCACTGCCGTCGTCGCCCCAGATGTGGAACAGGTTCAGGTAGTGGCCGATCTCGTGCGTCGTGGTCCGGCCGAGGTCGAACGGCGCCGCGGCGGTCCCGTTCGTGCCGAAGCCGCTGTGCAGGATGACGACACCGTCGGTCTCGGCCGGACCGCCGGGGAACTGCGCGTAGCCGAGCAGGCCGCCACCGAGCTGACCTACCCAGATGTTCAGATACCGGTCGGCCGGCCAGGGGTCGATGCCGCCGGTCGCGGACGACTTGATCGCGTCGTCGGTCCCGAAGGACGCGCGCGTCGTCTGGGTCCGGGTGACACCCGTGGTCGGGTTGCCGTCCGGGTCCGTGGTGGCCAGCCGGAACTCGATCCGGGCGTCGGCGACCAGGCCGGTGAACGGCGCCGGTACGAACCCGATGTCGGTGTTGGTAGCCCGGAAATCGTGGTTCAGGACGTCGAGCTGGCTGTCGATCTGGGCCTGCGAGATGTTCTGCGCGGCGGTGTTCCAGACGACGTGCACGACCACCTGGATCTGCGCGACCCCGCTGAACCGCTGGTTGTTCGCGAAGTACTGCGTGGTCGCGTTCTCCAGGTAGGAACGCGCCGCGACGTACTCCGCCGACGTCGACAGCAGCCGCCGGTGCACGTCCATCACACCGCACTGACGCCGCGACGGCTGCTCCACGTCACGGCCCGCGCCACCACCGGTCATCCCGGCCGCCCCGCCGCCACCCGTCATCCCAGTCGCGCCACCACCACCGGTCATCCCCGGTGCGCCGCCACCGCCCGTCGGCATCCCCGGCACCCCGTTCGCCGACGGCGACGCGCCGGCCGGCATCGCTCCACCGGGCATCTGATCCCCGGCGCCCCGTTCGTTCTTGTCCGCTCTCCCGTTCGCCTTCCTCGGCATGTCTCCCCCTTGCACCTGCGGGAGCGACGAAGAAGGACGGAACCCTTGCCCCGTACAGATTCCGGACCGGGACGTGTCAGTCCCCCAGACCCCACGCACCAGCCGAAGACGGCATCCACCGTCTTCCCCACCGAACAGGCTGCCCCCAAGACGCTGCTCCTTCTCAGAGTCCACCCGTCACCACCGGTGCACAACCCCGCAGGCCCGGGTAGTCAGTTTCGTGGTTTCCTTCGCCCACGTTGGAGAATGGCGTCAGGAGGGGTGGATGAGAAGAGAGCTGTCCGTGCCGTTCGAGCTGCGGGGTCACCGCGGACTCGTGAACATCCGCGTGCTCGCCAACGACGACCCCTGGGCGTCGGGCCACCAACTCGTCGCGCCGGACTTCGACGCCGAGGCCTTCCGCAACTTCCCGATCTGCACCGCGACGGTGCGCTACCACGGGCAGGGCCTGAACGCGATCATGGGCTGGGTCCAGCTGGTCACCCGGTCGTTCGACGGCGACGTGTCCGTCGACGCGCTGCCGTTGACCGCCGACACGAGCCCGCTGTACGTCTACGGCTTCCTGCCGCCGTTCTTCGACGCCCCCGCGAACCCGGGCCATCCCGACGGTGTCTGGCGCGCCGACACGTTCTTGGTGATCGTGCCCGACGTGATCCGCACCCGCGTGCTCGAGCCGATCGCCGCCTTCACCTGGGGCTACCGCCTGCACAGCGGGTACGCCGATCCGCTCGACCCGGCCCGCCGCCCGGCCGACTGGTCGGATCACCGCGCAGTACTGGCCGAGCGGTATCCCGACTGGACGTTCCGCTAGAGCTCCAGCTCCCAGTCCTGGCGCTGCGCCACCGGGCGGAAGCCGAGGTGCTCGTTGACGGCGATCATCGGGGTGTTGGTCGGCGCGTTCCAGGTGTGCAGGACGGCCGGCTGGTCCAGCTCTGCCTGCAGGGAACGGAAGTTGGGGACCTTCACCGCGAGCCCGAGCCGCCGGCCGCGGTGCTCCCGGCGGACGAAGGTGCCCCACTGGAAGAGGCGATCGGGGTTCGTGGTCGAGCCGCCCATCTCCGTGTACGCCGCCAGCTGCCCGTCGGCGTCGATCGCGACCGTGGTGTGACAGAACCGGCCCTGCTTGATCCGCAGCGCATCGGTCTCGCGCACCCGCTCGGGGGTCCAACGAGCCGGCTCAGAGCTCGCTTCACCGGTAGGCACGTCCTCGGCCATCGCGCTCAGCGCGTCGGCGAACTGCTCGATCCACTCATCCGGGTGCTCGTCGCGCCACTGCAGGATCCGGTACCCGTCGACCGGCTGGTCCAGCTCGGCCAGCCGCTCTTCCGACAGCGGCAACTCGAGCACCTGGTGCAGCTCGACGTGCTTGCGCTCGAACCCGCGCGCGGCAGCGAACGCAGTACCGGCGCTCTCACCGGTCTCCGCGTCGGCGTGCATGGTGCTGCTGACCAAGGTCCGGCCGGCTGCCTTCGCCCGCTCGATCACTGCGTCGAGCAACCGGCTGCCCACCCCGGTACGCCGGTACTGCGCGGCGACGGCCAGCTCCAGCGTGACCTCGTGCGTGTTCTCCTGCAGCCACCAGTCGAGCCAGGCGATCCCGAGCCAGGTGTCGCCGTCGACCAGCCCCAGCCCGTTGGCGCGTACGTCGGAGTGCTCGTCGGCCATCAGCACCCGAGCCTCTTCGATACCCCGGTTGCTCGGGAACTCGTCCTCCTGGCGGACCGCGTCCCGGAGCGTGAAGAACCGCTCGAACACCGTGGCGTCGCGCCCGTCCACCTCAACGATTTCCATCCCGTCAACCTAGGGGAGGCGGGCGGGGGAGCGCGCTGGTTTTTACGCGCTGGGTTCTAGCGGTGCGGCCGGAGCGTGCGGTTGGCGGCCGGCTCGGCGATCTGCTCGCGGAACGGGTGCGCCGGGTAGACGCCGAGCAGCCGGACCTCGACCGAGAAGAAGGCCAGCTCCTCCAGCGCGAGCGCGACGTTCGGGTCCTCGGGGTGGCCCTCGACGTCGGCGTAGAACTGGGTCGCGAAGAACGAGCCGCCGAGCTGGTAGCTCTCCAGCTTGGTCATGTTGACGCCGTTGGTGGCGAAACCGCCCATCGCCTTGTAGAGCGCGGCGGGGACGTTGCGGACGCGGTACACGAAGCTGGTGATGGTCGGCCCGGAGCCGGCCGCGGGCACCTGCGGCTCGCGGGACAGCACCAGGAACCGAGTGGTGTTGTGGTGCTCGTCCTCGACGTCCTGGGCCAGGATCTCCAGCCCGTAGAGCCCGGCCGCGGCGATCGGCGACAGTGCCGCGACGGTGGGGTCCCGCAGCTCGGACACCTCGCGGGCCGAGCCGGCCGTGTCGTCGGCGACGATCGTCGACCAGCCGTGCTCGCGGATGATCTTGCGGCACTGGCCGAGCGCGTGCACGTGGCTGCGGACCGTCTTGATCGCCGCCAGCGAGGTGCCCGGGACGGCCATCAGCTGGAAGTGGATCGGCAGGAAGAACTCGCCGATGATGTGCAGCCCCGAGTCCGGCAGCAGGTGGTGGATGTCGGCCACCCGGCCGGCGATCGAGTTGTCCACCGGGATCATCGCCAGCCCGGCGCGCCCGGTGCTGACCGCCTCGAGCGCGTCCTCGAATGTCGTACAGGGCAGCTGTTCGCGGCCGGGAAACATCTCGGTGCACGCCATCGCCGAATTGGCTCCTGGCTCACCCTGGTAGGCGATCGGTCCGTTCACGGTTTCCCAGCCTAGTGCCACCCTGTCTCACCCCTTGAATCAGGTGTCCGTCTTGCGGACTTTCTTCGGGGCGCCGGTGGTGGCCCGGCCCTCCAGTTGCTTGGCCTTGGTGGCGTACATGTCGACGTACTCCTGGCCGGACAGCTCCATGATCTTGTACATGATCTCGTCGGTGACGGCGCGCAGGATCAGCCGGTCACCCTCCATCCCCTCGTACCGGGAGAAGTCCAGCGGCTCGCCGAACTTGATCGTCGGGGAGGCGACCGAGGCGACCACCTTGCCCGGGGGAGCGACCACGTCGGTGCCGATCACGCCGACCGGGATCACCGGCACGCGAGCCTCCAGCGCCAGCCGGGCGACGCCGGTCCGGCCCTTGTACAGCTTCCCGTCGTGCGACCGGGTGCCCTCGGGGTAGATGCCGAACAGGTCGCCCCGCTCCAGCACCTTCAGCCCGGCCTTGATCGCGCCCTCGGACGCCGACCCGCCGGACCGGTCGATCGGCACCTGACCGGTGCCCTTGAAGAACCCACGCTGGAACCGCCCCTTGATCCCGGCCCCGGTGAAGTAGTCCGACTTGGCCACGAAGGTGACCCGGCGGCGCAGTACCAGCGGCATGAAGATCCAGTCGGCGTACGACAGGTGGTTGCTCGCGATGATCGCCGGCCCGCTCTCCGGGATGTTCTCCGCCCCCTCCACCTTCGGCCGGAAGATGCGCTTGACCGGCGGACCGACCACGACGTTCTTCAGCACCCAGTAGATGCCCTTGCCGTCGCCGTCACCGGCCTCGACCGAACGCTCCCGCTCCGGCTCGAACCCTGGCGACTGTGCCGGTTCCGTCATCGATGTCCTTTCCTCACGTTTCCCCGAGCCCTCATGATGCCGTACGACGCCCCGCCCCGCCCTCCTCCACCGCCAAGTCCGCCACGCGGCACCCCCTGACAACGCTCCGCCGTCTTCGTAGGCTTCTCCCGGCAGGCTCACCACGACCCCGCCGACCCTGGGGAGGACCGCACCGTGAGGACCCATTCCAAAGTCCGACGCCTGACGGCAGTCGCAGCAGTCACCGCGGCGGTCCTAGCTGGTCTGCCTGTGGCGGCCACCGTGAGCGCCACCGCGGTGGTGCCCGCCGCCAGTGCAGCGGCCCCGGCCACCGTCGTACCGCTCCAAGTAACCGGCCCCGCCACCTCGCGCTTCAACCTCGTGGTGATGGGCGACGGTTACACCGCAGCCGAGCTCCCCAAGTTCCGCGAGCAGCTCGACAAGCACCTCAACATTCTCTGGAGCATCGAGCCCTTCAAGACCTACCGCAACTACATCAACGTGTACGCCGTCGAGATCCCCTCACCCGGCAGCGGCGTCGACTGCGACCCCAACCTCACCTCGCCCAAAATCGACACCCCCCTCCAGATGGGTTTCTGGGGCGGCTGCAACCCCGCCTCGGTCCAGCGCCTCCTGACGGTGAGCGCGACCGCGGCAGCGCAGTACGCCGACCTGGTCCCCGGCACCACCTCCGCCAACCGCCAGATTCTTGCCATCGGCAACAGCGACACGTACGGCGGCGCCGGCGGCAGCTACGCGACCGCGTCCGGCGGCAACGCGCTGTCCGCCCTCATCACCCCGCACGAGCTCGGCCACTCGCTCGGCGGCCTGCAGGACGAGTACGACTACTACGCCCGCGGCGACCGCGGCGCGGCGTACGAGGGTCCGGAGCCCAGCTCGATCCACCACACCCTGCTCACCGAGCAGCAGATGCTCGCCGAACAGAAGAAGTGGTTCCGCTGGCTCGGCGAACCGTCGGAGTCAGGCGGCCCGATCGCCCGCTACGAGGCCGGCATGTACGCCGGCTCCGGCGTCTGGCGCCCCAGCAAACACTCGATGATGAAGGTCCTCGGCTACTACTTCGACCAGGTCTCCCGCGAACGGATGACCCAGCGAATCTCCTCCCGAGCCACCCTGATCCAGTCCAGCACTCCACCCGGCCCGGTCGCCCGCAACCAGCTCGTCTGGCTGCAGACCCTGCACCCCGCCAGCCACGAACTGACCGTCACCTGGACCCTCGACGGCACCACCCTCCCCACCAACAACCAGCGCTACGTAGACCTGGCAGCGCTCCAACTCACCCCCGCGACGCACACCCTCACCGCGAAGATCACCGACCCCACCCCCTTCGTCCGGGACCCCGCAGTAAGAGCCTCCCCAGCCCTGACCACCACCCGCACCTGGACGATCACCCAATCCTCAGTGCTCACAGACGCCACTCCGCCGACCTTCACCACCTCGACCTCCACCGAGCACCCGGTCAACGCGAGTGAAGTCGTCTACGCAGAAACCACCCAGTCAGACACCCACCAGCCCCCGATCACCTGGCAACTCGACAACAAAACAATCCCCAACCCCGGCAACGACCGCGACCTCCCCCTCGCCCCGCTCAACCTCACCGGCCCCCACACCCTCACCGCCACCGTCGGCACCGACCGCCTCACCTGGCAGATCGACGGCACCGGACCCACCGTCACCCCCACCCTCTCCAAGCCACTCCTCAAGATCACCAAACCCACCGGCCCGGAGTACATCTACAACGACGCCTTCACCATGGCCCTGAAGGCGACAGACGACACCGCCGGCTACGTAGTACCGGAGTTCCGCGTCGACGGCGACGGTTGGTACAACTACTACGGCTGGCCCACCGACGCGACCGCCCCGTTCAAGTTCACCGCCGAGGGCACCGAGATCGACCAGCTCGTCTACGGCAAGCTCGGCGTACCGCGCGTGGTCCCGTGGGACGACGTCCCGTCCGGCTACGGCCGGCACCAGCTCGAGTACCGCGCGATCGATGCCCCCGGCAACATCGCCGCCCCGAACCGCCTCGCGGTAACGCTTCTCCGCCCGGCTCCCACCTGCACCACCACCATCACCGGCGCCCGCAACGGCCCCCTCACCGTCACCACCGGCGTTACCTGCCTGACCAACGCCACCATCAACGGCCCGGTGGCTATCCGCGAGGGCGCATCACTGGTCGCCACCGACACCAGGATCAACGGCCCGGTCACCGCCACCAAGGCAGCAGACCTCCACCTACTCCGTACTACGGTCAACGGCCCAGTCACGCTCACCGGCGTCACCCGCAGCGCAGTACTGGTCGGCACCACCGTAAGCGGCCCGGTCACCGCCAAGGCAGCGACCACCGCCGACCCCGTAGTACTGGCCGGCAACACCATCAAGGGCCCGCTCACCTGCTCCGCCAACGCAGCGCCCCCGACCAACCTGCAAGCCCCCAACCAGGTCACCGGCCCCCGCACCGGCCAGTGCGCCACCCTCTGACCCGAACGACTGCCCTCAGAAAGCCGCCCGGGGGAGCGGTGGTGAGCACCCCAGCCCCAAGCCTGCGAGAATGCCGGTGTGGCACCAGTACAGGCTCCGCCGTCCCAGCAGCTTCCCGCGGTCCAGAAGCTGCGGATCCGCTTCGCCAAGCGCGGGCGGTTGCGCTTCACCTCGCACCGCGACTTCCAGCGCGCCTTCGAGCGGGCGGTCCGCCGGGCCGGCCTGCCGGTGGCGTTCTCGCACGGCTTCAGCCCGCACCCGAAGATCTCGTACGCCGGTGCCGCGCCGACCGGCGCCGCCTCGGAGGCGGAGTACCTGGAGATCTCGCTCACACAGGAGCGCGATCCCGAGCGGGTCCGGGCCGACCTGGACGAGGCACTCCCGCCGGGCCTGGACGTGCTCGAGGTGGTGGTGGCCGGACCAGGGTCGCTGGCCGACCAGCTCGAGGCCAGCGAGTGGCTGATCGCGCTGCCTGGCGTGGATCCCGCGGACGCCGAGCAAGCGGTCGCCGCGTTCCTCGCCCGGGACGAAATTCTGGTCGAGCGCATGACCAAACGGGGGCTTCGGTCGTTTGACTGCCGGGAAGCCGTCCTCCGACTCACCGTCGGTAGTGACCCGGCGACGGTTGCGACGTGTGCGATACTGCAAGTGGTGTTACGGCTCGGAACCCCGGCCGTGAGACCCGACGACGTTCTCGCCGGCGTGCTAGAGGTAGCGACGCTTCCGGTGACGGGCCCGGCTCTTCTGACCAGGCTCGCCCAGGGCCCGCTTATCGCGGCCACCGGCACTGTGGACGATCCGCTCGCTCGTGACCGCGACGCCACCCAGGCGACCGCGACCGGCCAGGCGGTTGACCAGCAGACGCAAGTAGCGGAGAGCGACGCCGCCGCTCCAGTTGTGCCCTGACGGCGCGACCAGGGGCGGATCCAGAAGGCTTCCGCCGTACCGGATTTGCACCCCGGGAGTGGCGAACCGTGACCGCTTTCTGGCAGCACCGGACCCGTGACAGGGGTCGCAGGGTGCGCCGGAGGGCCTGAGGAGACCCGCACCGCATGCTCGACAACGAGCCGACCACCACCGAAGCAGCCGATTCGGCTGCCACCGCCCCCGCAGCCAAGCGTGCTGCCCGACAACCGGCCGCCAAGAAGGCGACCACCACGCGCAAGCGCACGGCCAAGAAGGCCGCTGTGCCCGCCGAGGCCGCTGCCGTCAGCACCCAGGACGACGGCGAGACCGCCGACCCGGCCCCCGCGCCGGTCAAGAAGGCCGCCGCGAAGCGCACGGTCAAGAAGGCGGCCGCCAAGCGTCCCGCCAAGAAGACCGCAGCCTCCCGCACGGCCGCCCAGGACAGCCTCCTGGACGACGCCGCACCGGCTGACTCCGTACCGGCTGACTCCGCGCTCGCCGAGACGGCGGACGCCACTCTGACCGAGGCAGCCGAGCCCAAGGCTCCGGCCCGCGCCGCGAAGAAGACCACCACCCGCAAGCGCACCGCGAAGAAGGCGGCTGCCCCGCAGCCCGACCTCCTCTCGCCGGACACCGCCCTGACGGACGGCCCCGTAGCCGCGGCCGAGCTCCCCGAAGAGCAGCTGACCGAGGAAGAGCTCGCCGCCGCCGAGGCCGCAGCAGCTGAGGCCGCCGCAGCGGAGGCAGCGCTGCTCGCAGCAGCCACCGAGGCCCCGGCCCGCCGGTCGCGCCGACGCGCGCCGGCCGCTGCCGCCGTACTGTTCCAGGCGCCCACCGAGGTGCCCAAGCAGGCAGCGGCGACCAGCCCGGTCGAGGCAACCCCCGAAGCCACCCCGGACGAGGCACCTGCGCCGCGTCGTTCGCGTCGCCGCTCCACCGCCGCCGAGCGGGCCGCCGAGGCAGCAGCCACCGCTGAGGCCGAGGTCGCCGAGGTCGAGGTCGAGGAGACCCCCGAGGTAGCCGACGAGCAGGCGAGCACGGGCAGCAGCCGCCGTCGCCGCAGCCGTCGTGGCCGCGACGCCGAAGAGGTCGCCGCCGACCGCGCCGAGCCGGTGCTCGAGCAGGCCCGGGAGACCGAGGCCGACGACGAGACCGACGAGGACAGCAACGCCGAGGCCGACGAGAACGACGGCGACGACTCCGAGGGCACCCGCCGTCGCCGTCGCCGCCGTGGTGGCCGTCGCCGCCGCAAGGCCGGGGACGCCGACTCCGAGGACAACGCCGACGAGGGTGACGAGTCCGACGACGACCAGTCCGAGGACGAGAGTGACGAGGCCGGCGACACCGACCAGTCGTCCGAGGCCGACTCCGACGAGGACGGCGAGTCCGGTACGTCGTCGCGCCGCCGCCGGCGCCGTCGTCGCCGCAAGGGCGAGGACACCGCGCTGGCCGCCGACGACCCGGACGAGACCGTCGTCCGGGTGCGCGAGCCGCGCAGCAAGACCGTCAACAACGAGATCACCGCGGTTGAGGGCTCGACCCGGCTGGAGGCGAAGAAGCAGCGTCGCCGCGAGGGCCGCGCCGCTGGCCGCCGCCGGGCGCCGATCGTGACCGAGGCCGAGTTCCTGGCCCGGCGCGAGTCGGTCGAGCGGACGATGGTGATCCGGACCCGCGAGGACCTGACCCAGATCGCGGTCTCCGAGGACAACGTCCTGGTCGAGCACTACGTGACGACCGCCGAGCAGAGCTCGCTGATCGGCAACGTGTACCTCGGCCGCGTGCAGAACGTGCTGCCCAGCATGGAGGCCGCGTTCATCGACATCGGCAAGGGCCGCAACGCGGTCCTGTACGCCGGTGAGGTGGACTGGGCGACCCTCGGTGGCGCCAACGGCCCGCGCAAGATCGAGCAGGTGCTCAAGTCCGGTCAGGCGGTCCTGGTCCAGGTGACCAAGGACCCGATCGGCCACAAGGGCGCCCGCCTCACCAACCAGATCAGCCTGCCCGGCCGGTACGTCGTCTACGTGCCGCGCGGCGGCAACGGCGGGATCAGCCGCAAGCTGCCCGACACCGAGCGGAACCGCCTGAAGGGCATCCTCAAGGACATCGTCCCGGACGAGGCCGGCGTGATCGTGCGCACCGCGGCCGAGGGCGCGACCGAGGAGGAGCTGACCTCGGACGTCAGCCGGCTGCAGTCGTACTGGACCGAGATCGACAAGAAGTCGAAGGGCGGCCAGGCGCCGGCGCTGCTGCACGGCGAGCCCGACCTGCTGATCCGGGTCGTCCGCGACCTGTTCACCGAGGACTTCTCCAAGCTGGTCATCTCCGGCGAGGACGCCTACGACCAGGTCAAGGAGTACGTCTCGTACGTCGCTCCGCACCTGGCCGACCGGGTGGAGCAGTGGGACGACGCCAAGTCCGGCGACGTGTTCGCGAACTACCGGATCGACGAGCAGATCAAGAAGGCGCTGGACCGCAAGGTCTGGCTGCCGTCGGGCGGTTCGCTGATCATCGACCGGACCGAGGCGATGACGGTCGTCGACGTCAACACCGGCAAGTTCACCGGCTCCGGCGGCAACCTCGAGGAGACGGTCACCAAGAACAACCTGGAGGCGGCCGAGGAGATCGTCCGCCAGCTCCGGCTGCGCGACATCGGCGGCATCATCGTGATCGACTTCATCGACATGGTGCTGGAGCTCAACCGCGACCTGGTACTGCGCCGGCTGGTCGAGTGCCTGGGCCGTGACCGGACCAAGCACCAGGTCGCCGAGGTGACCTCGCTCGGGTTGGTCCAGATGACCCGCAAGCGGATCGGCACCGGCCTGCTGGAGGCGTTCAGCGAGAACTGCGACCACTGCGGTGGCCGCGGGCTGATCCTGCACGACGAGCCGAAGGAGTCCCGCCGCCGGCAGGACGACGGCCGTGGCCGCCAGCAGCAGCCGCAGCACTCGCACGACCACAAGCCCGAGGGTGACGCCGCGAAGAAGACCTCGCGCAGCCGCAACCGGGGCAAGGGCCGTCGCGAGGGTGGCGAGGAAGCCGAGCCGGCCAACAACGGTGACGCGGCCCAGCGTCTCGCCGAGATCGCAGCGGCTTCGGCCGCGGCCAACGGCGACACCACCGCGACTCACACCGAAGAGGTCCGCCAGGAAGAGCCTCAGGCTGTTCAGGTCGAGAGCTCAGAGGTCAACGAGCACACCGAGCCCGAGCAGACCGAAGGTACGAGCCGTCGGCGGTCCCGTGGTCGGCGCTCCAACCGCGGTCAGGGGGACCAGCCCGAGGCCGAGCAGGCCGCCAGTGAGCCGCAGGGCGAGCAGGAGCAGGCTCAGGGCGAGCAGGGTTCCGATGACGGTGAGAAGGCCCAGCAGAACGGTTCTGGGCGCAATGGCAGCACCCGCCGGCGGCGCAGCAGCCGTGGGCGGGGCAAGGTCGGCGACGGCAACGACAGTGATTCAGGCAACACCGGATCCGACCCCGGAGTGAGTACTCCGGAGCTGGCTTCGACCCCAGTTTGACCGGCTCGTGACGCGCGCCGTATTCTTACCTTTCGGCGCGCGTCTCGCGTGCCTCCTTTGTGTGGGCCGCAGTAGGTTCGTGCAGGCCCCGCTTGTTAAGACTTCCGAACAATAGAGAGTGAGATCCACGGTGTACGCGATCGTGCGCAGTGGCGGCACCCAGCAGAAGGTCGCCGTCGGCGATGTCATCGAGATCGACAGCCTGACTGATCAGGTCGGCGACACGGTGTCGCTGTCCGCAGTCCTCGTCGTCGATGGCGACACCGTGACGGCCGATGCCGCCGCACTGGCCAAGGTGGCCGTGTCAGCTGAGGTTCTCGGCCGCACCAAGGGCCCGAAGATCCACATCCTGAAGTACAAGAACAAGACCGGTTACCGCAAGCGCCAGGGGCACCGCCAGCACTACACCCAGGTCAAGGTCACCGCGATCGACGCGAAGAAGAAGTGAGCTGATCAACTAATGGCACACAAAAAGGGAGCAGCGTCGACCCGTAACGGTCGCGACTCCAACGCGCAGCGGCTCGGCGTGAAGCGCTTCGGCGGCCAGCTGGTCAACGCCGGCGAGATCATCGTTCGCCAGCGTGGCACCCACTTCCACCCGGGCACCCTGGTGGGCCGTGGCGGCGACGACACCCTGTTCGCGCTCGCCGAGGGCAAGGTCGAGTTCGGTGTCCGTCGTGGACGTCGCGTCGTCAACATCGTCCCGGCCCCGGCGGAGTAGTACCGCCACCCGGTTCGAAGTTTTCACAGCCTTTTCGAAGGGCGGGTCCGCGGAATAGCGCGGCCCGCCCTTCGGCTGTGTACAGCAGAAGTACGTTCTCCCAGCAGGAAGTTGAGATCCACCGATGGCGATCCCCAGCTTTGTCGACCGGGTCACGGTGTTCGTCGCCGGTGGCAACGGCGGAAACGGCTGCGCCTCGGTGCACAGCGAGAAGTTCAAGCCGCTCGGTGGTCCGGACGGCGGTAACGGCGGTGACGGCGGCAGCATCATCCTGCGCGTCAGCAGCGACCAGACCACGCTCGTCGACTACCACCGCTCCTCGCACCGCACGGCCACCAACGGCATGCAGGGCAAGGGCGATCACCAGGCCGGCAGCCGAGGCGGCGACATCATTCTGCCCGTCCCCGAGGGCACCGTCGTCAGCACTCCGGAAGGCGAGATCCTCGCCGATCTGGTCGGCATCGGCTCGGAGTACGTCGCAGCCGCCGGTGGCAAGGGTGGTCTCGGCAACGCGGCCTTGGCCAGCTCCAGCCGCAAGGCCCCCGGCTTCGCGCTGCTCGGCGAGGACGGCGAAGAGCGCACGATCGTGCTCGAGCTCAAGGTCGTCGCCGACATCGGCCTGGTCGGCTTCCCGAGCGCCGGCAAGTCCTCGCTGATCGCGGCGATCAGCCGGGCCCGCCCGAAGATCGCCGACTACCCCTTCACCACCCTGATCCCCAACCTGGGTGTCGTTGTCGCCGGTGAGAACATCTTCACCGTCGCCGACGTACCGGGCCTGATCGAGGGTGCGAGTGAGGGCCGCGGCCTCGGCCACGACTTCCTGCGCCACGTCGAGCGCTGCGCCGCGCTGGTGCACGTGATCGACTGCGCGACGTACGAGCCCGGCCGGGACCCGCTGAGCGACCTGGACACCATCGAGGCGGAGCTGAAGGCCCATGGCGGCTTGGAGGACCGGCCGCGGCTGATCGCGCTGAACAAGGTCGATGTGCCGGACGCCAAGGAGATCGCCGAGATGGTCACGGCCGATCTCGAGGCGCGTGGCCTGAAGGTGTTCTCGATCTCGACCGCGAGCCACGAAGGCCTGGACGGGCTGAAGTTCGCGATGGCCGAGATCGTCACCAAGCGCCGCGCCGAGGAGGAGAAGCCGGACACCACCCGGATCATCATCCGGCCGCGGGCGACCGGTGGCGTCGAGTTCAAGGTCAAGAAGACGCTCGAGGGCGGCTGGCTGGTGCAGGGTGACAAGCCCGAGCGCTGGGTCCGGCAGACCGACTTCCTGAACGCCGAGGCGACCGGGTACCTGGCCGACCGGCTGAACCGGCTCGGGGTCGAGCGTCAGCTGCTCGAGCTGGGCGCGGTGGCCGGCGACGAGGTAACGATCGGCGACGGCCCGAACGCGGTCGTCTTCGACTTCGCCCCCGAGGTGCAGGCCGGTGCGGAGCTGCTGTCCCGCCGTGGCGAGGACCAGCGGCTGGACGAGGACCGTCCGGCGGCCCAGCGCCGCAAGGACAAGGACTACCAGTACCACGCACTGCGGGAGGGCGAGATCGAACGCCCGGCCGACCTCTCGGAGTACGGGCAGGGCTGGGTCGAGGACGTGGTCGACCTGACCCCGGCCGAGGCGAAGGCGGCTCAGAAGGCCGCCGAGCGGCTGGCGCGCAAACAGGCGCGCGAGGCCGAAGCCGCGGCCGAGCTCGAGGCCGAGCGGCTGTACCGGCTCGGCGAGGTCATCGACATCGATGCCGAGAGCAACAACCAGAACGCGTGACCGGAGGCCGTCGACGATGCCGGCCGTACCGATGACGCGTTAGCTCCCACGAGTCAGGAACACTGATGCGGGACATGAAACAACGCCCGGAGGTCGTCAAGGCCGGGCGGATCGTCGTCAAGGTCGGTTCGTCCTCGCTCACCCAGCGCGGCCGGATCGACCTCGAACGGCTGCGCCTGCTCGTCGACGCGATCGCGGCGCGCCGGGTCGAGGGCACCGAGGTGGTGCTGGTCTCCTCCGGGGCGATCGCGGCCGGCCTGACCCCGATGGGACTGCGGTCGCGACCGCGTGACCTGGCCACCCAGCAGGCAGCCGCGTCGGTCGGGCAGGGCCTGCTGATGGCCCGCTACAGCGACGCTTTCGCCGCGCACGGACTCCGCGTCGGCCAGGTGCTGCTGACCGTCGACGACGTGACCCGGCGCAGCCACTACCGCAACGCCTACCGGACCTTCGCCCGGCTGCTTGAGCTCGGCGTGGTCCCGATCGTCAACGAGAACGACACCGTGGCGACCACCGAGATCCGGTTCGGCGACAACGACCGGCTGGCCGCGCTCACCAGCCACCTGGTGCACACCGACCTGCTCGTTCTGCTCTCCGACGTGGACGGCCTGTACGACGGCGACCCGCGCAAACCCGGTACGACGATGATCACCGACGTCCGCGGACCGGGCGACCTCAAGTCCCTCCAGATCGGCAAGACCGGCAGCTCCGGTGTCGGCACTGGTGGTATGCAGACCAAGGTCGAAGCAGCCGGAATCGCTACCGAGGCAGGGATTCCGGTGGTTCTCACTTCGGCTGCCCGGGTCGGGGAGGCGTTGCGTGGTGATGCTGTTGGCACGCTGTTCCACCCGACCGGCCGCCGCCGCAAGACGCGTCTGCTCTGGCTCGCCCACGCGACTTCAGGTCAGGGTCGTTTGGTGCTCGACGAAGGCGCAGTTCGTGCGGTGACCGAGCGCCGTTCCTCTTTGCTCCCGGCAGGTATCAGCGCTGTCGAGGGCAACTTCTCTGCCGGCGATCCGGTCGACTTGGTCTCGGCCGCAGGCGTGGTGATCGCTCGCGGGCTGGTGAACTACGACGCCACCGAGCTGCCGGAACTCCTCGGCCGATCGACCCGGGACCTTGCCCGCGAGCTCGGCCCGACGTACGAGCGCGAGGTCGTCCACCGCGACGACCTGGTACTGCTCTGATCTGACAACAAGAGCAAAGAACAAGAGCAAAGAACAAGAGCAAAGAACAAGAGCAAAGAACAAGAGCAAAGAACAAGAGCAAAGAACAGTTATATTGCTGTGGTGCCGGTCGGCTTGAGCCTGCCCGTTGTGCCTGGCTGGGCACGCGAGCAAACTCGCAGGCTGGCCAAGTCGACGATGCCGCCGCAGGGCCCGATGGCGGTGATCGGCCGCTGGGTCTGTCGCGGGATGCGCCGCCGACGTCGGCGACACGGCATAAGACACAAGCTGCGCGACCCAACTAACCGGCTACGCATTCAAATGCCACCTCGAGCCGACCACCTCACCAACGTAGATCTGGGCACGCCCGCCTTCGATCAGGAGACCTTCGGTCTGGCCGCGGCAGTAACCATCGGGTGGATACGGAGAAGGTGCCTGCGTTGGCCAGCAGTACGTAGTACGAGCTGAGTTCTGAGCGTTTGGTCAGCTGCGCAAGGGGTGGCCGACTTCAGCTGACGTAGAAGCCGGTGCCGGTTCGGCGGCCGAGGAAGCCGGTGATCGGGTAGCGGGGACCGCCGTTGTTCTTCCAGTAGTGGTAGACGACGCGGAAAGTGCCGTCGGCGGCGTTGAAGATGTCCATGCCGCCCGGGCCGGTGTGGTTCGCGGGCAGGGTGGCGAAGGGATCCAGGTCGCCGGCGCCGCTGTAGCCGAAGTACGGGCGACGAGCGCCGTCCTGCAGCGGTTGGCAGCGGGTGGCGGGGAGTGGGTTGGCGCCGCAGCTGGCGATGCCGGTGGCGTAGCGGACGCTGTTGTAGTTGTTGCCGGAGTACGCGACGTACCAGATGCCGTCGTTGTGGCGGAACATCGACGGGTTCTCGACCAGGTGGGTGCCACTGCCGTCGGTACCTCGGGTGTCCCAGGTGATGTCGGTGCTCAGCAGCAGGCTGCGCCGCTGGCCCCACAGCCCCCAGCCGTTCGCGTCAGTCGGTACTACGGACAGCCCGGTCTCAGGGCCCGATGCGATCGAGTCGTCCCGGAATGCGACGTACAGCTTGCCGCCGGAGACAAACGGGTTGGCGTCGATCGCCCAGCGGCCGCCGGCTGGGCAGTGCCACAGTCCTGCGTTGCGGAAGGGGCCACCGGCGTTCTCCGAGACCGCGCGCCCGATGCACTTGTGGCCGTTGCCGCCGCCGCTCGCAGTACCGGCCTTCGTGGCGGTGTAGTAGAGGTAGAACTTGCCGGCGAACTTCACCACGCCTGGGGCCCACACAGCTCCCTCGGCCCAGGCGCCGACTCCGTCGGGCATGGCGTCGCCGGAGGCGCAGTTGGCCATCCCGACAGAGCTGCCGGAGCCATGTCGCAGTACCGGCAGCAGTAGTTGCCCTGTTGCGCCACAGCGGGCTCCGACGCCGGCCCCGACGGTAGTGCCGTAGGTGACGTACGAACCGTCGTTGGCCAGCACCGTGTCCGGGTCGGCCAGCGGGAACGTCGGCTCGCTGGTCGCCGCAGCGGGGGCGGCGCCTGTGGTCAGCAGGACGGCGACGGCGCTCAGCGCGACCACGCCGGCAGCCAGTGTGCTCTTCAGTCGTCTCATCGTCGCAACTTTCGATCGGCGGAACGTCCGCCTCACAGTGCCTGCCGAACCGGACAGTGACCAGGGTTTCGATCGAAATCGATCACTGATGGTCCTCAGGCCAACTCATTGCGTAACAAGTGGCCGGCTGAGACGACTGCGCAGAGCCTCGGGGGATCGTCCTACGATGGGACGGTGAGCGAGATCATCGAGCTGTGCCGCAATGCCCGCGAAGCCTCTTACGCGTTGGCGGCGGCATCACGAGGGACCAAGGACGCCGCGCTGCATGCCATGGCGGCGGCGTTGCGGAGTAGCACCGAGCAGATCGTCGCGGCCAACGCCAAGGATGTCGCCGCGGCGCGCGAAGCCGGTACGCCGGAGTCGACTGTTGACCGCCTCGCGCTGGACCCGTCCCGGGTTGACGCGATGGCCGCCGGCCTCGAGCAACTCGCCGGGCTGGTTGACCCCGTGGGCGAGGTCGTCCGTGGCTACACCCTGCCGAACGGTCTCGAGCTTCGCCAGGTGCGCGTGCCCTTCGGCGTGGTCGGCATCATCTACGAGGCCCGGCCGAACGTGACGGCTGACGCGGCCGGCATCTGCCTCAAGTCGGGCAACGCGGTACTGCTCCGCGGCTCCTCATCGGCTGCCGAGTCCAACGCCGCGATCGTCGCCGTACTGCGCTCCGCAGTGACCGAGGTCGGTCTGCCGGCCGACGTGATCCAGGGCGTGCCGGGCGACCGGGCGGCCGTCAAGGACCTGATGCAGGCGCGCGGCCTGGTCGACGTACTGATCCCGCGCGGCGGCGCCGGCCTGATCCAGACCGTGGTCACCGAGTCGACCGTGCCCGTGATCGAGACGGGCGTCGGCAACTGCCACGTGTACGTCGATGCGGATGCCGATCTCGACCTCGCCCTGACGATCCTGCTCAACTCGAAGACCCAGCGCCCGAGTGTCTGCAACGCGGCCGAGTCGCTGCTCGTGCACGCGGAGGTCGCGGACGAGTTCCTGGCGAAGGCACTGCCGGCGTTGGCCGCGGCTGGTGTGACGGTGCACGGCGATCCGACGGTTGTTGCTGCGGGCAAGGATATTGTCGCGGCGACGGAGGAGGACTACGGCACGGAATACAGCTCGCTGGATCTGTCGGCCGCGGTGGTGCCTTCGCTGGAGGCTGCTGTCGCGCACATCCGCAAGTACAGCTCGGCCCACACCGACGCGATCATCACCCGTTCGCAGGCGGCGTCGCGGCGGTTCGTGCAGGCGGTCGACTCGGCGGCGGTGGTGGTCAACGCGAGCACCCGCTTCACCGATGGCGGCGAGTACGGCTTCGGCGCCGAGATCGGGATCTCGACCCAGAAGCTGCACGCCCGCGGGCCGATGGGGCTGCCGGAGATGACCTCGACGAAGTACGTGGTGATCGGCGAGGGGCAGATCCGCGGCTGATCGGCATGGCCGCCGAGTAGTCAGGACCTGAGCATCGCCGCCGAGTGAGTCAGGATCTGAGCAGCGGCGCCGCGTCGAAGGAACGGACCTCGGGGGTGTGCTCCGAGAGGATCGCGAGCGCGGCGGCGTACTCGACCCCGGCCGGCAGGTCCACGAGTCGCACCGGTCCGTCGTACTCGGACCACTCGCGCAGCGCCGGCGGCTGATCGGGCGCGCTGACGATCACCTTGCGCAGGTCCGCGCGGATGCCGTCGCCGGTCGCCTTCACGACGGCTTCCTTGCGAGTCCAGTACTGCGTGAAGGCGCGGGCGCGGGCCGTTGGTTCGAAGGCGGCCAGCTCGGCCGCCTCCAGATCGGACAGGCTGACCGAGGCGAGCGACTCGGGGTCGATCGCGGGGTTGATCAGTTCGACATCGATGCCGACGGCATCGGTCGGGTGGAAGGCGACGACGATGCGATCGCCGGAGTGCGACACCGAGAGCTGCATGCCGTCGACAGTGACCTTGCCGTGCTGGCGACCGCAGTCGGGGCAGGTGCGGTCGAGTTGGACGGCTGCCGGTGACAGCTCGAGCTTGTCGGCCAGTACTCGCCTGACGATCGTGGCGCCGACCAGGAAGCGGCTCTTGTCCTCGTCCCGCGCGTAGGCGTTGAAGCGGCTCTTCTCGGCTGCGGTCAGCTCGCCGACCAGGCCGGGGCGGGCGTCCGCAGTACGGCCCCACCAGACCTCTACCGCCGTCACA
Organism: Kribbella sp. NPDC056861; assembly: GCF_040687575.1. NCBI lineage: Bacteria > Bacillati > Actinomycetota > Actinomycetes > Propionibacteriales > Kribbellaceae > Kribbella > Kribbella sp. NPDC056861. The sequence continues at coordinate 427,036 of NZ_JBFBNQ010000002.1, read as the reverse complement.
GCGCGCGGGCCGTGTCGTAGGCCCAGCTGACGGCTTGGGGGATGTCAGTGATCGGGTAGAGGACGGCCTTGATCTCGCGGGTGGGGGCGACGACCAGAGTGAGCCGCTTGAGTCGCTCGTAGCCACCTGCCCGGAAGGTCGGCAGCCGGAGCGCGGCGGTGAAGGTCAGGTCGGTGTCGGACAGCAGCACGTGCGGGATCTTCTCCAGTTCGGCAAAGGCCTGTTGCTCGTCCGGGCGCTGGGTGCTCACGCCGTGGACGGTGATTCCGGCCGCGGTGAAGTCTGCGGCGCGTTCGGCGAACAGCTTGTTCTCCAGGGTGCACCCGGTGGTCCCTGCGATGTTCTCCCACCCCTCCGGCAGCTTGCTCGGCCGTCCAGTGGCCGGGTAGCCGAAGATGACGGTCGCTGTGGCGTCGGGGTCGACCACGTCCCGCAGTACTGCGCCTGCGGGGAGCTTCAGGTCGTCGGGGACCTTCTGGCCGACCAGCTCGTGGATGCGGTGCGCCGGGGCGTCCTCGGGGGAGTTGGTGCCTGTCAGCTCGCCGTCACCGAGGAGCCAGCGGTCGCCCCAGTCCTGCAGGGCGACCAGTACGGGCAGTAGCGCGCTGCCGCGGGGTGTCAGCTTGTACGAGTGCCGCGTGGGGCGCTGCTGATAGGCGACCCGCTCCACGACGCCGCTGTCGAGCAAGCTGTTCAGCCGTTCGGTCAGCACCTTCCGGGAGATCCGCAGCGACTCGGCCAGCAGCTCGAACCGATCCAGTCCCCGCGCCAGGTCGCGGACGATCAGCAACTCCCACCCGTCCCCGACCACCCCGAGCGACTGGGCGATCGCACAGTCAGGCTCGGGGGAGTAGCTACTACGCCGCACGACAGCTCCCTCCGCTTGCGCCTACGCTATCCGGCTAGGTAAGTTCCTCTTAGGAACTTACTGTACCTGGGGGTGGGCGGATGTACTGGCGACGCGTGATGGAGCTCCCTGGCTGGCTCAAAGCGGTGATGCTCGGCCAACTGGTCAGTTCGGCCGGCGCGCTCGCCTGGATCTACCTGACCCTCTACCTGGTCGAGGACCGGGGGATGTCCCCGCAGCAGGCCGGCTTCGCCGCGGCGGCGTACGGCGTGGGCCTGCTGCTCGGGAACCTCTCGGGCGGCTGGTTCGGCGACCGCTTCGGCCTGCGCGGCGCTGCCGTCACCAGCCAGCTCACCTGGGCGCTTGCCTGTCTGGCGATGTCTGTCGTCCCCACTGCTGGACTAGCGGCGCTAGCTGCCGTCGCCGGTCTCTGTGGCGGCGCCAGTCGCCCCAACCTGAGCGCCCTTGTCGCCACTGCGCTCCCTGCCGACCGGCGACGCGAGGGGATCGCCCTGTCGCGCTCAGCCAGCAACGCCGGCTTCGCTGTCGGTCCTCCGCTCGGCGGGCTGCTGGCGGCGTATGACTTCTCGCTGGTGTTCGTGGTTGATGCAGTGTCGAGTGTCGTCCTCGCGGCGGTCATCTGGCGATGGGTGCCTGATGCGGTGCGAGTCGTGGCGGCGCAGGCCTCTGGCGTGTGGCGGGCGCTGCTGCGTGACCGGTCGGTGTTGGTGCTCCTGCTGGCGATCGTGGTGGTCGACACCGTCTATCGGCAGCTCTTCGCGACCCTGCCGCTGCTCCTGCGCGATGCAGGCTCGCCTGCGGTCGCGTACGGCGTACTGATCGGTGCGAGCTCAGTAGTGATCGTCCTGCTGGAAGCACCGCTCGCCATCCGCCTCCGCGACCACCACTCATCCCGAGTCATCGCCATTGGCTTTGCCCTGGTTGCTGCGGGCCTGGCCGTCATAGGCGCCTGGCCCGCCTTCGCTGGAGCGGCCATCGCGGTAGCGATCATCACCGGCGGCGAAATGCTCTACAAGCCCACTGCCACTGCCCATGTGGCCGACGCTGCTCCGGAAGGCATGACCGGCCGCTTCTCCAGCCTGTACGCCGCTGCCTCCATCTCAGGCATGTTCCTGGCCCCGGCGCTCGGTGGCACCACCTACCAGCACCACCCGGATCTGCTGTACCCCGCGGCCGCCGCCCTGGCGCTTGCGGCCGCTGTGGTCGTCTACCTCAGCCAGCGGTCCGTAGTACGGGCTGCTACTCCGGGAGTGGCGCCGGACGCGCCTCCCAGCGAGTCGACAGCACAACAGTCGTCCGCGTCCGTACCACGCCATTGACACGCCGCAGGCTGGCCACCACCGCCTCCAGCTGAGTCACGTCCGGCACCCGAACCTTTACCACCAGCTCCTGATCGCCGGCCACGAACCAGCAGTCCTCCACAGCCGGGATCTCGCGCACCCCGGCGACGATCACGTCCGTCTCCACGTCGTCGCGCTGGAACAGCCCCACCAGGGCGCTGGTCCCGAGCCCGACCTGGTCCGGCGCGACCACCGCGCGGTACCCGAGCAGCACCCCGCGCTCCTCCAGCCGCTTCACCCGCTCCTGGACGCTCGGCCCCGACAACCCGACCACCCGGCCCAGTTCGGCCCAGCTGGATCGCCCGTTCGCCCGCAGCGCCTCGACGAGCTGCCGATCGATCGCGTCCATGCCATCCTCCGTTTACCGCAGATTCGTAGGGAGATCTTCTGATCTGCCTTCAATTCGTTTGAGTCTTTGCTGTTTTCAGCGTACAATTTCAACTATCGGAGCCACCCGCTCCGAGCTCTACGACAACCCTGTGAAGGAAACATGATCACCCCCGAAGTTGCCCGTGCCCACATCGACGAGATGCGCCGTGTCGCCGCGATCCACCAGCGCGACTACACCGGTCCCTCTGCTTGGCGCAGGCTGCTGACCCGCTACTCGCGGCACAGCTGACCTCACCTCCCGCGCGACCGGTTGTGGCTACGGGCCCCACCGGTCGCGCTTGCATGAGTAGGCAAGAGATAGGCTTCGCCTCATGCATGCCTACCTCCTGCCGCAGCTCGCGGCCGCCGAAGAAGCCGCCAGCGAGGCTTCGCACATCTCGCCTTGGTGGTACGGCGGGTTCACCCTGTTCGTCCTGGTCGTGATGGTGCTCGTCACCGTCATCATGGGCAAGGGCCGGCCGCACAGCTGAGCGGCTGAACGGGCTGACGTGGATTCTTCGGAGCGGGCCAGACCGGGTCGCCGCCTGGGCGTGATGGGTGGCACCTTCGACCCGATCCACCACGGTCACCTGGTCGCGGCGAGCGAAGTACAGGCGTACTTCGATCTCGACGAGGTGATCTTCGTCCCGACCGGGCAACCCTGGCAGAAGCTGGACCGCGCGGTGTCGCCACCCGAGGACCGGTACTTGATGACGGTCATCGCGACCGCCTCCAACCCACGGTTCTCGGTCAGCCGGGTCGACATCGACCGGCCCGGACCGACGTACACGATCGACACCCTGCGCGACCTGGCCGGCCTCTACCCGGACGCGGAACTGTTCTTCATCACCGGCGCCGACGCGCTGGCCCAGATCCTGACCTGGCGCGACGTCGACGAGATGTTCAAGCTGGCCCAGTTCGTCGGCTGTACCCGGCCCGGGTACAGCTCGCAGGAACTGCCGCTCGACCGGCTTCCGATGGAGCGGATCACCCTGCTCGAAGTACCGGCGCTGGCGATCTCGTCCACCGAGTGCCGCCAACGCGTCGCGAAGGGCAACCCGACCTGGTACCTGGTGCCGGACGGGATCGTCCAGTACATCGCCAAGCGCGATCTCTACACCAACCACTAAGCCCGCAGTACTGATCAAAGGACCGCAATGCCTGCCACCGAACGCGCCATCGAGCTGCTCACCGCGGCCGCCGAGGCGGCTCACGACCGGAAGGCCGAGAACGTCCTGGCCTTCGACGTCTCCGAGCAGCTCGCCATCACCGACGCGTTCCTGGTCGCCTCCGCCTCCAACGACCGCCAGGTCCGCGCGATCGTGGACGCGATCGAGGACAAGCTCCGCGAGGACTTCGACGCCAAGCCGGTCCGCCGCGAAGGCGCCCGCGAGGGCCGCTGGGTGCTGCTCGACTACCTGGAGATCGTCGTCCACGTGCAGCACGACGAGGAGCGCAACTTCTACTCCCTCGAGCGGCTCTGGCGCGACTGCCCGATGATCCCGCTGCCGGGTGCCGACGGGACTGTGTCGGTACCGGTTGTTGCCGACCGTACTGCGGACGAGGACCCGGCGCCGGGTGCCGGCTCTGACTCGGATTCCGCCTCCGCCTCGGACGACTCTGCTGGCTCGCCCGCCACCGATTCCCCCACCGCGGCCGAATGACAGCGGGCCGGCTGATCGTCTGGCGCCACGGCCGGACCGAGTGGAACCTGCAGGACAAGATCCAGGGCCAGGCGGACATCCCGCTGGACGACGTAGGCATCGCCCAGGCGCGCGCAGCAGCCGCGCGCCTGGCGTCCCTCGCCCCCACCCGCCTCTTCTCCAGCGACCTCCAACGCGCCGCCGCCACAGCCGGTGAACTAGCCGCCCTGACCGGCCTCAAGGTCGAGTACGACGAAGCCCTCCGCGAAATCAACGTGGACGACTGGGCCGGCATGACCATGGACGAACTGGCCGCCATCCACCCCGAAGCAGCCCTCCGCATCCGCTCCGGCGAACCCCAACGCCGCGGCACCGCCGGCGAAACCGTCGAAGAGGTAGCCGAACGCTTCGCCCCCGCCCTGACCCGAGCCATCGAGTCCGGCGCCCCCTCCGACACCATCGTGGTAGCCACCCACGGCCTCGCAGCCCGAGTAGGCATCTGCCTCTTCCTAGGCATCCCCAAAGCCCACTGGCCCGCCTTCGGAGGCCTCTCCAACTGCAACTGGGTCTCCCTCCTCCCAGGCCGCCACGGCTGGCGAATCGAAGAGTGGAACGCCGGCTCCCTCCCCGAACCGGTCATGAGCGACGACCCGCAGCGTTAGTTCCCCCGCGCACCCGCCGCCCGCTCGCTCCTCCGTCGCTCCCAGCTCTGGGTGCTCCCGCCCACCCTTCCTCGAGTACACGCTCCTACGTCGCGCTGTGTGCGCTCCTGCGTCGCGTGGGTGCCCGGGTACGCCTTGCATCCTGCCGGGGGAGGCGGGCCGCCTCTGGCGTGCGCCCACGGCCTCGCATCTGCTTGCAGCCTTGGCGCGTTGGGAACCTCAGCCGACCTATCACCAACAGACCTCACGACCCGCCACAACCCACCCACCCCCACCGTGCTCTTCCTCACCCCCCTCCCCACCCCACCCGATTTTTCTTTCCACCCCTCCATCCGCTAATATTTCGGAGTCCGCAAGACACCGCGGGGCTTTGGCGCAGTTGGTAGCGCGCTTCCATGGCATGGAAGAGGTCAGGGGTTCGAATCCCCTAAGCTCCACAAGAACTATCAGCAGGCCAGAGGCTTTCGCCCTCTGGCCTGTTTTGGTTGGCGGTGCCAGTCGGCAGAAATCTGGGAGATCCACTCGCCAGAGGAGCAACGGCAAACGCCAGGCGAAGGACCAGCTCCAGAGCTACCCTGGCGAGATGGCCCTAGGGCGAGGCAAGACAGAGCACGTTGGCCCCCGCGACATGTCACGTAAGCACGGCCACTGGGGACATACCGAAGAGGCCAAGGAGTGGGCATCGAGGGCACGCCGGCGTGACGAGAAGACCGAGCTCGCTGAGGCTCTCCGCCAAATGATCGAGCCGATCGATCCCGACCAGCCAGGTCGCGACTGAGACGAGCGCCCGACTCTGTGTCCGCGACCAGCACGCTCCCTGACGGACGAGCGTTGCCCACCAGTGTCCGGGTTGATCTGACAAGTTTCTCTACGTCTTCAGGACAGGCCCCTTCAGGGCCCGAAAGCGCGCCGCCACTCGAAGGACGGGCCGACTGCCCGCCACTTACGCCAGCGCTCCGCTCTGGGCGCGGCCCTTGGCTTGGCGCGCACGTGCCAACAGGGTGCCGGGTCGAAGACAGCAGCCCTCGCCATCATCGATCGACACCCTGTGAATGTAGCTACTCCCCAATCGGCCGACTACCCGCCGCCGTTCAGGTGGCCTGGCATCTGATTCTTGGCTGGCGCATCGTCCCGCTAGCATTCATGGGAGTGACGGCCCGGCCCACCCGCGTCAAGGGCGCCTCCGGCGTCGTTCCGCGATCGAGCAAGCTCGCACCTGGACCCGCACCGCACCGAACCTGAGGTCGGCAGCTATCGGGACGATGCGGAAGAATTGTCTGCGCGGCTGATATGTAACTGTCGGTCCTGGCTTGCGCCTCATTCATTATTCTTTGACTTGATTCCTTTGAGTTTGCATTCGGCGGATAGCGCGCCTCGTGGAGTTGCGCGTAAATGGAGTCCATATGCTCAACTCACGTCTCATCGCGAGCATGCAAACATCCCACTCTGCGTCACTGGAATGTCGGTATTTCTCGGGTAGTTCTGCGTCCGCGTCCTCCTCGATCAGTGGCGATGCCCACGCCTCCATCCGGTGCGACTCGCCATAAGTTATTGACCGCTTCGAGAGGCTCAAGTACGCAAGACCAACTTCGTTGGAATCAATCTGTAACCAGGACCTATAGAACGAAATTGTTACGAATGCATCACTGATGAATTTTCCCAGCGACTCTCTCGTGGCGCAATCTGACGCACCTCTACGCAGTATCCGGTATGGCAGCTCTTCAATTTCTCGAACGGCTTTCAATGCCTCGGCATATACTTTTGCCTTGCGTTCACTGCGAGCCAGTTGTTGATTAACTGCGAATCCGATAAGTGCTGCTACTGCTGCGATCAGCCCAGCGAATATTGGGCTCCAGTTGGTCATCTCTCTCCCCTCCTAGTTTGGTTGCCGTCATCGTTCGAGGCGACCCTAGCCGGGACACTGCTTTCTAGTAAGGCGATCGACTGCCCATGTCGGCTGGAGCGGGGACGCCAGTCCTATAGCCACGTCGACAGGGCATGCAGATAAGCGGCGACTGAAAACCGCCCATTGACGCGCCGAACCCTCGCAGTGACTGCATGGGGCGCCAATGAGAGCGATATGGGAGGCGGCCGCGCTCAAAACGGCTCGAAATCGGATGCAACGCGCTGCAATCCGAAGGGCTGGATCGCCTTACAGGAAGGGCATCGAGTGCTGTGCCGCATAGAGGGCTGTGGTGACTCTCGTCCATGGCATGAAAGGGGTCAGGGTTTCGAATCCCCGAAGCCCCACCGCAGGTCAGTTGCCCTCCCCTCCGGGAGGGCAACTGTTCATGACCTGAGCGTCTTGTTGAGTGACTACCGGTTCTGACGCATTAGGCTGTCCATCGCTATACGTTGCCCATGGACCTTTGGGCATTAGATAGTTGGCTGTGTCAGCTAAAAACTCGGGATCAGTATTCACTATTTCTTTGGCGGCGCGGTCACGCGAAGCTCTCGATGCCCGGTTCGCCGGCCGTGTGCCAGTCCTCGATAGCACGCCTTACTGATCCTATGGTCGACTTGGTCCGCACTGTTCAACGGTCCAGCTGCCGCGATGCCTGCGCTAGGCGCGGCCGTGGAGCGTAACGAAACGAACATGTCGTGATGATGCGTTCACGCCGGGTTGAGCTGTTGCCGTCTATGAGTGCCGCACATTATTTTCCGCCGCTAGGCGGCTCCTTCGCGATTTATGGTCGGTTTAACGGGCCATCGCAGCCGGTGAGTGACACCACGTTTAGGGCTTTTTCTCTCCGTCGACACTGCCGCAGTTCATGTCGGCGGACTTTCTCCGCGATGGCGTGCTTGCCGGCAGTGGCAAGATTTTCGATTCGACGGCCGCTTTCGAAGGCAATACAGCGGCCTCGATCACCCCTGGAACGTAAGAGCACATGTTCGAGGCGTATGGGTTCCAAATCTTCGGAAATAAACAAGCTCAAAGTTTGGCCGGCTGGGTGCCGTGTTCAAAGTCGTTTGTCAGGGGTGTTGTCATCCAGCAGCGTGGCATCCCTCTTGGCGTTCGGTTGGCCCGGGCGGAACGGCTCGCGCACGATCTGTTCGGTCCCGTCTACCCAGATTCTGATATGGCCGTGGCCGCTGCCGTCGGGAGCGCCGACGCCTCCAAAATAGACATCGGTATAGCTCTGGTCGGGCTTAAAGACCACCTTCATGTCGTTGGAGCGGCCGTCTCGGAACCTCATCTGCCACTGTTCGACCTGGTTGCGCTGATGGGCGTTGAGGTGCTGCTCTCTGGCCAGGCGGTCTGCCTTCGCGGCCTCCATGGCCGCCTTGTTGTGGCGGTAGGAGGTAGATGCTCCGTACTTGAATGCTCCGACTGCCTGGTCGCGTAGAGCGTTCTTGAACTCATCCATAAATCGTCCCATGGCTCCCCCTCATGCACGCGCTCTTTTGGAGCGCTCGGTTCCCCTTGTGGGCTCTATCGCAATTTCGGCCAGGGTGTTACATCATGTTCTAAGATTACGAATTTCCAAGACACATGGTCAGTTAGCTCCGGCCGTTGACGTTCGGACTCCATGCGTGCATCGGAAAATCGGTGTTTTCAGTCGGTCTTAGGTCATTCCTAAGGCAACGGCCTAATCTTTTGGGTCTGAGAGGCTGCGGCTTCTATTTTGTCTCGTTGCCGCCCTGGTCGAGAAGATCTCGTCTATCTTCTTGGGGCCCGGAGTGAGCACCGGGCAGTTCGTGTCAGTAGATCTTCTCTGGCACGCATGCTCGCGATCGAGCAACCGTTAGCATCGGCGGCATGGCGACGCGGCTTGTTCAGATCAATATGAAGGCTCGGGACGACTCTGCGCTGGGTAGGTTTTGGGCGGAGGCGCTTGGTTGGGGGATGTCCAGCGAGGGGCCTGGGGTGACCAACCTTGAGCCCGAGGGCTTCGTTTATCCAGATCCCGTTGCTGTTTGCATCGATCTCGTGGCGTCCACCGAGCCCAAGACGGTAAAGAACCGTGTGCACGTTGATCTCGCTGCCAGGTCTGCGGCCCATCAGGCGGAGCTGATAGCGCGACTTAAGGATCTCGGTGCAACAGCCGTCGATATAGGTCAGGGTGACGTCTCGTGGACAGTGATGGCGGATCCGGAGGGCAACGAGTTTTGTGTGCTGGACTCGCTCTACGAAGAGACCGGGCCGATCGCCACGGTCGTGTTTGACTGCGCGGATCCGCGGGCTATGGCTCGCTTCTGGGGCGAAGCCATGGACTGGACTCTGCAGAAGGTGACCGACGACAACGCAGTACTGCGCTCCGCCAAGGACGTCGGCCCGTATCTGCAGTTCCTCCGCACGCCCGACGTGAAGACGGTGTGGAACCGAGTGCATCTCGATGTCCGCCCATACCCAGGTGACGACCCAGAGGCGGAGGCGGCCAGGCTGCGGGCTCTCGGGGCCACCGCTATCGACCTGGGCGAGGACGATGTGCCGTGGACAGTTATGGCCGATCCGGAAGGCAACGAGTTCTGCCTGCTCGCCCCTGGCTGACGGAAACCAGGCTTGAGAACCGCCAAAGAGCCTGGCACTCTGTCCGCTCTTCCAAAGGAGGTCGGGCGATGAGCGCATTCATTTCTGGGCAGGAGCTGAGTCGCCTGTACTACGCCGAGGCGGTCCGGCCGGCCCTCGATGCCGCCTTCCCCGGGCTGCCGCACAGCGCGGCGCTACTCGGGCGTGGGTCCGAAGTACTGGGGTTCGACGACGAGATGTCGACCGACCACGACTGGAAGCCGCGGGTGCTGCTCTTCCTTGCCGAGGACAACGAGCGGGTCAGCGAGGTACTGCGACGCGAGCTCCCGTCGACGTACCGCGACTTCCCGACCGACCTCAGCGTCCACACGATCCGCGGCTACTTCCAGAAGCAACTGGACTTCGACATCGCGGGCGAGATCGCAGTACGGGACTGGTTGACGTTCACCGAGCAGAACCTGCGGATGATCACGGCGGGAGCGGTTCACCACGACGATCTCGGTCTCCAGGCTGTCCGCGACCGGTTCGCGTACTATCCGCGCGACGTCTGGCTCTACTTGTTGGTCGCCGGCTGGTGGCGGGTCCATCCGGAGATGAATCTCGTCGGCAGGGCCGGAGCTGTCGGCGACGAACTCGGCTCGGCACTGATCGGCTCGCGACTCGTCACCGATCTGATGCAACTGTGCTTCCTGATGGAGCGGCAGTACGCGCCGTACCCGAAGTGGTTCGGTACCGCGTTCTCCCGCCTCGCGTGCGGGCCAACGCTGACTCCGATCCTCTCGGAGGTGGTGAAGGCCGATACCTGGCAGGCACGCGAGGCTGCGTTGATGATCGCGTACGGCGAACTCGCGAAGATGCACAACGCGTTGCAGCTCACCGCCCCGGTCGCCACGGAGATCGAGCAGATGTGGGATCGCCCGTTCAAGGTCGTCTGGGCAGACTTCCCCGGACTGCTCGCCAGCCTGATCGAGGACCGTGAGGTCCAGCAAATCGCCGACCGGTGGCGCTTCGGGCCGATCGACCGCTTCCGGGATCTGCTGTGGCCTCGAGACACTCGCCCGCGTTTGCTACGCCTCTTCGACTGACTCCGGTACTGCGTTCGCCGGCGGCCAGAGCTGTTGGTCGTTGGCGTCGATGACGCTCAGCAGTTTGTCGCCGTGCAGGAAGGCCATCGTGCCGTCGGGCAAGGCGAGCAACTGCATCGCGGTACGGCGCAGGCGAAGCAGGTCGGCGACTCGGCAGGCGCGCAGTTCGCCGCGTACGTGGTCCTGTTCGGAGATGCCCAGGTACCAGCCGGAGTCGTCGTCGCGCTCGACTGGGATCCGGTGCAGGTAGACGGATTCTGCCGACTCGGCGCCGGCTTCGATGATCACCCGATCGCGGAAGCTCGGCGTACTGGCGCCCGTTGGCAAGCCGATCTCGGCTAGGAGCGTCGACTGCTCGGCGAGGACCCGCAGCGGGAGGCTGAGGTCGCGGGTCCAGCTGCCGTCGAGCGCGAGCAGGTCGGGCGTGATCAGATCGAATGCCGCCGGGCCGGTCTGGTGCACGATGATCGGGACCCAGCCGAACCAGAGCGAGTAGCCCTCGCGCAGCGACGCCGGTGCGAGCTGCTCGATCTGGTGTACCACGGAGGTCAGGCGGGCGAATTCCTCTGCGGAGGCGGATGCTTCGACCGTCGCGTTGCCGATCGGCGTGGAGGCGACCAGGTTGCCCGCCGGCGCCGGGTGGATGACAGGCGCCGGAGCGGGGGATGCAGGAGCATGAGCATGAGCTGGCTCGGCCTTCTCGGCGCGTCCCGCACCCGCACCCGCACCCGCCGGCGCCGGACCGCCCGCTTGGTCTCCTCGGGGGCGCGCCCCAGCGTCGAGCTCGCCGTCGGCGGTGGCGGTGGCGTCGCGCTGCCCGTCCCGCCGGAGACTGCCCTTGAGGCGAGCGATGGTCTCAGGATCAATGTGCAACCCACCGTCCTCGGCCGCGACGACGGTGAGCCCGACACCCGGCTGCAGGCCCTCGATAACCCGGCGACCTGACAACGTGATCGACCGGTCAGCGCGACTGCCGACCATCGCAGCCCGCTCCAGCGTGGTGAACACCGACATGTGCGGTACTCCGTCGACCTCCGTGACCACCGGCATCGCGGCGATACCTTCACCCGACATCGGCACAACCAGATCGGCCCCGATCACGCCCCACAACACCTCAGGCATCGACACCTCGCGGCGACGGCCGCGGGCGATCAGTTCGTCGAGCTTGGGGGAGGAGGTGTCGGCCATCCGCCAAGCGTTTCACATGGCGCGATCACCCGCGGCTCGCGCGGCTCATCTGTTCTCACCGAGATGTGAGGTGTTGCTCAGAGACTCGACGGTTCGGTAGTGGTAGCGGTCGTCTTCGCGGAGAAGTGTGATGCCTCCGCTGGCTGAGCGGAACGAGACGTAGTCGGCGGATTCGATGGGCATCCGGATCCAGGCGGCGACAACGAAGGTCAGTGCTGTGCCGTGGGTGACGATGATCTGGTGCCGGCACTCGCGGGCGAGGATCTGGTCGACGGCACGATAGGCGCGCTGGGCGAGTTCGGCTCTGGTTTCTGCGCCTTCGATGCCTTCGTCGTGGTGCATTCGTTCGCCAATGGCGGGCGGGAAGATGAAGCGGTCATTGAGCCATTGCTGGGGTTTGCCGCCGGCGATGCCGTACGACTTCTCGCGGAGGTCGCTCACGGGGATCGGCGTGAGATCGAGTTTGGTCGCGATCGCCTCGGCGGTTTGGGCGGTTCGTTTGAGGTCGGACGTGAAGAGTTCTACGTCGACGTCGGACGGAATCAGCTCGGCGAGACGGTCAGCAATAGCCGAGGCCTGGCGTTGTCCGAGTGCGGTGAGGTCCGAGTCGAACTGGCCTCCGACGACCCCGTCGAGGTGATGCGTGGCTTCGGGGTGCGTTACGACGTACAGGGTTCTCATGAAGTGGCCTCGTTCAACCTTTAGGGTGTCGACGGTGGGGTTGTCTCGGGACCGGCCACCTGTTGGTAGAACGCTGATACGGAGAATGTGTGAATCAGAACTGGCTGTTCGTGATCCCGATTGTTGCCCTCGTACTGATCGTAATCGGTCCGATCGCCGTGCTGAGGTTGCAGAAGAGGTCTCTTCGCGCGGTCAACGAGCTCAGCTCGGTACCGCGTACCGCGGCGCTGACCGGATTCCAGCAGTCGCCGGAGGAGACTCGCGAGGAGTTCGTACGGCGGCATTGGCAGCGACCCGGTGTGGTTGCCGACGGGGTGACCCTGGTCGATCTCTACGACCGCATCCGCGTGCTCGAGGAACGTCTGGCGCGAGCCGAGCAGCAGTCGGCGACGCCACCACAAGATTGAGTCTTAGCTCTTGCTGCGCAGGCGATCGATCTCGGGCATGTGGGTCTCGGCCCAGTCGCGCAGCGCCGCGAGCGGCTCGTCGAGGGTCTGGCCCAGGGGAGTGAGCGAGTAGTAGACCGACGGCGGGATGCTGGCCTCGACGCGGCGGAGTACGAGACCGTCGTCTTCGAGGCCGCGGAGGGTCTGGGTCAGCATCTTGGCCGAGACGCCGGGCGTACGGCGCTTGAGGTCGGCGTACCGGAGTTCGCCGGCTTCGGCGAGCGTCTTGACGATCATCGCGACCCACTTGCTGCCGACCCGGTCGAGGAGCCGGCGGGTCGGGCACAGCGGGCTGAACAGATCGCCGCGCTGCGGGGTCACCTCGGGGTAACCAGGTGTCGGGGAAGTGCTGTCTTCCATGCTGCCCTCCTGGTTTCTAAAGTCGTCCAGGTAACCAAAGGTAACCGAGGAGGACTCTGGTGATCGACACCGGTACTGGGCCCGCGGTCGTGCTGCTGCATGGCTTCCCGCATACAGAGCGTTTGTGGGAGCTCGTCGTACCGCGATTGGCTGAACACCACCGGGTGATCGCGCCCGAGCTTGTCGCGGGAGGATCCGCGGTCGAGTTGGCTGCGCGAGTGGCTGAGTTGCTCGACGGGCTTGGCGTCGAGCGGGCGGCTTTGGTCGGAATCGACGCAGGTGTCCAGGCGGCGCTGGGCTTCGCCTTGCGCTACCCCGATCGGACCGAACGGTTGGCTGTCATGGAGGCAGTCCTGCCCGGGGTGGCAGGAGCGGAGGCTTTCGCTGCAGGCGGTCTGCCGTGGTGGTTCGGCTTCCACCAGGTGCCCGGGCTCGCGGAGACCGTGCTGGTCGGACACGAGCGCGAGTACGTCGACTTCTTCCTGCGCGCCGGGACCGCCGATGGTGCCGGAATCGGTCGTGAACTCACGGACGCCTTCGCCGCCGCCTACACAGGAGGCGCGGCGTTGACTGCGGCGTTCGAGCACTACCGAGCCATGCCCCGTACTGCGGATGAGCTCGCCGCGTTGACCCCTCAGCGATTGAAGCTGCCAGTGCTTGCGATCGGCGCGCACCCGGTTGGTCAGGTGTTGGCGTCGCAGCTCGCCACTTTCGCCGACGACCTCACCAGCATCCAACTCGAGAACTGCGGACACCTGATCCCGTTGGATGCACCCGATCGGTTGCTGGAGGCACTCATTCCGTGGCTTGACGGCCGGCTGACGAGCCTGGGTGTGGCTCATCCTTCGTGACGTCCTCCGGTCGAGCAAGAGGTTCCGTAGGTAGTACGGGTCAGGGAAGTTCGATGAGTTGGGTCAGGGCGCCGGCGTCCGTGGAGCTGTGGGCGGCCAGTTCGTTGAAGAAGTGGGCTACGTGGTCGGTGGTCAGGTGCAGGCGGAAGGCGGCTGTGTCGGTGTAGATCTCGTAGAGGTAGAAGACGCCTGGGTTGGTTGCGTCTTGGAAGGCGCGGAACTCGCGGCAGCCGGGTTCGCGGCGTACGGCGGTGGCGAGGGTGGTGATCGCGGCGGCCAGTTGTGGTTCGTGGGTTGGGATTGCGCGGATGACGGCGATCATGGGGCGTTCGCCGGGTGGGAGAGCGTCGCTGACTGTCGGCATGAACTCGCGGTCGTCGGCGGGTGGGGTGCTCACGGGACGGTGACCAGGGTGCCTGGCAGGACCACCCGTACGGCGACCTCGGGCGCGAGCCGCCCGACCGCGTCGGTGAAGTGGCGGGGGTCGTGGTCGGCCTTGGTGATCATCTGGTCGCCGAGCCGGCCGCTGTGGAAGGCGTAGTGGTGGGGGATGGCCAGGGTCGGTTTGAGTACTGCGGTCAGGGCGGCTGCTTCTTCGGCGTTCATGACGACCTGCTTGAGGTTCATCGGGCGGAGGCAGAGACCGTTGGTGGGGAGGATGGCCAGGTCGATGTGGCCGAAGCGGTCGGGAATGGTGTCCAGTTCCGGGATGCGGAGCGAGTCGCCGCCGAAGAAGACGGTGCGGCCGCCGGCCTGGATGATGAAGGTGACCTCGTGGACGCCGTGCTGGCCGGGTGTCGCGGTGACGAGTAGGTCGCCGACGGTGGTGGACTCCCAGGCCTCGATGGCGTGGACGTTGCGGAAACCCTTGCCTCGGGCAATGGTCGCGACGGTGCCGGGGCCGATCAGCGGTACGTCGAGGTCGAAGCCGCCGGCAACCAAAGCGTCCAGGTCGCAGTGGTCGTAGTGCTCGTGGGTGATGACCAGGGCATCGATCTTGCCGAGGCCGGCGACGGTCGAGGTGACTGGTTCGCCCTGGTAGTACGTCGCGGTCTGGGTGAACCACGGGTCGGTGAGGACGCGCAGGCCGTCGATCTCGATCAACTGGCAGGCGTGGCCGATTCGGGTCACGTTGAGGGTGCTCTTCACAGTGGGTTCTTCCTTGCCTGGTTGGAATATCACCGGGTGCCGAGGTCGAGGAGTTCGCCGAGGATTTCCTCGGGGGTCTCGACCTGGGGCAGGTGGCCGGTGCGGGGGATCAGGGTGAAGGTGGAGAGCGGGATCGCGTCGGCGTACGCCTTGCCGTACTCCGGGCTGACGATGCCGTCGCTCTCGCCCCAGAGCACGTGCACCGGGATGTCGATCTCACCGAGTCGCTTGGCGAGGGTCGGGTCGGACATGGTCGGGCCGGTGTAACCGATCAGCGCGGCCACGTCCGGGCTCGGACCGGCGCTGCCACTCGTCGCCGGCGGTACGGGCGCCTTGCTCGGGTCGTGGAAGGAGTACGCCATGATCTCGGCCGCCGACAACCCGCTGACGTCGGTCACCGGGTGGCCTTCGACCTCGATCCCGATGCCGTCGATGATCACCGCGCCGCTGACCCGCGGGCTGGCCAGGATCGCGATCTCGGCGGCGAGCCAGCCGCCGAACGAGTTACCGATCACGGTCACGTCGGCGAGGTCGAGTTCGTCGAGCAGAGCGACGTAGGCCTGGGCGAGGTCGGTGACGGTGTTCAGCCCATCAGCTTTCGGCGTACCGCCGAAGCCGGGGTGGGTGGGCAGGAGCACCCGAGAGTGGGTGCGCTCGGAGAGCAGGTCCGCGAAACCGGCCATCGTGCGGACCCCGCCGCCGCCGTGCAGCAGCAGGAACGGTCGGGTGTGGTCGCGGTTCTGAACGGTGATCTCGAAGGAGCCGACGGGGATCGTGTCGGTGCTGGTCGGGCGGAGGGTTCCGGCGGTGATCGGGGGAGTCATATAAGGAACCTTAGATCAGGATCTTTATATAAACAACTTGTGACCGAGGAGTGGTCGAGTGCGAGTCCGGCTCAGGCGGGCGGTGCGGGCAGGTCCAGCTGTGCCAGCCGGGCTGGGTCGGTGACAGACACCATCTCCGTGATGCGGCCGTTGACGATCGTGCAGGACATCACGCTGCGGATGCGGCTGGATTTGTCCCAGGCGACCAGGCCGGGGTTGCCGTTGACGACTGCGTTGCGGGCGGTGAGTTTGGCGTTCTTGCCGTGTTGGGCCTTGGTGGCGACTTCGGTGGCGCCGAGGCGGATGGTGGTGCCGCGGGCGGTGTGGACGCGCCACGTGACGTCGGGGTCGAGTACTTGGAGTAGGCCTTCGAAGTCGCCGGTGCGGGCGGCTGCTAGGAACGCGTCGAGGACTGCGCGCTGGGGGGTGTGGTCCTCGGTGGGGAGTGGGGTGCCGTGGATTTTGCGGCGGGCGCGGCTGGCGAGCATCTTGGTGGCGTCGGGGGACTTGCCGAGGATCTGGCCGATCTCCTCGTAGGGGACCGCGAACAGGTCGTGCAGGACGAAGGCGAGGCGGGCCGATGGGGTGAGGGTTTCGAGGATCACCAACAGGGCGAGCCCGACTGAGTCGGCGAGTACGGCGTCGTCTTCGGGGCCGTCGTCCAGGGTGACCGTCAATTCGTCGTACGGTGTCTCGGGCTTGGCTTTGCGGGTGCGGAGTACGTTGATGCAGACCCGGCCGACGACTGTGGTCAGCCAGCCGCCGAGGTTGTCGATCGAGTCGGGCTCTTGGCGCGCGAGGCGGAGCCAGGCTTCCTGTACTGCGTCCTCCGCGTCCGCTCGTGAGCCGAGCATCCGGTGGGCCATGCTCACCAGGCGGTCGCGCTGCTGCTCGAAGGCCTGCGCTACTGCTTCCTGTGGACCGGTCTCGGTCACGGTGTTACCTCCTGCCGGCGAATCCCGTCATCACCCATGACGGGCCCGGGCGGGCGGACGTAACACTGGCAGGAGAAAAACATGAATCTCGCTCTGTGGATCATCGCCGGGGTGCTGGCGAAAGTCTTCCTGGTGGCGGGTGCGAACAAGCTGTTCATCCCGCGGCGCAAGCTGGCGAAGGCTCCTGGCGGCGGCTGGGTGCTGGACTTCAGCCCGGCCTTCCTCAAGACCCTGGGGGCAGTCGAGATCCTCGGCGCCATCGGGCTGATTCTACCGGCGGCGGTCGGCGTCGCGCCGATTCTGGTACCGGTGGCTGCGGTTGGTCTCGCGGCGGTCATGGTCGGTGCGGCGATCGTCACGACGCGGCGGCACGAGCGCATGCATGCTGCTCTCAATCTGACGTACTTCGCGCTGGCGGCCTTCATCGCCGTCGGGCGCTTCGCGGTGGAGTCCTTCAGCCGATAGGCAACCGATGGTTGCATAAGCACCCGGGGTCGGTTAGCTTATGTGCAACACAAGGTTGCAGATAAAGGAGTTGGACCATGGAGTTCGAGAAGATCGAGCGGGAGATCTACGTCGACGCGTCACCCGAAGTGGCGTTCGAGGTGGTCAGCAGCGCGGAGCACATCTCGGAGTGGTGGAGCGACGACGCCACCTTCGAGGCGGCGCCGGGCGCGGTCGGGGAGTTGGTCTGGGGTGACCGGGTGGACGTCGTACCGCTGGTCGTGGTGGAGGTCGAGCGGCCGCGGCTGTTCTCGTTCCGGTGGGCGCATGCCGGCGGGGACGTCGAGAGCGGCGAGGCGTTGCTGGTTTCGTTCGAGCTCACGCCGTCGGGTGCGGGGACCACGGTGCGGATGCGCGAGACCGGGTTTCGGGAGATGGGGTGGGAAGCCGCGAAGCTCGAGGCGCAGTACCGGGATCACGTTGCCGGGTGGGACCACCACCTCGCGGTGCTCGGCGAGTACGCCGCGCGGGTGGTGGTGGCGGTGCGATGAGTGCCGCCGTCGACGACGAGCTGTGGTCCGCGGTCGGGGACCCGATGCGTCGACGGATGCTCGATCTGTTGCTGGCGGACGGATCCGGTACTGCGACCACCCTGGGCGGGCGATTGCCCGTGACGCGCCAGGCGGTCGCGAAGCATCTCGGCGTACTGGATCGGGCCGGGCTGGTGCACGGTACGCCGGCCGGCCGGGAGCGGAGGTATCGGGTGGATGAGGCGCAGTTGGCCCGTGCGGTCGCTCAGCTGTCCGAGGTCGGAGCCGGGTGGGACGCGCGGCTGCGGCGGATCAAGCGGATCGCCGAGGCGATTCAGCGCAAGCGGGACTCAAGCACAGAAGGAAATAACGGGCACGGTTGACATCTCGCAGCGGGCGACGGGTGCCGAGGTCTACGCGGCAGCGGGCTTCGGGTGGGTTGTAATGACGGTATGACTGTGGATCTGTTTGCTGGTGTGGCTGTGAAGGACATCGCGGCGGCTTCCGAGTGGTACGGGCGGTTCTTCGGGGGCGGGAGACGTATGAGGACGGCGTTCGGAAGGTCACTTATCGCGATCCTGATGGGAACGAGCTTGGCTATGGCGGCGGTCCGGTCGAGGGTGACTAGCCGGCAGTCGGACGTAGGGTTGAGGAGAGCGTCAGCGGCGGAGGCGGGTGCCGTCGGGGAGACGGTGGGTGATGCCTTGGGTGTCGAGGTGTTCCAGGAGCGGTACGGCGACTCGGCGGGTGGTGTTGAGTGCTTCTCGGACGGCGCTGACTGTGAGCGGCTCGGGGAGGTTGGTGATGATCGACGTGGCTTGCGCGATGGCGTCGGCGCGGAGGATGACGTTGCCGGGCAGAGAGGTTAGGCGGCCGGCGCGTGCTGCGGCGGCTAGTTCGCGTGGGCCGAGGGCCAGTGCGGTGAGTCGTTCGGTGGAGGGCGCTTGGAAGGGGGACTCGGTCCACTCGGCCTCCAGGGCCCGTACTGCGGCCTCGGTTGCTGCGGTTAGTACGTTGTCGGCTCGGTAGACCAAGGCGCCGACGCGCTCCAGGTTGGCCGCGTCCAGCAGGGGGTCGATCAGGTCCGGTGGGAGGGATTGGCGGAGGGTCTCTACCGTTACCGGGCCGGAGGTGGTCAGGGCGCGAGCCTGGTCGATGGTCGATGCCCATGCGAGGTCGTCGGCGTACCAGTCGCCGGCCCGTGGTGGGCGGTCTGGCTTCAAGCCTTCGGCGCGGAGGACGGCGCCGTTGATGAAGCCGGCGGAGCGCAGACGTAGTGCAGTGCCGAGCGCTACTGGGTCGTCGACAACCTCGGCGAGTTCATTGCCGCGGGCAACGGCTGCGCCGCGGCGGTCGAGTGGGGGAGGGCTGACCGAGAGTACGACGAAGCCGGCGATCTGGCGGGTGGACGGATCTCGGACCAGTCCGCGATCGCCTACCCGCAAAGGCAGCGGCGAGGCCAGCGTCAACCGTGCAAAAGACCCGAGCGATCGCAGCCGCACAGCAACTGCCGCGGACCCGACATGCAGCACCAGATTCCGCGACGACCGGTCATGCACCTCCCGCAGCAGTTGCACATCGATCACCTCAGTCAACCGCCAAGCGTCCGGAGTCAGCAACGCAGTACCGCGCCCGACGGCGAGCTTCTCGACCCGACGCAGGTTGACCGCCACCCGAGCAGTCCCGACCACCCGGTCGACCTCCTCGCCCAGCGACTGCAACCCACGCACCACCACCGGAGTGCCCGTCGATGTGACCAGCGAGTCCCCGACCCGCAGCGTGCCGTCACCCAACGTCCCCGTGACCACCGTCCCGGCACCCTTGATCGTGAACGCCCGATCAGCCCACAACCGCACATCACCCGAAGGATCCCCAACTCCAGACGCGAGCGACACCAACGACTCCCGCAGCACATCAAGCCCGCGCCCGTCCACAGAGCTGACCGCCACCGCAGCAATCCCCGCCAGCGAAGTCCCCGCCAGCCGATCCCGCGCCTCAGCGATCACCGGAGCAGGATCAGCAAGATCAGCCTTGGTCACGACAAGCAATCCAGAGCGAACCCCAAAACCATCAAGCGCCGCCAGATGCTCACTCGACTGAGGCATCCACCCCTCATCAGCCGCGACCACGAACAACACCGCCGGCACCGGCCCGGCACCAGCCAGCATCGACACGACGAACCGCTCATGCCCCGGTACGTCGACAAACGCCACCACCTCGCCACCCGGCAACGCAGTCCAGGCGAATCCAAGATCGATCGTCAACCCCCGACGCCGTTCCTCCGCCCACCGATCAGGCTCCATCCCCGTCAATGCGCGCACCAGACTCGACTTGCCGTGATCGACATGCCCCGCCGTGGCGATCACCTGCATGCGTCGTGCACCTGCTCGACCGCCATCCGAACCAGCTCGTCCTCAACAGCCTCAACCGCCCGCAGATCAAGCAAGCACCGATCCGCCACGATCCGGCCGACCACCGCGACAGCACCCGAAGTACGCAACGGCACCGCGTACGACGCAGGCAAGCTCACCGCCCAGCTAGCAAACTCGACCCCAGGCGCCGACCCGCCACCAACAGTCGACCGCGACTCCACTGCCGCCGCATCAACACCGCGTGACACCAGCCCGGCAACGAGCGCCTCCACCCGCTGACGCAGTACGAGAGAAGAGGTCTCAAGCGCCAGACGCACAGGTGGCAACGCGCCACCCAGCGTGGCCTCCAACGCAGCCAAGGTCAGCTTGTCCACCCGCAACGCCCGCGCCGACGGATGCCGCCGCAACCGCGCGATCGCCTCCGCATCACCAAGCAACAACCCAGCCTGTGGCCCACCAAGCAACTTGTCCCCACTCGCCGTCACCACGGTCGCCCCGGCCCGCAGCACAGAAGCCGCATCAGGCTCATCAGGCAACAACGGATGCGGCTCGAGCAATCCGGACCCGATATCCACCACCACCGGTACGCCGAGACCCGCCAGCTCCGCGACCTCCACCGCAGAGGTGAAGCCGCTGACGACGAAGTTCGACGGATGCACCTTCAGAATGAACCCGGTCTCCGGTCCGATCGCATCGCGATAATCAGCCAGCGACGTCCGGTTCGTCGCCCCGACCTCGCGCACCACCGACCCGGCCGACGCGATCAACTCCGGTATCCGGAATCCGTCGCCGATCTCGACCATCTCACCCCGGCTCAGAATGATCTCCTTGCCAGGGGCAAGCGTCAGCGCGGTCAGCAGCAGCGCCGCGGCGTTGTTGTTGACCACATGAACGTCACCGGCCTCCGGTACGGCGGCCGCCAGCGCGGCCAATGCGCCGCGCCCCCGCCGAGCCCGCTCACCGGTCGCCAGATCGAACTCGACATCCGTGCTGCCGGCCGCGAGAGCGACCGCCTCCCGGGCCGCGCGCGACAGCGGCGCCCGCCCGAGATTGGTGTGCACGATCACCCCGGTCGCATTGACCACCACTCGCGCCCCGCTCAACGAGAGCTCGTCAACCACAGCATCCACCACCCCCGAAGGAGCAAGGAGACCTTCCCGCGCACGCTGCTGAGCAGCGCTGACCACAACCTTGACCCGCTCCCGCCCGAGCCGCTCCACCGCCGAGCCCAGCCGAGGATCAGCCAGTACGTCGTCCGTCCGCGGAATCCGCCGCCGGGGATCCTCCGTCATGACCGGACCTGATGGCGGAGGCGGACGGGAATCGAACCCGCCAGCGACAGGTACTGCCGCTCACCGGTGTTGAAGACCGGGCCGGCCACCAGGCCGAGTACGCCTCCAGGACTCATCGACACATTCTTGCAAAGTTCGGGAAGCGACGGACCCGAAGCTGCGGCAAAATCGTGCAATGACGCTGAAACGCCTGACCCAGTACGCCCATGGCGGCGGCTGCGCCTGCAAGATCCCGCCGGGCGAGCTGGAGGGCATCGTCGGCGACCTGCTCGGTTCGGTGCCGCTGAAGGAGCCGGCCGGCGAGCTGATCGTCGGTCTGGACGACGGCGACGACGCGGCCGTGGTGACGATTCGCGAAGGCCTCGCGACCGTGCTCACCACCGACTTCTTCACACCGGTCGTGGACGACCCGTTCGACTGGGGCCGGATCGCCGCGGCCAACGCGCTGTCCGACGTCTACGCGATGGGCGGTACGCCGGTGGTCGCGGTCAACCTGCTCGGCTGGCCCCGCGATGTCCTGCCGCTGGAGCTCGCCGCCGAGGTACTGCGCGGCGGCATGACCGTCGTGCACGAGGCGGACTGCCACCTGGCCGGCGGTCACAGCGTGGACGACCCGGAGCCGAAGTACGGGCTGGCGGTGACCGGTATCGCGGACCCGGACCAGTTGATGCGCAACAACGCCGGCCGGGCCGGGATCCCGCTGTCGTTGACGAAACCGCTCGGCCTGGGCGTGCTCAACAACCGGCACAAGTCCACCGGTGAGGTCTTCCCGGAGGCGATCGCCACCATGACCCAGCTCAACCGAGAGGCATCGAGGCAGGCACTTGCCTCAGGGGTGGAGTGCGCGACCGACGTGACCGGCTTCGGGCTCCTGGGCCACCTCTACAAACTGGCGAGAGCCAGCGGGGTCAGCGCGGTCATCGACTCGGCCGCGGTCCCTTATCTGGAAGGCGCTAGGGAGGCGCTGCGCGACGGCTACGTCAGCGGCGGAACCCGCCGCAACCTCGACTGGGTCGCGCCGCACACCGACCTGAGCGCCGTGGACGGCGACGAGGCGTTGTTGCTGGTCGACGCTCAGACCTCGGGAGGTCTGCTCATCGCGGGTGAGATCCCCGGAGCCCCTGTCATCGGCGAGCTGGTACCGCGAGGCGAGCACGTCATTTCGGTCCGCTGACCAGCTCCGCCACCTGGTCGGTGGTGGTCAGCAGCAGCACGACAAACCCACCCAGTACGACGTACAGCAGCCGGAACCCAAGACCCGACGGAGCCTCCAACCCAGCAGCCAGTACTACGGACGCAACCGCGAGCAGCCCCGCACGACCGACCTTGAGCCGCGACACGGGGCTCTTGTCGTCGAGGCAACCGCAGGGGACCGGTCCGCGTTTCCGGAGCAGCACCGCGAGGTAGATCGCCAGCAGCAGGTACCACCCGGCAACCACGGCGGCAGCAATTCGCAGTACGCCGGACAGGCCGGCCAGCCAGGCAACGATGACCGCCAGACCCGCGACGGCTTCCAGCGCAGTACCGAGTGGGGCTTGTCTGGCAAGGCGATCCGGCAACAACCCGTGCTGCCGAACGACCTCCGTCAGGCCACCCGAACCAGTTGCTCGCCTGGACGCGGCAAGCAGGAGCAACAGCGCGGCAGCGAGCCCGAAGGTCGCGATCAGCTCCATCTCGGGCTCCTCATGGCAGGAACAACATCGCGACCGAGCAGATGAAGCCGATCGCGCTGGTCCGGCCGATCCGCGTCATCTTGCCGAGCATCGCGTTGTCCCAGCCTTCCGGGTCGCCGCTGTACGTTCGGGCCAGCGGCATCAGCGCCCGGCCGATCCCGAAGCCCAAGCCGGCCAAGAGTCCCGGGCCGAGCCCACCGATCAGCAGCACGACCAGCACCAGCGCGTGCGGCAGCGCAGTCGGCGTGAAAGTACGGACGCCGGTGCCCATCTCGAAGCCGAACTGCAGCGGTCCGCGGAAGTCCGCGTGCGGGATCACGCTCTGCGGCACCAGCCGGCGGTTCTGCGGCAGGGACAACGGTCTGCCCAGCAACTCGAAGACCAGGATCACCGCCAGGGCAGGCGCCAGCAGCCCGACCCGCAACCAGTACGGCAGCGGCGAGGCGATCCCACCGAGCGCACCGGTGATCACCCCGGAGAACAACGCGCCGATCAACAGCCCACCGACGAAAATGTGCAACTTGTCCCGCCAGACCGACGAGGTCAGCAGATCTGCTGAGTTCAGGCTTCAAACGGAGCCGGACAGCGAGAACGCCGAGATCATCCCGAGCAGCACCCAGGCCACCGGGTCCAGCGAGCCGCTCCAGACCTGGTGCGCCGCCAGTACCGCAGCGGCGCTGATCGCCAGGCCTGTCGCGACCCGCGTGGCAGGGAACCTCAGGATCAAGGATTCGACCAGTTGCAGATGTAGAAGCCGCTGCCACCGCAGACGTCGATCTTGCCGTCGGCACACCGGTACGGCGTACCGCCGTGGGTCCAGCGCCAGGCGTTGCGCTGCGACACACCGTTGCCACAGGCAACCACGGCGTACGAGTTCCAGCAGGTGCCGGAGCCGCGGTTGAACCAGCCGTCGGCGCCGCAGTAGCCCCGGTTGTAGGTCGCTCCGACACAGATCTTGGTGTTGTTGTTGTAACCGTCCCAGCCCGAGTAGCCGGCACAGTCGGTGTACTCCGTGCCGCGGACGGCGGCCGCCGTACTGCCCTTGGTCTTCGGCAGCGACGAGATCACGTTCAGCGCGAGCGCGCCGCCCAGGATGCCGGCCGACTTGAACATGGTCCGGCGGGACGGCCGCAGCTTCTTGAGCTTGCCGCCGGTCTTCTCCAGCACGTCGGCAGCCATCGGGGTGTTCTCGTCCAGGGACGGGACATTCGCCCAGTACTGGGCGACATCGGTAGTCATGCGTCAACCTCCGTCGGTGCAGGGGTCGGTGGTGCTGTGGTCAAGGTGTTGAGGCCGAGCAGGTCGTCCAGGTCCTCGTCCGCGCCGATCACCCGGCGCCACTGCTCGGTGCCGTCGGCCTCGTACCGGATCAAGGACGGGGTGGCGCCGATGCCGATCGAGCCCAGCAGGTCCGAGTCGGTCAGCGCCTTCACCGGACTGCCCGCCACCCAGTCCGCGCACGCGCCGCCACACAGCACCAGGACGTGGCCCAGCGGCGAGGTGCCGGCTGTCTCGACCAAGTGACGGGTGCGGTCGATGCAGTTGGCGCAGTTCTCGGACACCACCAGAACGAAGGTGGGCCGGCCGTCGTCGGACTTGAACCGGGCCACCGACCTCGGGGTGTTCGGCGCCGGCGCACCCGACTGGGCCCGGACCAGAGCGGACTGCAGTTCGCGCACCGTCCGCAGCAACGCCGCGAAGGCGAAGAACAGCAGGACGGTGCCCAGGAAGGCCAGCACGGCCAGCGAGTTCAGCAGGTTCTGCATCTCAGCCGCTCAGCGAACACGTGAGGGACTCCACCACGGAGATGAACTTCGGGTCGGTCGGCCGGTTGGCCACCACGGTCGTCGCCGTCGAGTTGTTGACCACGAAGGCCGAGCGGACCCGCACGTCCCCGGCCTTGTCGAGTTCGTCGAAGCGCCACATCGCGCCACCGGTCACGCCCTTGCCCTTGGTGGCGGGGATCAGTCCGTGCGCGTCGGCGACCGGCTTGATCTGCACCGAGCAGAGTTGGTCGATCGCGTTGGTGGCCAGCAGATTGGTGAGCCGCAGCCCGGAGCCGGCCCGCGGCAGCATGGTCACGCCCTCGGGTGCGTCCCGCAGGTCGAACTTCGCCAAGGTGTCCATGAACAGCTCGAGCGGAACCCCGGTACCGCTGACGAAGGTGCCGATCTCGTTGTGCGGGCCGATCCACAGCAGCGTGGTGCCGCCGTGCACCTTGTCCTCGTGGGACTGGATCCGCGCGCCGTTCCAGCTGATCTCACGCACCTTGAGATCGGCCCATTCGCCGGTCTGCTTGGCGATCAGCTCGGTCGACCCGGCCGGCGTGATGTTGAACCGGGTGCCGCCACCCTCGCCGTAGGCCCAGACGATGTAGGACCAAGGATTCATGAACGGCCACGGATTTCCTTTGACCGTGAGTTCGCGGCCGTCAGGTGCTCGTACCTGCATGTTCCCCACCTCTTCGTGTGTCGAAGACCCAGCCCCACATTTTCAGTCAGAGTGAATTGACCGTCAGTGCCTGTCAAGATGCAGAGCGTTCCTTTCTGATCCGGCCGAAATCATCGGTTCCGAATCCGTAGGTCAGGACCGGCCGGTCCCGTAATGTCCAGGGCATCTGACGCCTGAGCAGTGAGGTGAGTGCTTTGCGGTTCGTACGGGGGCAGCAGCCGGAGCAGGACCTGACCTTCAACGACGTCTTCCTGGTGCC
The DNA here is from genome assembly GCF_040687575.1 of Kribbella sp. NPDC056861. NCBI lineage: Bacteria > Bacillati > Actinomycetota > Actinomycetes > Propionibacteriales > Kribbellaceae > Kribbella > Kribbella sp. NPDC056861. Next base: position 401,143 of record NZ_JBFBNQ010000002.1, on the reverse strand, counting down.
GAACAGATCCGCGGTGCAGTCGCGGCTGGACGTCGACCTGGCGACCCGGGACGGCAGCGGGGCCTCGATCCCGATCGTCGCCGCGAACATGACCGCGGTCTCCGGACGGCGGATGGCCGAGACGATCGCGCGCTGCGGCGGGCTGGCGGTGATCCCGCAGGACATCCCGGTCGAGGTGGTGACCGAGGTGGTCTCGTGGATCAAGCAACGGCACACCATCTACGACACCCCGCTGGTGATGACGCCGAGCGGCACGGTCGGCGAAGCGCTGAACCTGTTGCCGAAACGCGGGCACGGCGCGGTGATCGTGGTCGAGAACGGCCGCGCGGTCGGCGTGGTGACCGACGCGGACTGCGAGGGCGTCGACCGCTACACCCAGCTCGCAGGCATCATGTCGCGCGAACCGCTGACCCTTCCGGCCGGCATCGCGGCGGAGGAGGCATTCAATCAATTGCATGGTGGACATCACCGGCTGGCTCCGGTGATCGACGCGGACGGCAGCATCGTCGGCATCCTCACCCGGCAACGTGCCCTCCGCGCCACGCTCTACGAACCTGCTCTGGATGCCCAAGGCAAGTTGCGGGTCGCCGCGGCCATCGGCATCAACGGTGACGCCGAGCAGAAGGCGAAGGCGCTGCTCGACGCGGGTATCGACCTGCTGGTGATCGACACCGCCCACGGCCACCAGGAACGCATGCTCGACGTACTGCGAACTGTCCGCGCGCTGCAGCCCGAAGTACCGATCGTTGCGGGCAATGTGGTGACCGCCGAAGGTGTCGAGGACCTGGTCGAAGCGGGTGCCGACATCATCAAGGTGGGAGTCGGCCCGGGCGCGATGTGCACGACCCGGATGCAGACGGCGGTGGGCCGGCCGCAGTTCTCCGCAGTACTGGAGTGCGCGACCAGGGCCCGCGAGCTCGGCAAGCATGTCTGGGCCGACGGGGGAGTGCGGCATCCGCGGGACGTCGCGCTCGCCCTCGCCGCGGGAGCTTCCAGCGTGATGATCGGCTCGTGGTTCGCCGGCACCTACGAGTCGCCCGGCGACCCGCATCGCGACAGCGATGGCCGCATCTACAAGGAGAGCTTCGGGATGGCGTCGGCCCGCGCGGTAAGACTCCGTACTGCGGACGACACCGCCTTCCAGCGTGCCCGCAAGGGCTTCTTCGGCGAAGGCATCTCGACCGCCCGGATGTACCTCGACCCCGAACGCCCGAGCGTCGAGGACCTGCTCGACTCGATCGTCTCCGGCGTCCGCAGCTCCTGCACCTACGTGGGCGCGACCACCTTGGAGGAGTTCCACCACCGCGCTGTCGTCGGCGTGCAGAGCGCCGCCGGGTACTCCGAGGGCAAACCGCTCAACACCAGCTGGTGACGCGACGACTGCCCTCCCCGAGAAAGGGAGGGCCGTCGTTGTATTGGGTTACGGAGTGGGGAACTTCAGCCGGACGATGACGTTGTCGATGCCGTTCGGGCTGCCACCGTTCATGTCGTCGTTGGTGGAGCTGAGCCACAGCGCGCCGTCGGGGGTCTTGGTGACGCTGCGGAGCCGACCCCAGCGACCGGAGAAGACGGCCTGCGGAGTACCGACACCGTTGCCGGCGGCATTGATCTGCGCGACCCAGAGCTGGCGGCCGGTGACGCCGGCGATGTAGACCCAGTCGTTGACGATCTCGACGCCGCTCGGGCCGGCCTGGGAGGTCGACCAGGTGCGCTTCGGCGCGATGAAGCCGCCGCAGTTGCCGATCGTCCCCTCACAGGAGGGCCAGCCGTAGTTGCCGCCCTTCTGCACCAGGTTGAGTTCGTCCTGGCTGTTCTCGCCGAACTCGGCGGCCCAGAGCTGGCCGCGGGAGTCCCAGGCCAGGCCCTGCGGGTTGCGGAAGCCGAGACCGAAGACGTACCGCGCGTTGCCGCCCTCACTGAAGAACGGGTTGTCGCTGGGCGCAGTACCGTCCGGGTTGATCCGCAGGATCTTGCCGTTCAGCGAGGCGCGGTTCTGCGAGTTGCCGCTGTTCTTGGCGTCGCCGACGGCCGCGTAGAGCTTGCCGTCCGGACCGAACCGCAGCCGGCCGCCGTTGTGGTACCGGTTCTTCGCCAGCCCGGTCAGCACCGGCGACGAGGTGGAGGCCAGGACGCCGTTCTCGTACTTCATCCGCACGACCCGGTTGTCGTTCGCGGCCGTGTGGTAGAGGTACACCCAGTGGTCGGTGCTGAAGGTCGGCGACAGCGCGATGCCCAGCAGGCCGCCCTCTCCGGTGGTGGTGACAGCGCCCGGAACCGTGCCCAGCGTGGTCTTCTGCCCGGTCGCGGTCACGAGCAGAATCTCGAACCGGTCCCGCTCGGTGACGAGCGCGGATCCCGAGTTGTCCGGCAGGAACGCGACGCTCCAGCCCAGGTCGACCTTGGCGATGTCCCGGTCGTACCCCGGGATGCCGCCGGTGCCCGAGCTGGCCGTCCGCACGGACACGGTGTTGCTGGCCGCCGACGCGTTGCCGTCGGGGTCACGGGCCTTGACCGTGAACGAGTACTGCGTGTTCGGCGTCAGGTTCGTGATCGTGGCGGTCAGCGAGCTCGTCGTCGACACCTTGGTGGCGCCCTGGTAGACGTCGTACCCGGCGATGCTGCCGCTGTTGTCCGTCGACGCGTCCCAGGCCAGCGACACGCTGTTCGACGAGGTCGCGGTCGAGCGCAGGTTGCCCGGCGCGGTCGGCGGCGTGGTGTCGCTGCTCGGCGGGGTGGTGAAGGCGACCACGTTGCTCTGCTGCGAAGCGTTGCCGGCGGCATCGAAGGCGCCGATCGACACGTCGTACGCCGTGTTGGAGGTCAGCGTGTCCACAGTGGCGGACAAGGTGTTGGCGTCGACCACCTTGAGCACGTTGCCGCCGCGGTTGATCTCGTACCGGACCACGCCGACGGCGTCGGTGGCCGCGGTCCAGGTGAAGGTCGCGGCGTTCGACTTGATGTTGCTGACGGCAAGGTTTCCGGGGGCCGTCGGTGGGGTGGTGTCGGCGCTGGTCGGGTTGACCGTCAGCTTGTCGGCGTTCGGGCCGCCGTCGGCGGTGGTGGCGCGGGCGCGAATCTTGTTGGTCCCCGCGGCCAGCGTCAGCCTGACCGTCTTGGTCGCCCAGGTGGTCCAGGCGCCGGTGCCGGGGAAGGAGATGCCGACCGCGCCGGCCACGCCGTTCACGGTGAAGTCCAGCGGCCGCTGGGCCGCGGTCCCGTTGGCGTAGCGCAGCGTCACGTCGGCCGGGCCGGCCGGTGCCGTCACCGTCCACTCGACGTAGCTGCCGACGAGGTTGTCGTAGTTGACGAAGCCGGTGCCGGTGTAGCCGGCATGGTTCGACTCGACCACGCCCTGGGAGATCGTCGCGACCTCAGCCTGGTAGTCGGTCGGCGCCGCGTTCGCGGTCGGGGTCAAGGGGGCGAGGGCGAGCGCGACGGCCGCGGCCGTTAAGCCACTGAGCAGCGCACGCCGCAAGGATCGACGGGTCATCGAGGGTCTCCTGATCTCCGGGGCGGGAGGAGTGCCAACTGATAGTTAGGAAAGCTTCCTATTCTAACTATCAGTTGGCATCACACCACCCTGCGTCAGAGCCTGTCAACACTTCGGGAATGCGCTTGCCCGCTTGTTGTCCAGGTCAGAGGTCGGCGACCTGGATCAGCACCTTCCCGGTGGCACCCGACTCGACCGCCTGGTGGGCATCGACGGTCTGGCCGAGCGAGTAGCGGATTAATGGCAGCCCGGCGTCCTCGCCGACCGGCAGTGCGCCGGCCGCGATCGCCGCGTTGATGTCCTCCGCGGCGGCGGTCAGGATCTCCCAGCCGACGGAGTACAGGAGCACGAACTGGTACCGCGCGTTGAGGCCCATGTTGGCGCGCACGTCGAGCTCGAAGGGCTGGTTGCCGTCGTTCGCGTAGATCGCGATGGTGCCGCGCGGTCGCAGTACGGCGAGGTCCAGGGCGTTGTTCGCGCCGGCCGCGACCTCGACGATCAGGTCGACTCCTTCGGGGGCGAGGCCGCGGATCTGCTCGGCGGCGTCCTCGTCGCGGTAGTTCACGACGTGGTGCGCGCCGGCGGTCTCGGCGTACCCGGTCTTGGTGGGGCTCGTCGTCGCGATGACGGTCGCCCCAGCCCAGCGCGCCAGTTGCACGGCCGCGTGGCCGACCGCCCCAGCGCCACCGGCCACCAGAATCACCTTGCCCTCAAGGGCTCCGGGGGACAGGCGAGTCGGTCCGCCCTCGGCGACCGTCAGCGCGCGATGCGCGGTGATCGCGGGGATGCCGATACTCGCGCCCAGGTCGAACGACGCGTCGTCGGCCAGCGGGAACACCCGCTGGACCGGCACGACCGTGTACTCCTGGGCCGTCCCGCTCAAGGGGCGCTGGTACGCCGCCAGGGTCACCCAGACCCGGTCGCCGACTGCCACGCCCTCGACGTCGGCGCCGAGAGCGTCGATGACCCCCGCGCCGTCCTGGTTCGGGACCGACTCGACGGTTTCGCCGCCGTACAGGCCGGTGCGGGCCTTCCAGTCGGTCGGGTTCACGCCCGAGACCGCGACCCGGAGGCGGACCTCGCCGGCGCCGGGTTCAGGGAGATCGCGGTCGGCGAGGCGGAGGACGGAATCGGCCGCGCCGAGCTGGTCAAACACGATTGCCTTCATGCCCAGGTACAAGGCCGAGGCGTCGGCAACTTATTCCGATCTGATCTGATGGGCCCATGGTCGTGCGGAGAAGTGTCGAATGCTGGATGACGAGCGCTGACGGCGAGGTGCTGTTGCTGCACGTGCCGGCGTCCGCCCGGCTGGCGACGGGATTCTGGCAACCGCTGACCGGCGGGATCGAGGCAGCCGAGAAGCCGCTCGAGGCCGTCGTCCGGGAGGTGTGGGAGGAGACCGGCCAGCAGGTCGAGCCGACCGCTTTCCGGTTCGTCGACGACGGTGTCCGGCTGCAGATCGGCTCGGACTTCGAGGTGGTCAAGACGCTGTACGTGGTCGAGCTGCCGTCGCGGGACGTGGTGACGGCACCCGCCGAGCACGACGACCACCAATGGGTGACTCCGGCCGAGGTCGAGCCGCTGCTGCACTGGCAGAGCAACCGGGAGACGTGGCAGCGGATCAGCGCGCTGCTGTGACCTGCCGTACGGCGCCCAAGTGCGGCGACGGGTAAGGTCGATGCGTTTGTCCAGGGAGTAACCACCGTCCGGAGGTTTGTCGTGGTCTCTGCCGTGCCCGCTCACGTCTGGGTGCTCACCGTCGTCGGTCTGCTGGCGATCGTGGCCTTCGACCTGATCGTGATCGCCCGGCGCAACCACACCGTGACGATCAAGGACGCGACCCGGTGGGTGCTGTTCTACGTCGGCCTGGCCGGCCTCTTCGCGGTGCTGTTGTTCGTGTTCGAGCCGGGCGACGCCTCCGGCTCGGAGTTCGTGGCCGGCTACATCACGGAGTACAGCCTCAGCGTCGACAACCTGTTCGTCTTCGTCATCATCATGGCCAGGTTCGCGGTGCCGGCGCTGGCCCAGGACAAGGTGCTCTACATCGGCATCGTGGTCTCGATGCTGCTCCGGGCCGTCTTCATCCTGGCCGGCGCCGCAGCGATCGCCGCGGCGAGCTGGGTGTTCTACATCTTCGGCGCGTTCCTGGTCTACACCGCGGTCCGGCTCGCGCTCGAGGGTGAGAACGAGGAGACCGACTTCCAGGAGAACGCGGTGATCCGCGGCCTGCGCCGGATCCTGCCGCTGCAGCACGACTACGACGGCGCCAAGCTGGTCACGCGGAACGCCAACGGCCGGAAGATGGCGACCCCGCTGGTGATCGTGATCTCCGCGATCGGGATGGCGAACGTGATCTTCGCGCTCGACTCGATCCCGGCGATCTTCGGCCTGACCCAGGACGCGTACGTCGTACTGACCGCGAACGCGTTCGCGCTGATGGGGCTGCGGCAGCTCTACTTCCTGATCGGCGGCCTGCTGGAACGCGTCATCTACCTGAACGTCGGCCTGTCGGTGATCCTCGCCTTCATCGGCGTGAAGCTGATCATCGAGGCGCTGCACGGCTCGCACATCGACGACATCGGCGCGATCCACCTGCCGCACATCGGGATCGCGACTTCGCTCGGCTTCATCGCCGGCACGCTGCTGGTGACGACGGTCGCCAGCCTGATCAAGACCAGCTACGACCGCCGGCGGGTCGAGACGGACTGACCCCGCCGCCCGCTGCGTTCCCGCCGTGGATTCACCCCGGTTGGAGCTGCTACTTGGGGGTACCATCGGAGTTAGCCCGGCCCGGCCGTTCCCCCGTGATGGTCGGGTCGGGTCTTACCGGTTCAGACCGCTTTGCGATACCGCGGCTGACGCGCCTCGATGCGGTAGCCGAGACCCTCGTACAACGCCACGCTGCCGGTCGGGTTCTCGGCGATCGTCCAGAGCCGCGCGGTGCGCACACCCTTGCTCCACAGCTCATGGTGGTTCATCCGCAGCAGTGTCGAAGCTAGCCCTAGCCGTCGCCACGCAGTACGGACTCCGACCCAGGGTGTGTCCGCGGTGCCGTCACTCTCGACTCCACTGATCACCCACCCGGCCAACTCGTCGCCCGCCCAGGCCAGCTGCCACAACGAGTAGTCCGGGAAGTCCTCGGCCACGTCCTTCTCGAACTCCTCGAAGGTGTCCTGGGTGTAGCCGAGTGAACGCTCCCGGAAGACCTCCGCGTTGCCTTCGAAGACCGCACGGTGGTCCTCGGGACCGGCCGGCCGCAACTCCAGCCCAACAGGCAGTTCCACTCGCTCGGCGTCGGTCAGCTCTATCGCCAGCTGCACCCGGCTGAAGGCGATTCCGAAGCCTGCCGCGAGCACGATCTCCCGCTCGGCTTCGTCGAAGACGTTTGCTCCCAAGACCGGCCGCTGCGTGGTCGGATTGGCGGCGAGGTGTTCGCGAGCCTGCTGCTCAGCCGACTGCAGCGTCGCCAGGTCGGTCCAGTCGGTGAGGAGGTAGAGCCGGGTCCCGTCGGTCTCGTCCCACCACGTGAAGGTCATGCGGACGAGTATCGCCGCGGGGGATCTGGGCCGCACCGGATTTGTTCTAGGCTCCAGCCATGCCTGTCCTCGTCGAACCGGCCCTGCCCTCAGGAACTCTCAGCTCGCTCGAGCAACCAGGTCTCGTGGTCGATGGCGAGGTGCGGTTGCGGCCGTGGTGTGACACCGACGCCTCGATGGTGCGGGAGGCGTTCGGGTGTCCGGAGATCCAGCGGTGGCATGTGAGGCGGCTGGACAGCGCGGAGGAAGCGATCGAGTGGACCGCGCAGTGGGGGCCGCGGTGGAGTGACGAGAGCGCGGCGAGTTGGGCGATCGTCGGCGCGGATGACGAGCCGCTCGGGCAGGTGGGGCTGCGGGGGATCTCGTTGGCCGAGGCGTCCGGCGGAGTTTCGTACTGGGTGACGCCGGCGGCCCGTGGCCGGGGGCTTGCCGGTCTCGCGGTCGATGCGATGCGCAAGTGGGCCTTCGAGGAGGTCGGCTTCAACCGCCTGGACATCCACCACTCCACAGCCAACGAAGCGTCCTGCAGAGTTGCCGCCAAGACCGGGTTCGCCTACGAAGGCACGCTGCGCCAGGCGATCCAGCACGCCGACGGATTCCACGACTGGCACCTGCACGGCCGCCTCAGCATCGATGGGAAGAACCATGATTGAACCTCTGCGGGTGATTCAGGTCGGTGCCGGTGCGATGGGGCGGGCCTGGTTGCACAACCTCGCCGGCAACCCCGACGTCGAGCTGGTCGGACTGGTCGACCTCGATCTCGACCTGGCGCAACGGGTGAACGAGGAGGAGTTGGCTGCCCTGGTGCCGGTGGCTGCCTCGTTGTCGGAGCTGACGGCCGTGACCGGCGCAGAGGCGGTCATCAACGTGACCGTGCCGGCCGCGCACAACCCGGTCAACGAGGAGGCGCTGCGAGCCGGGCTGCCGGTGCTCTGCGAGAAGCCGATCGCGCCGACGGTGGCCGAAGCGCAGTACATCGCGAAGGTCGCCGAGGAGACCGGGCAGCTGCTGATGATCAGCCAGTCGCGGCGCTACCTCAACCAGTTCACCGCGTTGTGCGAGACGGCCGCGAAGCTCGGCCCGATCTCCGTGGTGTCCTGCGAGTTCGCCAAGGCGCCGCACTTCGGCGGCTTCCGCGAGGAGATGGCCTTCCCGCTGCTGCTGGACATGGCGATCCACCAGTTCGACTCGGCCCGCGCGCTGCTCGGCGAGGATCCGGTCGCCGTGTACTGCGAGTCGTTCAACCCGGGCTGGAGCTGGTTCGCCGGCGACGCCGCGGCGACCGCGATCTTCGAGTTCCCCGGCGGCGCCCGGTTCGTCTTCAACGGCAGCTGGGTCAACCCCGGTCTGGAGACGCCGTGGCACAGCCGCTGGCGGGTCGGCGCCGAGCACGGCACAGTGCTGTGGGACGGCGAGAACGCCCCGCGGACAGGCGATCCCGAGCAATCGATTGCCGTTGGCAACGCACCGGAGGAGATCGCCGGCTCGCTGGTGGAGTTCGTCCGGTGTGTGCGAACTGGTGAGGCGTCCAGTACGCCGGCGAGCAGTAACGTGCAGAGCCTCGCGATGGTCGAGGCCGCCGTCCGGTCCGGTACCGCGAAACGCCGGGTCGAGCTGGCCGAGGTCCTCGGCGGCGCTGGAGTATCCACGTCTTGACATAAGCGGCGGAGCACAGTTGACTGCCATATAGTTCACGCAGGAAATAAATTCTCGCACCAGTCGGGGTCGCAGCTCAGAGTGACTCCGCCTGGCGCTGATGGCCGCCCAGGTCCCGTGGTGATCCACGGGACCTCGTCGCATTGATTGCTTTAGGCAACTGATCTGCCCGCTTCCGGAGTGGGCCGGAAATCCCTTCTGGGCAAGGCCGCAGCGCCGTCGCCGGCCGCATGGTCAAGGTCCGATATCGACAGTCGTGGCGGCTCTTCCACTCCCCGGGGTTCTGTGCCATCCTCCCGGTGGTGAGCCAAAATCCTATCGGATATCGGTTTGGCTCCAAGAAGTGACGGCTTGTCACAGCACGTGCAGAGCTGGCCGAAGGGACTGTGGGAGTGAGCGGAACGATCGAGGTGAAACCGGCGCCGACCGCGCCGGTGCGCAAGCAGGTGGTGACGCCGACCCGCAGGATCAAGCGGCCGAGCCGCTGGACGGAGGCCAGACGCAGCTTCCGCCGGCACTGGCAGCTGTACCTGCTGATCATCGTCCCGCTGGCGTACTTCGTGATCTTCAAGTACATCCCGATCTCCAACGCGGTGATCGCGTTCAAGGACTACAGCCCGATCAAGGGGCCGTGGGGCAGCGAGTGGGTCGGCTTCAAGAACTTCGAACTGTTCTTCCAGAACCCCGTGTTCTGGTCCCTGGTGAAGAACACGTTCCTGCTCGCCGCCTACACCGTGCTGGCCAGCTTCCCGATCCCGATCATCCTGGCGATCGCGCTGAACGAGATCCGGACCGGCTTCTTCAAGAAGACCGTCCAGCTGGTCACCTACGCGCCGTACTTCATCTCCACCGTGGTGGTGGTCTCGATGACCATCCTGGTGCTGTCACCGCAGATCGGCTTCTTCGACGACGCCCTCGGCCTGTTCGGGATCCCGGAGGCCGACTTCCTCGGTGACCCGAACTACTTCCGGCACATCTACGTCTGGTCCGACGTCTGGCAGACCACCGGGTACTCCGCGGTGATCTACCTGGCCGCCTTGGCCGGCATCGACCCCGCGCTGCACGAGTCGGCCAAGATCGACGGCGCCAGCCGGGTCAAGCGGATCCTGAACGTCGACCTGCCCGGCATCATGCCGACCGCGGTGATCATCCTGGTGCTCGGCGTCGGCAACATCATGTCGATCGGGTTCGAGAAGGCCTTCCTGCTGCAGAACCCGCTGAACCTGGCCCAGTCCGAGATCATCGCCACCTACGTCTACAAGACCGGCCTGCTCAACGCCGACTTCAGCATGGCGACCGCCGTCGGTCTGTTCAACTCCGTCATCAACCTCTGCCTGCTGGTCTTCGTCAACTTCGCCGCCAAGCGGATCACCGGGAACGGACTGTGGTCATGAGCGCCGCGACAAAGGAACAGAAGTCCACCATCGCCGAGACCACCACCGACCGGATCTTCCTGATCGGCGTCAAGGTGATGCTCACCGTCGCCCTGGTCGCGGTGCTGATCCCCTTGGTGTACGTGGTCGCCAACTCGTTCAGCAGCGCGAACGCGGTCAGCTCCGGCCGGGTCTTCCTGTGGCCGATCGAGCCGAGCCTGCGCGGTTACCAGGAGGCACTCAGCGACCCGCAGATCCTCAAGGGCTACTACAACTCGCTGATCTACGCCGTCGGCGGCACCTTCATCAGCGTCTCGTTGACGATCGCGATCGCCTACCCGTTGTCCCGCAAGACCTTCTTCGGCCGCAACGTGATCATGAGCGGCCTGCTGTTCACGATGCTGTTCTCCGGCGGCCTGATCCCGACGTACCTGGTTGTCCAGGACCTGCACCTGCTCAACACCCGCTGGGCGATGGTCATCCCCAGTGCCATCGGCGTCTGGCAGGTCATCATCGCCCGGACGTTCTTCCGCAGCACCATCCCCGACGACCTGTACGAGGCTGCCGTCCTGGACGGCGCGAGCGACCTGCGCTTCCTCTGGTCGGTCGTACTGCCGCTGTCCAAGCCGGTGATCGCCGTGATCGCCCTGATGTACGCGATCTTCCAGTGGAACACGTACTTCGACGCTCTCATCTACCTCAAGGACCCGGGGCTCTACCCGCTGCAGATCGTGCTGCGGAACATCCTGATCCTGAACACCAACGCGGGCGCCGCCGCCGATGTGGCCGCGACCCTCGAACGCCAGCAGCTGGCGAACGTTCTCAAGTACGCGCTGATCGTCATCTCGAGCCTGCCCGTACTCCTCATCTATCCGTTCATCGCCCGGCACTTCACCAAGGGCGTGATGGTCGGCGCCGTCAAGGGCTAGCAGTCAGTCAGTCAGCAGCAAGAAGTTCCAGAGAGGAAACACAGAAATGCGCTCAACCAAGAGCAGGGTGGTGGCCGCCCTGGTGGCAGCCACCGCGCTGGCTGTCGCGGGCTGTAGCTCGGACAAGTCCGACGAGGCCGCCAAGAACGAGGTGAGTGCCGACGGCAAGGTCGTGATCGACACCTTCGCGCCGCAGGGCACCGACGACAACCTCGACACCAACCTGGTGACCAAGGCGATCAGCGACAAGTTCAAGATCCAGTTCCGCTGGCAGACCACCACCTACGACGCCGGGCCGGCCAAGGAGAAGCGCCAGATCGCGCTCGCCAGCGGCGACTACCCGGACCTGTTCATGCTGATTCCGTGGGTGGACGGCATCACCCAGGCCGAGGTGCAGAAGCTCGGCACCCAGGGCGTCGCGCTGCCGATCGAGCAGCTGATCAAGGACAACGCGCCGAACATCCAGAAGCAGCTGGACTCGAACAAGACGCTGAAGGAGATGTCGACCGCGCCGGACGGCCACATCTACGCGCTGCCGCAGTGGTCGGACTGCTACCACTGCACCTACCCGGACAAGCTGTGGATCAACTCGGCCTGGCTGAAGAAGCTCAACCTGCAGATGCCGAAGACCACCGAGGACCTGCGCACCGTACTGCGCGCCTTCAAGACCCAGGACCCGAACGGCAACGGCAAGGCCGACGAGATCCCGATGGTGACCGACGTCCAGGACAGCAGCCTGATGGGCTTCCTGATGAACGCGTTCGCCTACAACCCGGTCGGCGGCAACAGCAACCGCTCGCTGCTCGCGCTGGACGGCGACAAGGTCGTCACGCCGGTCAACTCCGATGCCTGGAAGGAGGGCCTGAAGTACATCAACTCCCTCTTCAAGGAGGGCCTGATCGACAAGGCCTCCTTCACCCAGAACGCGGAGGCGCTGAAGGCCACCGCCAACAACCCGAAGGCGATCACGGTCGGCTCGTCGCCAGTGCTGTGGCCGGGCATCTTCGTCCAGCTCGGCTCCAAGGACGGTCGCGACAAGCAGTACGACTCGGTGCCGCCGCTGACCGGTCCCGACGGCAAGAGCTACACCGGCTACAACTTCCCGAGCTCGACCGGCTACACCTTCATGCTGACCAACAAGGCCAGCAAGGAGGCGCAGGTCGCCGCCGTCAAGATGCTCGACTACCTGTACAGCGACGAGGGCCGCAAGGTCGGCGTGATGGGTCCGGAGGGTGTCGGCTGGTCCAAGCCGCGTCCGGGTGACATCGCGCTCGACGACAAGACCCAGGTCGGCTACTACCGGTTCGGCGAGTCCGAGCACAAGAAGAACATCTCCTGGGACGCGATGGCGCAGTACAACATCACGCTCGACTACCGCAACCAGCAGGCGGTACCGGCCGACATCTACTCGGACGCCGGTCTCGAGCGGCGGCTGTTCCAGGCCACCAAGCAGTACGAGCCGCACGCCGACAAGTCGGTCTGGTTCCCGTCGGCCTCGGTCTGGGTGGACCCGAGCCTGAGCGCCGAGCTGGCCACGCTGCAGACCAACCTGAACAGCTACATCACCCAGAGCCAGCTGGCCTTCATCACCGGCACGAAGAACATCGACACCGGCTGGGACGCCTATGTGAAGGGCCTCGACAGCACCGGTATGACCCGGTACCTCGAGCTCGAGCAGAAGGCCTACGACAAGTACAAGTCCGGCTCCAAGTAGTCCAGTAGATCCAGCCGTGCCGAGGGCTACCGTCTTAGCCCTCGGCACGGCTTCCCTGCGTCTTGAAGGATGCTCCGTATGTCGCACGAACTGTGGTTCCGTACTCCGGCCCCGGACTGGTTCGAGGCCCTGCCGATCGGCAACGGGCATCTCGGCGCGAAGGTGTTCGGCCGGGTCGACGAGGAGCGGATCGCGCTGAACCTGGATGATGTCTGGTCGGGGGCCGGTCCGCGCAAGCTGGAGGTGACGGACGGCCCCGAAGTACTGGCCGACATTCGCCGGCTGCTGCTTGACGAGGGTGATCGGTACGCCGCTTCGGAGCGCTCGCGGGCGCTGCAGGGTCCGCTGGTCGAGTCCTACCAGCCACTGGGCGACCTGCTGATCACGTCGCCGGGCAGCTCCTCTGAGTACCGGCGTTCTTTGGACCTCCGGACCGGAATCGTGGCGGTCGGCTACACCCGGGGAGACGTGAGGTTCCGTCGAGAGACTTATGTGTCCACGCCGGATCAGGTGATGGTCTGGACGATCGAGGCCGATCAACTGGGTTCTGTTGATCTCGATCTCGCGCTGACCAGCCAGCACCCCTTCATCACCGCGGCCGACGGATCGACCGTGACGCTGACCGGCCACGCGCCGTCGGACCTCACCATCGAGTACCGGCAGAGCCCGGAACCGATCCGGTACGAGGAAGGCCGGGGGATCGGCTTCGGTGTAGCCCTGCGCGCCTTCACGACCGGCGGGACAGTCACCCCAAGCAACGCCGGGCTCAGCGTGCGCGGCGCTGACGCCCTCACCGTGTTGTTGTCAGCAGCAAGCACCTTCGAAGGCTGGTCAGTTGCCCCTGGCTCCGATCCGGCGACCGCGTTGCGCGAGGCAACAGAGCTGCTCGACGCCGTCGACCTCGGCAAGCTCAAGCAGCGCCATCTGGAGGACCACACCACCCTCTACGACCGCGCCGAACTGACCCTCGGCGAGCCCGTCGACCTCCCCACCGACGAACGCATTCGCGCCGTCGCCGCCGGCGGCACCGACCCCGGCCTGGCCGCCCTGATCTTCGGCTTCGGCCGCTACCTCCTGATGGCGTCCTCTCGTCCAGGAACGCAAGCAGCGAACCTGCAAGGCATTTGGAACGAGGACCGCCGCCCGATGTGGGCGAGCGACTGGACCAACAACATCAACACCCAGATGAACTACTGGCCCGCCGACGTCGCCGGCCTGCGTGAATGCTTCGACCCGCTCACCGACAACCTCGTCAACCTGGCCGGGTCCGGCGCCGAGACCGCCCGCATCCTGTACGACGCCCCCGGCTGGGTCTCGCACCACAACTCCGATCTCTGGATGGCGAGCTGGCCGGTCGGCGCAGGCGGCGACGATCCCGTCTGGTCGATGGCCGCCACCTGCGGGGTCTGGCTCTCCGCACACCTGATGGAGCATCACCGCTTCCACCCCGACGCAGATTTCCTCCGTGCCAAGGCCTACCCCGTACTCCGAGGCGCGACCGAGTTCGTCCTCTCGATGCTGGTCGAGGACCGCGACGGCCGACTGCAGTTCATCCCCTCAACAGCACCCGAACACCACTTCTACGTAGCATCCGGCGAGAAGGCCTCCGTGGACCTCACCACGACCTACGACAACTGGCTGATCCGCGAACTGGTCGCCAACCTGCAGGAGGCCGAAGCCGAGCTCGGCCTGGCGAGCGAGGTCGCCGCCCGCGGTCAGGCGGCGCTGCTCAGGCTGCCCGAGATCCAGGTCGCCGACGACGGCCGGCTGATGGAGTGGCAGACCGACTGGCCGCCGTCCGAGTTCGATCACCGCCACCAGTCGCACCTCTATGGGCTCTACCCGGGCGCGCAGATGGACCCGGCCAGTACGCCGGACTGGGCGGCGGCCGTGCGCGCGTCACTCGCAGTACGGACCTCCGGTCGTCCGCCGGGTGGCTGGACGAGTGCGTGGCTTATCGCTTTGTGGGCAAGGCTTTTCGATCCCGAGAAGGCCGCCGCGGTACTGCGTGACTACACCAGCCGGCTCGTCTCGGACAACTTACTGCACCGCGACGGCGACATCTTCCAGATCGACGCGAACTTCGGGCTCACCGGCGCGATCGCCGAGCTGCTGATCCAGAGCCATACCGACGTGATCCAGCTGCTGCCGGCTCTGCCTGCCGAGTGGCCGGACGGCTCGTACCGCGGGCTGCGGGCGCGTGGGGGACTGGCTTTCGACGTCACCTGGGTCGGTGGTGAGGTGACGTCGGCTGTGGTGACGGCGGATGTGGCGGGCGCGTACGCAGTACGGATTGCTGGTGGTGCGCCGGTCGAGCTCACCTTGGCGGCGGGCGAGACGGTGGCGCTGTCCGGTTGACGGTAGCGAATAGTTCAGTGAGTGCCCGTGTCGTATCATCGGTTTCGATTCGGTTAGGCATACCTAACTTCTCGATGAGATGGGACAGCTTGTGATGGGATCGGCTCGGCGGGTGGCCGCCGGCGCGGTGTTGATGGCCGTACTGCTGGCAGGGTGTGGCAGCAGTGACAAGTCGGCGAACACCGGGGTCGGTGACACCGAGGTGGCCACTGGCGGCCGGCTGTTCTCCACGGCTGACGAGGCGACCGCGAAGCTCGGTTCGGACGCGGAGCCGGGCGTCTTCCCGCGGACGGTCAAGCACGCGCTGGGTGAGACCAAGCTGGAGAAGAAGCCCGAGCGCGTGGTGGTGCTGGACAGCGGTGAGCTGGACGGCGTGCTGGCGCTCGGCATCACTCCGGTCGGGATGGCGACGAACGCCGGGCAGAGCGGCGTACCGAGCTACCTGGCCGACAAGGCGCAGGGCATCAAGACCGTCGGTGGGGTGAGCGAGCTGAACCTCGAGGCGATCGCCGCGCTGAAGCCCGACCTGATCCTGGGCAGCAAACTGCGCGCCAACGACCTGTACGCCGAGCTGACCGCGATCGCGCCGACCGTCTTCAGCATCCGTCCGGGCTTCCCGTGGAAGGAGGACTTCCTGCTGGTCGCCGATTCGCTCGGCGAGGAGAAGAAGGCCACCGAGCTGCTGAACGACTACCAGAAGCGTGCCGACGAGGTGAAGAGCAAGGTCTCCGGTACGCCGACGATCTCGCTGGTCCGGTTCCGGCCCGGCGACATCCGGCTCTACGGCAACCTGTCGTTCATCGGCGTGCTGCTGAAGGACATCGGCCTGCCGCGGCCGAAGGTGCAAGACATCAAGGAGCTGGCGCTGGAGGTCTCCCAGGAGAACATCGGCCAGGCCGACGGCGACTGGATCTTCTACTCCAGCTACGGCAAGCCCGACCAGACCGCGGAGAACACGGTCGTGAACGGCAAGATCTGGCAAGCGCTGCCCGCGGTCAAGGCCGGCAAGGTCGCCCGCGTCGACGACGAGGTCTGGTTCCTCGGCCTCGGGCCGATCGGCGCGATGGCCACCCTGAACGACCTGGAGAGGCTGCTCGGCGGCAAGAGCTGATCAACTCCTGACGCACCGGCCGGCCGCGGACTCTCAGTCGAGGACGCGGCCGCGGTCGGTGACCGGCACGTGGGGCGCGTGCCGCTGGACCGCTTCCACAAGTGCTTCGAAGGCGAGTGGTTTGCCCAGCAGGTCGGAGCTGCCCGGCCAGTCACGGGACGGGCCCCAGGCCTTGGAGTTGGTGGCCAGCTCGGACTCGGGATGGGTCAGCACGATCAGGTGCTGGTCCCAGCTCTCGTCGCCTTCGGGGTCGACCTCGTGACGCTCGACCCGGCAGATGCCGTGCACCTGGTCCCACGACAGGGTCTGCGGCTGGTCACCGCCGAGGTACACGCGGTTGCTGTCGATACAGAGCAGTACGTCGTCGGAGTCGGCCTCCCGGCGTGACTCCGAGGTGGTGATCGCCCCCACCGCGACCAGGATCGGCAGGCCGATCGCGAAGATCAGCGGCATGCCGCCCCAGGACAGCCAGACCGCCTCGAGTGGTCCGCGCATCGGCTCGTCGCGCACCTGGGCGACGACCACGCAGGCCAGTGTCACCAGCAGCTCGAGCGCGACGAGCAGCCCACCGACGGACAGGATCGAGGTCGTCGTCCCCAGTCCGGTCCGGCGGACGACGAACGGTTCGGTAGTTGTCTGGTCACGCATATCCCGCATTGTCGGCGTCCGGCGAGAACTACGCCAGAACTCGCGGCGATTCGTGGTAACACCGATGCCTTCTGGACAGATACAGCAGGGGTAGGACGACCTGACGCACCAGGAGGGTGGATCGTGGCGGCCAAGTTCGAGGTCTACAAGGACGGGCGGGGTGAGTACCGGTTTCGGCTGAAGGCGCCGAACGGGCAGATCATCGCGAGTTCTGAGGGGTACAAGAGCAAGGATTCGGCGCTGAACGGCGTCGCGTCGGTGAAGAAGAACGCCGCCGACGCGGTCGTCGACGACCAGAGCTGACCCGGCGCGGCTCCAGATCTGTTGCCTGGAGCAACAGGTCTGGAGCCGTCCGTTCGGACCACCGCGGTGGTACCAACGGATGAA
The DNA here is from genome assembly GCF_040687575.1 of Kribbella sp. NPDC056861. Lineage (NCBI taxonomy): Bacteria > Bacillati > Actinomycetota > Actinomycetes > Propionibacteriales > Kribbellaceae > Kribbella > Kribbella sp. NPDC056861. The sequence goes on along the minus strand of NZ_JBFBNQ010000002.1, from coordinate 383,941 downwards.
ATGGGTCCGCCGTCGGGATGATCAGGGTCGACCCGGCTTTGGTCCGGACCCGGCGTGGGCAAGAATCAGACCATGTCCGACCGCCAGACACTGCCCAACCGCCGCAAGTCCGGGACCGGCCGCCGTAAGCCGGCCACCGGGTCGAGTTCCGGGCGGGCCGCCGCACGCCGCGATCGCAAGGGCGGTAAGTGGCGCCGTGGCTGGTTCATCGCGGTGCTGGCGATCCTGACCGCGCTGCCGTTGCTGTTCCACCGGCACGTGCCGAACTCGTTCGGCAACCTCGGCAGCCTGCTGGACACCTTCCTGCCCTGGGTCGGCGTCGCCATTCCGGTGCTGATCGTCGCGGCCGTGGTTCGCCGATCGGCGACCGCGGGGATGGCGCTGCTGGTCCCGACGATCATCTGGGGCGTGATGTACGGCAACCTGGTCATCCCGGGCAAGAGTGGTGGCCCGTACGACCTGCGGGTGCTGTCGCACAACGTCGACGCGGCCAACAAGGATCCGCAACGGACCGCGCGGGACCTGCTCACCGCCGACGCGGACATCGTCGCGCTAGAGGAGCTCACTTCGGGCGACCTTAAGGTCTACAAGGCCGAGCTCGCGGCGACCTACCCGTACATGGTCACCCGCGGCACCGTCGCGCTCTGGTCGAAGTACCAGGTCGAGGAGAGTGAGTCGGTCGACGTCGGCTTCAAGTGGACCCGCGCGCTGCGGGCCGAGGTAGCCACGCCGGAGGGCAAGGTCGCGGTGTACGTCGCGCACCTCGCGTCGGTCCGGATCGGCACCAGCGGCTTCACCTCGAACCAGCGCAACGACACGATCAAGCAGCTCGGCGAGCAGATCGCGCAGGAGAAACTGGCCGGCGTGATCGTGATGGGCGACTTCAACGGTACGGCGAACGACCGCAGTCTGGCGCCGCTCACCTTCGGTCTGCGGTCGGCCCAGGGGGCGGCCGGCCACGGCTTCGGCTTCACCTGGCCGGCCAGCTTCCCGATGGCCCGGATCGACCACATCATGGTTCGCGGCGTCACCCCGACCAAGGCCTGGGTGATGGAGTCGACCGGCAGCGACCACCGTCCGGTCGTCGCCGAGCTGCGGATCTGAGGTCCGCAAGGTCTGCAGGCCTGAGGTCCGCAGGGTCTGCAGGTCTGAGGGGCTGAAGGTCTAGGGCGCGGCGAGGCCGTGCCGGTAGGCGTACCGGACGGCCTCGGCGCGATGCCGGGCGCCGATCTTCGCGAACGTGTTGTTGATGTGCGTCTTCACCGTCGTCTCCCCGATGAACAGCGACGCGGCGATCTCGGCGTTGCTCAGCCCGCGCGCGATCAGCTGCAGTACTTCGCTCTCCCGCGCGGTCAGCCCGTCGGTGCGTGGCGCCGGTATCGACGGCAGCCCCGCGATCAGCTTGCGGGACACCTCCGGATCGAACGTCGACTGCCCGGCCGCAGTCGCATGCAGAGCCGCGCCGATCTCCACCCGGCCCGCGTCCTTGGTCAGGTAGCCACGCGCCCCGGCCCGCAGCGCGAGGGCGATCGACTCGTCGTCGGCATACGTCGTCAGCACCAGCACGGCGACCCCGGGGTACTCCGTGGTGATCCGCGCGGTCGCCTGGATTCCGTCCAGCACCGGCATCCGCAGGTCCATCAGCACGACGTCGACGTTGCCGCCAGCAACGAGCTCGACGGCCTCGGCGCCGTTGCCCGCCGAGCCGACCACCTCGACCCCGGCGATCAACCCGAGCAGCGCCACCAGGCCTTCGCGCACGACCTGCTGATCATCCGCGACCACCACTCGTACTGGACTGTCAGGCATCCGCCACCTCCGCAACGACCAGCCAGCCGTCGCCGTCCGGTCCGGCCTCCAGCTTGCCACCGACCAGGGCGAGCCGCTCCCGCATGCCGGTCAATCCGAAGCCCTGGCCGATCGAGTCGGTGGTGCCTGGTGTGCGAACCATCAATCTGACCCCCTTGCGGTAATCGAGCCGTACCTCGACAGCCTGCCCGGACGCATGCTTGCCGGCATTGGTCAACGCCTCCCGAGCGGCCCCGAGCAACGCGACGGTGATCCCCGAGGCGATCGGCCGCGGCGTACCGGAGTTCGTCATCGTCACCTCCGTCTGATGATCCTTCTCGTGCTGCTCCGCCATCGCGGCGAGTGCCTCGGGCAACGCCGGTACTTCGTCCGTACGCAACGCGGCGACCGCGCTGCGGGCCTCCACCAATCCCTGCACGGCCAGCTTGCGCGACCGGCGTACCCGATCGAGAGCACCCGCCGTGTCGTTGCGATCGGCAAGCAGTCCCTCGGCGACCTCGAGCTGCACCGAGAGGGCCCCGAGCGAGTGGGCCAGTACGTCGTGCAGCTCGCGTGCGATCCGGCCGCGTTCGTCCAGCGCGGCGGCGCGGGCGTGCTCCTGCTGAGCGAGCTGGGTCTGCTCCAGCAACTGCGCCGTCTGCCGCGCCTGCACCTCGTACTGGCGGCGGTTGAGCCCGAAGGCGACCAGGATCCCGGTCCACATCAGCTCGGTGAAGAACCAGGAAGCGGGGCGATCCCAATGCCAACCGGACAGGGCATAGGCGAACGTGCAAGCGACGCCGACGACGATGATCGGCCGGTTCCGCCAGGGGTGCGCCATGACCGCGATGTCGGTGATCGCGATCAGGACCACCACCAGCGCGTTGGACTTCGGTACACCGGTGACGAACGCCGAGCTGATCGCGGCATAGGCGAGCAGGCCGACGGCCCAGGTCGGGCGCAGCGTCATCAACGCGGTACCGGCGAGGAAGGTGAGCAGACCCGCTCCGAGGACGGCCCAGACCCACTGCTCAGACGGACGCGAAGTCGCCAGGACCCCGATCGCCACGGACGAGGTCATCGCCCGGCCGAGCCACCCGGTCTCCCCGAAGATCGCCTTCGTGTTCACCTGCCCGAGGTTAGGAGACGGGGCCGACGTTTCAGTCCATCCTGGGATGGAGATCGGGATGGAGACAGTCCGCCCGGCGCGGCCGGGTGCGGTTCTGTCGGCGAGGAAGAGTAACGTTCCTCACCGGTAGCGTCACTAAGCGTCATATCGACGATGCGGAGGCCGGCTTGTGCTAGCGCAAGAATCGATCCTGCGGCTGGATGCCACAGCGATCGACTACATCATCATCGCGTTGTACTTCTCCTTCGTCCTCGGCATCGGCTACCTCGCCAAACGCGCGGTCTCGAACAGCCTGGACTTCTTCCTCTCCGGCCGGTCGCTGCCGGCCTGGGTGACCGGGCTGGCCTTCATCTCGGCCAACCTCGGCGCGATCGAGATCATGGGCATGTCGGCCAACGGCGCGCAGTACGGGATGCCGACCGTGCACTACTTCTGGATCGGCGCGATCCCGGCGATGCTGTTCCTCGGCGTCGTGATGATGCCGTTCTACTACGGCTCCAAGGTCCGCAGCGTGCCGGAGTTCATGCTCCGGCGGTTCGGCAAACCGGCGCATCTGGTGAATGCGATCAGTTTCGCCGTGGCCCAGGTGCTGATCGCCGGTGTCAACCTGTTCCTGCTGGCCACCATCGTCAACGTGCTGCTCGGCTGGCCGATCTGGCTGTCCACCATCCTGGCCGCGATCATCGTGCTCAGCTACATCACCCTCGGCGGGCTGTCGGCCGCGATCTACAACGAGGTGCTGCAGTTCTTCGTGATCGTGGCGGCGCTGCTGCCGCTGACCATTATCGGTCTGCACAAGGTCGGCGGCTGGCAGGGGCTGGTGGACAAGATCTCCGCGTCGCCGAAGGGTGGCGCCGAGCAGTTGCACGCCTGGCCCGGCAACGAACTGAGCGGTTTCGGTTCGGACTTCCTGTCGGTGATCGGGCTGGTCTTCGGCCTCGGCTTCGTGCTGTCGTTCGGCTACTGGACGACGAACTTCGTCGAGGTCCAGCGGGCGATGGCCAGCAAGAACATGTCGGCGGCCCGGCGGACCCCGATCATCGGGTCTTTCCCGAAGATGTTCATCCCGTTCATCGTCATCATCCCCGGCATGATCGCGGCGGTCGCGGTGCCGGAGTTGCAGCAACTGAAGGAGACCGGCAACGGGTCGGTGACCTACAACGACGCGTTGCTGCTGCTGATGCGCGACCTGTTGCCGAACGGCATGCTCGGGCTCGCGATCACCGGTCTGCTGGCCTCCTTCATGGCCGGTATGGCGGCGAACCTCAGCTCCTTCAACACGGTCTTCACCTACGACCTGATGGAGCGCTACGTCATCAAGGACCGCGACGACGCGTTCTACCTGCGCCTCGGGCGCTGGGCGACCGTCGGCGGCACCATCGTCGCGATCGGCACGGCGGCGATCGCCTCCGGCTACAGCAACCTGATGGACTACCTGCAACAGCTGTTCTCGTTCTTCAACGCGCCGCTGTTCGCCACCTTCATCCTCGGTATGTTCTGGAAGCGGATGACGGCGACGGCCGGCTGGGTCGGCCTGGTCAGCGGCACGTCGACCGCGATCCTGGTCTTCGTCCTGTCCGAGACCGGCACGATCGACCTGCCGGGCCAGGGCGCCAGCTTCGTCGGCGCCGGCGCGGCCTTCGTGGTCGACATCCTGGTCAGCATCGTCGTGAGTATGGCGACCAGACCGAAGTCGGACGAGGAACTCAAGGGCCTGGTCTACTCGCTGACCCTCAAGGAGGACCGGACCGAGGTGGCCGAGGAGGGCGACCACGGCTGGTACCGCAAGCCGACCGTGCTGGCCGGTATCGCGCTGGGTATGGTCGTCGTCCTCAACATCATCTTCGCCTGACCCGGAAGGAGTAAACGAGATGGCAGAGAAGAAGAAAGCCGGCGCGTTCGACATCCGGGTGGTGATCGCGCTGCTGATCGGGATCTACGGCGCGGTGCTGACGATCCTCGGTCTGATCGCCGACCCGGCCGAGGTGGCCAAGGCCGACGGTCTGAACATCAACCTGTGGGGTGGGATCGGCATGCTCGCCTTCGCCGCCCTGTTCACCTTGTGGGCCCGGCTGCGCCCGATCGTGGTCGCCGCGGAGCCCACCGACTGACTGCGTGTCCGTTTGACGAACATCGGCGTCCGGGCAGATCCTGCTGCTCGGGCGCCGTTGTTCCTAGGCTCGGAGGTACCCGATCAGGAGGGATCCGAGATGACGATCACGCAGCATCGAGCGGAGCTGCCGGCGCTCGCCGCGCAGTACGCCGAGCAGGGTTTCGTGCTGGTGAAAGGCCTGCTCAGCAAGGCAGAAGCAGCGGCGTACCGGGAGACCAGCCATGCGCTGCTGGCCCGGCTGAACCGCGACGACGACCCGACCTGGCAGTCCGCGATGGGGATGTCGGACGCCAAGACCCGGCTCCAGCACCTGCACGACGCGCAGTTCTACGACGCGGCCTTCTCGAAGCTGCTGGTGGACCCGCGCTTCACCGATGTGGCCGCCGCGGTGATGGGGGTGGAGGACGTCCAGCTGCACCACACGAAGCTGTTCGTGAAGCCGCCGGAGAACGGTTCGCCGTTCCCGCTGCACCAGGACTACCCGTTCTTCCCGCACAAGTACCACCGGGTCGGCGCCGCGATCTTCCACTTCGACGACGCCCCCGAGGAGAAGGGCTGCGTGCGGGTGATCCCGGGCAGCCATCACGCCGGGCCGCGCGAACACGACCCGGAGGGCTCGTTCCACCTGCCCGACGTGCCGTTCGAGGACGCGGTACCGCAGCCGGCCGAGGCAGGCGACGTGCTGTTCTTCACCTACCTGACCGTGCACGGCTCGGGTGTGAACGTCAGCAGTGAGCCACGCACCACCTGGCTGGTCCAGTACCGCGACCCGTCCGACCCGCCGACCGTCCGCACCCACGAGCACTCGCTGGGCCAGGGCATGATCCTGCGCGGTATCGACCCGACCGGCAGGAGCAGTATTTGAGCCTCCCGGCTTTGGCGACGGCGGACCGGTTCGTCGACCTCGCGGGCTTGCTCGAGTCCTGCGAGGTCGGCGGATTCCGGGCCGACTTCGTCAGCTGGGGGCACTACCGGCCGGAGTACTGGCGGAACTACTCGCACACCCACTCGTTCCACGAGGTCTGTCTGGCGTACTCGGGGGAGGGTCGGTTCAACTGCGGCCCGGCGGAGTACGACGTTGCCGCCGGCGACGTGTTCCTGGCCCGGCCGGGGGATGTGCACGAGATCGAGTCGAGCCGAGCGGCGCCGCTCGGGATCGCCTTCTGGGGTTTCACTTTTCGCCCGGTCGTGGGTGTCGCCGGTACTGGCTGGTGGTCGGGGCTGACTCGCTCTGACGGGCCGGTGCTCTCGCGTGAGCTGGGTGGGCTGCCTGGTGTTGTTGCAGCGTTGGCCGGTGAGGCAGCGGAGCCGCGATCCGGCTACGGCGAGGCAGTGTCGGCTCTAGGGGCCGCACTGGTGCTCGACACCGCCCGGGCCTTCGCGCTGCCGTCGGATCTGTCGGTGGAGCCCGTGGCGCGGGATCGAGGCCCAGTAGTAGTGGAAGCGATGCAGCGGCACCTGCTGGACAACCTGGCTCGGCCGGTGACCGTGCGGGAGGTGGCGGCCGCAGTACATCTGTCGGAACGGCATGCGGAGCGGCTCTTCCGTCAGGCGGTGGGCGCCTCGATGATGGCGACCCTGCGGTGGCTCCGGTTGGAGTTGGCCGCACAGTTGCTGCTGGAGCCCTCGCGCAGCATCACCCAGATCGCTCACGCCTGTGGGTACTCCGACGTGCGGCCGTTCTCCACCGCCTTCAAGCGGCACTACGGCCGGACCCCGGGGGAGTTTCGGAGAACCGGCGGGACGTCGTTCGGCTGATGCGCTAACCTGGTGCTATGCGAGTGAGCCTTCTCCTTAGCTAGCCGTACTGGGCGCCTTCTGAGCGCTGACCACTACGGCGTCCCCTCCCTGTGTGAGGGGTTTTTTCATTTCCGGGCATATGAGAACGCAGGAGTACGACGGTGAGCGACCAGGTGGAGCACGAGGCGGACGACGCGATCGATCGCGGCGGCTACGACTTCAACGCCATGCAGGCCAAGTGGCGGCCGGTCTGGGAGAAGCTCGACCCGTTCAAGGCGAAGGACGACGGCTCGGCCGAGCGCCGGTACGCGCTGACGATGTTCTCCTACCCGTCCGGCGACCTGCACATGGGGCACGGCGAGGTGTTCGCGCTGCACGACGTGCTGTCGCGGTACTGGTTCCAGCAGGGGTACGACGTGCTGAACCCGATCGGCTGGGACTCCTTCGGGCTGCCCGCCGAGAACGCGGCGATCAAGCGCAACGAGCACCCGGCGACCTACACCTACGCCAACATCGAGACCCAGGCCGAGTCGATCCGCCGGTACGCGCTGAGCTTCGACTGGTCGCGCCGGCTGCACACCTCCGACCCGGAGTACTACCGCTGGACGCAGTGGCTGTTCCTGCGGTTCTACGAGCGCGGGCTGGCCTACCGCAAGGCGTCGTACGTGAACTGGTGCCCGAACGACCAGACCGTGCTGGCCAACGAGCAGGTCGTCCAGGGCCGCTGCGAGCGCTGCGGCTTCGAGGTGACCAAGCGCGAGCTGACCCAGTGGTACTTCAAGACCACCGACTACGCCCAGCGGCTGCTGGACGACATGGACCAGCTGGAGTGGCCGGAGGAGATCCTGCTGCAGCAGCGGAACTGGATCGGCCGCTCCGAGGGCGCCTTCACCGGCTTCGTGGTCGAAGGTCACGAGGAGCCGATCAAGGTCTTCACCACCCGGCCGGACACGCTGTTCGGGGCCACCTTCCTGGTGGTCGCGCCGGACTCCAAGCTGGCCGCCGACTTGGTCACGCCGGAGCAGCAGGAGGCCTTCGACGAGTACCTGAAGGCGGTCAAGGCGTCGACCGAGATCGAGCGGCTGAGCACCGACCGGGAGAAGACCGGTGTCTTCCTGGGCGCCTACGCGACCAACCCGGTGACCGGTGAGCGGATCCCGGTCTGGGCCGCCGACTACGTGCTGTCCGACTACGGCACCGGCGCGATCATGGCCGTGCCCGGCCAGGACTCGCGCGACTGGGAGTTCGCCGAGAAGTTCGGCCTGCCGATCGTCCGGACCGTCCAGCCGGACGAGGGGTTCGACGGCAAGGCGTTCACCGGCGACGGGCCGGCGATCAACAGCGCCAACGCCGAGATCAGCCTGGACGGGCTGGGTGTCGCCGAGGCCAAGTCGACGATGATCGACTGGCTGGAGGACAAGGGGCTGGGCGAGCGGACGATCAACTTCCGGCTGCGCGACTGGCTGCTGAGCCGGCAGCGTTACTGGGGAGCGCCGATCCCGATGATCCACTGTCCCGACTGCGGCGAAGTACCGGTGCCGGACGACCAGCTGCCAGTCGAGCTGCCCGACCTGCGGGGTGAGGCGCTGGCTCCCAAGGGCGTCTCGCCGCTGGCTTCGGCGCGCGACTGGGTCGAGGTGGCCTGCCCGAAGTGCGGTGGCGCCGCCGAGCGGGACACCGACACGATGGACACCTTCGTCGACTCGTCCTGGTACTACCTGCGCTACATCTCGCCGGACTTCACCGAGGGGCCGTTCGACCGGGCCGCGGTGGACCGCTGGATGCCGACGTACCAGTACGTCGGGGGCAAGGAGCACGCCGTACTGCACCTGCTGTACGCGCGCTTCTTCACCAAGGCGCTGCACGACATGGGGCTGCTGAACGCGACCGAACCCTTCACCCGGCTGATGAACCAGGGCCAGGTGATCAACGAGGGCAAGTCGATGAGCAAGTCGCTGGGCAACGGGGTGAACCTGGGCGACCAGCTGGACGCCTTCGGGGTCGACGCGATCCGGCTGACGATGGTCTTCGCCGGTCCGCCGGACGACGACATCGACTGGGCCGACCTGTCGCCCGGTGGCTCGGCCCGGTTCCTGCAGCGCGCCTGGCGGCTGGCCGGTTCGGTCGAGTCGCCGGTCGGGGTGGACTTCTCCACCGGTGACCTGGCGCTGCGCAAGGCGACCCACAAGACGGTGGCCGACGCGTCCGAGCTGATCGACTCGTACCGGTTCAACGTGATGATCGCCCGCACGATGGAGCTGGTGAACATCACCCGCAAGGCGATCGACTCCGGCCCGGGCGCCGCTGACCCGGCGGTCCGCGAGGCGGCCGAGACGGTGGCGATCCTGCTGAGCCTGGTCGCGCCGTACACGGCCGAGGACATGTGGGAGAACCTGGGCCACGAGCCCACGGTCGCCAAGGCGGGCTGGCCGAAGGTCGACCCGGCGCTGCTGGTCGAGGACTCGGTGATCGCGATCGTGCAGATCGCCGGCAAGGTGAAGGACCGGCTGGAGGTTTCGCCCGACATCACCGATGCCGAGCTGGAGCAACTGGCGCTGGCGTCCGAGGCCGTGCAGAAGGCGCTGGACGGCCGGGGTACCCGCAAGGTGATCGTCCGCGCGCCGAAGCTGGTCAACATCGTCCCTGCCTGACACGCTGCACGGATGCGTTCAGAGCTGATCGACGTCGGGACGGGCGGCTGCGAGGTCGTCTTCGATCTGACGAGCAAGTGCGAGCAGTTCGTCACCGCTCAGGCCCACCAGGCCCAAGGTGACGGACTGCTGCACGTGTTCGTGCCGCACGCGACCGCCGGGATCGCGATCCTGGAGACCGGCGCGGGGAGTGACACCGACCTGCTGGCCGTGCTCGAGGAGTTGCTGCCACGCGACTTCCGCTGGCAGCACCGGCACGGCACCCCGGGCCACGGCCGCGATCACGTGCTGCCCGCGCTGATCCCGCCGTACGCGTCGATCCCGGTGATCGGGGCGCGGCTCGCGTTGGGGACCTGGCAGTCGATCTGCCTGGTTGACACCAATGTGGACAATCCGCAACGGCAGGTGCGGCTTTCCTGGTTGCCGAGTTAGCTGCTTTTTCAAGTGACTCGCGGATTGTTCGTGACTTATCGCGATGTTGCCGAATGCGTTACGTATGCGAAACACGTCTCCGCTTGAATACTCGGCATGGCGGCCCTGGAGAACCTGCGTGAGCACTGGCTCGCGGTCGGTACCGAGTTCCTGGTCCACGCGACCAGAGGTATTTGTGACCGCAGTCTGCTGAATGCGGATTCGGGCCGGGCGGTCACCAGTGCGCGGATCGAGGAATGGTCCGGCGTGCTCTCGCTTTACGCCCCGGTCGATGAAGCGAGTTCGGTGCGCGTCAGCGCCTGACGCGGCAATCAATCGCTTGTCCCGCGCAGCGCCCCGAAGTGTGGTCACCGGGTGCGTTCGGGCCCGACACCCCTGTCACGCTATGTTGTGCGGGGGACTGTGAGGCTCTGAAGGGGTGACGGGCTTTGTCGGACGCGGATGGCCGGGCTGAGGGACGGCGTGGTTTTGCCGATCTCTTGCTCGACTTGAGGGTCCAGGCAGGACTGTCGCAGGAGGAGCTGGCCGACCAGGCCGGGCTCAGCGTGAGGACCATCCGCGAGCTCGAAGCTGGCCGGGTTGCGCGGCCGCGCAAGGACTCCGTCCGGTTGCTGGCAGAGGGTCTCGGACTGCGTGACGGTGACGCCGGCCGCTTCCTGGCTGCCGCCGGTCACGCGAGCGTGCGACCCGTGATCGCCATGGCCGACCCGGCTCCGACCGGATTGCGCTGGCGAGGGACCAGGCCGATCCCGGACGGGCTCGTCGGGCGTGACGCCGAGTTGGAGGAGATCGAGAAGCTGCTGCGGCAGAACCGGCTCGTCACGCTGGTCGGCCCGGGCGGGGTCGGCAAGACCGAGCTCGCGCTGGCCGCCGCGGACCGCGTCTCGTCGGTGGACACCGCGGTGGTGGTCGTCGACCTCACGACGGTGCAGCGCGATGCCGCAGTACCGTCGGCGATTCTTGATGCGTTCGGCACCGCTCCTGGTACTTCGGACCTCGACGATGTGTTGTCCGGGCGGAAGCCGGGCGACCTGGTGATCGTGGAGGACAACGCCGAGCATGTGCTCGACGGGGTCGCGACGGTGGCCAACCGGATGGTTCGCAGCTTCCCGGGGATCGGCGTACTGGTCACCTCGCGGATCCCGCTGGGGTTGCCGGACGAGGTGGTGCGGCGAGTGCAGGTGCTCGGCGTACCGGGCAATGACAAGGATCTCGAGGAGATCGCCGCGTCGCCTGCGGTGGAGATGTTCTGCCGGCGGGCGGCTCGGGTCCGGCCAGACTTTGCGTTGACCGCTGAGAACGCGGCAACGGTGGCCCGGCTCTGCCAGCGGTTGGACGGGTTGCCGTTGGCGCTGGAGCTTGCGGCCGCTCGGGCGGGATCGCTGTCGGTCGACACGATCCTGGCGGCTCTGGACGACCGGTTCAGGCTGCTGTCGGGGCCGCGGCGCTTCGGGGCTCCGCACCAGCGGACGCTGGCCGACACGATCGCGTGGAGCGTCGACGCTTTGTCGGATCCTGCGCGGCAGTTGCTGTACCGGGCCTCGATGCTCGGGTCGCCGTTCACCTTGGACGCGGTGGTCGGGGTCTGCACGGGTGAGCCGATCGACCCGCTGGACGTGCCGATGCTGCTGGCCGAGCTGGTCGACAAGTCGCTGCTGCAGCCGGTGATGGAGTTCGAGCAGCTGTACGGCGCGCGGTACAAGATGCTCGAGACGATCCGCGAGCACGCCTACGCGGGGTTGTCGTCGCAGGGGGATGACCTGGTCGAGTTCAAGGACCGCACGGTCACCTGGGGCTCGACGTACGTGGAGGGTCTGGACGGGGCCTGGTCGAGTCCCGATCGTGAGCAGCGCTATCGGGCGGCCAATGCGAACTCGGCGACCTTCGAGGTCGCGCTGGAGCAGGCGACGTCACTGAAGCAGTGGGACACGGCCGCCGCGATCGTGCTCGGGTTCCGGATCGCCTGGCAGTACCAGGCGAGCGTGGCCGAGAGCGGGATCCAGTGGGCCAGCCTGTGTGCTGAGAACGTCCAGGACAAGGAGGTCAGCGGCAGACTGCTGGCCATCGCCGGACGGCTCTCCAACCTGACCGGCGACGTCCGAGCAGCCCGCCGGTACTACGGCGAGGCGCGGACGCTGATCTCGCCTTCCTCCGAGATGGGCCTGATGGCTCGCGGCGGCTGGGTGTCTTCCGGCTCGCTACTGCTCGACACCCAGAGCCTGGCCGAGATCCCGGCGCTGGTGACGGACGCCCGCTCGCATGGCGACGTGCAGCGCTCCGCGACAGTCCAGGCGATCTGCGGACTCGCGCTTGCCCGCTGGGGACGCCTCCCAGAGGCCAAGGAGCTGCTACTCGCCTGGGAAGCCGCGCTGGCCACCCCTGGCGTGCACCCCGACGACACGGCGTACATGGCACTAAGCCGGATCGACCTGGAGCTGGGCAACCTCGACGAGGCCCGCCGCTGGGCCGAGCTCGCCCGTGGCAGCCAAGCCTCCGACGACCCGGAACGCACGAAGGTCGCCGGCTGCCTGGCGATGGTCGAGTTCCAGGCCGGGCATTTCGATCTGGCGCAGACACTGATCGACGAGGCCGACGCGGACATCCGCGGACATCGCGGCTACTTCGACTACTTGGTGATGCTGTACCGAAGCCGCTTGGCCCGGCGTACGGGAGACCTGGAACAAGCCCGAGCCGCCATCCGCGACGCCGTCAGCCGCCTACTCGTCGAGGGCCGAGTCGTCTACCTCCTGGACGTCATGCCAGAAGCCGTAGCCGTCCTGCACGCCCTCAACCACCACGACCAAGCTGACGCCCTGTGTGGGCAACTGCTCTCATGGCAACGCACCATGGACCCGCCCATGCTGCCGACCGCCTGGTCAGTCCTCCAGGAGTCCTGCAGCCGCGCCACGGCCGCCGAAGGCTGGCCCCACCCCAACCCAGCAGAAGCAGTCGGCCAAATGGCCGACGCAGTACTAGCCGCCCTCGCCTAACCCCGCACCGCGCGTCTTGCGCGCACCCGCACCGCGCGTTGCGCGGACCCGCACCGTGCGCGTTGCGCGGACCCGCACCGTGCGCGTTGCGACGCCTACCGCCGCGACCTGGCCGGCATCACCACTCTGCGCACCCCGCCCTTGCGCGCACCCGCCTGCGCCTACGCTCCACCGCGGCGTGCCCACACCGTAGGCATGCCCGCCGCCAGCGCACCCGCGGCGCCGGCTTTCGGGCTGCGGCACGCCGCCAGCCCCCGGCAACGGTCAGCCAACAGCCGTGTCTCCCACGCAACCAGCGTGCTACCCAACCCCCGGCGCCCGCCTCCCCAGGCCCGGCACCCACCCCCCTGCACTGCACCGCGCCAACAACGTGCCTGCGCGCCAGCGCCCATGGCAGCCCGCACCCCCTCACCCCCCGGCAAACAGTCAGCCAACAGCCGTGTCTCCCACGCAACCAGCGCCCTATCCAACTCCCGGCGCCCGCCTCCACCAGCCACCCACCACCACCCCAGCCCCCGCCCAACCCACCCCCGACGACCCACCACCAATTTCGTGACGCCACCCCCCAGAAGCTGCCGGACAACTGCCGGTCCTTCTGCCTCGCCCCCCACCACCCCCCAGAACAAGAATTACCCCCGTAAGACAGGTTCCACGAACCAGAGATCCGAGACCGGCTTCGAGCCAACGAGCAGAGAAAGCGGTGGTGACCATGACAACCAGATCCTGGCCCACCACCCTGCTGGGGAGCACTTCGAATCCGGAGCAGGCGACGCGGAGGGCATCCGACGGCCGGGCGGTGGGGGCGCCGTACGGCTGTCGAGATCTCCGGAGTGCTGGTTCGTGCGGCCCTGTCCTACCTCACACCGGGGGCCGTGCACCGTCAGGGCACGTGACCCGGGGCGGGGTCCCAGCAGTGACCAGGCACACGACACAGGGGACGAGTGCCGGTCCGGTCGATACGGGAAAGCCGGCGGGTTTGGTCACCCACCGGTGGGTCGACCGCTGGGGCTCCCCGGGGGGACTCTTGTGGTGAGACGAACAGGGGACGGCTCACCGCACCAGCCGGTACCGGGTGTCCTGAGTCGAAAGTTCGTGCACATCTCCGGCGCCCAGGCACGCGCCTCGCGGCACTGGCCAAGCATCCACGATGCTCCGCATCGAGGACGCTCGTCCAGCACCGCGATGCACGCACCTGACCACCGGAGCTGAAGCACCAACTTCCGACTCAGGACACCAGCCAAGTGAGCTGACACCGAGGGGGAGTCAGCTCTATCGGCGAGGTGGAGGACCACACAGGGGATGGTCCCTCCACCTCGCCGCGGCGCCAGCTCAGCGCAGTACCGCGCTCTTGTCGTGCGCATAGCCGACCATCCAGTGCGGTTGGAGCCGGCAGTAGACGATCTCCTCGGCCCAGGTCGACGGCGAACTGCCGTAGTGAGCAACCAAATGCGCCTCGATCTCAGCAAAATCCGGGTGCTCGCCGGTGAGAAACTCCACCTGACCGTGACTGAAGACCCCGAGCCGCTCACCATCGACGTACGAAACGCTCGCCGCCGGTCTGGCCTTCAACTGCCGCGCCTTGGCCGCCTGCCCCGACGTCGTGAACACCCACCGAGCATGGAGGAAGTGCCCGTCGACAGCACTGATCCGCGGCTCGCCACCCGCAGTGACAGTCGCCAGGTTGAGCGTGCACATGCCCTGCAGCACCTGCACCAACTCCGCCGCCGTCAGCCGGCGCTCGTCGGAGATGATGTCCCGCAAATGCTCCGTGGACCGCTCGTACGCCCCCTCGAGCAGCCGCTGGAGTTCCTCGATTTCCTCCCGGGTCTCCTTCATTCACCGAGTCTGACACCAGGCGCCGACGAAAACTGTCCGGTAACCTCACTGCATGTCAGCCCGCGTGCACGTCGTCACCGACTCCACCGCGGGTCTGTCGGCGCACGAGGTGCTCCGGCTCCCGCTGACCGTCGTACCGCTGCAGGTGGTGATCGGCGGGACGTCGTACGACGACGGCTCGACCAGTTCGGACGCGGTCGCCGAGGCGCTCAAGACCTTCACGCCGGTCTCGACCAGTCGGCCGGCTCCGCAGTCGTTTGCCGACACGTACGCCGAATGCGCCGCCGCCGGGGCCGAATCCATCGTCTCGATCCACCTGTCCGGAGACATGTCGGGAACGTTCGAGGCCGCCATGATCGGCGCCAAGGAGTCGCCGATCCCGGTGCGCGTCGTCGATTCACGCTCGCTCGGCATGGGACTGGGCTTCCCCGTCCTCGCCGCAGCGGTCGCAGCCGCAGGCGGCGCTGACCAAGCCGACGTCGAGGCAGCAGCCCGTGCCCGGATGGCAGCCGTCTCGTCCTATTTCTACGTCGACACCCTGGAGTACCTCCGCCGCGGCGGCCGAATCGGCGCAGCCCAAGCACTCCTCGGTACTGCGCTCGCAGTCAAGCCGCTGCTCACCATCAGCGGCGGCCGGATCGTCCCGCTGGAGAAGGTCCGTACCTCGAGCCGCGCGATCGCCCGCCTGGCCGACATCGCCGTACAGCGGGCCGGCGACGGTCCCTGCGAGGTCGCGGTCCATCACCTGGCCAACCTCGACAAGGCCCACACCCTCGCCGACGGCCTGGCCGAACGCCTCCCGCAGGCAGACGAGGTCGTCCTCCGCGAGGTCGGCGCCGTGATCGGCGCCCACGTCGGCCCGGGAATGCTCGCCGTAGTCATCGCTCCGCGCTGATCGGCCTGATTCACCCGGTTGTCCCCAGGCTGACAAGTCGATCCGCCGATCACCGGAAAGACTCGTAACTTCCCTGGCGTGAAGCTCCCGCCGACCCCCACCACCGGACCCGGAAGCCCGTCGGCAAGCCCTCGCCCGACTCCACGCCGCGAGTCCCCGACCCGACCCCCAGGAAGCCCCCACCGAACCTCCCGAAGAAGTCAGAGGCGGCTGGACACCATCGCCCACCGCCCTGCCCGATCGCTTGAAGGGATCGCTATGGACCTTGTCACCACGTCATGTGGTCGTGCTCGCCCTAGTCCTGCTCGCCGGCCTGATCTGGGCTGCTTTTACCCTCCTGCGCACCAGCCCCGAGCCGATCCCCAACACCCCCAGCACCCTGACCTCAGGCTCGCCGGTAGCCACGCCTCCGTCCGGTACCGCCCCACCTGGCCCAAGCACTGGCCCAGACTCGGGCCTGGGGACGGCTACGGGCCCGGGCACGGGTACCGCCTCCGCCGGGACGACCGGGAAGCCGGCGACGGTTGTCGTCCACGTGGCCGGGAAGGTCCGAAACCCCGGCCTGGTCCGTACGCCGGCCGGCTCCCGCGTCGCCGACGTACTGGAAGCGGCGGGCGGAGCACTTCCCGGCGTCGACCTGACAACGCTCAACCTCGCCCGCCCAGTCACCGACGGCGAACAGATCGTCGTAGGAATCCCAGCGCTAGTGCCTCCAGCCCCACCGACCACTGGCGCGCCCACCGCAGGCTCGACCGGTACACCGGGCACCTCCACCGCAACGCCGATCGACCTCAACACCGCCACGCTCGCCCAGCTAGACGGCCTGCCAGGCGTAGGACCGGTCCTAGCCCAGCGAATCCTCGACTGGCGTAACGAGCACGGCCGATTCACCAGCACCGACGAATTGCAGGAGGTCCCCGGAGTAGGCCCCAAGAAGTTCGAATCACTGAAGCCCCATGTCCGGGTCTGACGCCGAGAACGGCGGGCAGAAGCACCCCACCGATCTACGGCTGCTCGCCCCGGCAGGCGCAGGCTGGCTGACCGCTGCCGTGCTCCTGGCCACCAGCGCATCAACCGCGCTCTGGGTCGCCGGTGGGGTAGCCGTTCTACTGGCCCTCACTTTGCTGACATTCCGGCTGCGGTGGGCGGGTCGGGGAGCGCGGGGAGGTCTGGGTCGTTGGGGCTTCGTGCGAATGCCTTCGGTGCTGGTGACCGGGGTTGGGATCGGCGTTGTGGTGGCGGGGATGGCGCTGGCCGCTGGGTTACAGCTGGAGCGGCTTCAGGCCGGGCCGGTGATGGACTTGGCCGGGTCGGGGGCCGCGGTGAAGGTTCGGCTGAAAGTGACGGGGGATCCGGCTGTTCGGAGTAGTGAGGGAAGTCGGCGGCCGCCGTACGTGGTGGTGCGGGCGACGGTGGAGGAAGTGGTTGGCAGGGGAGCGGCGACGCGGGTTCGTACGCCGGTGTTGGTAATTGGGGCGATGCAGTGGAAGGAGGTGAGGTTCGGGCAGCATGTGGAGGCGACTGGGCGACTTCAACCGGTCGACAAGGGTGGCGATGTCGCTGCGATGTTGTCGTCGCGAGTGGCTCCGCATGTGCTCGATGAGCCTGCGTGGTGGTTGCGGGCGGCTGAGCGGGTTCGTGCTGGGCTAAGGCAGTCGGTTGCTGATGAGCCGGAGTCGGTGCGCGGCTTGGTGCCGGCTTTGGTGATGGGTGATGAATCGGGTCTGCCACCTCAACTGGCGGAGGACTTCCAGACGACCGGCCTCACGCATCTGTCGGCAGTGTCCGGCACGAACCTCACGTTGCTGTTGGCGTTCGTGCTTCCGCTCGCTCGACTTCTCGGGGTGCGTGCCCGCGGACTGACCGCGGTCGGGCTCGTCATGGTCGTCGTGTTCGTGGTGCTGGCACGGCCGCAGCCCAGTGTGCTCAGAGCAGCCGTGATGGGGCTGGTCGCCTTGGCTGCGATAACGAGCGCCGCCGGAGCACGGCGGGCGGTGCGGAGTCTGTCGGTCGCGGTGATCGCGTTGCTGTTGGTGGATACGTCGCTCGCGAGATCCGCCGGGTTCGCATTGTCCGTGCTCGCGACCGCGGGCATCGTCTTGTTCGGGCCGGGCTGGCGTGATGCACTGGCGCGTTGGATGCCGATCCGCCTGGCGGAGGCGGTCGCCTGCCCGCTGGCCGCGCAGATCGCCTGTACTCCGATAGTCGCCTGGCTGTCAGGGCAGGTCTCGATGGTCGCCGTCGCGGCAAACCTGCTGGCCGGTCCGGCGGTGGGACCGGCGACGATTCTCGGCTTCGGTGCGGCAGGGGTCGCCTTGCTGAGTGCAGATCTGGCGCGGCTCGTCGGCTGGTCGGCAGGCTGGCCGGCTCGATGGATCATCCTCGTCGCTGAGCGCGGCGCCGACCTGCCTGGTGCCTCGAGTGACTGGCCGGTCACCGTCGTCGGCATCGTCGTCCTGACTGTGCTCTGTATCGCGCTGGTGCTCGGACTGCATCAGATCCTCGCGCGCCCGATCGCGATGCTGCTCGCCGTCGTCCTGCTGGCGGTCGTCGTACTGCGTCCGGTCCGCTCGCCGGGTTGGCCACCCGCAGACTGGCTGATGGTGGCCTGCGATGTCGGCCAAGGTGATGGGTTGGCCCTGCACGCAGGCCGCGGTACTGCGGTTGTCGTCGACACGGGGCCGGACCCGGCAGCCATCGATCGCTGCCTGCGTGAGCTCGACGTCAAGTACGTGCCTGTCGTCGTGCTCACTCACTTCCACGCCGACCATGCCGGCGGGCTGGCGGGAGTACTGAGCGGAAGGACGGTCGGCGAGATCGAGGTGACGCCGTACTCCTCCCCACCAGCCGAGTACAGGCGTGTCCTGGAGTTGGCAGCTCGACATGGGATCCCTGTTCGGACAGTGAGCTACGCAGAGAAGCGCACGGTCGGGCCGGTGGCCTGGACTTCGTTGTGGCCGGCCAGGGTGCCCGCGCTCGCCGGTGGTTCGTCCACGCCCAGCTCGGACGAAGGCTCGCCCGAGAACAACGCCAGCATCGCCATGATGACCGAGGTCTCCGGCCTCCGGCTGCTGCTCACCGGTGATCTGGAGCCTGAATCCCAGCGAGCCATCCTCGCCACCGGCGCCGATCTCAGGGCCGATGTCCTGAAGGTTCCGCATCACGGTTCCGGCCGGCAGGACCCCAAGTTCATCGCCGCGACGAAGGCGAGACTCGCCGTCATCTCCGCAGGTCTCAACAACGACTACGGTCACCCGGCACCGCGCACTCTCGACCTCCTCCACCACCAAGGCATGAAGATCGCCCGCACCGATACCTCTGGCTCGATCGCCCTGCAAACCCCTGACAACCGACTCGTCCTGACCACCAGCGGCCCTCGCCCCTGACGACCGGTGTGCCGTCCCTGATGGCTGGCGGGAGGAAGTCGGGAAGGCAGCGGGATCGTTGTGGGTGTGCCGGTGGGGATTGTCGGTGCGACATGGCATGCTGGCCGTCGTTATGGCTGCTCGAAAGAACTCTGCGCCGAAGCTCGGCGACGTCCTGCTCATTACCGGTCCGGAGGCGTTTCTCGCCGACCGGGCTGTTCGGTCTGCGATCGCGGCTGTCTCCAAGGGCGGTGCGCAGATCGAGGTGACCGAGCTCGGTGGCGCCGACCTGGATGTCGGGGTGTTCGCCGAGCTGACCGGACCATCGCTGTTCGCGGCCGAACGGGTGATGGTGCTCCGCACTCTGGAGAACCTCCCCGCGGAGATGGTCCCGCACCTGCTCGAGTACGCCGGTGCGACGTCGGAGGACGTGCTCGTCATCCTGGTCCACTCCGGTGGGCAGAAGGGCAAGGGCGTTCTCGACAAGCTGCGGAAGGCCTCGGTCAACGAGGTGGTCGCAACCGCGCCGAAGACCTGGGAGCTGCCGCAGTTCGTCCTCGGCGAGATCAGGTTGCTCGGCGGCAGCATCGACGAGCGGGCCGCCACCGCCTTGGTGGATGCGGTCGGACACGACCTGCGAGCGCTGGCCGGCGCGTGTTCCCAGCTGGTCTCGGACTCCGACGGTCAACCCGTCAGCCCCGAACTGATCGGCCAGTACTTCGGCGGTCGCGCCGAGGTCACGAGTTTCGCAGTGGCAGACGCCGCAATCGCCGGCCGTACCGAGCCCGCGCTCGAGCAGCTGCGCTGGGCGCTCGACTGCGGCGTCGCCGCGGTGCTGGTGACAAGCGCGATGGCAGGCGGCCTCCGCGGGCTGGCGAAGTACACCAGCGCGCCGACCGGTTTGCGCGAAGCCGACCTGGCGCGCGAGGTCGGTGTACCGCCATGGAAGTTGAAGACCCTCAAACAGCAGGCACGCGGCTGGACCGCAGGCGGCCTCGCCACCGCGATCAAGGCAGTCGCCCAAGCAGACGCCGACGTCAAAGGCGCCTCAGGCGACGCCGGCTACGCGCTGGAACGCATGGTGATGACAGTAAGCCGCGCCCACGGCCGCCGCTGACCCGCGGCTGCACGCTTCGGCCGGAGCCGGCTGGCTCAGCCCGCACAGCCGCTGATTCCCTCAGGTGCGAGAGGCCAACTGAAGCCAGCTCGCACGATCACGCCGTCGGGACCGACGGTGATAGGCACAAGACGACAATTCACGGCGCCAAAGTACCTCGTCTGCGGTCGGCAAACGACCGGCAGGGCGGCTCACCACCGGTGAGAAGCGGGAGTTGGCAGGTGACGGCGCTGGGGCACTGTCGGCCGTCGCGTACGGCTTGCGCGGAACGGTTGCCGGCAACTGCGGGCCCGTACGCCGTTGCGACGATCGTGTGGTCGGCGGGTACGAGCTGGGGGGAGGCGACCGTTGGGCAAGAGATGGGCGGGTGCGCTGTTGCGGCTATCCCGTGGGCGTTGGCTAAGAGCGGCGGGGTCGACCGTTGGCAGATCAGACGGACGAATCACCGGCGGAGCGTTATCAGCAGTCTCGTGGCTGTTAGCACGCGTCCGCGAGCACGTATGGTGCCGCCGGGTAGTTAGCACGCATCCGCGAGCACGCACGGGCCCGCGCGGAACGCAAGCACTTATCGGTACGCAAGCTTGTGCGGGCGCGCAAAAACGATCGGCCTCGGTCCGGTGGTGAGGAGGCCGATCGTTAGGCGTGGTTCAGAGGGAAGCGGCCTTCTTGAAGATGGACGACTTCCGGTTCGCAGCCTGGTTGGCGTGGATGACGCCCTTGCTGGCTGCCTTGTCCAGGAGACGGGCGGCCACGCGGGCCTGCTCGGCGGCCTTCTCGGCGTCGCCGTTGTCAGCAGCCTCGCGGAACCGGCGAACGGCCGTCTTCAGGGTCGACTTCACAGACTTGTTGCGAAGCCGCGCCGCCTCGTTCTGGCGGTTGCGCTTGATCTGGGACTTGATGTTCGCCACGGATGCAGAGCCTCGATCAGTTTTGGGATCAGTACAGGAAAGAGTGGTGCCGTGCACGGGTGACTACCAACGCACACGCGCGATGAAACAGATTAGCAACAAGGCGCCGTCTGCACCAAACCGAGCCTGGCTCGGTGGTCTGGGTGAACCGCGGGAGGATCTGTCGGTTCCGCTCGGAGTGCAGGTGCGGGGCGGGGCGGTGGAGCGCGGGGTTGAGCGGGGCGTACGGGGTTAGGTGAAGCATGCGGGGGTTGCGCGGGGTTAGGCGAAGCATGCGGGGGTTAGGCGGGGCATGCGGGGGTTAGGCGGGCGTGCGGGGTTGGGTGCGGGGGCGGCGGAATGCGCGGGTTCGGCGGGGCGCGTGAGGGTTGGGGTTCGGGGTTGGGCGAGGCGTGCGGAGTTGGGCGGGGCGGGGTAGGCGGGGGCCGCGGGGTTGGGCGGGGCGCGCGGGGGTCTGCCTGGCTAGGTGGGTAATTCCAGGCTGGTTTTCAGGTTGGCGAGGGTTTTGTGGATTCCGTACTGGTTGCGTTTGGCTCGGTCGCCGAAGATCCAGCCGAAGGCGGTCCGTAGCGCGGCCGGGCGGTGATCGGTCCACGACTCGGTGACCAAACAGTCCCCATCGCTGCCAGTAGTACCGCCGCCATCAGCAGCGCGGCTGGCAGAAGCACCGCCGCTGGCAGCGTCCTCGGTGACTGGGGTGGTGAAGGTGTAGGTCCATAGGGCTATTGGGACCGGGCCGAAGCGGATTCGGAAGGAGAATCGCTCGCCGGGTACGGCCTCGACTACCTCGCCCTGGGTGAACCATCGGATCGCGCCGGCTCGGTTGTGGCCGATGAAGCGGGAGCCGAGCGCTGGTGGGCCTGGTGAGGTCCAGGTGACCCGGGTGCATTCGGGGCTCCACTCGCCCATTCGGGAGAGGTCGCTGACTTGGGCGTAGACGTCGGCGGGTGGGGCGGCGATGGTGATCGACTCGCTGAAGTCCGGCATGTCGGGTTCCCTTGCGGTGACGGGCAATTCCGCGTGACACGGTACCGACAGAGCGTGACATCGCGGTGGGGCGCGGGCATACTCGGGCCCTTCAGTGACGCCGATACACCGCACGGGGGTGGTGCCGGCGGCCGTGCTTCCGCCTGCCTAAAGGACTCCCGTGCCTGTTCCCGCCCGTCGTCGTGCCCGCTTGCTGATGGCCTCGACGGCTGCCGCCGCCCTCGCGATCGCAGCCGCTGCTCACGCCACCGCAGCCTCCCCGGCGACGAGCCCCGCCACGGTGACAACCTCCCCGATGAGCTCCGCGGCGGCGACTGCTGTCCCGACGAGCTCGGCCTCGGAGCCAGCCTCCCCGGCAACGAGCCTCGCCGCGGAAACGCAGACAGCCGCGGAGATGCATGCAGCCGCGGAGACGCAGGCAGCTTCAGACACGGAGACAGCCGCAGACACGCAGGCCAGCAGCCCGGTCAAGGAGTCCACCACTGGCGCCTACCTCGTCCAGCTCGACGACTCCCCGGTAGCGGAGTACGACGGCGACATCGCCGGACTACCAGCCACCCGCGCGCTGCCCGGCGGCAAGCTGCTCACCGGCGCCACCCAGGTCACGTCGTACCTGCAGCACTTGACCAACGAGCGCAGCAACCTCCTCGCAGCAGTACCGGCCGCCAAGAAGCTCTACGACTACAGCTATACCTACGCAGGCTTCTCCGCCCGCATGTCGTACGACGAAGCCACCAAGCTCGCCAAGTCGTCCGGGGTGAAGAGCGTCGAGCCCAGCGAGATGCAGCACCAGGACACCGTCGACACGCCCCGGTATCTCGGCCTCTCCGGCAAGGGCGGCGCCTGGCAGCAGGCCGGCGGCATCGACAAGGCCGGGGACGGCGTGATCATCGGCATGATCGACTCCGGCTTCGTGCCCGAGCGCGCCGACTTCGCGCCGATGAAGACGACGAAGCAGTCCGATGCCCTGATCGCCAAGAAGTGGAAGGGCACCTGCCAGGTCGGCATCGAGGCCCCGGTGACCTGCAACAACAAGGTGATCGGCGCCCGGTACTTCGACCAGGGGGTCGGTGACAAGCCGATCGCCGACGAGTTCCGGTCGCCTCGCGACTATGTCGGCCACGGCACCCACACAGCCAGTACTGCGGCCGGCAACCACGGCGTCGCGATGAGCGTCCTCGGCCGCAACTACGGCAAGGGCTCGGGCATCGCCCCGCACGCCAGGCTCGCGATCTATAAGGTGCTCTGGGCCCAGGACGCCTCCGGCGGCGGTTCCGGCACGGACGCCGACATCGTGGCGGGTATCGATCAGGCCGTTGCGGACGGCGTCGACGTGATCAACTACTCGATCTCCGGCTCCGGTTCGACCTTTGTCAACGCGACCGGTCTCGCCTTCCTCCGTGCAGCCAAGGCCGGCGTGTTCGTGGCGACCAGCGCCGGCAACACCGGTCCCGGCGTCAGCACGGTCGGCAAGAACTATCCGTGGGTGACGACCGTTGCCAACGGCACCCATGACCGCGAGGTCCGGACCACCATCACCTTGGGCAACGGTAAGACCTATACCGGCGCAGGCATCGGAGCCGGTACGCCGAGCAGCCCGGTGATCCTGGCCAAGGACGCCGGCCTGCCCGGCGCGAACCCGGCCAACCTCGCGCTCTGCATGCCCGACACGCTCGACCAGGCCAAGGTGACCGGCAAGATCGTTGTCTGTGACCGCGGTGTCAGCGCACGGGTCGACAAGAGCCTGCAGGTGAAGAACGCCGGCGGCATCGGCCTGATCCTGGTCAACCCGACCGCCAGCACGCTGGATGCCGACCTGCACTCCGTCCCCACGGTCCACCTCGATCAGGTGGCCAACCCGGAGATCAAGGCCTATGTCTCCGGCGCAGCCAACCCCACCGCGCAGATCGGCGCAGCCCAACCTGTCCGCGTGAACGCGCCGAAGGTCGCCACTTCGTCGAGCCGCGGCCCGTCGCTGGCCGGCAACGGCGACCTGCTCAAGCCCGACGTCATGGCACCGGGCACGAACGTGCTCGCCGCGACCAGCCCACTCGCCGCGGCCGGCGGCCAGTACGCGTTCCTCAGCGGTACGTCGATGGCGGCGCCGCACATCGCAGGCGCGGCCGCGGTGCTGAAAAGCAAGTACCCGACGTGGTCGCCGATGGCGATCAAGTCGGCGCTGCTGACCACCGGCACCTCGCTCGACACCGCCGGCGATCCGATCAAGAACGACTCCGGCTCGGACGCCAACCCGTTCGGGTACGGCGCCGGCATGATGCAGCCGAAGCAGGCGATGGACCCGGGACTGGTCTACGACTCGTCGTACGACGACTGGGCCCGGTTCGTCTGCGGAGCGGGTCAGGTCCCGCAGACGCACGAGCTGTGCAGCAAGGGCAAGCTCGACCCGAGTGACCTGAACTACCCGACCATCGCCGTCGGTGACCTGGCGGGCCGGCAGACGGTCAAGCGGACCGTGCGCAACGTCAGTAAGCTCCCCGAGGTCTACTTCCCGAAGGTGGAAGGCCTGACCGGCATCAAGGTCACCGTCTCGCCCAGGGTTCTCGTCGTGCTTCCCGGCCGTACTGCGTCGTACACGGTCACCTTCCAGCACGACGGCGCTCCGTTGGAGCAGTACGCGTTCGGCAAGCTCAACTGGCGCTCGTCCAAGCACGTGGTCAGCAGCACGCTGGCGATCCGGCCGCTGACGGTCAAGGCGCCGGTAGAGGTCACCGGTACCGGTACCAGCGGCTCCACCGAGGTCCCGCTCACCTCTGGTTACACCGGCACGCTGGCGACCTCCGTCAGTGGCCTGACGCCGGCTACGGTTGCCGACGCGGCCCTGAAAAACCCCGGTGGAGTCTCCTTCCCGACCACCAACCCTCAGGCCAACGACCACGTCGCGAAGTACACGGTCCAGGTCCCGGCCGGGGTCAAGCACGTCAGGTTCTCCACCTTCGACGCTGACTACCCAGCAGGCACAGACCTCGACGTGTTCGTCTACAAGTCCGGTACTACGGCAGTGCTCGGCAGCAGCACCGGCGGCTCAGCTGAGGAAGAGGTCAACCTCGCAGCACCGGCAGGCGGCTCGTACGACGTGTACGTCGACCTGTTCGCCGGCGCTGCCACTCAGGTCGTCAAGCTCAACCACTGGCAACTCAACGAGCCGGTAGGCAACCTCACGGCCACCCCTGCGTCCCAAGCCGTCACTACTGCCAAGCAGCTCTCGGTGACCGCCGCCTGGTCCAACCTGACCGCAGGCACCCGCTACCTGGGCCGCCTCACCTACACAGACGGCGCCGACGGCTCCGGCACGACCCTGGTCCGCATCACGAGCTGAGTCGCTCCCGCAACCAGTCGAGATGCAGCAGCGCTGACTCACGCTGCCAAGCACGAACGGTGGGCAGCCCCGCAGGCGCCGGCTGGTGGCTGCCCCACCACTGCCCACCGGCGACGGCTGCGATGAACCCAGTGATCCCCACATCGTCAGGCAACGCGGGAAGCTCCACTGCGCCTCGCATATCGGCGTGCAGGATCACTGTGTCCGTCCAAGCTGCACCGGTCGCCGCATGAGCCCAGTCGACGAACACAACCCGCTGCTCGGTCAGCAGGATGTTGTCGGCCCGCAGATCCCAGTGCACCAACCCATCGCCCTCAGCCAACGCAGCCCGCCCGACCCTGGCCAGCTCGGCGAACTCCTCTTCACGCCCAGCCATCCAGGAAGGCACGCCGAGCCCGTCGGCGATCACCAGCTCCCAACGGCTCAGATAAGCCTCACTCCGTACTGCGGCCGCCGGCGCCTCCGCCCAAGGTGACGGCTGCAATGCGGCCGTCAACTCGCTCAGGGCATCGAGCACCCGACCCGCGTCTCCCGGATGCCACGGATGCGGCGGGAGGTACCCATCGATGTCCTCCATCAGCAACCCCACCCAGTCGCCGTCGTCGTACACGTCGTACAGGAAAGGGATATGCGGCGACGAGTGTGCGGCCAGCCCCTGCATGGCGGCGATCTCGTTGCGGAACAGAGTCGGACTGTTCGGGTTCAGCGACGAGCCGACGGCCTTCAGGAAGGCCCGGCGGCCGGTTCTGGTCACCAGCCGCGCCGCGACACCAGGCGAGAAGCCGCCCTGCTGGGTCACCGCCGACACCACGGACGATCCCAGTGCGCGGTCTACCCAGCCGAGAACTGACTTGGGAAGCCGCTCGTAGGGCAGACGAACCCCAGCTGCGTGTGCCATGCCTCCAGAGCGTAGGTGCCGGAGGCACCTGGCCGCCCAGGATTTACGGATAACCGAGGTCGGGACCGAGCGAGCCAGGTCCTTGGGGACCGTCCTGGATGCGTTCACAAGCGCCGCTGACGACATCGCAACGCAGCGTCAGTTGACGGTCGGTGGCGAGACCTGCGGCCTGGATGAAATGGGTGGAGTCTTCCCAGATCGCCCCGTAGTCAGGAGTAAGGATGGTGGAAGAGATGGTGAAGGCGGTCTTGGCGCCGGTCTCGACCAGATAGCCCTGAGCGGCCGGGCCGTTCTCGGCGATCAGTAGCCGGCCGTCAGGGGACAGCGCCGCGCTGGTGCCACCGCACTTCTCCAGCAGGGTGTTCAGCTTGCCGCCCTCCAGAGTCACCACCCGGACACACGAGTTGGCGCCCTCGCTGAGCAGCATCCGGTCCGTACCCCGGTACGCCGTCAGGTGGTGATCGCCGGTCTCCACGCTGACCGGCGCGTTGCCCGGCCGCCACAACTGGGTCAGCGACTTGTCCCGGTCCGGCATGAACCAGACGCCGTGACTGTTCCAGCCGAGTATCTCGGTGTTGCTGCCGGCCTGGGTGGCAGCCAACCGCTTGCCGGTGGCAACCGACACGGTGACCACCTCCGCGGCGGGCGTGAGATAGGCCAACTGACTTCCATCCGGCGACAAGGAGGCGGTGTCCCCGGTCACCGTGCCCAGCGATCGGTACTTCCCATCTGTGGTCAGCACGCCTGCCTCGTCGACCTCTTTGCCGAACTTCCGGGAAACAACCCAGCCGCAGGAGATCCGGCCGAGGCTATAGACCACTTGCCCATCGGCGAGCGGCACCCGCACCCCGAGATCCTCGAGGTAGCGCCCGTTCCACTGCAGGTCCCTCGTCATCGTGAACGGCACCCGAGGCGGGCCACCGAACGGCAGCTTGTTCAGCTCCGCGTTCTCCGCACCGGGGTACTGACGCTTCTCGTACGTGAGCGGGCTGACCGTCGGCGACGCGGGACACACCCCGGTAGCCGGCGCCGTCCTGTTGTGCGCGATCACGAGCGGGATCGCGACCGCGGTCACCACCGCGGCCATCGCCACCCCGATAGCGAGGACCGGCGCCCAACGCCGTTCGGCGGGCGGCGCGGGGAACAACTCCGGCGGTACTGCGTTGTCCGGCACGGTCCGCGCGGCGGCGTCGAGAGCCTCCGACAACCGCTCTTCGAGGTACTTGGTCATCGGTCCTCCCTCAACTTGTGGCCCAGACTCTTCAACGCTCGCGACGCGGTCGACCGCACCGACACCTCGCTGATCCCGAGGGTCTGCGCGATCTCCGCGTCGGACAGGTGCAGATAGAACCGCATCACCAGTACTTCGCGCCGCCGGGCAGGCAGCGTCGCGAGTGCCGCGAGCACCTCCCGGCGGTCCTCCCCGATCATGGCCGCGCTCTCGGCCGACCAAACCGCCGGCTCGGGTTGTCCCCGGTGCAACAGCGCGAGCTTGCGCCGCCGGAGTACGGAGCGACTGGTGTTCAGTACGGCGGACCGCAGGTACGCGTCGACCCGGGTGCCGTCCTTGATCTTGTCCCAGCGCCGGTACATCGCCGCGAACGCCTCCTGGACGGCGTCCTCCGCCGACGGCCGGTCGCCGAGCATCAGTAGCGACAGCCGGACCATGCCGGCCCACTGCTCCCGGTACAGCCGGGTGATCGCGCCCTCGCGATCCGGATCCGGCGCGGGCGGAGGACCAACCGCACCAGGCGCGCCAGGCGCGCCAGGCGCACCAGCGCTGCCGCCCCCGCTCACCATCATGTCGCTCACAGTAAAGAGACACCGGCTCAGCGCTTTTGTTGCACGCCGAACCGGTGTCTCTTCCCTTCACTGCGATCGGATCAAGGACTGACCAGCGCGTCGAGGGTGTCCGCCCCGTCGACGGTCACCAGCACCTTGCACTCGCCCGTGGCGACACCGCAGCGGATCACCTTCGGCGCCGCGTTCTTGGCCGTGGACTCGCCGGCCAGGATCACGTTGGCCGGGTCCTCGAAGATCGGCTTCATGGAGCCCTGGTATCCGGCGGGCAGCCGGAGCTTGGTGACCTTGCCGGTGGCCACGTCGAGCGCCGCCCCGTGGCTGAAGGCGACCGTACGCCCGTCCGGCGAGATGCCGACGAAGATGGCGCGGATCCCGTTGTCAGGGCAGTAGTTGTGCTTCAGCTCGAGCCCGTTCGCACCCAGCGGGCCGACTCTGAAGCATCCCTTGTTGTCCTTGAAGGCCAGTTGCACGACCGTGTCGACGCCGCGGCCGACGGTCAGGTTGCCGGCCACCTTCCCGAGCGCACGGGGTTCGGCCGATCCGGGCTGCCAGACCGACACCGGCTGTCCGGGCTCGAAGGTGCTCAGGTGGATCCAGATGCCGTCCTTGTTCCAGCCGAGCGGGCCGAGATTCGGACTCTGCAGCGTGATGGCGGCAGCCTCCTTGCCGTCCTCGACGTTCACCACCACGATGCGGCTGGTCTTGTCTCCGAACGGCGCGACCGAGACGGCGATCTGCTTGCCGTCAGGGGAGACGACCGGACTGATGGAGCCGACGGGACCGAGCGGCTCGAGCTTGCCATCGGCGGTGAGCAGGGCCGGCTGGGACTTCTTCGGATCCGGGTAGCCGGTCATCACCAGCCAGCCGTCGCCGAGCCGGGACAGCACCTGGCCCTTGGCCCCCGGGTTCTTGACCTGTTGCTTGCCGTCGTGCAGGACGGCCCACCAGGTGTCCAGCGGGTTGTCAGGGTTGTTGTGGACGAGGGTCGTGTAGGGGATCTTCGGCGCAGCTGTCGAGACCGGTCCGGTCAGCAGCTGCGCGGCCGGTTCCGGCTGGTTGCCGCCGAGGCTGCTGAGGAAGGTGACCGCCAGGATCAGCACCGCGCCGATGCTGGCGGCGGCCAGCGCCATCGGCATCCAGCTGCGGCGGGCCGAAGTACTGGCGACGTCGAGCTCCAGGCCCGGACCGTGGTCGGCGTTCGAGACCGTGTCGGCCTTGGCGTTCAGGTAGTCGCGCAAGCGGGATTTGGTGTCGTTCATCGGACTTCCTTCAGCTTCTTGGTCAGGGCCGTCAGGCCGCGCGACGCGGTGGCCCGGGCGGTGGAGGCGCTGATCCCGAGGATCTGGGCGATCTCCTCGAACGGCAGGTCGAGGTAGTAGCGCAGTACGAGGACCTCGCGGGGGCGGGCCGGGAGCGACTGCAGCGCCCGTTGCACCTCGAGACGTTCCTCGCTGAGGACGGCGGTGCTCTCCGCGGAGTCCTGGGGCGGCTCGTGCGGTGGCGTGTAGAGCCGCGCCACCCGGCGTCGCCGCAGCGTCGAGCGGCCCGCGTTGAGCACGACCGTCCGCAGGTAGGCGAGGGCTTTGTCGGAGTCCTGCAGAGGCCAGCGCCGGTACAGCTGGGCGAAGGCTTCCTGGACTATGTCTTCGGCTGTCTGTCGGTCATCGATCACCAGGACGGCCAGGCGCAGCAGCCCACGCCAGTGCTGGCCGTAGAGCGCCGAGATCGCGGCTCGCGCGTCGTCGGCGGCTGGCGCCTGGTGAGGGTGCCCGATACTCACCACTAGGTTGGTCACACCCTTAGAGACGTGTCGGCCGCTGAAACGCTGTAGTATCACTGTGCGGGTTCACCGGTGACTCGGTGTGATCAAGGCCGGGTCGAAAACCGGTCGTGCGGCATGGGATGATTGGTTGATCGCCGCGGAGCCTTCCGCGCGCCTGGATCGACCACCCGAGACGAACTGGATCCCTTCGTGCCCGCTGGCCCCCCGTCCGTTCCGCAGCCCGGTCGCACCGACCCGACGCTGATCCGGAACTTCTGCATCATCGCCCATATCGACCACGGCAAGTCGACGCTGGCCGACCGGATGCTGCAGATCACCGGTGTCGTCGACGGCCGGGACATGCGGGCCCAGTACCTGGACCGGATGGACATCGAGCGTGAGCGCGGCATCACGATCAAGTCGCAGGCGGTGCGGCTGCCGTACGCGCCGCAGCCGGACTCCCCGGGCGGACTGATCGCCCCGGACGGTACGACGTACATCCTGAACATGATCGACACCCCCGGCCACGTCGACTTCACCTACGAGGTGTCCCGGTCGCTGGAGGCCTGTGAGGGCGCCGTGCTGCTGGTCGACGCGGCGCAGGGGATCGAGGCGCAGACGCTGGCCAACCTGTACCTCGCGCTGAACGCGGACCTGCACATCATCCCGGTGCTGAACAAGATCGACCTGCCGGGCGCCCAGCCGGAGAAGTACGCCGCCGAGCTGGCGCACATCATCGGCTGCAAGGAGTCCGACGTACTGCGGGTCTCGGCGAAGACCGGTGAGGGCGTCGAGGCGCTGCTCAGCGAGATCGTCGCCCAGGTCGAGCCGCCGAAGGGCGTCAAGGACGCCCCGCCGCGGGCGCTGATCTTCGACTCGGTCTACGACACCTACCGCGGCGTGGTCACCTACGTCCGGGTGGTCGACGGCGAGCTGAACCACCGCGACAAGATCAAGATGATGTCCAGCGGCGCCGTGCACGAGATGCTCGAGGTCGGCGTCATCTCGCCGGACCCGAAGAAGTCGCCGAGTATCGGCGTCGGCGAGGTCGGCTACCTGATCACCGGCGTGAAGGACGTCCGCCAGTCCCGGGTCGGTGACACCGTCACCTCGCACATCCGCGGCGCCACCGAGGCGCTCGGCGGGTACAAGCACCCCCAGCCGATGGTGTACTCCGGGCTGTTCCCGATCGACGGCGACGACTACCCGACGCTGCGGGACGCGCTGGAGCGGCTGCAGCTGAACGACGCGGCGCTGCAGTACGAGCCGGAGAGCTCGGGCGCGCTCGGCTTCGGCTTCCGCTGTGGCTTCCTCGGCCTGCTGCACATGGAGATCGTCCGCGAGCGACTCGAGCGCGAGTTCGACCTGGACCTGATCTCGACCGCGCCGAACGTGGTCTACCGGGTCGAGATGGACGACGGCTCCGAGCACGTGGTGACCAACCCGAGCGAGTTCCCGTCCGGCGGCAAGATCGCCGACATCTACGAGCCGGTGGTCCGGGCCACGATCCTCAGCCCGAAGGACTTCATCGGCGTCATCATGGAGCTGTGCCAGACCAAGCGGGGCAACCTGCAGGGGATGGAGTACCTGTCCGAGGACCGGGTCGAGCTGCGCTACACGCTGCCGCTGGCCGAGATCGTCTTCGACTTCTTCGACCAGCTGAAGTCGAAGACCAAGGGCTACGCGTCGCTGGACTACGAACCGACCGGCGAGCAGGCCGCCGACCTGGTCAAGGTCGACATCCTGCTGCAGGGCGAGACCGTCGACGCGTTCTCGGCGATCGTGCACAAGGACAACGCCTACGGGTACGGCGTGGCGCTGGCCGGCAAGCTCAAGGAGCTGATCCCGCGGCAGCAGTTCGAGGTGCCGATCCAGGCCGCGATCGGGTCCCGGATCATCGCCCGCGAGTCGATCCGGGCGATCCGCAAGGACGTGCTGGCGAAGTGCTACGGCGGTGACATCACCCGGAAGCGCAAACTGCTGGAGAAGCAGAAAGAGGGCAAGAAGCGGATGAAGATGGTGGGCCGGGTCGAGGTCCCCCAGGAAGCCTTCATCGCGGCGCTCAAGACCAGCGAGTCACCGGGCGACAAGAAGAAGTAGTGCCGGTCGAGATCCCCGCGAAGTTCCTCGAGGTCGGGTCGCGCGGTCCCGAGTGGGCCGCGTGGCTGGCCGGGCTGCCGCGGCTGGTCCGCGATTTGCTGGCCGAGTGGGAGCTGCGCGAGGACGGCGTACCGGCGTACGGGAACTGTGCGTTGGTGGTGCCGGTGCTGGCCAAGGACGGTACCTCGGCGGTGCTGAAGGTGCAGTTCCCGCACTGGGAGGCCGAGACCGAGCATCTGGCATTGCGCGCGTGGGACGGGAACGGCGCGGTCAAGCTGCTCCGGGCTGATCCGCGGCGTTTCGCCTTGCTGCTGGAGCGGTTGCAGCCGCGCGACCTGACGACGGTCGGCGACCTGGAGGCCTGCGAGATCGTTGCCTCCAGCTACAAACGGCTGCACGTCGCGGCCGGGCCGCAGTACCGGACGTTGTCGGGTGAGCTGAAGCGCTGGATCGAGGGCTTCCGGCAACTACCCGCGTCCGCGCCGGTGCCACACCGGTACGTCGAACAGGCCATCTCGCTGGCCGCCGACTTCGCCGCCGACCCGGCCTGCGACGGCACGCTGATCCACACCGACCTGCACTACTTCAACATGCTGGCCGCCGACCGCGAGCCCTGGCTGGTGATCGACCCGAAGCCGCTCTCCGGCGACCCGCACTACGAGATCGCGCCGCTGATCTGGAACCGCTGGGACGACGTGGTCGCGTCCGGCGACCTCCGCTTCCGGATCCGCCAGCGCTTCTACACCGCCATCGACACCGCCGAACTCGACGAGGACCGAGCCCGCGGCTGGGTGATAGTCCGCCAAATGCTCAACGTCCTCTGGACCCTCCAGGGCCCCGACGAAACCCTCCCGCAGGACTGGCTCACCCGCAACATCGCCATCGTGAAAGCCATCCAGGACTAAAACAGTAGTAACTGCGCGGCCCGCGGGGCAGCATGGAGACATGCGCGTGCTGACGGTGAATGTGGTGGAGGAGTTGATTCCGGGGCCCAAGGAGTCCGGGTTCACGGCGATCGACAAGCGGCCGCAGGCGCGGCGGGTGCCGGTGGGGGAGTTGGGGTTGCTGGGGGATCGGGTCTGTGATGTGAAGAATCACGGCGGGCCGGATCAGGCGGTCTACGTGTACGCCGAGGAGGATGCCCGGTGGTGGAGTGAGCAGCTCGGGCGGGAGATCCCGTCGGGGTTGTTCGGGGAGAATCTGCGGACCGAGGGGGTCGACGTCAGCAACGCGTTGATCGGTGAGGTGTGGCGGATCGGGCCTGAGGTCGAGGTGGTGGTCCGGGCGCCGCGGATTCCGTGCATCACCTTTCAGCACCGGATGCAGCTGAAGGGGTGGGTGAAGCAGTTCCACCAGGCCGGGTGTCCGGGGACTTATCTCAAGGTGCTGAAGACGGGCACGATCGGCGCCGGTGATGCCGTCGAGGTGCTCAGCCGGCCTGATCACGAGGTCACCGTCGCGGAGATGTTCGCCGCGCAGGACTCGGCCAAGATGCAGGGGATGCTCGACTCCGGGGTCGAGTTGATGGACGAACTCCGGGAAATCGCGCAGCGGGTCGCCGGCCGGAGCTGATCGACCTGCGAGAGTGGCAGGCATGTTGGTAACCACTCCTTCCGGTCAGGTGCGAGGCGAAGCCATCGCACACGGCGCCGTCTTCCGGGCAGTCCCGTACGCCGCGCCGCCGGTCGGCGACCTCCGGTTCCAGCCGCCAGCAGCGGCCAAACCGTGGAGCGAGATCAGGGACGCCACACGTCCCGGCCCAACGCCGCCACAGGCTGAGGCGTCCGCGCAGCTGTCGGACCTGCTGCCGAACATCGTCGTACCAGGTGACGACTACCTGCACGCCAACGTCTGGACGCCGGACCCGACCGGGTCGGCTCCGGTCGTGGTGTTCATCCACGGTGGCTCGTTCACCAGTGGCTCCAACGCGCTCCCCGGTTACGACGGTACGGCGTACGCGCGCGACGGCATCGTCTTCGTGACGATGAACTACCGCCTCGGCGCCGACGGCTTCCTCTGGCTCGGCGACGGCGTACCGAATCTCGGCCTGCTCGACCAGATCGCCGCGCTCACCTGGGTGCGCGACACGATCGCGACCTTCGGGGGCGACCCGAACTGCGTCACCGTGATGGGCGAGTCAGCGGGCGCGATGAGCATCGGCGCGCTACTCGCGATGCCGGCCGCCAAGGGACTGTTCCACCGGGCGATCCTGGAGTCCGGCGCCGGACACCACGCGATCTCACCATCAGCCGCGAGCAACGTCGGCCGCCGCCTCGCGAAGGTACTGCGAGTGCCACCGACCCGCGAAGGCGTCAGTACTGCGAGCTCCGCCGACCTGATCGCGGCGCAGTCGCAGGTTTCCGCACAGTTGCCGAAGGCACCCTTCCGGCGGGTCTGGGGTGACGTGGCAACCAACCTGATGCCGTTCGAGCCGGTGATCGACGGCGAGGTGCTGCCGGTGTTGCCGATCAAGGCGATCGAGGCCGGCGCGGGGTCGGAGGTCGACGTGCTCGTCGGGTACAACACCCAGGAGGCCCGGCTGTTCTTCCTGACCACGCCCGAGAGTGGTGTCGTCACGCGGGCGCTGACGGTGGTGCTGAGCCGCTTGTTCAAGCTGACCAGGAAGGACCGGGCGGCCTACCGAGGTTGGGCGACTGGGCCGAGCCGGGACTACGATGCGATGATCGCCATGCTGACCGACGCCGTCTACCGGATCCCCGCGCTGCGCTTGGCCGAGGCGCACGGCCGGGCGCATGTGTATCGATTCGCGTGGCAGTCATCGGCGCGCGATGGCCGACTGGGCGCCGCGCACGGGCTCGAGCTGCCGTATGTGTTCGACAACCTGGACAACCCCGACTGGCGTGGGATGTTGCAGGACGCCGGCGACGCGGAGCTCGCGACCGGCATGCACGCGAGCTGGGTGGCCTTCGCCAAGACCGGAGATCCCGGTTGGCCGACGTACACGCCGGCCAACCGGGTCGAGCGCGAGTTCAGCGGCGTGGACGGGGTGGTCACCGACCACCACCCCGCCAGCCGCGAGCTCTGGAGCGGACGCCGCTAGGACACCGTGATCTTGTCCGTGTTCGGTCCACCGTTGGCGGTGGTAGCGACAGCTTTGATCTTGTTGCTACCAGCTACCAAATTCACCGTGACGGTCTTCGTCTGCCAGGTCGTCCAGGCGCCGGTACCGGCGAAGGCCAGCCCGGCGGAGACGACCGTGCCGTTGACGGACACGTTCATCGGCCGGTTCACCGTCGTACCGTTCGCGTAGCGCAGCTCGACCGTGGCCGGGCCGGCCTTGGTGGCGTTGACGGTCCACTCGACCGTGCTGCCGACCGCGTTGTCGTAGTTCACGAAACCGCGACCGGAGAAGCCCGCGTGGTTCGACTCGACCAGACCGGCCGTGATGGTGGCGTCCTCGGCTTCGTAGACCACCGGGTCAGGGTTGGTGGGGCCGCCGCCGTTGCCCGGGATGGTCTGCGTCGCCGTGTTGTAGCCGGTGATCCGGACCGAAGGCGCAGCGCCCTTCAGATCCGAGGTCCGGTACGTCGCCCGCAGTACGGTCGTCTCGCCGGGCCACAGCGAGACCGCGTTGTCGTTCCACTGGATCGGCAGCACCGGTTTGCCGCCCGCGCCGACGACATGCGCGTCGAGGTAGAACGCCGCCGTCTTCGCCGTCGAGGTGTTCTTCAGCGTCACCGTGGTCGTGGTGGTGTCGCCTGCGGCCGTCGTCGAGGCGTTGGCCGAGACCGGCGTCTGGGCAAGACTCGACAACCCGGTCAGGTCGGCGTAGCTCGTGGTCGGCGTGTAGTACCAGTCGGTGTTGTTCCAGTCCAGCGTGTCCGCCTTCGTGGACAGCCAGTACACGTTCCGGCTCACCTCGACGCCGGCCGAGTCGGTCAGCACCAGCTTCGCCAGGTACGTCGCCGACAGGCCGCTGACGGCCGGGATCGTCAGCGCCGTCGCCTTGCCGCCGTCACCCGGGACGGTGACCGCCGCCGACTGGGAGAACTTCTCCGTACCGTCGACGTTGAACAGCTTGACCGTTGCCGTGAGCCCGGACGCTGCCGCGTGGTTCTGGTTGATCACGGCAACGGACTTGGTGTCGTAGGAGTACTGGACGTGCAGCGGTTCGTTCGCCTTCTTGGCGCCGTAGTACGCGCCGTTCTGGTCCAGGTAGGCGTCGAAGAGCTGCCAGTGCAGGGAGGTCCAGCCGCTGTTGAGCATCCAGTAGATCAGCCCGGTGGACGGGTTCGAGGCGTCGGTGAAGTTCCGGTTGTGCGACTCGAACTCGGCCCGGACGTTCTCGTACGCCGCCAGCTGGGCCTTCTTGACGTAGTCGGTCAGGCTCGCGGGAGCGCCGTACCGGCCGGCCAGCGCGTTGCCGAACAGCTTGAGATTGCCGAAGGTGGTCGACGAGGACCGGTGGTACTGGTTGGCCGCCGGGTTCTTCCAGAGCACCTCGAGCTCGGCCGGCGTCATCATCCGGTTCAGCGTGTCCAGGGTCGGGATGTCCGGGCCGGCCGAGGTCTCGGAGTTGAAGCCCCAGGCGCCGCCGGAGTTGCCGTGTGCTTTGTCGTACCAGTAGTTCGGCGGGATCCAGTCGTACGGCCCGTTCATCTTCATCCCGGAGGTGCCGAGCTGCGGTGACGCCTTGGCGGACGCGGCCGGGATCACCGGGGTCTGCCAGTCGGCGGCGTTGAGCGCGTCCAGGTAGTTCCGCTCGGTCGCCGCGTTTGGGGCGAAGTCGCTGCCGATCAGGAAGGTGAAGACGCTCGGGTGGTTGCGCAGCCGCTCGGCCTCACCCGTCATCGAGTCCTTCGCGATCCGCTGCTCCTCGGTCGTCCAGGTGCTGCCGTTGGACTGGCTCTCCCACTTGTCGCAGCACTCCCAACCGGGCATGGTCAGGATGCCGAGCTGGTCGGCCAGGTCGAAGAACTCGTCGGGCTCGATGTGCCCTTCCAGCCGGACCGTGTTGAGGCCCAGATCCTTGACGTACTTGAGCTTGTCGGCCGCGTTCGTCGCATCCCAGCGCAGGAACAGATCGGGCGACCAACCGCCACCCTTCACCAGCAATGGACGGCCGTTGATCGAGTACGCCCGGCCACCACTGCTGTTGAGCGGCGCCTTCACATCCCGTACTCCGAACTTGGCCATCGCGCTGTCGGACGCAGTACCGGCGACCGATGCGGTCAGGTCGATCGAGTAGAGCGGCTGCCCGCCCATCCCGGCCGGCCACCACACGTTCGGGTTGTCCAGCCCGATCGTCGCGAAGGTGACGGTCTTCTTCTCCTTGGCCGCCAGCGAAACCGT
Source organism: Kribbella sp. NPDC056861 (assembly GCF_040687575.1). Lineage (NCBI taxonomy): Bacteria > Bacillati > Actinomycetota > Actinomycetes > Propionibacteriales > Kribbellaceae > Kribbella > Kribbella sp. NPDC056861. Next base: position 346,777 of record NZ_JBFBNQ010000002.1, on the reverse strand, counting down.
CTGACTGACCGGTACTCCGGCGACGCTGCCGCTGACCGTGGTCGACACAGCCGCGGTGGAGTCGTTGCGGACGTCAACCTTCGGGGTGAGGTCCACGTGGTTGAGCGAGGGGACCGTCAGCTTGGTGACGACGTGAGCGCCGCGGAGCGCGACTGCTCCACTGCGCCGGACGAGGATGTCGCGTACGAGACCCATGTTCTGGTCGGGCGGTGTCTGGGCCCAGTCGATCCAGCCCATGGTGAGATCGCGGTTCGGGTCGTTCGGGTAGACCTTGAGAGCGATGCTGTTGCTGCCGGCATGCACCTGCGCGGTGATGTCGAGGTCGTGCCGGGTGTAGGCGCCGGCGACCTGGTTCTTGTCGGCGACCCGGACGCCGTTGACCCAGACATCAGCGCGGGACAGGACGCCGCTGAAGTCGAGGTACGTGCGCTGGCCGGTGTCGGCGACCTGCAGGTCGGCGCGATACCACCACGGCACGCTGAACTGGGTCCTGTCGACGTTCTTCATGTTCGTCGAGAAGAACGGGTCCGGGTACTTGTTGTTCTGCAGCAGCCCGGCGAACACGGTCGAGCGGGACGAGACCGGCAGCCAGCCGGTGGTCGGGAAGCCCGGCTTGGTGACGGCGGAGTCGTCGGAGACCTGCGCGGAGGTCTGCAACAAGAAGCTGGGGATCGGGGCGACCGAAGCCGCGGCCTCGGCTCGGGGTGGGGCGCCGGTGGCGGGAATCGCGGAGCAGACACCGGCGACCAATGCGGTGGCCAGCAACCAACGGGACAGACGTTTCATCGAGCAGGCCTCCTGGGGCGGGAGCGGGCACTGATCGTTAAGAAGGTTTCCTAATAATCACTGCCGATGCTAGACCTGCCCGAGGGCTGCTGACAACGGACTGTTCAGGAATGACCGCGCAGCGTTAGTGCGTCGGCTCCATGTAGCCCAAAGCTGCGGAGATCTTGCGAGCCGCCTCGATCGCCGCCGGTGCCATCAGGGCGACCTGGGCGATCGACTGCTCGAGGGACAGCGTCGAGATGCTGACGGCGGCGATCGCAGTACCGGTGTGGTCGTGGATGACCGCCGCGACACAGCGGATGCCGGGCTCGTTCTCCTCGTCGTCCAAGGCGTAGCCGCGCGACCGGACCTGGGCCAGATCGGCTTTCAGGGACGCGGCCGTGGTGTGCGTCAGGGGCGTGCGGGCGGGCAGACCGGTCCGGGTGACGAGCGCGTCGAGGCCCTCGTCGTCCTTCTCGGCGAGCAGTGCCTTGCCGATCCCGGTGCAGTGCAACCAGAACGCTTTACCCACCCGGGACGGCATCCGGTACGGCTTGGGGCCGTCCAGGCGGGCGACGTAGATCGCCTCGTCGCCGTTGAGCAGGCCGACGTGGACCGTGCAGCGGGTCTGCGCGACGAGGTCGGCCAGTACCGGCCGGGCCACCGTCGCCAGGTCGACGTTGGTGAGCGCGTGGCCCGCCAGCCGCAGCGCCTTCGGGCCCGGGTGGTACGAGCCGTCCTCGGACTGGGCGACGAAGTCGTGCTCGACCAGCGAGGCCATGATCCGGTGGACGGTCGACTTGGCCAGGCCGGTGGCCGTCACCACGTCGGTGAAACGGGAGTGCTCGAGGACGGCGTCGAGCACCATCAGCGTCTTGTCGATGGCCGAGGGCGAACTCATGTCGCTCATCCTGTCACCTCTTATCTGGCTAACCAGCCACCGTCGACGGCCAGTACGTGTCCGTTGACGTAGTCGGATGCCACGGAGGCCAGGAAGACGGCCGCGCCGACCAGGTCTTCGGGCTGTCCCCAGCGGCCGGCCGGGATGCGATCGCGGATGGCCGCTTCGCGCTCCGTGTCGGCTCTCAGGTCGGTGGTGTTGTCGGTGCTGATGTACCCCGGGGCAATTGCGTTCACCTGGACCCCGGCCGGTCCCCACTCGTTGGCCAGCGCCTTGGTGAGGCCGGCGACCGCGTGCTTGCTGGCCGTGTAGGCGGGCACGGTGACGCCGCCCTGGAAGCTCAGCAGGGAGGCGATCGTGATGATCTTGCCGCTGCCTTGCTCGACCATCGCCGCACCGATCGGGCGGGTGACGGCCCAGGTCGAGTTCAGGTTGACGTCGATCACGTGCTGCCAGTCGGTGGCCGCGGTGCTGGCTGCCGGGGCACGCCGGATGGTGCCGGCGTTATTGACGAGGATGTCGATCCGGCGGCCGGCGGCTGCCGCGTCGGCAACCGCTGTGGTGGCGGCTGCCTCGACGGCTGCGGGGTCGGCGAAATCGGCGGTGACGACCGTCGCTTGGCCGCCGCCGTTCTGCTTGATCGCTTCCAGCGTGTCCTCGAGCGCCGCGTCTCGGGCCATCAGGATGAGATCGGCGCCGGCGGCAGCCAGGCCGGCCGCGATCGCCGCGCCGATTCCGCGCCTAGCACCGGTGACCAGCGCCGTCTTGCCTTCGAGGCTGAAAGGTGAGGGTTGAGTCACCGCAGGTCCTTCGCATCGACACCATCCATGTCGGTGAAGGCCTGGTTCTCGCCGGCCATCGCCCAGACGAAGCTGTACGACGAGGTGCCGACGCCCGAGTGGATCGACCAGCTCGGCGAGATGACCGCCTGGCGGTCGGCGATCAGCAGGTGCCGGGTCTCCTCGGGCTCACCCAGCAAGTGGACGATCCGGTCGGACTCGGGCAGTCCGAAGTACAGGTAGCACTCGGTACGCCGGTCGTGCGTGTGCGCGGGCATCGTGTTCCAGGTACTGCCCGCGTGCAGCGTCGTCACGCCGAGCACGATCTGGCAGCTCTTGACGCCGTCGGCATGGATGTACTGGTCGATGGTGCGGCGGTTCGCGGTCTGCTGGTCGCCCAGCTCGAGCCGGTTGCCCTCGCCGGGCTGGACCAGCGTGGTGGGGAAATCGGTGTGCGCGGAGGCGGAGAACAGGTAGAAAGCGGCTTCGCTGCCCTCGAAGACGACCTCGCGGGCGCCGCGGCCGGCGTACAGGCAGGCGCCGGTGGTCAGCTCGAACTTGGTGCCGTCGACCGTCACGGTGCCGGGGCCGCCGACGTTGACGATGCCGGCCTCGCGGCGCTCGAGGAAGAACTCGCTGCGCAGCTCGGGCCAGGTGCCCAGCGTCAGCGGGCCGCTGACCGGGCGGGCGCTGGCCAGCACGATCCGGTCGTGGTGGGTGAGCACGGCGGTGATCGTGTCCGGGGTGAACAGGTCATCGACCAGGTACTGCTCGCGGAGCGCGGCGGTGTCGAACCCGGGGACCTGTGCGGGGTGGGTCGCGTACCGGACCCGGAGAGGCGAATTCATGGAACTAAGTTCTACTAGACAGAACCAAGAGTCAAGAGTACAAATGCTTCCCAACTAGAAGTTCCGCCTTGTGGCACCAAGTTCCGCCCTCTTGGAGGTTTCACATGACAGCGCTCGACTGGACGGTGCTGGCCGGTTATTTCGTGCTGATGGTGCTGATCGGCCTGTGGTCGCGCACCAAGATCAAGACCGTGGTGGACTACTTCACCACCGGCGGCCGGATCCCCTGGTGGTTGTCCGGCATCTCCCACCACATGTCCGGCTACAGCGCGGTCATGTTCGTCGCCTTCGCGGCGGTGGCCTACAACTACGGCATCACCGTGTACGTCTGGTGGGCCCTGTCGATCGGCGTCGGCGTCGGCATCGGCGCGTTCCTGTTCGCCGCCCGCTGGAACCGGCTGCGCGCCAAACACGGCGTCGTCTCGCCGCTGGAGTACCTGGCCCAGCGCTACAACCTGCCGACCCAGCAGGTGCTCGCGTACTCCGGTGCCGCGCTCAAGGTGGTCGACATCGCCGCCAAGTGGGTCGCGATCGCCGTCCTGCTGAACGGCTTCACCGGCGTACCGATGCGCTGGGGCATCCTGCTCACCGGCGTGGTGACGATGCTCTACGCGACCCTGGGCGGGCTGTGGGCCGACGTGCTCACCGACTTCGGCCAGTTCATCATCCAGGCCGCGGCCGGGATCGCGATGTTCGTCGGCGTCCTGACCCACCTGGACGGCATCCCCACCCTCTGGAAGATGTGGGACCAGTTGCCCGAGGGGCACGGTGACGCGCTGAACGGGCCGTACACACCGATCTTCCTGATCGCGTTCCTGTTCATCAAGACCTTCGAGTACAACGGCGGGATGTGGAACCTGGCGCAGCGCTACATGGCCGCGCCGTCCGGCTCCGAGGCCAAGCGGTCCGCGCTGCTGTCCTCGTTCCTGTGGCTGGTCTGGCCGTTGGTGCTGTTCATCCCGATGTGCGCCGCGCCGCTGCTGGTCCCGAACCTGGCCAAGGCCGAGCAGTCGTACGTCGAACTGGCGCAACTGCTGCTGCCCAGCGGCCTGATCGGCCTGGTGCTGGCCGGCTTCTTCTCGCACACGATGGCGATGGTCGCCTCCGACGCGAACGTGATCTCCTCGGTGATCACCCGCGACATCGGCCCGGTGCTGGTGCCCAAGCTGCGCCGGCTCTCCGACGTGGCCACCTTGAAGTTCGCCCGGATCACCACCTTCACCTTCGTCACGGTGAGCATGCTGATCGCGATCATCACCAACGGTCAGGGGGTGGTGCTGAAGATCGTCGTGGACCTGGTGGCCGCGACCATGGGCCCGATCTCGATCCCGCTGATGCTCGGTCTGCTGCCCTGGTTCCGGCGCTCCGGGCCCCGGGCGGCGATCGCCTCCTGGGCAGCCGGCCTGACCGTCTGGGCAGTGGTCAAGTGGGGGATCGGCTCCACCGACACCACCATGGTGGTTGCGTTGCCACTGGCAACATCCCTGGTCGTGTACGTCGGCCTCGGGTTGCTGCTGCCGGAGCGCCGGGACTCCGTCGACGTGCTGCTCGAGTCGCTGAACCACGACCCGGACGAGAGCGACGAGGTGCTCGCCAGGCGAGCAGCCGCCGTGAACTAGTCAGACCACGTGGAACAATGTTCCGCAGTACAGAACTTGCCATCGATCTCTGAGGAGCTCCGCCTTATGCCGAACATCACCGTCGAACTGCTCTCCGGCCGCACCCTCGACCAGCGCCGCGAGTTCGTTGCCGCCGTCACCGACTCCGCGATCGCGATCCTCGGCGCCAAGCGCGAGGCGGTCCGGATCGTCTTCCAGGAGATCGAGAAGTCGGATGTCGCCAACGGCGGCGTTCTCGTCTCCGACAGCTGACCTCTGCCTTCACCATGCCTCCGCTGTGCCGGGATCGGCCTCCCGGCACAGCGGTGTTCTTTCAGTGGAACGCGGCGGAGACCGACTGCTCGGCCACCTGTACGAGCTGATCCTCAGCCAGGCCGACCTCGTTGACCGCAGCCCGATGCTCCTGCGAGAGCTTGACGTCGCTGACCCGTGGGTTGTCGGTGTTGAGCGTGACCGGGACTCCCGCGGCCAGCAAGGTGTGGATCTGGTGCTCCGCATAGCTCGGCGCGGCACCTGTCTGGGTGTTGCTCGTCAGTGACACCTCCAGCGTGATGTTGTGCCGGGCCAGATGCTCCATCAGCTCGGGATCCTCAGCAGCCCGTACGCCGTGCCCGATGCGCTCGGCCTTGAGATGCCTGACTGCATCCCACACGCTCTCCGGCCCCGCCGCCTCACCCGCGTGGATGGTGACGTGAAGCCCCGCGTCCCGGGCCTTCTGGAAGGCCGGCGCGAACAGCTGGGCCGGGAAGTTGGCTTCGTCACCGGCCAGATCGACCGCACAGAAGCGATCCCGGCGCGACAGCAGCGTGGTGATCTGCTGCTCGGCCGACTCCGCGCCGAGGTGTCGGACGACGATGCCGATCAACCCGACCGGCAGCCCGCGCCGCGCCGACCGCTCGGCCACGGCATCCGAGACCGCGTCGATCACTGCCTCGGGTGGCAGACCGGTGTCGTGGGCAATGATCCCTGGGCAGTAGCGCAGTTCGAGGTGGTCGAGCCCGTCGTCGAAGGCATCGTCGACCGCCTCGGCCGCGGCGCGACTCCAGTCGTCCAGCTCCGTCAGAACGCCGATCGCGACGTCCACCTTGTCCAGGTAGGGCAACAGGCCGCCCTCGGAGCCATCGGCGACGAGCGCAGTACGGGGCTTGGAGCGGGTTGCCAGCGGGTGCCCGGTGCGCTCGGCGATGTCGAGGACGGTGCTGGTCCGGATCGACCCTTCGAGGTGCCGGTGCAGGTCGACCAGTGGTAGTGAACGCATAGCTGATGTTCTCACTCTGCAACCCGTCGCCTCAGCCAGACTGGACTCTCACTTAGGCTGGTGCTCATGCGAGTAGGAGTGTTTGGGGCAACCGGTCAGGTCGGCGGCGTGATGCGGCAACTGCTGGTGGAGCGAGAGTTTCCGGTCGACGATATCCGGTACTTCGCCTCCGCCCGGTCGGCCGGCAGCCAGCTGGCGTTCGGCGACGTGAAGATCACTGTCGAGGACTCGGCCACGGCCGACTTCAAGGGTCTCGACCTGGCGCTGTTCTCCAACGGGAAGACGGCCTCCAAGGAGTTCGCCCCGAAGGTCGCCGCGGCCGGCGCGGTCGTGGTGGACAACTCGTCCGGCTGGCGGATGGACCCCGAGGTCCCGCTGGTCGTTGCCGAGGTCAACCCCGGCGATCTCGACCACTTGCCCAAGGGCATCGTCGCCAATCCCAACTGCACCACGATGGCGGCCATGCCGGTGCTGGCCCCGCTGCACCGCGAGGCTCGGCTCACCCGCCTGATCGTCTCGACCTACCAAGCAGTCTCGGGGTCGGGCGGCGTCGGCGTACGGGAGCTGGAGGAGCTGACCCAAGCGCTCGTCTCGGGCGCCGGCCGGTTGGCGCAGGGGACCGACGGGATCGCGCTCCCGCAGCCGCAGGTCTATGCGGGTCCGATCGCCTTCAACGTGCTCCCGCTGGCCGGCTCGATCGTTGCCGACGGCTCCGGTGAGACCGACGAGGAGCAGAAGCTCCGCAACGAGAGCCGCAAGATCCTGCACATCCCGGAGCTCCTGGTGGCCGGCACCTGTGTCCGGGTGCCGGTCTTCACCGGTCACTCGCTCAGCATCCACGCCGAGTTCGCCGACCCGATCACGCCTGAGCGCGCGACCGAGCTGCTGGCCGCCGCGCCTGGTGTCGAGCTGGCCGAGCTGCCGACCCCTTTGCATGCCGTCGGCAACGACCCGTCGTACGTCGGCCGGATCCGTCAGGACCAGTCCGTCCCGGACAATCGCGGACTGGTCCTCTTCGTTGCCAACGACAACCTGCGCAAAGGCGCGGCGCTCAACGCGGTACAGATCGCCGAACTGCTTCAGCAGCGGTAGAAGTCCTTGGTGTAGATGCCGTTGACGGCCGCCAGGGTGTGGTCGTAGCAGCCACCGGTGCCCGTGCTGCGATAGCGGACGGTCTGGGTGCCGGTGGCGTGCCGTTGGTCGCGCGGGACGTTGTAGATCCACGACGCGCGGCCGTCGTACGTCTCCTCGGTACGCCGGTCCGCCAGCGTCACCGGGCCGAGCCGGCTCGTGGTGTGGCTGCGGTCGACCAGATCGAGATCCGTGATGACGTCGTAGCCGTCCGGGATCGTTGCATGCGGCAAGAAGCTGAGGTAGCCATTCTTGCTGTAGGTCAGGTCGGTGCGGTCGACCCGCAGGCCGCTGGTGACGGTGGAGAGGTCGCGCCAGGTGGCGTCGAGGGCGTCGCGGGACTCGCCGGCCTCCCAGACGTGCTTGCTGTTGTTGGTCAGCGACCGCTCGACCGTCGTCCGGACCCGGCCGGCCGACGTGTTGACGTATCCGCTGATCTTCAGGGCGCGGGAGGCCTTGGTCAGCACGGACCCGGCCGCGCCGCTCGCGCCGGTGACGTCGTCCGACTTGGTCAGCGGCGTCACGGAGTACGAGGTCAGCTTGCCGTGGGTCTGTTTGAGGATCGGGTCGGTCCAGACGTGCAGGTTGGGAACGGTGAACCAGCCGCTCTGCCCGGCCGGTACGCCGACCACGTGGACCTTGTACTCGTGTGGCTTGCCGTCGGTGAGCAGGCCCGCAAACGGGGTCAGGTCGTAGGTCAGGGGCTTGATGTCGAACGCCCGCGGCGCGGGGGAGGGACGCCAGGAGTACGGGTTCGACCAGCCGCCGGTGTAGATGTACGGGTAGGGCAGGGCGATGCCGGCGATCTTGCCGTCGATCTCGACCTCCACCTCCCGGTACGGCGAACCGTCCGGGCACGAGTAGCCGGTCGAGGCGGGGGCCGAGGTGTCCCAGAACTCTTCGCAGCCACCGCCGGAGCCGGTCACGTAGACCTCGCCGACCAGGCGGGAGGTGTTGCGTGGGAGGGTCGCAGTACCGACCAGGTCGGAGTCTTCGCGGCGTTGGTCCTGCAGGGGGAGGACGGCGTTCGCAGTACGGGCTGGGGGTGCGCCGTGGCCGGTTGTGTAGAAGTCGAGCGTGACGACGATGTCCAGGACGCCGGTGTAGGTCTCGTTGACGACGTTGCCGAGCTCCATCACCACCGGCTGCTGGGTGCGCAGCAGCGGGCTGTACGCCGTGAGGTCCTTCTCGACCTGCCAGCTGATGCCGTCGGTGCTCGGCTCGGGGGTCGAGGTGCGGAAGATGCCGACGCCGCCGATCGTGATGTGGCCGAGGCGGTCGTACTGGACGCCCTTGACCGAGCCCTGCATCCGCAGCACCACCTTCGACCACGGTCCGCGGCAGCCGGCCGGGGGCGTGTAGGTGGAGGTGTACGGGTCGAAGTTCTTGAAGCCGTTCCGGACGATTTCGACCGAGCAGTGCCTGGTGTTCGGCACCGCGACCGGCGGCGCCGGCGTGCGGGGATCGGAGTAGTCGCTGCCGAACTCCGGCGGCGGCGGGGCCGCGGTCGCCGGGGACAGCAACCCCAGGGAGAGGACTGACAGTGAGATCAGAGCCACAGACCGTACGCGCATGTTGCGGAAACGTAATCGAGATGGTGCGGCTGGGCAAGCGAGGACCATGGCCAGCGCTGGCCGATCCCATTACTGTTCGGTTACTTGACCTTGTGGAGGCCAAAATCATGAAGCCCGTTGCCGACGGTCCCCAGCTCGCGCTGCTGAGTAATCGCAAGGAACACCTCGCGCAGATGTTCCTCGACCGGGTCGCTGCGACCCCCGATCTCGAGGCGTTCAGAGCCCCGGCCGCCGACGGGTGGCAGACCGTCACCTGGCGGCAGACCGAGGACGTCGTACGGCGTCGCGCCGCGGGGCTGGTCGCGCTCGGCGTCGAGCCGGAGCAGCGGGTCGGCATCGCCGCCAGCACCCGGCTGGAGTGGGTGCAGTGCTACCTCGCGTCGGTGCTCGCCGCAGCCGCGACCACGACGATCTACCCGACCACGATGGCCGCCGATGTCGCGTACATCGTCGCGGACGCCGAAGTACAGGTCGTCTTCGCCGAGGACGCCAGCCAGGTCGACAAGTTGCGCGAGCACAAGTCGGAGACGCCGTCGCTGCGCAAGGTGGTGCTGATCGACGGCACGCCGGACGAGCAGGACGGCGACTGGGTGATCACGCTGGCCGCGCTCGACGAGCTCGGCGCGAAGCGGCTCGAGGAGCAGGCCGACACGGTCGACGCGCGGATCGCCCAGGTGCTGCCCGAGCACCTCTGCACGCTCGTCTACACCTCCGGCACCACCGGCCGGCCGAAGGGCGTGCGGTTGCCGCACTCGGTCTGGACGTACGAAGGCGCAGCCGTTGAAGGCATCCGGGTGCTCAGCCCGGACGACCTGCAACTGCTGTGGCTGCCGCTGTCGCACGTGTTCGGGCAGGTGCTGCTGGCCGTGCAGTTCCAGATCGGCTTCGCGACCGCGATCGACGGCCGGGTCGACAAGATCGTCGAGAACGCCGCGATCGTCCAGCCGACCTTCATGGCGGCCGCGCCGCGCGTCTTCGAGAAGGCGCACGGCCGGATCGTGACGATGATGGAGGCCGAGGGCGGGGTCAAGGCGAAGCTGTTCCACTGGGCCTTCGGCGTCGGCGCGCAGGTCTCGGCGCTGCGGCAGCAGGGCAAGGAGCCGGGCGGCGTGCTCGGCGCGCAGTACGCGCTGGCGGACAAGCTGGTGCTGTCGAAGATCCGGGCGCGGTTCGGCGGACGGATCCGGTTCTTCGTGTCGGGCTCGGCCGCGCTGGACAAGAAGCTGGCCGAGTGGTTCCACGCTGCTGGGCTGTTGATCCTCGAGGGGTACGGGCTGTCGGAGACGGCGGCTGGGTCCTCGCTGAACCGGCCGGACCAGTACCGGTTGGGCAGTGTCGGACCGATCTTCCCGGCGGCGGAGTTCAAGATCGCCGAGGACGGCGAGATCCTGATCAAGGGTCCGGGCGTGATGAGCGGGTATCACAACCTGCCGGAGCAGACCGCCGAGGTGATCGACGCCGACGGGTGGTTCCACACCGGCGACATCGGGCACTTCGAGGACGAGTTCCTGTTCATCACCGATCGGAAGAAGGACCTCTTCAAGACCTCCGGCGGGAAGTACGTCGCGCCGCAGGTGATCGAGGGGCGTTTCAAGATGATCTGCCCGTACGCGAGCCAGTTCCTTGTCCACGGCAACCAGCGGAACTTCGTCAGCGCCCTGGTGACGCTGGATCCTGAAGCGATCCAACCGTGGGCCGAGGCGAATGGCTTGGCTGGGAAGTCGTATGCGGAGATCGTGACGTCTCCCGCGGTACAGACCCTGGTACAGGGCTACGTGGACGAGCTGAACGCGGGGCTGAACCGGTGGGAGACGGTGAAGAAGTTCACGATTCTGGATCGGGACCTGACGGTCGAAGGCGGCGAGATGACGCCGTCGCTGAAGCTGAAGCGGAAGTACGTCGAGACGACGTACGGCGATCTGCTGGACAAGATGTACGACTAGGCAGTTCTTTCCCGCGCCACCCTGGGCGCCGGCTCCTGCGTCGCCTGCTTGGTGAGGGCGGAGGTGTGGCGCTGCAGTCGCGCGGTGGGTGGCTGGGGCGGTGCTGCCGTCGCTCAGGGGTTTGGTGCTTGACGTGGTGATGGACTCGAGAGCTAAGTAACCAGCTGTTGATTTACCGAAAGCTGGCTCTCCGCCCCACCCGCACTCCACGCCGCCGGCGGGGGAGACCCGCTCTCGCCCGAGCGCCTGCAGCAACACCGCGACGCCCTCCAAGCCGCCGTCCGCAGCCTGGTCGAGCCCCGCTAGGCGACGCGACCTCAGGCGAGGTCGGACAGGTCGAGCGCGAAGCGGTAGCGGACGTCGTTGCGACGCAGCCGGTCCAGGGCGGTGTTGACCTCGGAGGAGGGGAGCACCTCGACGTCGGCGGTGAGCCCGTGCGCTGCGCAGAACTCCAGCATGGCGGCGGTTCCGGGGCGGCCGCCGCTGCCGGACGAGGTGAGTTTCTTGCGTCCGCCCAGCAGGTCCATCGTCTCGACGGTCATGGCTCCGAGGTAGCCGACCTGGCTGAGGGTGCCGTCCATCGCGACCAGTCGCAGGTAGGGGCTGAGGTCGTGTGGAGCGGCGATCGTGTCGATGATGACGTCGAACGAGTCTCTTGCCTCGGCCAGCTGTTCCTCGTCGGTGGAGACCAAGAGTTGGTCGGCGCCGAGTCGGGCGACGTCTTTGGCCTTGTCGGCAGTGCGGCTGACCACCGAGACGCTCGCGCCGAGCGCCACCGCCATCTTCACCGCGAGATGTCCCAACCCGCCCAGGCCGGCGACGGCGACCCGGCTGCCCGCGCCAACGCCAAGGGCGCGCAACGGTTCCCAGACAGTCACCCCGGCGCAGAGCAGCGGCGCGGCGCCGGCCGGATCCAGGCTGGCCGGAAGGTGGTAGGCGAAGCGATCCCGGACGACGAACTCGCGGGAGTAGCCGCCGAGCGTGGTGGAGCCGTCGTGACGATCGACGCCGCCGTAGGTCAGCGTGGGGAACTCGTGGCAGAAGTTCTCCTGGCCCGCCACGCACATCGGGCACTGCCCGCAGGAATCAACGATGTTGCCGACCGCAACGGGATCTCCGACCTCGAAGTCGCCGACCTCGGGGCCGACCTCCGTCACGACGCCGGTGAACTCGTGCCCCGGCACCAGTCGCGCCGCTCCGTCGTGCTGGTCGAGGGCGTGCACATCGGTATGGCAAACCCCGCAGAAATCGATCCGGATCGCGAGGTCGTGGGGACGTAGGTCCCGGCGTTCGAGGCGCGTCTTGCGCACCCGCCCGGTCCGGCCGCCGGCTTCCCAACCCAGAGTGGATCGCATCAGAACTCCTTAAACAGACTATTCGGTCTATTTCACCGTACGTCGCTGAGCGGCGATCGGCAAACCAACTGGTCTGTCTGTAGAGTGGGTGGATGCCCGACCAGCCCAGCACCGCCCGCGGCACTGCGACGTACCAGCGCATCCTGGAGGTGGCGACGGCGGAGTTCGCCGAGCACGGCATCGCCGGCGCGCGGGTGGACCGGATCGTGGCCGCGGCGCGGACGAACAAAGCCCAGCTCTACGCGTACTTCGGGAACAAGGAGCGGTTGTTCGACACCATCTTCCTGGCCTCGCTGGAGCGGATCACCAACGTGGTGCCGATCGACGCCGGTGATCTCGCGGACTGGGCCACCCAGCTGTACGACGAGTATCTGCGCCGCCCCGACCTGATCCGGCTGGCCACCTGGGCGCGGCTGGAGCGGCGGCCGGTCGGTCATCTGGTCGACAGCCATTCGCAGTACGACGATCGCAAGCTCGGGATCATCGCCGATGCCCAGGCCGCGGGGCGGGTGACCGCGGGCAACCCGTTCGACGTGATGGCTCTGGTGATCGCGATCTCGATGGCCTGGTCACCGGTCAGCAACGTCTACGCGGCCACCGCCGACGAGGCCCCCGAGGTGCATCAGCAGCGGCGTGAGCTGATCCGGGCCTGCGTCGAGCGCGCGATCCTGACCGGCTGAGGAGTTTGTTGCCCTCAGCACCAATACCTGGTCAGGGATTGCCGACGGTAGCTCGCTGGAAAGTGATCGCGGTGCGGAACGCCCGGGAGTGGCGCGACCAGGTGAACACCTATTTCTTCCGGATGAGCGGGGTGCCGGACGCCGACGGGCGGACCGTCTACCGCTGACCGGCCAGTAGGGTTTTGTTGCCCCCGACACCTATTACATTGAGTAGGCGGATCGCTACTCCATGTGGTATCCAGGTGAAGGCTCTCGCCACAGGTGCGACTGAACGGGGACATTGGGATGGCTGGTCGGTTGCGCCTGGTGCTGGCGTTGCTGTTGGTAGCGCTGACGGGATTGGTGCCGCAGGCAACTGCTGCCGCGGAGACGATCCGGACCTTCGGCAAGGTGTTCGGGGCGCAGGTGAACGGCGCGATCCGGATCACCGGCAACTCGCTGGAGACCTGCGACACGACGGTCACCACCTGCAAGGCCGCGCTGGCCGGCAGTACGGCGAACGCGTCGAACAACGAGTGGGCGATGCGACTGCTAGACGCGGACTCGGACACCTCGACGAAGTCCTCGTCGGCGGCCACGGTCAGCCTGCCGGACGGCGCGAAGGTGCTGTACGCCGCACTGTTCTGGGGCTCCAGCCGCGCCGCGGGCACCAACGGCACGGCGAGCACTGGCGACGGCAAGACGATCAAGCTCCGGGTCCCCGGCCAGACGGCGTACCAGACCGTCACTGCGGGGCGCACCGACTACCTGAGCGCCGCGACACAGGACTATTCGTCGTACCTCGATGTCACCTCTGTCGTGCAGACGGCCGGCAACGGCGAGTACTGGGGTGCGGACATCGCAGCCGGCACGGGCGCCGACCGGTACGCCGGGTGGAGCCTGGTGATCGCCTACGAGCACCCGAACGAGCCACTGCGCGACCTGAGTGTCTTCAACGGCTACGCGCGGGTGACGACGGGCGACGTGATCAAGACCAGCATCTCGGGCTTCCTGGCGCCACCGAGCGGGCCGGTGAACGCGCGCTTCGGCAGCGTCACGTACGAGGGTGACGCGGGGATCAGCGGCGACTACTTCGCGGTGAACGGCACCCGGCTTGCGGACGCGCAGAGCCCGTCGGCGAACTTCTTCGGCAGCCGGGTGACCGACGCGGGGGTGAACCTCGCCAACCGGACCCCGGCCAGCGTGAACAACCTCGGTCTGGACGCGAAGGTCGTGGACGCGGCCGGCATCCTCGCGAACAGCTCGACCAGCGCCGAGCTGACCTTCGCCAGCACCGGCGACTTCTACTACCCGGCCGCGCTGACCACCCAGATCGACCTGTACGCGCCGGCGATCCACGGCACCAAGACGGTCCGCAACGTGTCGGGCAACGACCCGGCGAAGATCGGCGACACGCTCGAGTACACGCTCAGCTACGCCAACACCGGTGACGACGCGGCGCTCAAGTCCGTCGTACGGGATGCGCTGCCGCCGAACACCAGCTTTGTCCCCGGCTCGCTCAGCGTCGTCACCGGTGCCGGCATGGGGGCCAAGACCGACCAGGCCGGCGACGACCAGGCGGAGTACGACGCTGCCTCGCGCACGGTGCGATACCGCGTCGGTACGGGCGCGAACGCGACTGCCGGTGGGCGGCTCGGCACGAACGACAGCAGCACGGTGCGCTTCCGGGTCACGCTCGACGACGCCTCGGCGGGGACGACGGTGGTCAACACCGGGTATCTGGACTACACGGCCGAGACGCTGAACAAGCCGTACAGCTACCGGGCCGACGAGGTGCGGACGCCGGTCGGGGAGTCGGCCGATGTCGCGCTGACCAAGACCGGTACGCCGGAGGTCGTCCAGGCCGGCGGCTCGGTCACCTACAAACTCGTTGCTCGCAACAACGGTCCGAGTACGGCGCGCGGGGTCGTGGTCGCCGATACGCTGCCGGACGGTGTCGAGCTGGTGTCCGCTGAACCGACGCAGGGTTCTTGCACCGGCAAAGTGGACTGCGACCTGGGTGATCTGGCATCGGGGGCCGAGGCAACCATCACGGTGGTCGTCCGGGTTCCTGCGGCCAGTTCTGCGACGGGGCTGACCAATGTCGCCACGGCCACGAGCACCACCTCTGACCCGAACCAGAACAACAACAGTGCCTCGGTCACCACGCCGGTGACGCGCGCCGCGGATCTCTCGATCGTCAAGGCTGTCGCGCCGACTGATCCGGCGCCGGGCGAGGTGGTCAACTACACCCTGACGGTCGTCAACAACGGGCCGTCGGACGCAGAGCAGGTTCGGATCGCCGACTCGCTCCCGGCGGGGCTGAGCCTGGTCAAGGTCGACGCTCCTGCACCTGCGGGATGTGCTGCGGCGGGCCAGGACATCACTTGTGAGACCGACCGGTTGGCGGGGAAGGCGACGCTGGTCATCACGGTCACCGCGACGCTCGATTCGGCGTACCAGGGTGGTCCCTTGGTCAACACGGCCCGGGTCGGCAGCGTGACGCCGGATCCGGAGCCGTCGAACAATGTCGACACAGCGACTGTGACTCCGGGGACGCCGAAGGCAGACCTGGTCGTCGGCAAGAAGACGCTCACGGCCCCGGTCGTCGCGGGGAAGCCGGTGACGTACCAGATCAGTGTGCGGAACGACGGGCCGTCGGACGCGAAGGCCGTTGCGGTTGCTGACGATCTGCCGGCCGATCTTGCTGATGCCAGCGCGGATACGACCGCTGGTACATGCACGGTGTCCGCCGGGCAGGTGCGGTGCGCGCTCGGTGATCTCGGGGCGGGATCGACTACCACGGTAACGGTGACCGCGACTGTGGTTGCGACCGCGACCGGCTCTTTGGTGAACACGGCCAAGGCGACCAGTACGACGCCTGATCCGGAACCGTCGAACAACAGCGACCGGACGACCGACGACATCGCGACCAGCGCCGATCTGGCGATCACGAAGACCGCTCAGCCGGTGCCGGTGCAGGCTGGGAAGCCGGTCACTTACACGCTGAAGATCACGAACAACGGGCCGTCCGCGGCGAAGTCGGTGACCGTGACCGACCCGGTGCCGGTGCCTTTGAAGTACGTCTCTTCGACCACGTCCCAGGGTGACTGCGATCAGGCTGACGGCACGGTCACTTGCGCCGTCGGCACGGTCGAGCCGGGTGCTGTTGTGACGGTGACCGTGGTGGCGAACGTGCCGTCCGGTACGCCGCCGAACCAGCTCGACAACACGGCGAAGGTCG
Source organism: Kribbella sp. NPDC056861 (assembly GCF_040687575.1). Taxonomy (NCBI): domain Bacteria; kingdom Bacillati; phylum Actinomycetota; class Actinomycetes; order Propionibacteriales; family Kribbellaceae; genus Kribbella; species Kribbella sp. NPDC056861. The sequence continues at coordinate 330,701 of NZ_JBFBNQ010000002.1, read as the reverse complement.
CGTCGCCGACTCCAGATCCGGTGCCGGACAACAACACCGCGACGTACACGCTGCTGACCGGAGCGCAGGCGAACATCACGCTGGTCAAGACCACCAGCCCGGATCCGGTGGTGGCCGGGACGGCGATCACGTTCAAGCTGACGGTGGGGAACGCGGGGCCGTCCGATGCGCAGGACGTGACGGTTGACGACGCAGTACCGGCTGCGGTGACTGGCGCGACTGCTTCGGCAACTGGCGGGGCTTCTTGCGAGGTCGTTGCTGGCAAGGTGCATTGCTCTGTTGCGACGCTCGCCGCTGGTGACAGCTTTGTGGTCACGGTCAACGGAACGGTTGCCGCGGAAACCAAACCTGGTGAACTGGCGAACACGGCGACCGCTGGGTCACGGACTCCGGAGGACCCGACCGAGTCGGACAACACCTCGACCAGTACGACGACGGTGGTGGCCAAGGCTGATCTGTCGGTGGTCAAGACCGCTCCGGCGACTGTTGTTGCGGGCAACCAGTTGAGCTATGAGTTGACTGTTCGCAATGCTGGGCCGTCAGATGCTGTGGCTGCGGTTGTGACTGACACTTTGCCGGCCGGTACGACGTACGTCCGTGGTTCTGGTCCGGCCGGTAACTGCGTGCAGGATCCGTCTGTTGCCGAGCCGGTGGTGATCTGTCCGGCCGGGCGGCTGGCGCCTGGTGCCGAGGTGGTGGTGACGATCGTGGTGATCGTGGCGCCCGACGTACCGGCGGGGAAGCTGACGAACCGGGCGACAGTGAGCTCGCAGACGCCGGATCCGAATGATCAGAACAACACCGGTACTGCTGAGACGACGGTGGCGGCTTCGGCTGATCTGTCGATCGTCAAGACGGTGGATCCGTCGCCGCTGGTTGCCGGTGGCGAGGGTGTGTACACGCTGACGGTGCGCAACTCCGGGCCTTCGACAGCTCAGGCGGTTGTTGTCACGGACACCGTGCCGAGTGGGCTGACGTTGCTGACGGCAACCAGTGCGGACGGTAGTTGCTCGGTGAGCGGATCGGCGGTCAGCTGCGCGCTGGGCACAATGGCTCCTGGGTCCGAGGCGGTTGTGCTGCTGCGGGTGAAGGTTGCTTCGGCGCAGACGGGTGCTATTACCAACAGCAGCAGCGTTTCTTCTCAGACACCTGATCCGGATCCGTCGGACAATACGAGTTCGGTGACCACTGAGGTCGTCCAGGCGGCTGATCTCGAGGTGATCAAGACCAGCGACGAGAAGTCGGCGACTGCCGGCGGGGGAGTGGTTTATCGGGTCGCGGTAATCAACCACGGGCCGTCGGATGCCACCGCGGTCACGGTCACGGACACCTTGCCCGCTGGGCTGACGCTGATCAGCGCGGAGACCGGGCAGGGTTCTTGTACTACGGCTGGGCAGGTTGTCAGTTGTGCGGTTGGCACGGTGGCCGCAGGTGGTACTGCGAGTGTGGTGATCACCGCGGCGCTGGACTCCGGCTACAGCGGTTCCACAGTCGTCAACACCGCCACTGCGACCTCGCCGGTGCCTGACCCTGACGATGAGAACAACAGCTCGACCGTCACGATCCCGGTTGGTACCAGCGCGGATGTGGTTGTCACCAAGCAGGCGGAGCCTTCCGGCCTCACGCCGGGCAGCACGTTCGACTACGCGATCGTGGTGACGAACAACGGTCCTTCGGTCGCGCGCTCGGTGGTGGTGACCGACACGCTGCCGGCCGGACTGACCGTGGTGTCGGTCGGCCAGCCTTGCGTGGCTGATGGGTTGGCGATCCGCTGCGAGCTGGGCGACGTACCGGTGGGGCAGGTGATTCTGTCGCTCCGGGTGCGGTTGGCGCCGGGGTACGACGGGGCGACGCTGACGAATACTGCTACGGCGACTTCGCCGACTCCTGATCCGGTGCCGGACAACAACACCGGCAAGATCGTCTCGCCGGTCACAGCTTTGGCCGACCTGGCGATCACCAAGACGATGAGTCCGGGGAATCCGGTGTCGGGTCAGCCGGTGAAGTTTGTGCTGACGGTGCGGAACCTGGGGCCGTCGGATGCGCGGAAGGTGGTCATCACGGATGAGTTGCCGCCCGGTCTGACGAAGGTGTCGGCTTCTGGTGCTGATGGGGTTGGTTGTGTGTTGCTTCCGCCGACTCGTACCGGCTCGGCTGATGCGCCTGAGGCTGGGACGGTCCAGTGCGGTGTTGCGTTGCTTGCCGAGGGTGCTTCGGTGACGGTGGTTGTTTCTGCGACTGTTGCAGCTGGGTTTACTGGTGCGTTGGAGAATGTGGCTCGGGTGGGTGCGGCTACTTCGGATCCGGTGATTGGCAACAATGAGGCGAAGGCTGGTGGGCGGACCACGCAGTCGGCGAATCTTGGTGTGGTCAAGACGGCGTCAGTGGCGAGTGTGGTGGTTGGGCATGAGTTCAGCTACACGATCGCGGTGCGGAACGCCGGGCCTTCGGCTGCTGTCGGGGTGACTGTCACGGATGAGTTGGCTGCTGGGCTGCGGTTGCGGAAGGCGCCGGCTGGGTGTGCGGTCGCTGGGCGGGTGGTCAGGTGTGATCTCGGCCGGATCGACGCTGGTGCGACTGTTCGGATCGGGCTTGAGGTTGCGGTTGATGCGGCGTACGGGAAGGACTCGGTGACTAACACGGCGAGTGCTTCGTCGAAGACGCCGGATGCTGATCCGTCTGACAACATCAGCTCGGTGACGGTCAAGGTGACGAAGTCCGTGCCGAGCCCGACGCCGAATCCAACCCCGACCCCGACCCCGACTCCGACGCCGACACCGCCGATTCCGACCCCGACTCCTTCTCCGAAGCCGGGCGACGACCTGGGCGACACCGGCGCTCCGGTGGGCTTGGGCTATGCCTTGGCCGCACTGGGCCTGGTACTGGTCGGCGGCTTCCTCGTGGTGGTCACCCGGCGTCCCGAGCGCAGGTGATTTAACCCGCGCTGGCTCCGCCGTCCGCTCCTTCGTCGCGTCCGCGTTCGCTAGCTCCCACCCGCCCTGGGGCGCGTGCTCCTGCGTCGCCCGCTTCGTGAGAGCGAAGTGTGGCGGACCGGTCGCGTGTTGGGTGCTTGAGGTGGTTGCTCGTTCCGCGGCGGAGTCCCGTGTTGGCTGGCCGAGGTGGCGGGTGTCGGGTCAGGCTGCTTGATGCGGTCGGGTCTCGCGGGTGGCCGGGTGTTGAGTGCTTGAGGTCGTGTGGTCTCGCGGGGTGCAGTTGGCTGCGAGTATGGCTACCCGTGGTGAGTGGCAGGTCCGTGGCGGCGGCTGCGGTGCAGAAAACGCAGCTCTGACACCCCCCGGGAATACATGCGCGCTCATGTTGTTGAACTGCATGCGCAGTCATGCAGTTTGCTGGCGCGTGGGTCAGGAGGATGAGATGCAGTTCGGAGTGTTCACGGTCGGTGATATCGCGCCGGATCCTGTCACGGGGTCCACGTACAGCGAGGCCGAGCGGATTGACAACATGGTTCGGGTGGCTGAGCGGGCCGATCAGGTGGGGCTGGATGTGTTCGCGGTGGGGGAGCATCACAATCCGCCGTTCGTGCCGTCGTCGCCGACGACGTTGCTGGGGTATGTCGCCGCGCGGACCGAGCGGATCATGCTGAGTACTTCGGTGACGTTGATGACGACCAACGACCCGGTCAAGATCGCCGAGGACTACGCGATGCTTCAGCATGTCGCGAAGGGGCGGCTGGATCTGATGGTCGGGCGGGGGAACACCGTGCCGGTTTACCCGTGGTTCGGCAAGGACATCCGGCAGGGGGTGGCGTTGGCGTTGGAGAACTACAACCTGTTGCACCGGTTGTGGCGCGAAGACGTGGTCGACTGGGACGGGAAGTTCCGTACTGCGTTGCAAGGGTTCACCTCGACGCCGCGGCCGTTGGACGACGTGCCGCCGTTCGTTTGGCACGGGTCGATCCGGACGCCGGAGATCGCCGAGCAGGCGGCCTTCTACGGGAACGGGTTCTTCGCCAACCACATTCTGGCGCCGAACTTCCACTTCAAGCCGCTGGTGGACTTCTACCGGCAGCGGTTCGAGCACTACGGGCACGGGACCGCGGCGCAGGCGATCGTCGGGCTCGGTGGGATGTCGTTCATCGCGAAGCGTTCGCAGGATGCGGTGAAGGCGTTCCGGCCGTACTTCGAGAACTACCCGATGTTTCGCGGATCGAGGCTCGAGGACCACATGGCCGGTACTCCGCTGACGGTTGGCAGTCCGCAGGAGGTCATCGACAAGGTGCTGACCTTCCAGGAGGGGTTCGGCGACTACCAGCGGCAGTTGTTCGCGGTCGACGGGCTTGCGTTGCCGATCGACGTGGCGCTCGAGCAGGTCGAGTTGCTCGGTACCGAGGTTGTCCCGGTACTGCGGAAGGAAATGGAGTCGCGGCGGGCACCCGGCGTACCGGATGCTCCTACGCACGGCTCGCTGGTGCGCGCGAAGTACGGCGACGCCGAGCCGCGGCAGCCGCGGCCGAACCCGAACCGTGGCGACAACCTGTCCGGCACCTCGCCGTACCAGGACAGCGACCCGGCCGTCGAGGCGAACTTCCCGGTGGCGTTCTGATGGACCGTACTGCGCGACTCGCGAACGTGGCCTGGGAAACGATGTTCCGTGCCCAGGCCACGCTGGCCCGGGAGTTCGAACGCGAAGGGGATTGGGGCGATCTGTTGCCGCGGGAGTACGGCGTTCTGTACGCGCTGTCGACGGCGGCCGACGGGTTGCGGATCATCGATCTGTGTGAGGACGCGCTGCTGACTCAGGCGGGAGTCTCGCGGTTGGTCAGCCGGCTCGAAGGGCGTGGGCTGGTGGAGCGCAGCGCGGATCCGGCGGACGGGCGTGCGTTTCGGCTTCGGCTTACCGCTGAAGGGCAGGAGGTGCAGCGTCGGGTGGGGCGGGCGCATGCGCGGCAGGTGACGACGGCGATGACCCGGGCGCTGACGCCGGCGCAACTCAAGACGCTGCAGGAGCTCAGCGCAGTACTGCTTGCTGAGGCCGAGGCTGCCAGTGGACCGATCTCTCCGTACTCCGAAAGGAGAACTTCATGACTGACATCACTCTGGCTGTGATCAGCGCGGGGGTCAGCGATCCTTCGTCGACCCGGTTGCTCGCCGACCGGGCGGCGCAGAAGGCGGTTGACACTCTGCGCGCGTCGGGTGCCGTGGTGTCGGTCAGCGTCATCGACCTGGCGCCGATCGCCGTCGACATCGCGCGCTCACTCGTCTCGGGCCTGCCGACACCTGCTGTGCAGTCGGCGATCGACCGGCTCGCCGCCGCCGACGCGATCATCGCGTCGACGCCGGTCTACAAGGCTGCGATCAGCGGGCTGTTCAAGTCGTTCGTCGATCTGCTCGACAACGATCTGCTGCTCGCCAAGCCGGTGATCCTTGCCGCGACGGGCGGCACGGCCCGGCATGCGATGGTGGTCGACGATCAGCTTCGGCCGTTGTTCGCCTTCCTGCGGGCGATTCCGGTGCCTACTTCGTTGTATGCGGCACCGGAGGACTGGGGTTCGCCGGAGCTCGGCAAGCGGATCGCGCGGGCTGCTGCTGAGCTGTCGATGCTTGCGCTGAGCGGGGTCACCAATCAGATTGCCGACGACAACTGGTCGGGGTATCAGCATCAGTTCGCTGGTAATGCGACGCGGGCCGAGCGGTCTGTTGGTGATGTCGACTTCGACACCGACCTGATGCGGCTTGCCACCGGGGGCTAGAACAACCGAAGCACCCCGGAGCAGAGTCCTCACGAACTCTGCTCCGGGGCACCTCCAAGCTCAGGAGAAAGGCGACGGACCAGGCAACGCCGGCCCCAACCCATGCACCGCCGGACCGGGCAGCGCCGGACCCAGCCCGTGCGGCACTCCGTCAGGAACCGGCGCAGGTGCCGGTGCCGGAGCGGGCACCGGTGCCGGTGCGGGAGCAGGCGCCGGAGTGTCGTCGATCACCGCGTTGTACCGCCGGGCCACGTAGTCACTGTTCGGATGCCCGTCCAGGAAATCCTGGTTGATGTTGGCCGTGTCGTGGCTCACCGGGGTGTTTCCGAAGCTGTAGTACGAGAACGTGCCGGCCTCCTTGTCGATCCACTTCTCGAACAGGAACACGTGCTGCTTGGCCGCGGGAATGGTCGAGCGCGAGTTGAGGATGTCGCCGGCCTGGAGGTCGTCCCGGCTGATCTCCGACGAGACCTCGGGCAGGGAGCCGGTCCAACGGTTCTCGCCCAGGTGCCAGGCCATCGAGATGTAGCCGGAGCAGTCGAGGCGGTAGCGGGGACCTTCGCCGGGACCCCAGTTGTACCCCTCCTGGTCGTAGCCGCCGGGCTGGTTCTTCACCCATTCCTGCGCGCGCTTGATGATCTCGTCCCGCGAGATCGGCTGATCGGTCTTGTCGCACTTCGAACCGTCCGACTCGGTGCACGACAGACCGGTGTAGTCGAGTCGGTTCACCGGGTCGTTCGCGGCGTAGGCGTAGCGGTTGAGGCCGATGTTGCTCTCCCCGTCGATGACGGGGTCGGGGGAGATGAACCGCCCGAGCGCGGGGTCGTAGTACCGGGCGTTGAGGTAGAGCAGCCCGGTCGAGTCCTGACGCTGGGCGGTGTAGCCGCGGGACTCACGGCCGAGCGAGCCGCTGGAGCCGGCGATCTCGCCGAACGGCCGATACGTCTTGCGGTGAACTTCCTGGCCGGCCGCGTTCGTCTCGGCCTGGACGGTGCCCTGGTGGTCGGTGTGCAGCCAGTACTTCGCGCCGCCGTCGACCCTGGCCACCGGTGTGCCGCTGATCGTGACGTAGCGCGTGCTCGTGTTGTGGGTGACGTCGACCTCGTAGTCGGCGCCGAGGTAGCGGCGTACCGTGCCGCCTTCGACCTGCTCGACGCGCGCGCCGTCCGCGTCGTAGGTGTACGTCGAGGTCACGCCGTCCTTGACGACCGAGGCCAGTTGCCCGTCGCCGTTCCAGGTCAGCGTCCGCCCGTCGCCCGACGTCATGTTGCCGGCCGCGTCGTAGGTGTAGGTGTTGCCGCCCGCCGCGGTGACGGCATGCGGCTTGGTCGCGCCGTAGGTGTAGTCGCCGACCCCGGAGTTCTCGGTGATGTTGCCGGCGGCATCGAACGCGAAGGTCCGGTTGTCCGCCAGGCTGGTACCGCTGACGGCACCCGTGAGCTGGCCGGCTCCGTCGTAGGAGTAGGTCCAGCTCTCGCCCGGGAACGGGCTTTGGGTCCGGGTGATCTTGCCGGAGTCGTCCCGGGTCAGCGTGCTGTCCTGGACCGTCGCCGAGCCGGACAGCGTCTTGATCCCGGTGACCCAGCCGCGCCCGTCGTCGTACGTGCGGGTCGACACGGTGCCGTTGGAGTTGGCGATCCTGGTCACCTTGCCCGCGGCGTTGTAGGCAAGCGCGTCGACGATGCCGGGGATCGTCTTGACCCGGCCGGCGGAGTCGTAGCGCAGCGGAGCTGCCGCGGTACCTTCGACGCCGCCGTCAGGGTACGTCGTCCACAACCGCCGGCCGCCGGCGTCGAAGCCGTACCGGAACTCGTACGGCGTACCCCGGACAGCGCGCACCGCCTTCACGATGTTGCCCTGGGCGTCGTAGTCGATCGCGCTCGTGCCCGCCGCGTCGGTGGCCGAGGTCATCCGGCCGATGTTGTGGTAGCCGGACCGAGCCTGGTCGAAGCCCCAGGTCACGGTGGCCGCCGCGGCGGTGCCCGCGTTGGAGGTCTTCTTGGTCTTGCGCCCCAGCTGGTCGTACTCGAAGACGGTGCGCTGGTTCTTCGCGTCGGTCTGCGCCATCAGCCAGGTGGCGGCGTTCCACTCGTACGTCGAGACGCCCGCATCCGGATCCTCGACCTTGAGGTTACGGCCCAGCGAGTCGGTGGTGTACGTGATCACGTTGCCGGACGGATCCGTCGACTTCGCGAGATTGCCCCGCAGGTCGAACACGTAGCTCGCGGTCCGCGTCTTGCCGTCGACCTGCTGGTCCCGGGCGATGCGATGGCCGTAGGCGTCGGTCCGGTCGGTCGAGACGCGGCCGTTCTCGTCCACGGTGGTGGTGGACCACAGCCCGTAGCTCTTGGTCCGGGCCGACCCGTCCGGCGCGACGACCTTGATCGCCCGATCCAGCGCGTCGTACGTCGTGGCGGTGGCGAACGTCGTCGGTTGTGCCTGCCCGGCCACCCAGTAGTACGGCGCGGTCGTCGAGCCGACCAGGCCGCGCTGGTTGTAGGCCGTGTCGACGTAGATGTCGCCGGTCGCGGCGTCCGGCCCCTGCGTAACGGTGCGGTAGGAACGCTGCATCCCGTCGAGGTAGCGACGACTCCACTGCGCGGTGCCGGTGCCGTCCGCGGCCGGGGTCTCGACCAGCTCGTACTGCGTCGCCGGATTCCCGACGTTGACCCACGTGTGGCGCTCGAACTTGCCGCCGGGCATCGTCGACTGGACCTGCCGGCACAAGGCGTCGTGCGTGACGGTGGTCTGCTGCCCGTTGACGTCGACCACCTTCGTGGGCAGCGCACACACCGGATCCCAGGTGGCAGTTACCTGCCGGGACAACGCGTCGGTCTCCGAGACCTGGAACAGGTGATAGGTCGAGTCGTAGGCGAGCGTCGTCCGCGCACCGACCTCGTTGACCTCCGCGACCAGGTTCCCGGTCCCGTCGTACTCCTTGGCTGTCTCGACGAAGCCGTCCGTGGTGGAGAGCCATCTCGCGTTCGCCGTCGCGTAGCCGGCCGAGGGCGCCTGGTTCCAGGCTGTTGCCCCGTCGTACCGGGTGCGCGTCTCGTTGAGCCGGGTGCCGCTCGCGCCGATTCCGGTCACGACTTTCTCGGCCGCGGGTTTGTTCACGATGTAGGCCGACGTGTTGGGTACGAAGGTTGTCAGCGTTGTGCGTTCGTCGCCGTTCCGGTCCTTGTCGCCGTGCTCGGCAAGGCTCACGACTTCGCCGTACGCGTTGTACTCCCGCGTCGTGTAGATCGTGCGCTGGCCGCCATCGGCGTACGTGGTCTCCAACTTGCCGGTCGGCAACACGATCCGCGGAACCGTGGTGCCGTTCGTCGTGTACTCCGTCACCGTCGAGTTCAGCAGTGCACCGTCGCCCGCGTGGACCTCGACCTTCTCCGGCTGGCCGATCGCCGCCAGGTCCTGCCGGAAGGTGGTGTCCGCGTAGGGACACTTGGCCTCACCGGTGGCGCAGGGCTTGGTGACCCGCTGGGTCCGGAACCCGAGGAACTTGCGGTCGGGGTGGTAGTACTGCCCGCCGGAGTAGCTGAACGACGTGGTCGCGGCGGCTCCGGGCCCGGAATCGTCGGTCACCTTCGACACGGTGCGGGTCAGTGGCGGGTTGTTCGTGTTCGCCCATGCCGACGACGGGGCGTAGGTGACGTTCGTGACCGCGCCCCACTCGTTGGTCCGCGAGGTCAGCACGTCGGTCGCGGCACCGCCCATGTACCAGACGTGCTGACCCTTGCTGAGGCCGAAGTTGGTCGAGTAGAGATGCATCATCTCGGTGCGCAGGTCGCCGTCGACGTCCACCGCCAGGAAGTCGGCGGTGCACTCACCGTCGGAGCAGCTGTAGCTCCCGATGGTGGGATCGCTGGCGCCGGCGGTGAACCCGGTCCCGGTCGAGAGCCAGATGTCCCGCCTGGTCTGGGTGCCGAGGAACCCCGGCGTGAGCGCGACCATGTCCATCCGCCGGTCGCCGTTGACGTCCATCACGAGCTGCTTCGACGCGGCGCTGCTCGTCAGGGCGTTGTCGGTGCCGCCGAGCACGTAGGAGTACCCGGTGGAGATCCAGGTCCGCCGGGTGTAGCTGGTGAACGACGGGGAGAGCTCGACCATGTCGGTCTTGTCGTCGTCGTTGACATCCATCATCAGCACCCTGCTGCCGGATCCGTCCGGGTCGGGCGTCACCCAGGTCAGACCGCCGTCGGTCGCACCCGAGACGAATCCGGTGCCGTTGGACAGCCAGATGTGCCGCTGGGCCGGCGTCAGGAAGACCGGCGGTGTCACCTCGACGAAGTCGTACTTCCCGTCGCCGTTGACATCGGCCGGGTAGAACTGCCGGGTGTCGCTGAAGCCGATACCGGTCGCGTCCGAGGCCTTGACCAGAGTGGTCCCGTTGGACAGCCAGGTGGCCCGGCAGTAGTTCACCGGGAAGATTCCGCACTGGTAGAGCTCGAGGACGTCGGTCCGGCCGTCCCCGTTGATGTCCATCGGGGTGAAGCGGGTGTTCACGTCGTTGCGCCCGGCCGACATCACGTCCGGCCCCTGGGTGAAGCTGGTGCCGTTCGAGATCCACAGGCGTTGCCGCATCCCCAGACCCCAGGCATGGATCTCCAGCAGGTCGCTCTTCCCGTCGCCGGTGAAGTCACCGGGCAGGAACCGCGTGTTCTCGGCGTTGGACATCGCCCCGTCGGTCGACACCAGCGCGAAGTCGGTGCCGTCGGAGAGCCACACCTTGCGCTGGTAGGACCCGAACACCGGCCACAGCTGCAGCATGTCGGTCTTGCCGTCGCCGTTGATGTCCATCGAGAAGTACTTCGTACCGGACCAGTTGCCGGAGAAGATCTTGTCCGGCCCGGAGACGAAGGCCGGCGCCCCGGCCTGGTACGTCGTCTTCACGGCAGGCATCGCCGTTCCGCCGGTCACCGTGCCGGTGGCGTCCAGGACGGCGTCCTTGCCGAACTGCTGCACCTCGGCGAGCAACGACCTCGCGGTGGCCGCGCTCGGGGTGTAGGTCAGCTTGTAGGCGCGGACCCGGTCGTCGCCGACCCGTACGTCGATGGTCTTGATCCGTCCGCGCACGGTCCGCAGGGCGCCGTTGCCCATCGCCTTGACGTCGGTGTCGGTGCGCTCGGCGTAGTGGAACTTGACCGTCGTGTTGTTGTAGGTGATCGAGTCGAGGTACTCCCAGCAACAGGCGTACAGGTTCGTCGCCCAGTTGTAGGTGACCGTATTGCCTTTGGTGTCGACGACCTGGACCACGCCCCAGCGGTACACGGAGTCGGTCGCGGTCGCCAGGACGGGTGCGTAGACCCACCTCGTGCCGTCCTTCGCGGTCACCGTCCAGCGGCTCGCTGCTCCCGTACCGGTGAGCGCGATCTTGGTGAACGTCTCGTTCTTGGCCGAGTGAGTGCCTCCCGACGTACAGCTGGGACTCACGCTGCCCTGGGCGCACGGCACCAGTTCCTGCTGGTCGAGGAAGAAGGCATCGGAGGCGTCGTAGCGGGGAGCACCGCTGCCGGGGCTTCCGCGCTCGATCTGGCTCGCTCCGCTCAGCGTCCAGCCGACACCCGCGAGCCCGTTGGCGGCCGCGGAGTCGTACGCGAGCGCGATCTTCGGAGTGATCTCATGGAACTGCGGGACCCGGATCGCGATCGAATCGGTGAACGCACCCGACCCGTCCACTCGCCAGGACGGATCCATCGCCTCCGACTCGGGGAAGTCCGCGACCGCGGCGAGCGGGGTGCGCTCGTCCTGGCCGGACGTGTTCCCGGTGGCGGCGTTCACCGCCCCCGGCGCGATCGCGACTCCGGCAACGAGCGCGATCACCACGGTGATCCAGCGCAGGGCAAGGGCAGGACGCTTCAGCTTCATGACAACTCCTAGCCGCGACGGACGAGGGGCGGAAGTGGGTGCCGTCGGAGGACGTGAGCCACTGTAGTAACTATCTGCCGCAATCAGATAGCGGTCACGTATAACCTTTTCGGAACTCAGGGTGAAGAGAGAGTGGCCCTCCGCAATCTTCTAGCAAGCCAGATACATCTCTGAAATGATGAAAATATGGCAGAGCTGGTCGCGGTGGTGTCCGGGGCAGGTGGCGGGATCGGCGGTGCTTGCGCGCGGGCGTTGGCCGACGGGTTCGGGAGCGTCGTCTGCGTCGATCGCGATGCTCAAGCCGCCGAGGGCACGGTCAGCGCGATCGAAGCGGCCGGAGGGCGAGCGTCCGTAGTACTGGCGGATGCGGGTGCGGAGGACTTCGGGCAGCAGGTGGCCGGCGCCATCGAGGGCGAGGTGGGCGTCGTGGTGCATGCCGTCGCGCACGAGGAACACATCTCCGCAGCCCAGCTGTCCAGAGAGTCGCTCCAGCGCAGTCTTGACCTCGGACCAGTCGCGGCGTTCGAGCTGTTCAGGGCCTGCCTGCCGCGGATGTCGGCCAGGGCTTCCTGCATCGCGATCGGATCGTTGCATGAGACAACGGCTTTCGCCGACTGCCTTGGCTACAACGCCGCCCACGGCGCCCTCGGCCAAGTAGTCAGGACGCTGGCGCACGAGTGGTCGGCCCAGCGAATCCGGGTGAACGCGGTCGTCCCCGGCTGGATCGCCACCCCAGGAGAGACAGCCCTGTACGGCGAGGAACACCTCGCCCGGGCAGGCGCGCTGCTCCCGTTCGGCCGATTCGGTACGCCGGACCAGGTCGCCGCCGCAGTCGCCTTCCTCGCATCGCCCGCCGCCGACTACATCTCCGGCGCATTCCTCAAGGTCGACGGCGCACTGTCCGCCTCGCTGGCGCGACTGCCTGGGGTAGAGCACTGATGCGGTACGTCGGCGTCTTCGCGCACCAGGACGACGAGATGAACTGTCTCGGCACGCTGCTCCGGCTGCGCGAGGGCGGGCACGAGGTTTCGTTCGTCACCGTGACGGATGGCGGGAAAGGCCTGCCCTACGATCCGGCGGCGACCCGGCAGGACGCTGCCGCGGTGCGGGCCGCGGAGATGCGCACGGTCGCCGAGGCCTTCGCAGGCGAGCATGTCTGCCTGGGCAGGGAGGACGGCTTCGTCATCGAGGACGCCGACCTCCGCCGCGAGCTGATCGCCGTACTACGAACCCTGCGGGCGGACGTCGTCTTCACCCACTGGACCGATGACTACAACCCCGACCACGTCCTGACCGCCAAGCTCGTCGCCGACGCCGCGCTGTTCACCAGCCTCGCTTCGTTCTGCCCTGCCGGTCCGGAGCCGCTGGCCGGGGTACCGCGGATCTGGCACGTGGATCCCGGCCCCGGCCACGGTTTCGAGGCCACCCACTTCGTTGAGCTCGGCAACAATCACGTCACCGCGAAGGCCGAGCTGATCCGGCTGCACCGAAGCCAGATGGACGTGATGCGAACCCTCGGTGGGACGGACTACGCAGACCTAGTCGCGGCGGCGAACCGGCTCACCGGGCAACGACTGCTGGTCTCGGCGGCCGAGGCGTTCCGCCCCTGCCTGTCCGAGCGCCGCATCCCATGGCCGTCGGACCTGCCCGGCCGGCTCAGCTGACCCGGTACTTGTCGACCACATCGAGGTCGATCGTGACACCCAGCCCTGGCGTGTCCGGTACGACGATCTGCCCGTCCACCATGGCGAGACTCGGTGCCAGGTCGCGGCTCACCGGCGCCGACGAAACGTTGAACTCAAGCATGACGGGATCCGGCAGCCAGGCAGCCGCCTGCAGGGTCGCCGCGGTCAGCAGCGGCGAGGTCCAGGCGTGCGGCACGACCATCCGGCCCTTCGCGAGCGCTGCCGTCGCGATGCTCTGGAACGCGGTGAACCCACCGCAGCGGGACAGATCCGGCTGAATCACGCCGACCCCGTCGTCGGCCAGCAACTCGTCGAACTCGGTCTGCCCGGACAACTGCTCACCCGAGGCGATCCGGACCGACGTACTGCGGCCGAGGCGCGCCAGGTCGGCGGGGCGGTCGGCCCGCAACGGCTCCTCGACCCAGTACGGGTCCAGCTCCGCCAGGCCGTCCAAGTTGCGCGCGATCGTGTCGAGGTCGCCCTCGAGGTGCCCGTCGACCATCAGCCGCACGTCGGGCCCGACCTCTTCCCGCGCGGCGGCCAGCAGCCGATGATCCAGTGCCGGGTCCTGACCATAAGGTCCCCAGCCGAACTTGATCGCCCGGAAGCCACGATTCAGGTAGCTGCGAGCGGCCTGTCGCATCTCCGCCGGCGTCGGCCGGAACAAGGTGCTCGCGTATGCCGTGATGCGGTCGCGGCGACGGCCGCCGAGCAACTCGTGCACCGGCTGATCGGTGAGCCGGCCGCACAGATCCCACACGGCCAGGTCGATCCCGCTCATCGCGTGCAGGACCGGACCGCGGCGGCCGTGGTACCAGGAGAACTCGTACATCCGTTGCCACAAAGCGGTTCGGTCCCAGATGCTCTGCCCGAGGACCGCCTCCCGCAGCCCGGTGCAGAACTCCGGGATGTGCGAGGCGGCCTCGACGATCGACCGCACCACCCAGGGGTGCGAGTCGACATCGGCGTACCCGTCCAGGCCCGCGTCGGTGCCGACGCGGACCAGACAGGTGTGTCGCGGGCCGGCCATTTCACCGTCCGGCAGCCGGCTGCCGTACTCGATACCGTTGTCGAGGATGATCACCTCGACCTCGGTGATCCGGACGTCGCTGCCGGCCATACCTGTCACTCCTTTGTCATACCTCTGAGAAGACCACGTCGGTGAAGTAGTTGCGGGCCTGGTAGGACTGCGTCGGGAAGGTGCCCTGGGCCACCGCGAAGAGTCCGTTCGGACCGGAGTCGGTGCTCAGGGCACCGTTGGTCCGGACCGTCGCGAGGCCGTTCTCGGTGGCGCTGAAGGCGCCGGTCGGTGAACTGTACGACGCGATGAAGTTCTCACCCGCCGCGATCGTCACCGGGGTCGCGAACGAGACCTCCTGCCAGCCGGAGGCCGATTCGCCGGCGAAGGTCGCGCTGGCCAGCTTGCTGCCGCCGGCCGACCACAGCGAGCCGACGTGGGTGCCGGTGTTGTGCGTGCCCTTGAAGAACCTGATGCCGTGCACCTTGCCTGCCTTCTGTGCGTGGAAACGGACGCCGAGCTCGAGCGACGTGGGCTCGGTCGCGCCGAAGACCGGCGCGTCCTTGACGTCCCAGAGCGAGTACGTGTCGGGCTGGAAGATCACATCGGCCCAGTAGTTGGTGTTGCGGTAGACCTCGGTCGGGAAGACGCCGGTGCCGTACGCCGAGACGCCGTTGCTGTCCGGCAGCGCGTGCAGTACGCCGTTGTCGATCCCGCGACCGGCGAAGAAGTCGTAGTTGAAGCCGTAGACGCCGTCCGCGGTGTTGTAGGACGCGACGTACGTCGTACCGGCGACCACCCGGACCGGCGTGGAGAACTTGACCTGTTGCCAGCCTGCCGCGGAGCCTTCGCCGAAGGTCGCCGTCGCGAGCAGTTCGCCACCGGCGGTCCACAGCGATCCGGTGTGCCGGCCGAAGTCGTTGGGGGACTTGTAGAACTTGATGCCCTGCACAACACCGCCGCGATCCACCCGGAACCTGACGCCCAGCTCGACCGGCCGGCCGTCGGAGTACCGCTCGACCGCGGGGCCTTCCTCGTCCGGCCACAGTGAGCGCGGGTAGGCCAGGCTCGGCCGGTCCGCGATCTTGAAGCTCCAGGTGCGCTGGATCTGGTTGCCGGCCGAGTCCCGCGCGAGCAGCCGGCCCTGGCACTGCTTGCCGTACTGCCACGGGTTGGTGGGCGTAAAGGTCGCGGTGTTGGTGGTGTCGTTGTACTCGAACCGCCCCGGGGTGCCGCCTTCGATACCGCCCTCCGCGAGCTGGACCGAGGAGGCCACCACCTCGTCGTAGAACTGCACCTTGAGCGGCCGGTGCGGCCAGACGCTCGTGGCTCCGTCGACCGGCGAGACCGAGTGCCGGCCGGCCGGGAAGTTCGGCGGCCGGCCGATGGTGGCGATCAGCGGCTCGAACTCGGCGTAGGTCGCGGCATGTCTCGGCGAGTCCCAGAGCACCTGCGCCAGCGCGCGGAACGGCTCCAGCAGCTGGTCGGATTGGTACTCCTCGGTCTCGACGTCGGGCAACGTCCAGAGGTGGAGCTTCGCGCCGAGCAGGCCGGCAGTGTTCGGGGCGACGACCTGGTTGCCGCTGAAGACGCCGGGGTTGAAGTCCCGGTAGATCCGGAGCGGATCCGGCCGGCGTTGGCCCGGGTCGTGGTACAGGAAGTCGCCGTTGGAGTTCGACAGTTTGTAGCCGCTGGCAAGTAGTTGCTGCGGGGTCTTGCGGCCGGGCCAGTGCACCCAGTGCTCGACGACGACGTTCGTGTTGACCGGCACTGTGCCGCTGGTCAGGAGGCCGTCGTTCCAGATTCGCAGTGTCTTGCCGCTGGCGCGGACGGTCTGGTTGAGGTCGTTGACGAACCCGTACAGCGCGTCCGCCGGCACGGCCTGCGGACCGAACCGCTGCTTCGCGTAGTTGCCGATCTGGGGGTACTGGTCGTAGCGGACCGGGAAGTCGCCGCCGAAGTCCACCAGGTACTCGTCGGCGCCGAGATGCCAGTACGGCGTGTCGAACTCCGGCAGCAGCGGCGACACGATGCCGCGGGCGAAGTCGTACGCCGCCGGCTTGCTCAGGTCCAGCGCCTCGGCCCGGTTGGGCAGGCCGAGATCCGGCCGGGCGGCGAGCAGCTTGGTCATGTGCCCGGGCATGTTCGACTGCGGCACGACGGTGACGTTGTACTTCGCCGCGTACTCGGCGATCTGCTTCATCTCCGGCAGCGGCGTGGTGTCGTAGCCGACGTACAGCCAGAGCATGTTCAGCTTCAGGTAGGACATCTCCTGGATCTGGCCCTGCCACCAGGTCGTGCTGTAGCGCTTCGGCGCGTTGGCGACCAGGAAACCACGCTCCGGGTACTTCGGGTGGTCGGTGGCCGTCCCGCCCGGGATCGTCGTTGCCTGCCGCAACCATTGCAGGATGGTCCGGGTGCCGAAGAAGACGCCGGACTTCGGGCCGCGGACCTCCAGCCAGGACGAGACCACCAGCTCGTAGGCCTCGGCGCCGCCCGCGACGGTGGCCTGGGTCAGCACGATGTCGCCGGCGACCGGCGCCGGGCTGGACTGCACCACGACGGTGACGGTCTTCTTGGTGAGCTTGCGCAGATCCTCGGCGAAGGTGTCGGCGGTGCCGCGGTACGCCGTCCCGCTGATCAGGATCCGGAGGGTGGCGGGCAGCTGGTACTGGCCGGTCCCGGCGACCCATTGGCGGATGGCGGGAATCGTCTGCGGTGGGAGAGCGGCCGAGCGCTGCGGGGCGGCGTCGGCGAGCACCGGGTCAGTCACCGCCCAGCTCAGGGCGACGGCGGAACCACCTGTCAGGGTGAGGAAACGTCGGCGGTCGATTTCGGGCATGCGAACTCCTGAAGGCGGGTCGGGAGGGTCAGCGCAGAACACGGAGCAGATCGGCGAACTCGAGCAGCAGCTGGTCGATCATCCGGAGCTCTTCGGCATCCAGCCGGTGCGCGGGTTCCCGGCAGTAGGCGCTGGCGAAGAAGCCGCGCCGGACCGAGATCAGCTTCTCGGCGGCGATGATGCGTTCGGTGTCGAGCATCCAGTAGGAGATGTACGGCAACAGTCTTCGGTGCAGCGCGCGACCACCCTGCTCGTCGCCGCTGTCCAGCCGGCGCCAGATCTCCTGGTAGACCTCGGTCATCGAGCAGCCGGGTTGAGTGCCGACCGCTCCCCGCCGTACGGCGTCCGGGAGTTGCACGCCGGCGTACCCCTCGACCGATGCGAGCGGCGGGTCGGCCGCGGCGAGCTCGGCGATCAGGGGCCCGGGTGGGCTGGACTCGACCTTCACCAGGCGAAGGTTGGGGTTGTCGAGGGCGAGCTGCCGTAGGGTCGGCGCGTCAAGGGCGGTGCCTGTCTCGGTCGGCGCGTACTGCAACACCATCGGGACCGGCGCGATCGCCTTCAGTACTGCGTCGATGTGCTGCACCAGACTCGGCCGGGAGGGATTGAGGAAGTGTGGCGGCAGCAGGTTGATCAGGTCGGCGCCGGCGGCAACTGCTTCGCGGGCGCGGTCGACAGCCAGCAGAGTCGCGTGGTCCTGGACCGCGATGATCGCCGCGACGTCCGCGCGGTCGGCGGTGTGGTCCAGCAGGATGCCGGTCAGGCCGCGCCGCTCGGTCTCGGTGAGTTTGTGGAACTCCGAGGCGAAGCCGGGGAACATCACACTGGTGACGCCGGTGCTGAGGACGTGCCGCACCAGGGTGGTGAAGCCGGGGTAGTCGACCGCGCCGTCGTCGGTGAACGGCACCTCGAGAACCGGTGACACACCTCGGACCAGGAGGGACGGATCAGCGTCGGTGCGGAGCTCGAGACTGGTCATGGGCGGCTGGTCTCCGGTTCGGTGGCAGGCGTCGGGACGGCGGGGTCAGGACGGGAGGGAGAGGCCGAGGGCGGTCAGCGCGTCGGCGTGGATGACGGACTCGATCGCCTCGTCGGGCACCCGGGGGAGCGCGGTACCGGCCAGCATCGAGTTGACGTCGCGCAGGCCGGCGATGGCCTCGGCGGTGGTGGCGATCGGGAAGTCGGAGCCGAGCAGCAGTTTGTGGGTCGCGCCCCACTCGACCGCGGTGATCAGCGACTCGTAGCGAACCCAGGGACGCAGGTAGATCGAGGAGACGTCCGCGTAGACATGTGGGTGCTTGCGGATCGTCATGACTGTCTCGCGCGCCCAGGGGTGACCCATGTGCGCCATCACGATGCGCAGTTCCGGGAAGCGCAGGGCGATCTCGTCGGTGACGAGGGGAAAGGTGTAGCGCAGCGGGGCCTGCCGGATCGGCGAGGCGCCGGCGTGGAAGAGGATCGGGAGGCCGTGCTGTTCGCAGTACTGGTAGAAGGCGAGGGCCTTCGGGTCGAGCGGGTCGAAGTTCTGGTAGTTGGGGCCGAGCTTCACGCCGACCAGGCCGAGGTCGCGGCTGCGGTCCGCCTCTTCGAGTGCTTTGGGGTCGAGCGGGTTGACCGAGAAGAAGCCGATCCGCCGGGTGGGATCGTTCTTGACGAACTCTGCCGTCGCGTCGTTGCAGCGCTCGGGCGGAGAGGGGATGCCGACTGCTGCCAGCGGGTCGTCGACAGCGATGTTGAACGCGATCGTGACGTCGGCCGCGGCGTTGGCTTCGTCGTACTCGGCCCAGGAGTTGGTGGTGACGACGGGCCGGTCGGTTCGCCAGGTGCCGAAGGTCAGGCGCTCGTCGGCCGGCACCGGGTCGCGATGGGTCGGCGTGTGCGTGTGGACGTCGACGATCACCCGGCCGCTCCCTGGGTTCTATTTTCGATATATGAGAAATGCTTTCGACATAGTGATGATAGAAGAGGGAAGGGCCGGGGAGCAAACAGTTAGACCAGGTCGGTGGGTAACGGCGCCGAGGCGCCGAGCCGCTGCGAGATCAGCTTGGCCAGCTCGCGGATCCCTGACTCGGTGCGGCTGGTCGCCGACGTGTCGAAGTCCTTGGCGAACCCGGTCAGCCCGACGGCGGCGGTGACATGTCCGCTCGCGTCGAAGATCGGCGCGGCGATACAGGCGATACCGGCCTGCTCTTCCTCGTCCTCGGTGGAGAAACCTTGCCGGCGGACGCGTGCGAGCTCGGCCTCGAACTCCTGCTCGTTGGCCGGTACGCCCTTCGGGCCCTCGCCGGGGGCCAGTTGGGTGAGCAGCGGTCGCAGTTCGTCGTCCGGGAGATAGGCAGCGATGGCCCGGCCGAGCGCGGTCAGGTTGAACGGCGCGACCTTGCCGGGGTACGTGTCGAACTGGATGAAGCCGGGCAGCGAGGCCTTCGCGACGTACACGATCGAGGCGCCGGTGAGGACGCCGAGATGCACGGGCATCCCGACCTGCTCGGCCAGGTCACGCATCTCCCGGGTGGCGACCGAGGAGAGATCGACCTTGCGGATCAGCTGGGTGGCGAGGCCGTAGAGCCGCAGCGTGGGCCGCCAGAAGTGGCTGCGCCCGACGATCTTGCGGGTCGCGTAGTCGCGCTGCTCGAGGGTGTAGACGATCGAGGCGCAGGTGGCGAGCGGAATGCCCGTCTCGCGGGCCAGAGCTGTCAGGGTCAGGTCCTCGTCGGATCCGACCAGGGTCTCCAGCACGGTCAACGCCCTGGCGACAGCCGGGGACGGATGCCGATCGCCGTCCGTCTCCTTGCCTGCCATCTGACTCCCTCACTCGCCGCCTTGCTTGCCCGGCGAGCCTATCTCTCAGGGGAGTCCCCGCTCCCCATCGTCACCAGGCAATCAAAGCGAAAGACTCGCGACAGCCTCGGCATGCACCCTCGGCGTCGTCGCCAAGAACCCCTCGCTGACCGGCGTCCATCCCCGCCCGTCCACATCAGAGATCGTCCCGCCGGCCTCCGCCACCAGCAACGCACCCGGCAGCAAATCAGCACGCGCACTGGCCAGCTGCCAATAGACATCGAGTCGTCCGGCAGCCAGGTTCACCAAGTGCAGCGTCGCCGGTACCGACGTGCGCACCACCAGCGCATCGCGGATCATCGCGGTGGTCGAAGCGCCGATCCGCTGCACGACCGATTCCTCTTCGTCCGGCCGGGCGTAGCTGGTCGCCGCCAGACTGAGGCCCAAACGCGCAGTCGCTGAGACCTGCAACGGCCGACCGTCGACTGCAGCACCCCCGCCCGCCAAAGCGGTGTAGGTCTCGCCAGTCAGCGGCACATGGACGGCGGTCAGCACCGCCTGGTTGTCGCGCACCAGCGTGGCGGTGACCGCCCACTCCGGCAGGCCGCGCAGGTAGTTGATGTTGCCCTCGACCGGATCCACGACCCACCACTCGCCGGGCGGCAGCTCTCCGCCTTCGAGCTCCTCCTCCACCCATCGGGCCTCCGGACGCAGTGCGGTCAGCCGGGGGCGCAGTACGGCGAGTGCCACGGCATCGTTCGCTGACAGCGCGGCCATCAACTCCTCGCGGGTTTCGTAGCGGACTGCTTGGCCGAAGCGCTTCAGCAGTGCCGATCCAGCAGCCCGTACGGCGGAAGCGGTCTCGGCGAGCAGGTCGAGGTTCTGAGTCATAGCTCGACCGTAAGCAGGGAGTGGATTAACGGCAAGTGCATGTTAGGCAAGGATAGAATGACTCCCATGCAACTGGATTTGAACCTGCTCTCCGCGCTCGACGCCCTGCTCGAAGAAGGCAGCGTGACGGCGGCGGCCGATCGCATGCACGTCACCGCTCCCGCGATGAGCCGGAGTCTTGGCCGGATCCGGCGGACGACAGGCGATCAGATCCTCGTCCGCACCGGCCGCACGATGACACCAACGCCGTACGCGATCGCCGTCCGGGAGCAGGTGCACGAGTTGGTCCAGCAAGTCCAGGGTGTCCTCGCGCCGAGTCGCGACCTCGACCTGACGACGCTCGATCGGACGTTCACCCTGCGCTGGCACGATTCTCTGGTCGCCGTCGCGGGTCCCGCGTTGCTGGCGGCCGTGCGCGAGCAGGCGCCCGGGGTGCGGTTGCGGTTCATCGCGGAGTCCAGCATCGACACCCCCGAGCTGCGTCGCGGCGAGGTCGACCTGGAGGCTAATGCGAGCCCAGCAGGCGCGGCCGATGTCCGGGCCGAGAAGGTGGCCGAGACGCGCCACGTCATCGTCGTACGCCGGGGGCATCCGCTGGCCCGCCGCAAGACCGTCACCGCCGAGCAGTACGCCGCAACCGACCAGATCACCGTTTCGCGTCGCGGCAATCTCGCCAATCCGCTCGACGATGCGCTCGCGAAGCTCGGGCTCACCCGGCGCGTGGTGGCGGCCGCGGCCACTGAGGCCGCCGCGTTCGCCTTCGTACGCCGTACCGATCTGCTCGTCACGGTGCCCGAAATCACCGCGCGCTCAGCTGCCGAGGACCTGGTACTGCTCCCGCTGCCTCTCGAGCTGCCGCCGGCCGCGGTGTACCTGTCGTGGCATCAGCGCTACGACACCGATCGCGCGCACCTCTGGCTGCGCGACCTCGCCCGCACGGCGCTGAGCAACCCAACGTAAAGCGGGAATCTCTGGTGCTCGGTGCGGGCAGTCGCTATCGTCCGCCGGGTGGTGAATGTCCTGGCTGGGTTGGGGTTGTCGGGTGGGTCCGCAGAGCAAGGAGTCGCGTACGAGGTTGCGATGGAAGGCGCCGGGCAGGCGATCGGGTTCTATGCCGAGCTGATCGCGCAGGCCGAAGCCGCCGGTGAGTCGACGGCGGTCGCCGGGTGGCGAAAGGCCCAGCAGGCCTGGGCGGTACGGCGTCGCGAGTTGGCGCCGGCGGATCTGGACGAGATCGCCGCGATCCATTCGGACGGCGAGGATCTGCTGGCCGAACCCGACGACGAACCGGCAGCGGCTCAGCCGGTAGTAGGCGAAGACCTCCTTGACGGTGCTGCGGCGCGCCCGGGGGTCTGGTCCGACGAGGAGAGCGACCGGATCTTCCGCGAGCGGATCGTCCCCGACGAGCTGACCGGGATCTCGCAGCTCCGGCCGGTGGTCGTCATCGTCGCCGGTCAGCCTGGTGACGGCAGCGCGGTGGTCGCCGCGCTCGCCCAGGATGCCCTCGACCGCCGCGGCGGCTCGGTGGTGGTCGGGCCCGATCGCTATCTGCCGCACCACCCGGACTTCCATCGAGTGATGAGCGACCAGCCGACGGATGGGCGGGAGCTGGCGAGTGCCGGTCGGCGCTGGGCGGCGAGCGCTGCGGCGTACGCGTGCTCGAAGCGTTTTGATGTGGTGCTGCAGGACGCGGACGACGTCGAGCACTCGGCGCGGCAGTTCAGAGCCGCCGGGTACCAGGTCGAGGTGGCGATCGTTGCCGTGCCGGAGGCGATCAGCCGGTTCGGCGTACTGGATCGGCATGTTCGTGCGCTGGAGGCCTACGGTTACGGCCGGCTGAGTGATCCAGCCCGCCACGACGTACTGCGAACAGCGGCGACGATCGACCACGAGCAGGCCGTCGAAGTGATCGCCGTACTGCGTCCGAACGGCGAGCTGCTCTACGGCAATCAGCGGACAGCCGACGGGTTGTGGCAACGCCGACCTGCCACCGTCGACGCGATCACTGCCGAGCGAGCCCGTCCTTGGACGGTGCTGGAGTCGCGGCTGTTCCTCGAAGCGGTCGCGACCTTCGAGCGGCGTGGCCGGTCGGCGCCGATCCCGTGGATCCGCGAGGAGGCGACCGATGGCGCCAGAGCAGTCACTGCCCTGGCGCGACCGCAGCTCCATCCGGACGCCGTGACGCTGCACATCGCGACCGCCGGAGTACCGGCACCGGACTAGTGCCGGCTCCGGACTGGCACCGTTGCCAGGCTGTGCCAATACCGGCGCCGGATCAGTGCTCGTTGTCGGCTAGACGCCGTGCTCGTTGCCCTGCTTGCGTTGACGTCCGGAGAAGTCCCGCACCACCCGGCCCTTGGGGTCGACCACCTTGTCGCCGACCAGTCCGCCACCGGACCCGGCGGCCTTCTTGGCCTGACGGCCCGACTGCCAGCCGCCCTTCTCCGGATCCTGCTTCGCCTTGCCCTTACCCCACGCCATCACGTCGTCCCTTCAGCAGTAGTGACGCCGGATGCTATTGCTGTCGGCAGGGACCGAACAAGGCCTCGCGTCAGGCTTTGCGGCGCGGCCGACGGTTGAGGCGATGGCCGTCGAGTGCCGACGCGGTGCGATCGAGTACTTCGACGACGGCCGGATGGGTGAGTTGCGCGATCCGCGCGTAGACGATGTCGACCAGCAGGAACTGGGCATGGCGATCCGCGGTCGCCTGTGCCTGTTGGTTTCCTGCAGGTGGAGCCGTGGTGAGCAACAGGTCGGCGCGACGGGCCAAGGGTGACTCGCGATCCTGGGTGATCACGACCGTCGTCGTACTGCGTGCTGCCGCGGCGGTGATCACCTCGACGGTCTCAGCGACGTGTCCGGAGAACGAGATGCCGACGAAGACATCGCGTTCGTCGGCCTGGCTCGCCGCGATCAACGCGCTGTGGACGTCGGGCCAGGTCCAGCACGCGATACCGATCCGGCGAACCCGGAGGCCGAACTCCTCGGCGGTGATCGCGCTGGTCCCGACGCCGAAGAAGTGGCAGTGGCGCGCGCCCACGATCGCCTCGGCGACCTGGTCCAGTACTTCGGGGTCGAGCCGCTCCGCGGTGTCCACCAAGGCCTGGGTGTTGGCCGACACCAGCACCTCGATCACCCGGTCGAGCGAGTCGTCGGGATGGAGCTGCTGACCGATGTCGGTGCTCCACCGGTTGGCGCCGGACCGGCCGACCTCCTCGGCGATCGCCACCCGCAGGTCGGCGTACCGGTGGAGGCCGCAGGCGCGGCTGAAGCGGGTCACGGTCCCGGGGGAGGTGCCGGTGCGCTCGGCCAGCTCGACGATCGTCAACCGGGAAGCGGCGGCCGGCTCGGTCAGGATGAAGTCGGCGATCGTCTTCAGCGCGCCGTGCAGTTCGTCGCCCGACTCGCTCAGCCAGCGCAGGACGCCGGCCGGCGGCGGGGGATCGGAGCTGGCCATCGCCCGATCATCTCACCTGAACCGCTGAAAATAATTCTCATGAATCTGGGTCTTGTGTCAGGAATTTGAAAAAGACGCTCACGAACTCTTGTCAACGCCCGCCCCGGCCCAGCATCGTGGAGTCACGGCGCCGTCCTTTCGATCGCCGTCGCCGTTCGCGGCGGCGGCCCGCCCCCAGAAGGAGCCGATCTCGTCATGCTCACGTCCCGGAAGGCCTCTGCTCGCAAGGCCGCCGCGATCCTCACCGCCGTGACGGCAGCAGCTGCCCTCACGACCTGGACCGCCACCTCGTCCACCGCCAACTCATCCGCCACCTCGTCGGCAGCCGCCGACTGCGGCATCCTGTTCGACGACTTCCACTACAACTCGATCGGCGATGCCGCCTTCCAGGCGCACGGCTGGAACGCACGCGGCGACGCCGGCGGGCCCGGCGTACCGGGTGCTTCCTGGCTGGCCAGCAACATCTCGTTCCTCAGCTCGGGCGGCGATCAGGTCGCGCAACTGCGGGCCTCCACCGACGGCACTTCGGCCGGTACGACGCACTCCGAGCTGCGGCAGACCCAGCAGCGGTTCCGGGACGGCACCTACGCGACCCGGGTGCATTTCACCGACGCGCCGGCCAGCGGGCCGGACGGCGACCACATCAACGAAACGGCCTTCACGATCACGCCGTTGCGGTACGACTACGACCCGCTCTACAGCGAGCTGGACTTCTCGGAGTACCTGCCGAACGGCGGGTGGGGCGAGACGACGTCGGTCAACTACCACACGAGCTGGTACTCGTACCGGGCCGAACCCTGGGACGGGCTGCGAGCGACGACCGCCACCCGTAGCTCCTTGGCGGGCTGGCACGATCTCGTCACGCAGGTCGCCGACGGGGACGTCAAGTACTACGTGGACGGCATCCTGCGGGCCGACCACACGGTCGACGACAAAGGCAACTCCGTCTATCCGCGGCAGGACATGACGCTGAACTACAACCTCTGGTTCATCGACCTGGCCGCGCACACCAACGGCACCAGCGTCTACCAGCAGCAGGTGGACTGGACGTACTACGCGAAGAACGAGGTCGTCTCGCCGGCCGACGCGGTCTCCCGGGTCGGCGCGCTGCGCGGTGCGAACACCGCCTTCCGCGACACTCTTGTTGCTGGAGGCAACTGCACTCCGCCGACGACGCCTCCCACGACGCCGCCGACCACCCCGCCCACTACTCCTCCGACCACGCCGCCGACGACTCCGCCCGCCAACTGCTCGTCGGCGCCCGCGTGGTCCTGGTCGACGGTGTATCTCGAAGGTCAGCGCAGCAGGCACAACGGCCGTCTCTGGCAGGCGAACTGGTGGACCCAGGGCTCCGAGCCGGGACTGACCGCGCAGTGGAAGGACCTCGGTCCTTGCAGCTGAGCTGAGCACTGACAGCTGAACCGAGAATCTCCGCTGGGCGACCGGTTGCAACAAGTTGCAGTCGGTCGCCCACCGGCGGCCTACCGAGAGTGACCGAGGTGGCATAGGGTTCTGGCCCATGAGCTTGGTGGGGAAGTTCGCAACGCCGGGGTCGATCCAGGACGTACCGGTCGGCTCGCCGTTGTACGAGCGCTGGCACACCACGATCGACCGTCTGATCGCGCCGTCGACCTCGCTCAGCGGCGACGGCGCCTACGTCGATCCGAGCGAGCGCGATCTCGATGTCACCGCGACCCGCGCGTACACCTGGACCGGCTTCTCGCGACCGCTGCTGATGAAGCACCGCGACGATCGCACCGCCGCGTTCGCCGCGGGGGAGCAGCGATCCACCCAGATCGAGTACCTCGAATGGCGGGTGGACCGCGACGCCGACGGGGTGATCGTGCGGGTGACCTTCACGACCGAGACACCGGAGTACTGGAAGTTGCTCGCCGCGGTCGACCGCGACCGGGTGGTGGAGCTGTACCAGGAGCTGGTCGATCCCGCGGTCCGGGCCGGCGACCTGTTCGGTGCCAACGGCAAGTACAACCCGTTGAACCGCTGGAACACCACCGACGGGATCGTGCACTACGTGATGCCGATCAACTCGATGAAGGATCTGCTCGGGGTCTCGCAGGAGGTCGAGAAGACCGGTACCGCGCTGGACGGCTACGACGCGTTGCCGTACGGCCGCGAGACCGGCGCCGATGCCCGGATCAACGTCGATCTCTGGTCGATCAACCGGAAGGGCTACGCCGTCGCCACCGAGGATCCGCCCGGCCCGCTGATGATCGACTGGGACGATTCGGGGTGGACCGATCTGGCTGGTGATCCGGTGGAGGACCACTGGACTGTTGTCCGAGGCAAGCGAGGTGCGGCGTTGCGGGTGGTTTACGAAGTACCGGCAGCTGCTGGGTATCGGGTTGGCGATATCCGGATCGGCGGGCGGCCTGTTGCTTTCGGCGGGCAGCTCGCGGAGCACGTGATCATGTCGGCTCATGGAGTGATCGATCGGAGTACCTCGTGAAAGGCGACGCGGCGGCCGCACTGGCCGCACTTGCGGAAACTCGGACGGCGTTGCTGTCAGGGATCGACCTGCCGCCGAGCAGTGGTGGCGCCGCGCCGGGCGGTACTGCGGCCCGTCTCGGCCGGGCGGCTTCGGCAACGATTGGCGCTGAGGGCTTGGTCCCCGAAGCGACTCGCGGTGGGCGGGCCCCGAAGGTGTTGCCGGACGAGCCTGTCTACGACGCCGAGGCTGCGGCTGATGTCCAGGGCAACATCGTCCCTGGTTTCAACAAGGATCATCAGCAGTTCCTGTTCCTGCGCTTCGACGAGATCGAGGACGCTCGCGAGTGGGTCGGCTGGCTGGCGCCCCGGATCACCGCGATGGACGAAGTACTGGATTTCCGGCGGGAGTTCCGCGCGCTGCGGCTGCGGCTCGGTGTGCGCGAACCCGGACTGAGCGCGACCTGGACCGCGGTCGCGTTTTCCTTCCGGGCGATCGCGGCGCTGGCCGGGGATGCCGATGCGCAGGCCTTCGGTGAAGAGAGCTTCCGGCAAGGCCTGGCCGAGCGATCGACGTACCTGGGCGATCCGACGGATCCCGCGCAGCGCGGTCACCGCGCCAACTGGGTCGTAGGCGGACCGGACAACGAAGCCGACGCGTTGGTGATCGTTGCCGCCGACAACATCAAGGACCTGGACACCGCGGTCGAGGAGATCCTGGAGGAGGCCGGCGCGCAAGGCATCACGCTGCTGCACGGCCAACGCGGCGACACGCTCCCTGGGAACCTGCAGGGTCACGAGCACTTCGGGTTCAAGGACGGCATCTCGCAGCCAGGCGTGCGCGGCCGGCGCGCGACCTCGCCGGACGACCACCTGACGCCGCGCTTCCTTGACGCGGACGATCCGCATGCCGACCTCTTCGCCAAGCCCGGCCAGCCGCTGGTGTGGCCCGGACAGTTCCTGCTCGGCGAGCCCCGGCAACATCATCAGGACCCGGCGATCCCGGCCCCGGCCTCCACCGCGTTTCCTGAGTGGGCGCGGCGCGGCTCGTACCTGGTGTGCCGACGGCTCGACCAGGATGTCGCCGGCTTCTGGGAAATGGCGGCGAGTGCTGCCTCTGCGATGGGGACGACTCCGGTGAGGTTGGCGTCGATGCTCGTCGGCCGCTGGCCGAGCGGCGCACCGCTGCTGCGCTCGCCTGACGCGGATGATGCCGCGCTTGCTGGTGATGAGTTCGCCAACAATCATTTCCTTTTCGATGACGACACTCGGCCCTCGGTGCTGGTTGATCTGCCTGGGTATCCGGGGGACGAGCATCGGCCGGCTACTGAGGATTTGCTTGGTCAGGTGTGTCCGTTTGCCGGGCATATCCGCAAGGTGAATCCGCGGGACAGCGGCACGGACTTCGGTGCGCCCGCTGATACCTTCCTGCGGCTGATGCTGCGGCGCGGCATCCCGTACGGCGAACCGCTCGCGGGTGTTGCCGAGCCGTCTGATGAGTTGGTGAACGCTGAGCGGGGATTGTTGTTCGCGGCGTACATGGGGTCGATCGAGGACCAGTTCGAGTTCGTCACGCGGAGGTGGGCGAACTCGCCGGTGCAGCCTCATGTCGGTGGGGTCGACCCGATCATCGGTCAGCGGGATGTGCGGGGTGAGCGTCGTCGTACGGTCGACCTGCCGGCTGATGATGGCTCAACGACGACGATCGAGCTGCCCAAGGATCTCGTCACTCCGACTGGCGGCGGCTACTTCTTCGCGCCACCCATCTCGGCACTCAGCGGTGTCCTCGCCGCTGAGTGAAGACCGCCCGCGACGCGCGCTGTGGTTTCCGCGCGCTTTGCGATGCGGGTGATCTGGGGCGAGGACTGCTGAAGTTTGCGTCGCGGCAGCGCCTCGCGGGGCGGGCCAACTCCATCTGGGCTGGGAGGTCTGCGATGGTGCGGGACTGGATGACCGTCGGCTGCCGATCGATTCTGAGCTAGTGGAGCGCTGGTTCGAAGCCGGGGACGACGGACTCCACCGGGGCGTCTTCGACCTGGAGTGGGGATGCGAGGCTCGCGACGGCGTCGTCCATCGTCTCGTACAAGGCGAACATCTTGTGCAGCTTGGTGATCTTGAAGATCTTCTCGAGTCGCGGGCCGGCAGCGACCAGCAGCAGGGCTCCGCCGAGGGTCGCTGCCTCGCGGTGCGCGCCGACCAAGACACCGAGTCCGGTGGAGTCTAGGAAGCCGACTTTGCTGAGGTCGACTAGTACCGGACGTGGACCGAGTACAGCCTTGAACTCCGCGGTCAGCGCCGCTGCACCTGCCGTCGCCAGATCGCCGACCACCTCTACCGTCAGGTAACTGCCGGCGTCGTGGGTGTGGATGCTTGTTTCGTCTCCATCGTCGAACACGACGGCGTCTCCCCGAGAGTACGGACCGATCCGCGGCTGCTTGCAGAACCACTCGGCCGTGCTTAGAGATACCACCGTTGTCCGTGCTTGATCAACAAGCGCGACCTACGGTGATGTCATCGTTTGCGGATCGGGATGGTTTTTTCCCCGCACCTGCTCCGCTCTCTGCTCCTTCGTCGCGTCGGCGTTCGCTGGCTCCCGCCCACCCTGGGCGCCGGCTCCTGCGTCGCCTGCTTGGTTCGTGTGAGGTGTGGCGTAGCGAGCGCGTGAGGGGTGGCTGGTGTGTGCGGCGCCGGTTCCTGCGTCGCCTGCTTGGTGGAGGCGGAGGGTGTGGCGCGGTGGTCGCGTGACGGGTGGTTGGGCTGGTGGTGCGGTTGATCGCGTGTTGGGTGCTTGACGCGGTGATGGACTCGCGATGCGGTTGGTCGCGTGCTGCGCCGGCTCCTGTGTCGCCTGCTTGGTGAAGGCGGAGGGTGTCGCGCGGTGCTCGCGTACTGGCTGCTTGACGTGGTGGTGGACTCGGGATGCGGTTGGCCGCGTGTGGCGGCGGCTCCTGCGTCGCCTGCTTGGTGAGTGCGGAGGTGCCGCGTAATAGCCGCGTGACGGATGGCTGAGGTAGTGGCGGGCAGGCATGTGTTGGGTGGTTGAGGTGTTGGATCGGCTGCCCGGGTGGTCGGTGCTTGACGTGGTGATGGACCCGCGATGCATCGGCTGCGCCCAGCCCGCCGGGGACGAGGATGAGCACCCCGGCACTACCACACCAAGCAGATCGGCTGATCCGCAACGCAGGCTTACTGGCGTCAGCATCCAGGCACAAGCGAGGTGGCGCCCAGCGCCACGAGCCCGTCGGCGGGCGGGCGTGAGTGGCACTCCCCGCCCGCTCACCTGTCAGCAGGCCCGCCCCAACCATCACCCCGTCTCCCGCAGACCCGCGATCAAGATCTCCACTAGTCGTCGTGCGTCGTAGCGGGCATTGCCACCTCCCGCGCAAAGGCCTCCGACCCCGCGCATCAGTTCGTACGCGTCGACATCAGCCCGGATCTCACCAGCGGCCGCCGCAGCTTCCAGTAGGGCCGAGCAGACCGGCAGCAAGTGGTCGAGGAAGTACGAATGCAGTGGGTCGAAGCACGGGTCGTCTGACTGCAGCACCCCGGCGAGTCCGTGCTTCGTGACCAGGAAGTCGACGAAGAGACTGATCCAGCGGCCAAGCGCGGCATGCGGACTTCCGCCGTTGGCCAGCAGCGCCGGGCCTGCCTCGGCGAGGGCGTCTACCTGGTGGCGGTAGACGGCGAGGATCAGGTCGGCTCGGGTTGGGAAGTGGCGGTAGATGGTGGCTGTGCCTACGCCGGCCTCGGCGGCGATGTCGCGGATCGGGGCTTCCACCCCGGAGGCGACGAATACCGTCGCGGCTGCCGTGAGCAGGGTCTCCTCGTTGCGCTGGGCGTCGGCCCGTTTGGGCTTGCGCGCTTCCGTGCTCACGAGCACCGTCCTTTACTAAACGGGACAGTGTCCCGTATGTTCGATTCGGGACAGCGTCCCGTTTATCCATCATGACAGATCCAGGGGTGAAATATGGCTACCTATGTCCTGGTCCACGGCGCCTGGCACAGCGGTCGGTGCTGGGATCGCGTTGTTCCGCTGTTGACGGCGGCGGGGCATCGAGTGGTTGCGCCGTCGCTGACCGGGCATGGGGACAAGGCTGACTTGCTCAGCCCTGAGGTCGGGCTCGACACGCATGTTGCTGATGTCGTCGGGGTGATCGTTGAGGAGGATCTCACTGATGTGGTGCTGGTTGGGCACAGCTATGCAGGGCTCGTCATATCGGGTGTGGTCAATGAGGTGCCGGGGCGGATCGCGGAGTTGGTCTATCTGGACGCGATGGTTCCGGAGGATGGTGAGACTGCGGTCGACGTGATGCCTGTGACGCAGTTGTTGATCGATGCCGCCGCCGGGGCAGGAAGTGATTGGCGGATCCCGCCGCCTCCACAGGCAGAGGGCAATGTCTTCGGTGTCACCGATTCGGCGGACATCGCCTGGTTGCGCGGGAGGCTGTCGGAGCAGTCGGTTCGGTGCCTTCAGCAACCGGTTCGGTTGGACAACCGGGCGGCGGACGCGGTTCCGCGGACGCACATCCACTGTGTCGTCGGCTTGCCGGAGGGGTACTCGCGGCGACCGGTACCGCCGACGCAGCCGAACGGTACTCCGGCGCAGGTGTGGGAGCTGCCGACAGGACACGACTGCATGATCACCATGCCGGTCGAGCTCTCGGAGTTGCTGCTCAAGCTGGGATAGGTCACCGGCGAGTTGCAGGTTGTTGCAATCCCGTGGCGCACGCCTGCGGCCCCGGCGGGCACTAGCGTTGAGGTATCGAGCCTGGGGGAAACGTGCGTCGGAGTCTGATCGCGGCTGTTGCGGCCGGAGTGTTGTCGGTGGGAGTCGTGGCAGCGGGCGGCTGGTACTACGGGGTGCGCCATGGTGACGGGCCGCTGGGCGAGAGCGGGCTTGGCAACCAACTCTGTTTGCCGGTCGGCGAGGCGAAGGACGTGACCGTCGGCTATGTGCGGATCGACAACAACGGGTCGTCGCCGGTCACGATCACCGGCGTCTCGTTGATCGGCGCCAGAGGGGTGGAGGACGCCGGCGCGCTGCTGCTGCCGGAGCAGCTCAGGGAGAAGTCGAACACCAAGGCCGGCTGGGCATACGGCAACGGACCCTGGGACCGCGAGGCGGGGCAACCGAACCTGGCGGTCGACGCCACGGTTCCCGCGAAGTCGAAGGGGAGGGCGCTGGTCGTTCATCTGCAGCGAGGCGATGTTCTCGGTGAGGGCTACCTGACCGGCGTCCGCGTCGAGTACCGCGCAGGGCTTCGCCGCTATGCCTATGAGGTAGGCCCGGAGACCACTCTTCGCCCGGGGAAGTGCTTCTAGTACTGCCGCCACGGACGGAACACCGGGCCGGAGGGTCCGCTCCGGCAACTTTCCCGCTGATCGGCGCATCATGACCAGTAGTGATGCTGTCTCACGACTGGGGTGAAGGTGTACGGCAAACAGAGAAGCTGGCGAGCGGCGACGGCCGGCGTCGTACTGGCGACCGCGATCGTGGTGCCGGGATCGGCCAACGGCGCGACGACCGCGCAGACCGCGACGAGCTCACAGACCGCGATGACCGTGAAGAATGCGACGACCGCCGCGTGCACGATGTCGCTGGGTGCGATCCGGGCCGACGGACGGGTCAGCGATCAGCTCGTGACCGCCACGACACCACCGACGGCCTCGGCGCCGAAGGTCGGGCCGCAGGTCTTCGACAAGTCCCTCGTACTACGGTCCGCCGGGTCGATGACAGTCGAGCCGATCAGTCCGGGCGGCGGCGAGACCAGGGAGGCGTGGCAGACGCAGGGCAACGACATCCTGCACACCTGGTACAAAGTCGATGCCAAGGGCAACTTGGTGGACAGCGGGGTGACCACCGACCTGGTGCACGGCGATTTCCGGTACTTCGAGACGTCGCGGTACCGCGAGGGCGTCAGCCCGCTCTATGCGCGCACCAACCAATACGCGCTGCGGGCCGACGGCATGCTGATGCGCTGGGCAATGGACGAGCACAACTGGCGGCTGACCCAGACGGGAGCGGCGCCTGGTTATGCGTCGTTCCGGACGATGGCGTTGATCAGCCAGACGCGGACCTACGACACCTTCCTCGGCAGCACCCGCGGGGGTGCGCTCTATACGGTTCGCATCCCGCTCGGTTCTCCG
Organism: Kribbella sp. NPDC056861; assembly: GCF_040687575.1. Classification (NCBI taxonomy): domain Bacteria; kingdom Bacillati; phylum Actinomycetota; class Actinomycetes; order Propionibacteriales; family Kribbellaceae; genus Kribbella; species Kribbella sp. NPDC056861. The sequence goes on along the minus strand of NZ_JBFBNQ010000002.1, from coordinate 297,857 downwards.
ATGAAGCCGGTGGTGACGCTGGTGCGGGCGTCGGGTTGGCAGAACTTCGAGACTCTGGTCGCGGAGCGGTGTGGCTCGGCGGGGACTCTGCTGCTGGCTGTCGACAAGGAGACCAAGTCGGGCAGCGTGTACGCCGTGGGGCACGCGTCGGGCAGCACGACGGTGATGCAGTACCTCGGCAAGATCAGCAACCCAGGTGATGAGGCGAACTTCCGGTTGACCGCACGCCCGTGGATGACCCAGCCGCTCGCCGGCGAGTAGAGGAATGAAGATGACGCGCAAGAACCCTTGGCTCCATCGGCTGCTTTCCGTTGCCGCCGGCACCGCATTGATCTCTGGTCTGGCAGGTTCAGCAGTTGCAGCGCCTACCACCGGGCAGCAGGCGGCGGCTGCCTGTGCGGCGTACACGATGTCCTTCACCGCCGGTGGCGACCACCTTCAGCGGGACTTCCAGGCGACCAAGCCGCCCAGCAAGATCTTCGAGATCACCGGCGCGACCGGCGCCTTCCCGCAGACCCGGCTGAGCGGCGCGATGCTGGCCGAGCCGGTCGACTCCGGCACGCTGTTCTCCGGCTGGGCGGTGAGCGGCGACTCGATGTACGAGATCGGCTACGCGGCCGACCAGGAACGCAAGCTCGTCCCCGGCACGCTGCTGAAGAAGCGGGTCGGCGGCGGCTGGAACGCGTTCACCGAGTTCGAGACCGCGCGGTACTACGAATCGACCGCGCCGACGGCGTACCGGCGGATCAATCAGTACGCGCTGCGCTCCGACGGCACGCTGTTCCGCTGGACGGTGTCGGGGGACGCGTGGACCAAGCCGGTCAGCGCGCCGGGCTTCGCGTCGGTCCGCACGATGGCGTTGATCAGTCAGACCCGGACCTACGAGACCTTCGTCGCCACCACCAAAGGTGGGTCGCTCTACACGGTCCACCTGCCGACCGATGCGACGATGAAGCCGGTCGTGAAGCAGATCTCGGCGCCGCAGAACGGCTGGCAGTCGTACATCGACCTGATCGCCCAGCGCTGCGGCCAGTACGGCACGCTGCTGCTCGCGATCGACCGGAACGCGCGCAACGGCAAACTCTTCGCGGTCGGCCGGGCGAACGGGATGGCGACGGTGATCAACGACCTCGGCTGGATCGGCAACGACTCGTTCCCGGACCCGGTCAACTTCGGCTGGGTCAGCGGGCTGGGCGTCAACCCGCCGCCGAACGGGGAGTGAAAAGCGGGGTAGCCGCCTGGAAAGCGATCGCCGCTAGGGGCTGACGAGCGGCTTCCAACGTTGTAACGTGAAGCAGGATCGCGCAACCGATTCCGCTAGGAGTAGCCGGTGTCCACACCGCTCAAGGTCGCAGTCCTGGGTTTCTGGCACGTTCACGCGAAAGACTACGCAAAGCAGGCAGTAGAGCATCCCGGTACCGAACTGGTCGCCGTCTGGGACGACGACCCGGCGCTCGGGCAACCGGGGGCCGAGCACTTCGGCGTCGAGTACACCGACGATCTGGACGCGCTGCTGGCGCGCGACGATCTCGACGCCGTCACCATCACGACCGGCACCGACGTGCACCGCGACATCATGGTGAAGGCGGCCCAGGCGGGCAAGCACATCTTCACCGAGAAGGTGCTCGCGCCGACGGTCGCCGAGGCCGAGGAGATCATCGCGGCGGCCGACGCCAACAACGTCAAGCTGGTGGTGTCGCTTCCCCGGCTCGCACACGGTTACACGCAGGCGATCCGCGACGTGATCGCGAGTGGTGAGCTGGGCGAGCTCACCTACGGCAGGGTCCGGCTGTCCCACGATGGCGCCATTCCGCGCGATGGCAAGGAGGGCTGGCTGCCGCAGCGGTTCTTCGATCCGAAGGCGGCGATCGGGGGAGCGCTCACCGACCTCGGCTGCCACCCGATCTACCTGCTGCAACTGTTCCTCGGCGCCGCGCCCGAGACGCTCAACGCGACGTACCGGTCGGTGGCCGGGCGTGGGCTGGAGGACAACGCCGTGGTGACCGTCGGCTATCCCGACCAGCGGATCGGCGTGATCGAGGCCGGGTTCGCCAGCCCGAATCCCTTCACCATCGAGGTCTTCGGTACGAACGGCAGTCTCAGCTACACCGACGAAGGCAACGTACTGCGGGTCTCGGGCAAGCAGTTGCCCGTACCGGACCACAGCTTGGATCCGTTCGGCCAGTGGGTCGACCACATCACCAACGACACCCGAGCAGATGACAATCTCGCCCGCGCGGTCGAGCTGACCCGGTTGGTTGTCGCCGCCAACGAGTCCGCGGCCACGGGTCAAGTCGTCGCGTACGAAGGGAAGGAGATCGGCTGATGGCACAGCTCAAGGTCGGGCTCATCGGAGGCGGCGGGATCGCCTCGGCGCACATCAAGGGTTATCTCGCGCACGCCGACAAGATCGGCATCACCGCTGTCGCCGACGCGGTGGAGAAGGCGGCTGCCGACCGCGGCGCCGAGCTGGGCGCGACGCCGTACACGGACTATCTGCAGATGCTCGAGAACGAGGAGCTGGATGCCGTCGACATCTGTCTGCCGCATCACCTGCACCGGGACGCGATCGTCGCCGCAGCCCAAGCAGGCAAGCACATTCTCTGCGAGAAGCCGCTCTGTCTGACAGCGGAGGAGGCCGCGGATGTACGTGCGGCAGTGACGGCCGCCGGCGTGACGCTGATGTGTGCGCACAACCAGTTGTTCATGCCGGCCGTGGCCAAGGCGAAGGAGTTGCTGGACGCCGGGACGATCGGCACGGTGTACGAGGTACGGACCACCGACAGCTTCTACAACAACTTCGATCCGGCGAACATGGGCTGGCGGGCGAGCAGCAAGACCAGTGGTGGTGGCGAGCTGATCGACACCGGCTACCACCCGACGTACCTGCTGCTGCATCTGGCCGGCGGGCTGCCGGTCGAGGCGACCGCAATGCTGTCGACGCATCGGCTGAAGTTCATGGAGGGCGAGGATTCCGCCCAGGTGCTGATCAGGTTCGACAACGGTGTGGTCGGGCAGCTGGTGACCAGCTGGGCCTACCAGCCGGCCCCGAACACCGAGCGGTTCTCGGTGGTCGGGGAGCTGGGATCGCTGCGCAGTGACGGCAATTCGCTGACCACCCAGCTCCGTTCTGGTGAGACGGAGACGGTCGAGCTGGAGCCGGTCGACACCTTCGTCGCCGAGATCGGGCACTTCGCCGACTCGCTGCACGGCAAGACCCGGCCGCTGCACACCGAGGAGGAAGGTATCGCCGTCCTGGGCATCCTGCTGGCCGCCTACGAAGGCGCCCGGTCGAACACGATCGCGCCGATCAGATGAACACGATGGCCGAGACCCCGAGGGTGATGCCGACCAGATAGGTGCCGAGGGCACCCATGTCGCGGAGCGGGCCGTGCGCGGCGAGCGTCTTGGCAGTCAACATGCCGACGGCGTGCAGGGCCCGTACTGCGAACGCGGCGATCGCCAGCGCGTCGACCCACCAGCTGTCGGACAGTGCGGAGCAGACCAGCAGCAGAACGATCATGGTCGGGATGTACTCCGCTGCGTTGCCGTGCGCGCGGACCGCGATCAGCAGCCGGTCGGCGGGGTCGGTCGAGGCCTGGTCGCCGCCGTTCGCGCCGCGGATCGCGCGGTGCCGGGTGACGTTGGCGCCGAGCAGGAACAGCAGCACGCCCAGCAGCGCGATGCAGACGATCGTGATGGTGCTCATGTGAGGACTCCTTCGGGCTGACGAACTGAGGTTGGCTTTTCGGCTGACACTGGGGTTGGGGCGGGGACTGAGGTTGAGGCGAGGAGATGGCGGACGATGGTGTGGCTGAGATCGGTGCCGAGCAGCGCGTCGGTCTTGTGCATGCCGCCCGGGCACGTCACGTTGACCTCGATCAGCCGGCCACCGATCACGTCCAGCCCGGCCAACGCGATGCCGCGCCGACGCAGGTGAGGGCGCAGCGCGGCGACGATCGCGCGGTCATCGCCGTCGATCTCGGCGGGAGCGATCGGCGGGCCGATCCGGAAGTCGTCGGCGCACGGGCGACGGAGTACGGCGCCAAAGAGGTCGCCGTCGAGCAGGAACAGCCGTTTGTTGCCGTGTTCAACTGCTGGAAGGTACTGCTGGGCGATCACCTGGCGACGCCCACCCTGAGTAGCTGACTCCAGCAGCGAGAGTGCGGCATGGTCGTTGCCGACCAGCCAGACATCGAGACCGGCGAACCCGTCGACGGGTTTGACGACCGCAGTACCGACGGCTGCGACGAACTCGCGCAGTCCGGCGAGCTCGGCGCCCACGTACGTCGGTGGGCAGAGCTCAGGGAAGCGGAGCGCGATGAGCTTCTCGTGCAGCGCGCGGATCCCCTCGGGGTGGTTGACCACCCGAGTGCCAGCCAGGTCCAGCAGATAAGTCGTGTGTAGATAGCGCTCGTCGACCGGCGGATCGATGCGCAGTTGGACCAGGTCGAAGCGGGCGACCTCGACGACAGTGGTCTCGACCAGGTCGAACCAGACCGGATCAACAATCCAGCGATGGTCGAAACCGGACGGGTGGCGCGGCCGGAGCTCAAGCCGGCGGGCCCGGGCCAGCAGCTTGCCATTGGCAACAATGAGGTCGGCGGGTTCGCAGGACCAGACCTCGAGACCGAGATCCTGGCTCGCCGCCATCAGGCCGATGGTGGCGTCGACCTCGGCCTGCAGCCCGCTCAGCGGATCGGTGACGAAGAGGACCTCGTTCATGCAACTGGCTCCAAGTCGGGTAGGAATCGGCGGCCGCGGTCGGCCGGGGTGGGGTCGCCCATCGCTGCTGCCTGCCAGTGGTCGGCCAGCAGTGGGAGTTCGGGTTCGAGTTCTCGCAAGGTTCGGCGGCGCAGGTCGTCGTCGTACATGAGGTTTGCGAGAGCCGCCACGACGTGGCCGACTTCAGTTGGCTCTTGGGCGTCGAGGAAGCGGACTTCGAGATAGGTCCCGCGTGGGCGAACCGGCGGGAAGAGTGTGGTCAGGTGATCCGCCGGACCGCCGGTGACGAAGACCTCGGCGCCGGCGGCGAATTCGGCGTACGCGTTGATCGGATCGCCGCGCAGCAGTCGGTCGTCGAAGCCGGTCCGAGCCGGGTCGGCGCGTAGCCAGGTGGTGAGCCGGCCGTCGAAACCGGAGCTCCTCGAGAACAGCGCGGCCAGGAACGGGCCGGCGAGATTGAGTACGCGCCACTGCTCGAGACCGGCCGGGCCCGGCCACCAGTCCAGGCAGACCTGCGTGGACGCGGTCCGGCGCATCATCCGGCGCCCGGCTGGGCCGATCGAGTCGAAGTGGCGATGCATGGCGACGTATCGGGGAGTGGTCAGTTGCAACGGGACCTCGTGCTCGGGGCGTCGATCGCAGGGGAGCGCGTCGATCCGGATTCCTGCTGTGGCGAGGTGTTGTTGGAGGTCGTCGGTCAGGGTGTGGAGTGCGGCTGCTGGATCCGTGGCGCACGGCAGGCTGAGCTCGAGTTGGCCGCCGGGTTCGAAACCGACGTACGGCGCAGCGTGCGCGGAGCGGGCGGCCCGGCGTACTCGGTCGATCGGTACGGCGGCTCCGGTCGTGCTGTCGGCGACCAGGAACTCCTGCTCGATCGCGATCCGGGTGGTCCGGTGGCGGGCCTGGGGGAACAGGCCGGCGACCAGCGGGCGTAGCTCCTTGGTGTCCATGAGCCCTCCTGATACTGTAAGGATTCCTGTCGAAATATTGGAAGGGATCCTTACGGATGTCAAGGGGTCATCTGCCGCGGCCGGACCGCAAGCCGCTGATCGCGCTGATCGACCGGGCGAATCGGGTGATGCAGGCCGACATGGTGCGGAACGCGCATCTGCGCGGCTACACCGAGGTGAAGCCGGCGCACAACGCGGTCTTCGCGACCCTGGGTGAGGAGGGTGGGCGGGCCATCGACATGGCCGAGCGGGCGGGGATCACACGGCAGTCGATGGGTGAGGTGGTCCGCGACATGGTGAGTCTCGGGATCCTCGAGATGTGCCCGGATCCGGCTGATCGGCGGGCGAAACTCGTCACCTACACGGAGTACGGGCGGCTGGTCGCGGGGCGTGGGTTCGAGCGGCTGATCGAGCTGGAGCAGCGGTTCGACGAGGAGTTCGGGGTGGCGGAGTACGCGCTGGCTCGCGAGGTTCTGGACCGGATCGGCGGGCTGCTGGACAGGTACGCCGCCGAGGAGACCGAGGTCGGGTAGCCGGGGTTGACCGGCTGGTGGCCGAGGTCTATCGTCGAGATCAGAACCTGGACATCAAATATCCAGAATAACGAGATTGAGGAGAAAACCATGGCGAAGCGGATCTTCCTGGCCGGCGCTTCCGGAGTGATCGGGCAGCGGCTGATCCCGCTGCTGGTGCAGGACGGGCACGTGGTCGGTGGGATGACGCGCTCGGCCGGCAAGAAGGCGTTGCTGGAGCGGCTCGGCGCGGAGCCGATCGTGGTCGACGTGTTCGAGCGCGAGGCGCTGCTGCAGGCAGTGGCGGACTTCCGGCCCGACCTGATCGTCAATGAGCTGACCGACCTGCCGGACGACCTGGCTCAGATCGGTGATCACGCGGAGCTGAATGCGCGGATCCGCACCGAGGGCAACCAGAACCTGATCGACGCGGCCCGGGCGAGTGGATCACCGAAGTTGCTGGTGCAGAGCGTCGCCTGGCCGATGCCGGCCGGACCTCAGGCGGAGGCCATCGTGTCGCTGGAGAAGTCGGTGCTCGCCGAGGGAGGCGTGGTGCTGAGCTATGGACAGTTCTACGGGCCTGGCACCTACAACGAGCAGCAGATCCCCGCGGAGCCTCGGGTGCAGATCGACCGTGCTGCCGAGCTGACCGTCGCAGCACTCGACGCCGCCTCGGGCGTCGTCATCATCACTGACTGAGGAGTCCGTTGTGTCATCACCACAGATCTCCACCCGGCGTACGTTGCCGGCCGGTTTGGCCTTGGCGGGTGGGGCAATCACGTTCACCAGCATGTACCTCGCGGCCGGCGCCCTGACTCCGCTGCTGGTGGTCTACAAGGAGCAGTGGGACTTCGCGCCGTCCATGCTGACGTTGGCGTTCGCTGTCTACGCGATCGGCTTTCTCGCCGCGGTACTGACCGCGGGATCGTTGTCCGACTACCTCGGCCGGCGGCCGGTACTGATCGGCGCGCTGGTCGTCCAGGTTGCGTCGAACCTGCTGTTCCTGTTCGCCGCTGACGTCGGCTGGGTGATCGCGGGCCGGATCGTGCAGGGCGTTGCCAGTGGGGTGGCGACCTCGGCGTTCACCGCGGCGCTGGTCGAGGTCGCGCCGGCGAACCGGAAACGGCTCGGCACCATCCTCGGCAGCGTGGGGTTGACCGGCGGTCTCGGTGGCGGCTCGTTGCTCGCCGGGCTCGCGATCCAGCTGACGCCGTCGGCGAACACGGTCATCTTCGTGGTGCTCACTGTCGCCACCGTGCTGGGGATCTTCGCGATCGCGTTCTCGCCGGAGACCGCGCCGCGGGCAGCCGGGGCGTTGCGTTCGCTGGTCCCGCGGCTCGCCTTCCCATCGGCCACACGCAGGGAGTTCATCGCGGCTGCCCCGGTGGTCGCCGCGGTCTGGATGCTCGCGGGACTGTCCGGTGGGTTGGCGCCGAGCATGGTCCGGAGCGTCTTCCATATGGACAGCGGACTGCTCAACGGGTTCGCGGGATTCGTCGCGCCGGCGGTCTCGGCCGTGATCGGCTTGGCCTTCGCTAACGTCGCGCCGCGGCGGGCGATGACGATCGGGATCTACGCCTCCATTATCGGCGCGGTCGGCATTATCACCGGGGTCTTGGTCGGCAGTCTGGCGGTCGTGATCGTTGGGCAGGCCGTTGCGGGCGTTGGTTTCGGGGCGTCCTTCACGGCGGCGCTGCGGTTGATCTTTCCGCTCGCGGCGCCGCATCAGCGCGCAGGGGTGGTGGCCGGCATCTACCTTGTCTCGTACCTCGCGCTGGGGGTGCCGATCATTGTCGAGGGTCAGCTCGTCGGGCCGCTGGGCGAAGTACCGGCTGTCTTCTGGTACACCGCGGTCACGATTCTGCTGGCGGCGATCAGTCTGATTGCGCAGCTTCGCCTTCAGAACAGCCAGGGATCTCCCGGTCGGCGGTCAGGTCTGAAGCCCATGGACGACGCCAAGGTGGCGGCGTCGGCGAGCCCGGTGGCGAGGGCTGCAGGCAGGTGAGCGTCGCTGCCGAAGGTGACGCGCCGGCCGCCTTCTTCCGGCCACCAGCCGAGGATCGTCGGGTGCAGGGGGAGTCTGGTGTTGATCTCCAGCGCGCGTTCACCGTCGGCCAGGGCTCGCAGGGCGAGACGTAGTTCGTCCTCGAAGTCCTTCGGCTCGAAGGGCTTGGCGTCGTCGGGCCAGGAGCGGATCGGGTAGTCGATGTGGGCGAACACCTCGAACAGGTCCGACCCGTTCACCATGGCCGGAATCTCGCGGAGGTAGGAGCGGAAGACCTGGTCAGCGGGGTGGGCGGGGATCAGCTCCCACGGTTCGGCGTACTCGGTGCCGTCGAGCATGCAGTGCAGTGAGCCGAGCAGTCGATCAAAGGTGCCTTGGGCAAGCAAGTTGTCGAGCTCCGGTCCGTGGAGATGGGGTTGCCCGATCTCCAGGCCGGTGAGGATCCTGAGCTGCGGGTATTTCGCCCGGCACCTCTGCACCGACTCCAGGTAGCCCTGGGCATCGAGTTCGGGGGCGTGCATGATGCCGTCGGTGACGAAATCCGGGAACTTGCCGGCCAGGAAGCCTGCCCGGAACGGCGTGAAGTCGACATGTTCGGTGAACGCGACCGACGGTACGCCGAGCTCGACGGCGCGAGCGCAGGTCAGCTCCAGGTCGCCTTCGTCGGCATCCCAGGAGAACTCGCTGTGCACGTGGCCGTCGCCGGGGAGGTCCATGTCAGGCATTCTGCCCGAGGGGTAGGTTTTCTGGTCATGGACGAGATCGCGGTCGACGAAGCGCTGGTGCGGGGGATGCTGCGGGAGCAGCATCCGGATCTCGCTGAGCTGGCGATCCGCGAGGTGGTCGGCGGGTGGGACAACCAGATGTGGCGGCTGGGGTCGGAGTACGCAGTACGGATTCCGCGGACTCCGCGAGCGCCTTCGCTGCTGGAGAAGGAGTTGCGGTGGTTGCCGCTGCTGGCTGACCGGCTGCCGTTGCCGACTCCTGTGCCGTTGCGCGCCGGTCACGCGTCGGGGTTGTTTCCCAAGCCGTGGCATGTTGTCAGGTGGGTTGAGGGGGAGCCGGCGGATCGATCGCCGATCGAGCGGGTCGAGTCGGCTGAGGTGCTTGCTGGGTTTCTCAAGGCGCTGCATGTCGCGGCGCCTGCGGATGCGCCTGTGAGTCCGGAGCGCAGTGTTGGGTTGAGCGAGTTGGTTGATGGTTTTGAGCACGGACTGCGCGAGTTCGGTGATCATGGGGAACCTGCCGTTGCTGGTGCGGTTCGTGCGGTCTGGGATGCGGGTGTCGCTGCGCCGGGTTGGGAGGGGCCGCTGGTCTGGTTGCACACGGATCTGCATCCGGCGAATGTGCTGGTCACGGGTGGTTCGTTGTCCGGGGTGATCGACTTCGGCGACCTGTGCGCGGGCGATCCGGCGACGGATCTCGCCGCGGCGTGGTTGCTGTTGCCGGAGGGTGCGGCCGGGCGGTTCTTCGAGTCGTATGGCGCTGTGGACGACGCGATGATGCGGCGCGCGCTTGCCTGGGCGGCGTACCGGGCGCTGGGGTTGATCAGCATCGGGCTGGCCGGCGACCGAGGGCGGCGTGGCGGTAAGCCGACCTGGGGTCCGGCGGGCCGGGCAGCGCTGACGCGGGTGCTCGCTCATGCGGCTCACTGATCGTCAGCGCGGCCTGCTGGCGCGGTTGGCCGAGGCGGCGATCGCGGAGGGTGGTCAGTACTTCGATCCGGTGGCTTTCGTGGAACGCGTCCTCACCGAGGACCGCCCTGACTGGGGTGCCCGCATCGATCGCGCGTTGGAAGTTGTCGATGGTGAAATTGGTCTGGACGGGGTGCTGGCAGATGTCGATGGGGCTTGGCTCCTTCGCCTTCTGATGCAGGGGTACTACGCCTCACCGTCAACCTGGCCCTCGGTCGGCTGGCGGCCCGACGCGGCGGGTGGATGGGAGACGGTCGAGACCGCACTGGCATTGACCCCACGAGAAGCGCTGGCTGACAGCTACGACTGCGTGATCATCGGCTCCGGAGCCGGCGGCGGTACTGCGGCGCAAGTGCTGGCCGAGTCGGGGCGAACCGTGCTGGTCGTGGAGCTGGGCAACTATCCGTCAACCGCGTCGCTGGCAACCGACCACCTGCGCAATCCGCGTTCTGTGGTTGGCCTTCCGGCGCCGACCGACCCGGCTTCGAGTGGCCGACCGCGCGTGGTTTCCGGCGATGGCGAAGCGAGAGTCGTCCTGCCGCCGGACGGTGCCTGGGGCAACAACGCCTTCACGGTGGGCGGCGGGACTCGCGTCTACGGCGCGCAGGCCTGGCGATTTGTGCCGCTCGACTTCACGATGGCGAGCGCGTACGGAGTACCGGACGGGAGTGGGCTGGCCGACTGGCCGATCACGTACGCCGAGCTGGAGCCGTTCTACAGCTTGGCCGAGCAGCGGTTCGGGGTGAGTGGCGGCGGGGTGGATCCGTGGCATGAGCCGCGGTCGATTCCGTTGCCGATGCCACCATTACCCCGTACTGCGCCTACGCGGTTGCTGGCTGACGCCGCGGATCGCCTTGGCTGGGGGACCCTCGACGTACCGCTGCTGATCAACTCGGTCGAGTATCAGGGACGAGCGGGTTGCGTGCGGTGTGGGCAATGCGTCGGGTTCGCGTGCCCGGTGGACGCGAAGGCGGGGACCCACAACACAGCGCTGCCCGCCGCGCTGGCGACCGGGCTGTGCACACTCGTCACGGAAACCACGGCCTCCCGCTTAGTCACCGACGCTCGCGGTCGAGTCACCGGCGTCGAGTTGGTCGCGATGGACGGCGAACGCGTCTGGCGGCGTACCGTGAACTGCGGCGAAGTCGTGATCGCGGCCGGCGCCACCGAGACCCCACGCCTGCTGCTCAACAGCGCGCATCCCCTTGAACCACAGGGCATCGGCAACAATCACGACCAAGTCGGCCGCTATCTACAGGCCCACGTCTACGGCGGCGCCATCGGCCTCTTCCACAACGAGGTGGCCGACCTGATCGGCCCCGGCGTCTCCATCGCGACCTGCGATTTCCGGCACGGCAACGACGGCATCATCGGCGGCGGAATGCTCGCCAACGAGTTCGTACCGACCCCGGCCGCGACGTACGACTACCTGACAGCAGCCGGCCTGATCCCACGAGCAGGTGCCGCCAGCAACCAAGCCATGCGGCGCGAATCCCGCCGGATGCTACGCGTCGTCGGCCCGATCCAGGAGGTCACCTCCGCCGACTCCCGAGTCCGCCTCGACCCCGCGGTCACCGATCGCTTCGGCCTCCCGGTACTCCGCCTCGACGGTTCCATCCACCCCGAAGACCTGCGAGCCCAAGCTTTCCTGGGCGACAAGGCCCGTCAATGGCTCGAAGAAGCCGGCGCCCACCGGACCGTGGTCTCCAGGCTCGGTACGACGAATCGTCCTAGCGTCGGCCAACATCAAGCCGGCACCTGCCGGATGGGCGCGGACCCCGCCCACTCGGTCACGGATCCGTATGGCCGGCTTTGGTCGCACGACAATGTCTATGTCGCCGATGCTTCTCTGCACCCGACGAATGGCGGCGTCAACCCGGTCCTCACCGTTTTGGCGAACAGCCTGCGCATCGCCACCCGCATCTGCGAAGGCGGCTGATCGGTGGTCCGGGGTGTGGCGTGGGTCGTTCCGGAGTCGTTCGCGCGGGAGATCGCCTCGCGTGAAGGTCTGGCGGGTCTCGCGTGGATCGATGCCCTGCCGGACCTGATCGATCGCTTGCTGACCCAGTGGAGCCTGGTGCCGTCGGGTGCACCGATGCACGGCGCGGTCGGCATCGTCGTACCGGTACTTCGGGCCGATGGAGCTGCTGCCGTCTTGAAGGCCTCCTTCCCGCATCCCGGCAACCTCGCCGAACCGAAGGCGTTAGCCACGTGGGCAGGCCGTGGCGCGGTGCGTCTACTGGAGCACGACGCTCCGGCATTCGCGACGGTGCTGGAGAAGGCAGGCACGCACTCGTTGCGCGACGTGCCGGACCCCTTCGAACAAATGGCGATCGCAGGCGCCCTGAACCGCCGCCTGGCCGTGCCCGCCCCGGAGGGGTTCCCTTCACTGAAGGCTGTTGCCGACACCTGGGCAACGGAGATCGAGTCCAGGCAGCGGCGACTATCCGCCCCGCTGGCGGATCGACTCGTCGGGCGAGCTGTCGAGACCAGCCGCGAGCTGTCCCAACACCAGCCGAACTCATTGGTCCACGGCGACCTGAACTTCAGCAACGTCCTGAAAGCCGATCGAGAGCCCTGGCTGGCGATCGACCCGAAAGGCTGGGTCGGCGACCCCGCGTACGACGCCGTCAACCTGCTCCGCGACCGCTGGCACACGCTGACCGAACCGCTGGGCGACCTGCTGACTGCTTTCGCCGAGGCCGCTGAACTGGACCGGCACCAGGTGATCCGCTGGGTGCAAGCGTGCGCGGTCAAGGACACCCTCTGGAGCATCGAATTCGGCGAGTCATCTCTCCGAGCCGCCACCAACCGAGCCGTCGCCGACCTGGATTGAACCGTAGAGTCTGCTCGATGGAGTTCAGCGAGGTGATTCGCCGCCGACGGATGGTGCGAGAGTTCGCCGACCGACCGCTCGAGCCCGAACTCGTGGAGCGAATCCTGGCGAGTGCCCTCCGAGCCCCGTCAGCCGGCTTCGCACAAGGCTGGGGCTTCCTGGTTCTGACCGAACCGGAGGACCTGGCCAGATTCTGGCCGTTCGTCCCCAACCAGACCCGCCACACCCCGCGGATGCAGAACGCGCCACTGGTCGTCGTTCCGATGGCCCACAAGGCGAGCTATCTCGCCCGATACGCCGAGCCCGACAAGAGCTGGCAGGACCGCGCCGAGGCGAAATGGCCGGCGCCGTACTGGTACGTCGACACCGGAATGGCCACGTTGATGATGCTGCTCTCAGCCGTCGACGAGGGGCTGGGGGCGTTCCTCTTCTGGCTGATGCCCCAGGCCCGCGAAGGTCGCCCGGACTCCGAGATCCCAGCGCATATCGAGCGGTTCCGGACGGAGTTTGGCGTGCCTGAGGAGTATCAGCCGGTCGGTGCGATTGCTATTGGCTACCGCGCGGAGGATCTGCCGCCGCAGAAGGCCACGGTGGCAGACCGCAGGCGCCGACCCGAGGACGTCATCCACCGAGGCCAGTGGGGTCGCTGATCACTCCGCTGCCAGCTGTATCAAATTCGATACGCTGAGCAGGTGGAGGTTGCCGACTACGAGCGCGCGGAGATCGCGCAGGACATGCGATCAGCGGTGGCCGACGCCGGCCTGACGCAGGCGGCGTTCGCGCGATTGATCGGTACCTCGCGACCGCGGTTGTCCGCGTATATGAGCGGTCGGACGATCCCGTCGGCGGCGCTCTATCAGCGCGCTCTGCGGATTGCTCGAGGGCTGAAGAGCAGTCGCGCCCACGGCTGGATGACGCCGGATCGCACGATCGACCAGATCAACGCGGCCTTGGCCGACGGCGACGAGGACTGGGCCTTCAAGCTGGTGCTGCAGGCACGCGACCAACTGGCCTACCAGTTGCGTACCGACGACCCGACTGGTGATGCGTGGTTGCTGCGGAGTCGGGAGATCGCGGATCCGCGCTACGACACGTTGCTCGCAGTCCTGATAGGCCACGAGTTCGAGCAGCACGGCGGTCAGCGGGTTCCGCGGTGGACGGAGGGTCCTCGGCTGGCAGAGCCGTGGCTGCAGGCGAATGTTCGCCGAGGCGCTGACTGGACCAGGAAGCACACTCCGGAGTGGCTTGCTGCTCGGGGGATTTTCATCTCTGACCATGACCTGACGACGGCATAGAACGCTAGGCGTGCAAAGCAGGACCGACGAACTCGCGGTAGGCGCCAGCGGTGACAGCGGCAACCAGAGAGACGGGTGGGTGGGAGCTCGCGACCGAAGCACGCGACGAAGGAGCGCGCGTAGGTGCGGGCGCGGGGCAACCACGCGCTAGGCGTGCAAAGCAGGCTCGACAAACTCGCGGTAGGCGCCAGCGGTGACAGCCGCAACTTGAGAGACGGGTGGGTGGGAGCAAGCGACCGAAGCACGCGACGGAGGAGCGCGCGTAGGGAAGCGGAGCGCGGGGCAACTAGGCGGGGATCAGCGCAGCGTGTTTGCCGGTGGTGAGTGATTGGCCTCGGTCGATCATCTGCTCGGCCAGGCGGTCCACCGCAGCTGAGAAGGCAGGCGCGTTCTCGGGATCCCAATCGTCAAGGTGAGAAAGGATCCACACCCGGTAGGCACCAACAAAACGCTGGAACATCTCCAACCCAGTAGGCGTAAACCGATAGTGCCCAAGCGTCTCAGACAGATACCCATCAGCAACCAACCGCGCGGCGAGCGGCTCGAAGACCCCCGGCGGCACCTTCAGATCACCGGAGATCTCCTGCAAAGTAGCGGAGCCGTTCTCGGCACCCCCGCGGAAGACCCGCATGATCATCCAAGCCTGAGCAATCGACAGCGGGATCCCCGACTGAGCCAGCACCTCGGGCCCCGGATTCCCCTTGTGGTTCTGGATGACCAGCGAGATCAGCTTCTGCAACTCATGTTCGGAGTCAAACGAAGCCGGCGCCGCGAAGCTGTCGCCAACCCCCGAGTTACCACCCGCCGCCACCCGGGCAGTGTCGCGAAGCGGCACCTCCTTCAACAGCAAAGCAACCAGCAACCCAATCACAGCAACCGGTACTGCGGCCAAAAACACCACATGCAAAGCATCCGCGTACGCCGCCGTGATCGGCTCACGCACACCAGCAGGCAAAGACCGCACACCCTCAACAGACGTAGCCAGCCGCGGATCCACCCCAGCAGGCACCGCACCAGCCAACTTCTCAGGCAACGTCGACGCATAGAACGACCCAAAAACCGCCACCCCGAACGAACTCCCCATCGTCCGCAAGAAGCTCACCCCCGACGTGGCGACCCCAAGATCCGCATAGTCCACCGTGCTCTGCACCACGACCGTCGGCACCGGCATGCAAAGCCCGACCCCAAGACCGAGCACCACCATGAACCCCGCAGTCATCACGTACGACGTCTGATTCGTCATCAGCGACAGCAGATACAACCCAGCCGCGATCATCAGCGATCCGACGATCGGGAACAGCCGGTACCGCCCGGTCTTGCTGATGATCGTCCCGACCGTGATCGACGCGACCAGCAGCCCCATCACCAGCGGCAGCATCTGCAGCTCCGACTCAGTAGCAGAAGCACCGTGCACGAACTGCAGATAAGTCGGCAGGAAGGTCACCCCGCCCAGCATCGCGAACCCGATCACGAAGCTCAGCAACGCGCACACCGAGAACACCCCGGACTTGAACAACCGCATCGGCAGCAACGGCTCGGCCGCCCGCTGCTCGACCAGCACGAAGAGCCCGAGCCCGATCAGCGATCCGACCGCCATCACGATGATCGTCGGCGAGGTCCAGCCGTACTCGTTGCCGCCCCAGGTCGTCACCAGCGTCAGCCCGGTCGCGGACAGCCCGATCAGCAGGATGCCGAGATAGTCGATCGCCGGTTTCACCGCAGCCTTCACCGACGGCAGCGTGAAGCCTGCCACCACCAGCACCACGATGCCGAGCGGGATGTTCACGTAGAACGCCCACCGCCAGCTCAGCTGGTCGACGAACAGCCCGCCGAGCAGCGGTCCGGCGACGGTCGAGACGCCGAAGACCGAGCCGATGAAGCCCTGGTACTTACCCCGCTCGCTCAGCGGTACGACGTCCGCGATCACCGCCGTCGCGGTCACCATCAGCCCGCCGGCGCCGAGGCCCTGCACCGCCCGCGACCCGACCAGCCAGAGCATCGAGTCGGCCATTCCGCAGAGCGCGGACCCGGCCAGGAACAGCACGACGCTGATCAGGAACATCCGCTTGCGCCCGTACAAATCGCCGAACTTACCGACCAGTGCGGTCATGATCGTCTCGGCCAGCAGGTACGCCGTCACCACCCAGGACAGGTGGTTCGCGCCGCCGAGGTCGCTGACGATGGTCGGCAGCGCGGTCGCCACGATGGTCTGGTCGAGCGCCGCGAGCAGCATCCCGAGCATGATCGCGACCACCACCGCGTTCTGGGTGGCTTTTCCGACGGGACGGGCCTCGGTCTCCATGAGCTGAATGTAGCGACTCAAGCACGGAGCGCTACCACGGAATCACCGCGATCCGGTCTCAGATCTCCCGGCCCGTACGATGGTGACGTGCCATCGACACTGCCCGAGGGGGAGGTTGCGCCCCGGGACGGGTCGCTGCCGGAGTCCGCTGTCCGCGAGGCGGCCAGCCGTCCGTTCGGGTTCTACCTGCACGTCCCGTTCTGCGCCGCGCGCTGCGGGTACTGCGACTTCAACACCTACACCGCCAAGGAGCTCGGCGGCGGCGGTTCACAGGCCTCGTACGCCGAAACCGCGGTGGCCGAGGTCCGGCTGGCCCGCCAGGTGCTGGGCGACCTGGACCGGCCGGTGGACACGATCTTCTTCGGCGGCGGTACGCCGACCCTGCTGCCGGCCGCGGATCTCGGCAAGATGCTGGCCGCGGTGCGCGACGAGTTCGGCCTGGCCCCCGGCGCCGAGGTGACCACGGAGGCGAATCCGGAGTCGGTCGACCCGGAGTACCTGGCCGCGATCCGCGAGGCGGGATTCAATCGCGTGTCGTTCGGGATGCAGAGCGCGACGCCGCACGTCCTGCAGATCCTGGACCGCAAGCACACGCCCGGACGAGCCCTGGAAGCGGTCAAGGAGGCAACCGCTGCCGGTTTCGAGCACGTCAATCTCGACCTGATCTACGGCACCCCCGGCGAATCGCTGGAGGACTGGCGCACGTCACTGGAGTCGGCGCTCTCCGCCGAGCCCGACCACGTCAGCGCCTACGCCCTGATCGTCGAGGATGGCACCCAACTCGCCCGCCGCGTACGCCGCGGCGAACTGCCGATGCCGGACGACGACGACCTGGCCGACAAGTACGTCCTGGCCGACGAACTGCTGACCAGCGCCGGCCTTGGCTGGTACGAGGTCTCCAACTGGGCCCGTACGCCGGAAGCCCGCTGCCGCCACAACGAGCTCTACTGGCGCGGCGACACCTGGTGGGGGATCGGCCCCGGCGCGCACAGTCACGTCGGCGGCGTCCGCTGGTGGAACGTCAAGCACCCCACCGCGTACGCCGAACGGCTCGCCGCGGGCGCCAGTCCGGCGTACGCGCGGGAGATCCTGGACGCCGAGACGCGCCGGGTCGAGCGGGTGCTGCTGGAGATCCGGCTGGCCGCCGGGCTGCCGCTCGACGTCCTGGACGAGGCCGGGAAAAAGGCGGCGATCGATGCGATCGGCAACGATCTGCTGACCGAGACCCAGGGCAGCCTGGTGCTCACTCCGCGTGGTCGGCTGCTGGCCGACGCCGTGGTCCGCGACTTGTTGCCCTGACGGCCCGGTCTCAGGAAAAAGCCAGGAAAAACAGCGATCCGTCACCGGCGTGCTTCACTCGGTGACATTACCTGCTGGTATGTACTGACCAAGTCGGTCCGGTGTCTCAGAGTGATGCTGTGGTGCTTGACACACTCAGTTGAAACGCTCGAAACTCAAGCAACTTTCACAACCGAGAGCGCTCTCAACCCGTCCTCTGTATCAGGGAGCATTTCCCATGCGGCCCAGTGCCCGCCAACGCAGTGCCGTCCTGGCCCTCGCCTGCAGCCTCACTCTGCTCGCGACCGCCTGCGGTGGCAGTGACCAGCAGTCCTCCTCGGGGTCCGGCTCGGACGCCGACGGCCCGAGGATCGAGCTGACCATCGCGACGTTCAACGAGTTCGGCTACGACGACCTGTACCGCGAGTACGAGTCCGAGCACCCGAACATCAAGATCACGCCGCGGAAGGCCAAGACGGTCGACGAGCACATCAAGAACCTCGACACGAACCTGGCGGCCGGTTCCGGGCTGGCCGACATCGAGGCGATGGAGGTCAGCTGGATCTACAACTACCTGGCCAAGGCCGACAAGTTCGTCGACCTGCGTGACTTCGGCGCCAACGACCTGACCGGCCGCTGGCTGGACTGGAAGGTGGCCGGCGCGACCACCTCCGAGGGCAAGATCATCGGCTACGGCACCGACATCGGCCCGGAGGCGATCTGCTACCGCAAGGACCTGTTCGCCACGGCCGGCCTGCCGACCGACCGGGCCAAGGTCGCCGCGATGTTCCCGGACTGGGCGTCGTACTTCGCCACCGGCCGCAAGTTCAAGGCGAAGGTGCCGAACTCGGCCTGGTACGACTCGTCCGTGCTGACCTGGGAAGCGATGCGCAACCAGCTGATCCAGGCCTACTACTCCAACAACGACCGGTACCTCGGCGACGAGAACCAGCTGCTGAAGACCACCTGGGACCAGATCATCGACGGGTACGACGACGGGCTGTCGGCGAAGCTGCCGGCCTGGAGCGACCCGTGGACCAAGGCGTTCAAGACCGACGCGTTCGCGACCATCGCCTGCCCGGGCTGGCTGCTCGGCGTGATCCAGGACAACGCGGGCAGCTACGGCAAGGGCAAGTGGGACGTCGCCGACGTGTTCCCGGGCGGCGGCGGCAACTGGGGCGGCTCGTACCTGACCATCCCGGTGCAGTCGACCCAGCCGGCCGAGGCCGCCAAGCTGGCCGCCTGGCTGACCGCGCCGGAGCAGCAGATCAAGGTGTTCAAGAAGGTCGGTTCGTTCCCCTCCACCATCGACGCGTACGACGCGCCGCAGGTGAAGAGCCAGGTGAACCAGTACTTCAACAACGCGCCGGTCGGCAAGATCTTCATCGAGCGGGCCAAGAACGTGATCCTCAAACAGCACAAGGGTCCCCGCGACGGCGAGATCAACCACGTCTTCACGGTGGCGCTGGAGCGCGTCGACGCGGGCAAGCAGAAACCGGACGCCGCCTGGAAACAGGCCCTGCGGGAAGCCGACAAGGCAGCCAACATCCGCAAGGGCGGCTAGTACCCGCGAGCCCGCCGCCACGGGCACTCCTGGCGCGTACGGCGGTGTTTCCGGCGCACGGCCCCGATTGGTACTACGGTGGCAAGGTTCATAACCAGCCGGGGAGGTCCGTGTCGGATGCAGGGTCAGGGCAGTGGATCTCCCACGCTGGAGCAGGTTGCTGCGCTGGCAGGGGTTTCCCGCGCGACGGTCTCCCGGGTGGTGAACGGATCGCCCAAGGTGCTGCCGGAGACGGTGGCAGCGGTCGAGCGCGCGATCGGGGTGCTCGGCTACGTGCCCAACCGGGCTGCCCGCGCGCTGGTGACGCGCCGGACCGACTCGGTCGCACTGGTGGTGCCGGAGCCGGACAGCCGGGTGTTCTCCGACCCGTTCTTCGCCGGGATCCTGCGTGGGATCAGCATGACGCTCGCGCCGACCTCGTCGCAGCTGGTGCTGCTGATCGAGCCCGCGGAGGGTGACGACCAGCGGTTGCTGCGCTACCTGCGCGGCGGGCACGTGGACGGCGCGATCATCGTCAGCCACCACGGGCGCGACAACGTGCTGCAGGAACTGGCCCAGCTGCCGCTGCCGATCGTGTTCAGCGCGCGGCCGCTCGGCGTCGAGGTACCGGTCGCCAGTGTGGACGTGGACAACGTCGCCGGCGCGCGGACAGCGGTCGAGTACCTGCTGTCCATCGGGCGGCGCAAGCTCGGCACGGTCGCCGGACCGCTCGACATGACCGCGGGGCTGGACCGGCTCACCGGCTATCAGGAGGCCGTCAAGGCGGCCGGGATCGCCGAGGCGGTCGCGTACGGCGACTTCACCCCGGACGGCGGGGAGCAGGCCACTGTGCGGCTGCTGGACCTGCACCCGGAGCTGGACGGGATCTTCGTCGCCAACGACCTGATGGCGACGGCGACGCTGCGGGTGTTGTCGCAGCGTGGCAAGCGGGTGCCGGAGGACGTCGCGGTGGTTGGGTTCGACGACTCGGTGGTGGCGACGACGACCACGCCCAAGCTGACGACCGTGCGGCAGCCGGTCGAGAAGCTGGGGACGCGGTTGGCTGAGATCTTGCTGGCCAAGCTCGCGGGCGCCGATCTGACGAGCCCAGAAATCTTCGACACCGAGCTGATCGTTCGGGGATCCGCCTAGGGCGGGTCGTTCTGGAACTGGAACTGCACCCGGATCGAGCCGTCGAGTGGCAGCACCAGAGTCGTGTTCGACGCGTTCCACTCCTGCGGGACCAGGAACAGCCTGTTCTGCCCGACCACCAGGAGCCGCAGCCCGCGGTACCTGTAGTTGAAGGTCTGACCGGTCCCCGTCCGCAGCGCGGTCTCCTCGATCCCGGGTGAGCGCAGTTGCAGGCGTTCCTTGGTGTCGAGGATGACCACCGGGAACTGCCGCAGGTTCTCCGCGTCCGACTTGGCCAGCCCGCGACCGGAGTACTGCGCCGTGGTGGCCGTCGCCCAGAACGCGCAGGTCGTGGTGACGGCCGCAAGCAACCCGATCAGCACGTACTGCGGAGTGAGGCCGGCCGCCTTGCGATCGAAGTACGAGAGGTAGGCCAGGGCCGCCGCGGCCAGGCCGATCACGAACGGGACGATCAGCGCGTAGTACGGGACGTGGCGGAGCAGGGGATAGCCGATCAGCCCGACGATGCCGAGCAGTAGCAGCGCGACGGCGCCGATCTTGGCGCGGCGAATCGCCAGGACGGTCGGCTGGATCGCGTTGTGCAGCAGGAGTCCGGCGACCGCGAGCAGTGTCATCACGAGCAACGGGACGAGCAGCGGTTGCGGGCTGCGCATCACGTAGTCCTGGGTGTCCAGGCCGATCGTGTCGACGTCGACCCCGAAGTACTCGTACTGCGCGCGGGCCGAGACGTAGCCGAAGTAGAACAGCAAGCCGCTGATCAGGGTCACCGGCGCCACGATGCGGGCGGCGAAACTGATCCAGCGCTCGGCCTGGTTCTGCTCGTCAGCCACTCGGCGGGCCCGGTGCGAACGAGATCTGACTCCCCGGCACGTTGCCCGGCAACGCCTTGCAGTCGGCCTCGGTCGCGCACTCCGCGGAGACCGACAGGATCAGCGCGACCGGGTCGCCGGCGGTGAGTTGTTTCGCCCCGACGTAGCAGGGCTGGAAGCTGCCGGCCTGCCACTCGATGTCGCCGGTGCACAAGGGCGTCTTGTCACCGCAGGCGGTCTGGTCCAGTTCGAAGACGCCGCCTGGTTCGAGGTGCGGGGAGCCGACCTTGATCGAGGTGCCGTCCGGGATCGGGTTCTTGCCGAGCCAGTTCACCTCGGCGCACTGGTAGCCGGGCTGGGTGGTCTCGACGTTGCCGCCGATCGGCGCGGAGGCGATCTCGATCGACGGCTTCTGCTGGGTCGGCTGGCTGCTCTCCGGATCGGTCGGCTCGAGCGGTGGCTCGCTGGTCGGCGTCGGCTCCGTGGGTGTGGTCTCGGTCGGCACCAGCGTGACCGGATCGTCTCCGGCCGAATCGTTGCCAGCACAGCCGAACAACAGCATCGACACCACGATCGCGACCATCGGACGCCACTGGGCCATGGCTTCCACCCCCGCAATCAGGATGGCGGTATCCGCAATCGGCGACAACAGTTCGGGTGTCTCGCTCTGGGAAAGTTCGCCACCTCCTGGTATTTCTACCAACAGACAAGGGGGGATCCATGTCCGATCATGAGATCCGGATCGCGTTGGTGCTCAACGGCGGGGTGAGCCTGGCGGTCTGGATGGGTGGAGTCACGCACGAGCTGGACCTGATCCGGCGGGCGTCCGGGGCCGCCTCGGCGCCGAAGGCTCAGTCCTACGACGAAGAGCTCGCGGCCCGGTGGCGAGCGCTGTGCCGTCGAGGGGGTGAACGCAGGCGGGTGGTGGTCGACGTGATCGCCGGGACCAGTGCGGGCGGGCTGAACGGATCGTTGCTGGCGACAGCGATCGCCAACGGGTCGACGCTCGATCCGGACAGCGACAGCGACAGCAACGGTGACGGCGACAGCGATGGTGACGGCGGACCGTGGTTGCGGCAGCGATGGGTCGGCCTCGGATCGCTGGAGGTCGGCAAGCTGGTGCCGGCCGTCGGTGTGCCCTCGACCTCGGTGCTGGACGGCAAGTACTTCCTCAAGGAGCTGAAGAATCTGCTCGACGGGGTCGCGAAGGCGGGTAAGCCGTCGGCGGCCGAGCCGGTCACGTTGTTCGTCACCGCGTCGGGGCTCGGGGTGCAGCAGTTCGAGGCGAAGGACGCGGCGGGGCAGCGGTTCGCCGTACCGGATCATCGGTATCTGTTCTGCTTCACCAGCGAGAAGGCGGCCGTCTACGACGGGAAGCAGCGGGAGTTCTCGGTCAGCGCGAAGAACGGGCTGCGGGACACCGGACTGCTTGCCCGGGCGGCGCGCGCGTCGGCGTCGTTCCCGGCGGCGTTCGGCCCGGTGCTGGAGACGCCGAACATGGCGGCGTCGCCACCACGCGTCCAGCCCACGCAGGCGGAGTCCGGGACGTGGCTGGTGGATGGCGGTGTGCTCGACAACGCGCCGTTCGGGCCGGTTCTTGATGTGGTCGCCCGGCGCCCGGTCACGGGACGAGCCAGCCGCTACGTCCTGTACGTCGTACCGTCGGCCGGCATCGGCACTGCGGCCGAGACCCGGTTGGCCGATGCGACCGAGCCGGGCTGGCGAGTGGCCGCGATGTCGGCGGTGCAGTTCCCGCGGGAGGTGGATTTCCGCTCCGACGTGGAGCAGCTCGAGCGGTTGCTGCTGGAGGCGGACGCGTCCTGGTCCGACTCGCAGCGACTCTTTGATCGTTGCGTTGGGCAACAAGATGAGCGGTTGCGGCTGAAGCAGGCGGCCGGGCTGCTGCAACCGGCGTACGCGCGCGGGCGCGCGGCCGGTGGGGTGTGGGAGGCCGTCACGATCGCGACGCACGACCAGTCGACGGTGCTCGATGCGGCCACCGCGTTGTCGGAGGCGGAGATCGACGAGATCCTCGACACCGAGCACCCGTGGGTGCCTGAGCCGGATGGATCGATCGCGCCGCTGACCAGCGACAAGGCCGGGGATCCCTGCTGGGCTTGGGGGACGGGCGCCGCGGAGCGCGTAGTACGGCTGGTACTGCGGTCGCTGCGGACCCAGATCGACAAGGCGCCGCGGGAGCTGCGGGCCGATCTGGAGCGGCGGTTGAAGGCGACGAGCGACAGCCTGCTGAGGGTCCAGGCGGTGCGGGACGCGTTGTCCGAAGAGCTGGCCGAGGCGGATCTGGATCTTCAGCCTGCCGGGGGAGCGGAGGCCGTCGCGGTCGCGTTGAACGACATCTTCGAGGCGCTGCGGGTGCAGCGGGCTCTGGGTGACGAGTTCGCGGCGCTGATCGAGGTGGTCGGCGCGGAGGTGGTGGAGACCGCGCTGGAGGTGGAGATCGTCTCGCGCTGCACGTCGGCGCGGACGCCGCAGCAGCGCAGCGCGCCGTTCCAGTTCCTGCGGCTCGGACCGGACATCCCGCTCCGGCTGCTGGACGAACTGCCGGAAGGCTCGATCGCGAACGATCTGAAGGAGCGGATCCTCTACGGCTCGCAGGTTGGTCACTTCGGGGCCTTCGGGGCGGCGGACTGGCGGCGCTGGGACTGGCTGATGGGCCGGCTGCACTGCGTCGCGCATCTCGGCGCGATGCTCGGCGCCGACCCGGCCTGGATCCGCGAGACGCAGCAACTCGTGCTGGAGTCGGAGGAGTGGAAGCTGGACAAGGTCGCCGAGCGGGTGCAGCGGCTGGCCGAGGACTTCCCGGTCGATGCCGGGCTGGCGGCGCTGACGACGATGCGGGACGAGCTGAACACGAGCCGCGAGGGGATCGCGACGACCAAGGGGCTGGCCGACCGGATGGTCGATGTGTCGGGTGGGCTGAACCCGGCGGTCGGCGACTGGGTGAAGGCGATGGCGGGGCGGAAGAACAAGCCCGAGACCTGGTTGCTGCAGGTTGCGCGGTGGTTCACCGAACCGGCGCGGCACAGCTTGTGGCATCGGCTGGTGAAGAACGCCGAGCTGATCCCGGCTCAGCGGCCGTTGATCTTCCAGCGCTGGCTGCCGCCGGCGCTGCTGGGCGCCGCGGCGCTGTTGCTGGTGGTGGCCGGGGTGGTCGACCTGGCCGCAGTACGTATCGTCGCTGCGTTGCTCGCCGGAGTGGTGCTGACCGCCGGGGTGGCCGCCTTTGTCGGATCGTTGTTCATTCGCCGGGTCCGGCGGCGGATCCGCGGCTGGATCGAGGAGCGGGTGCCGGCGATCAGTCCTGGGTCACGAAATCGATGAGCTCCTCGACCCGGCCGAGCAGTTCGGGCTCCAGGTCGGCGTAGCTGCGCACCTTGGACTGGATGTGCTTCCAGGCGGCGGCGACGTCGGCCTGGTCGGTGGCCGGCCAGCCGAACGACTCCAGCACGCCTTTCTTCCAGTCCTGCCCGCGCGGGATCTTCGGCCAGGCGGCGATCCCGACCGAGGACGGCTTGATCGCCTCCCAGATGTCGATGTACGGGTGGCCGACGACGAGCACGTCCCGGTTGCTGATCTCGGCGGCGATCCTGGACTCCTTGGAGCCCTCGACCAGGTGGTCGACCAGGACGCCCAGCCGCCGGCCGGGACCGGGCCGGAACCGGCTGACGATCGCCGGTAGGTCGTCGATGCCCTCCATGTACTCGACCACGACGCTCTCGATCCGCAGGTCGTCACCCCAGACCCGCTCGACCAGCTCGGCGTCGTGCCGGCCCTCGACGTAGATCCGGCTGGCCCGCGCGACCTTGGCCCGCACGTTCGACACCGCGACCGACCCGGAGGCGGTGTGGGTCTTCTTGGCCGGCCCGGCCTTCTTCGGCGCGATCAGGTTGACGGGCTTGCCGTCCACCCAGAACCCCGGCCCGAGCGGATACGTCTTGATCTTGCCGTGCCGGTCCTCGAGATCGACCACGCCGTGCTCCCACCGCACGACGGCGCCGACGTACCCCGAGCTGGGCTCCTCGACCACGAGCCCCTTCTCGATCACCAGATCGACGGTCCGCCCGTTCTTGGGCTTGCGCCAGTCCTCCGACAACACGTCACGTCCATACCGATCAGCCACCCGCCAAACCTAACCCGTTCAGGTACCAATCGCGGGTTGAACTGCGGGCTGGTTTGCCGCTGGAGGTTCGGTGGATGGTGCCTGGGCGGGCGAGCAGGACGTGGTGGACGTGGAGGTCGTGGTGGCGGGTGACGGCGGCGCGGATGGTGTCGGTGGGGTCGTCGGGGGTGGTGTGCTCGACGATGACGATCAGGTGTTCGGAGTCGGGGGAGGGGACCGAGAAGACGGCGACCCGGTTGGGGCGCAGGGCCGGGTGGGACTCGTGGATGGTGGCTTCGATGTCCTGCGGGTGGTGGTTGCGGCCGTCGACGATGATCAGGTCCTTCAGGCGGCCGGTGACGTAGAGCTCGCCGTCGTACAGGGCGCCGAGGTCGCCGGTGCGGAGCCAGGGGCCGGAGCCGTCGGTGAGGGTGGCGGCGAAGACCTCGCTGGTGCGGGCGGGGTCGGACCAGTAGCCGCGCGTGACGTTGGGGCCGGCGATGCAGATCTCGCCGATGTGGCCTGGGGGTAGTGGGGTGCCGGTGGGGTCGGCGATGACTACGTGCTGGCCGCGGGGTGGGCCACAGGAGACCAGCTCGGTGGTCGGGCCGGTGGGCGGGCGCAGTACGCCGGTGGTGAGGGCTTGGCGGTCGAAGGGGGTGATGGTCGGTTCGGTGTCGATGATCGCGCTGGCGACGAAGACCACCGCCTCAGCCAGCCCGTACGCCGGTACGTGGCTGGCCGGGTCGAGTCCGCACCCGCGGAACGCCTCCGTGAAGGCGGTGATGGTGGCTGGGCGGATCGGCTCGGCGCCGTTGAGGAACGCCTTGAAGCGGCTCAGGTCCAGACCGTTGCGCTTAGGGATTCGCTGGACGCAGTAGTCGTAGGCGAAGTTGGGTCCCGCGGTGTAGACATCGAGCGACTCGTCGGCCAACTGGAACCAGCGCGCCGGGCGCATCAGGAACGCGACCGGATCGGTGAATGCCGACCGGTCCCCGTGCAGGATCGGTACGCCGAGAGTGAGGATCAGGCCCATGTCGTGGAACAACGGCAGCCAGCTGACCGTCATCGAGCGGCCTGGCTGGAAGGCGAATGCCTCGATCAGCTGACTCACGTTGGCGATCAGGTTGCGGTGCGAGACCATCACGCCGGCAGGTGAGCCGGTGGAGCCCGAGGTGTACTGCAGATAGGCGAGGTCGTCCGGATCGATGGGTTCCAGTTGCCAGTCGGTCGGTGCCAGTTGGTCGATCGCGATCACCGGACAGGCGATTCCCTCGACGGCTGCCGTGGTCGCGAGGGCACAGGTGGGTGCGCTGTCGGCCAGGACGCTGTCGAGTCGGGCGCGGTGGCCGGGCAGGTCGGGCGCGAACAACGGGACGGCGATCGTGCGGGCGTAGCAGGAGCCGAGGACGGCGACCAGGTAGTCGAGCCCCTGGGGAGCGAGGATCGCGACGCGGTCGCCTGGCTCGGCGTACTCGCGGATCGCGGCCGCGGTCGTGCGGGCGCGGGCGTCGACCTGTCCCCAGGTGAGCGTGGCCCGGGTGTCGGCCTGGTGGTCCACGTAGGTGTACGCCGGCTGGTCCGGCTTCTCCTGAGCCCAGCGGGTGACCAGGTCGACGATCGTGGTCACTGTGCAGGCCAGGGCGGAACCGGTACGTCGGTGACGCGGCCGGCCGGTGCGACGATCGGGTGGCCGAGGACTTCGAGCCTGGCGAGTTGGGTGTGGAAGGCGAGCGCGTCGGCGGTCAGTTCGAAGAAGAGTTGGTGGCCGTCCAGGGTGGCCCGGCTGATCGTCGTACTGAGGGCTTCGGGTTGTTTGAGGTTTGCCGCCCAGTACTCGGCGCTGAACGGGGTCGCGTCGGTCGCTGTCGCTGAGTAGAACGGGAGCCGTGGTACGCCGGGGGCTAGGTCTGCCAGGGTGGTGGTGAGTTGATCTGGGGTTCGCGCCTGGGCGGCGATCACGCGTGCGCCGTCGGTGGCAGTCAGGGCGCCGGCGAGGACGGCGGCTGCGACCTCGCCTGATCCGTCGGCCACGATCGCTGCGGGGATCACGCCGCACTGCTGCCAGGACAGGGCGAGGGCCAGCTGGACGGCGAAGGCGATCGGGAGCTCGTCGCCAGGCGGCACGGTTCCGGTCAGGACCGCGTCGCGCAGTGAGACGTTGGCTGCCCAGGTCATCAAGGGGGCCAGCTCGGCGATGGTGGTCGCGAAGCCGGGCACGCTCTCGGCGAGCTCCCACAATCCGCTCGGCTCGGCGCCAGCCGACCCGTCGGCCGGGCCGGCGACCTGCCCAGCGGCCGCACCAGCGAACTCGCCGGTGAAGACCCAGCTGGGATGCAGCGGCTCGGGAGTCGCCAAGGCGCTGGTGACGTTGGCGTGTTCGTTGCCTTGGGCAAGTGCTGTCAGGGCGGCGGTGAGGTCGGCGCGTTCGCGGCCGACAACGGCGGCGCGTACCGGCCCGCGGCCGATCCGCCGGGCCAGGGTGTGGGCGACGTCCGCGGAGCTGGTGGCCGGTGTCGCGCGCAGATGGGCGGCGAGCTGGCCGGCGTACTCGCGGACCCGGTCGATCGAGACATCGGACAGCAACAGCCGGGTGGGGCCGGCCGACGGGGTGCGCTCGGCGGGACGGATCCGGCGTACGACGGCTTCGGGGACTGCGATGGTCTCGCCGACGGGGAAGGGAACGAGTTCGCGAGTCATCCCGCGATCGGCGGTCAGGACCGCCTCGACGAAATCTCCGTCGGCGGTATCGGTCTCCGGATCGGTGCACAGGGCAAGCACTTGGTCGAGGTCGCGCGCGGCGTCCGCCAGGCGTTTGAAGACCACGACCTGGCAGCCCTGGTCGACCAGCGCGGGGAGGACGGCCAGAGCGAGGTCCGAGTCGCCTCGGTGGAGGCTGGCCATCGCCTGCGTGACCGGAGTACCGGTGGTCTCGACCGGGCCGCCCAGATGCAACAGCGGGGTCAGGGCGTCGGTGCCGAAGACGCCGGTGCGAGTGCCGGCCAAGGCGTTGGGCGAGATTCCGGCGTACTCGAGGGCTTCCCAGGCGACCTCCAGTACTGACCCGGTCGGGCGGGAGCTGAGGCCGATGACGGCGATCTCCTCGCCGGTCAGGAGGTCCGGCGGGGTGATCGGGATGCCGTCCGGCCAGGTGTCGCTGAGCAGGCCGCGAACCATCTGGTTGACGGTCGGGTAGCGCCAGATGCTGGCCGGCTCCAGCCGTCGGCCGAGCAGGTCCTCCAGTTCGGCAGTCGCCGCGACCGCGTCCCGGGAGGTGAGCCCGTACTGCTCGAGCAGCCGATCCGGGTCGACCTCCGCCTCGGGGAGCTCGCACGAGCGCGCGATCCGGTTGACCAGAAAGTTCCTGAGGTCCCGCTCAGCGATAGCCATGTCGCGACCGAAGATAGATCATCGGCCGCGGCAACGCTGTGACCGAAGCGCGGATCAGTAGGTCTCGACGGCGTGTGTCGGCGCCGGGTGCCGGATCGGGGAGACGATCGTGAGCAGCAGATAGACGACGAAGCCGGCGATCAGGCCGACCACCCAGGAGTAGTCGTAGAGCGGCTGCAGGAACGGGATCAGACCGTCGGCGGGGAACGGACCGGCGCCTGGGTTGGAGTAGGCGCCGCCGACCGCGAGGACGGACCCGATCAGCGTCGCGACGACGGCTCGCCAGTTCCAGCCTGCGGCGTACCAGTAGCGGCCGTTGGGCAGGTAGAGGTCCGCGAGGAACAGGTTGGTGCGGTCGATGAACCAGTAGCCCGCGATCAGCACGCCGGCCACCGACGCCAGCAGTCCGCCGTAGAACGACAGCCAGACGAAGATGTAGATCGACGGGTCCGAGATCAGCCGCCAGGGCTGGATCACGATCCCGATCACGCCGGTCAGCAGCCCGGCGGTGCGGAAGTTCAGCCAGCGGGGCAGCGCGTTCGCGAAGTCGTACGACGGACTGACCACGTTCGCGGCGACGTTGCACGACATCGTCGCCAGGATCGCCATCACCAGGCCGATCGTCACCACCACCGGGTTCTCGAACCGCCGGGTCAGCTCGACCGGGTCCCAGATCGCCGAGCCGTAGACGATCACCGTGCCGGACGTGGTGATGATCGAGACCAGCGCGATGAACGACATCGTGGTCGGCAGCCCGATGATCTGCCCGATCACCTGCTGGCGCTGGCCTTTGCCGAACCGGGTGAAGTCCGGCATGTTCAGCGACAGGGTGGCCCAGAACGCGATCATGCCCATCAGCGACGGCGCGAAGATCTTCCAGAAGTCGGCGTCCCAGCCGAGCTTCGACGGCTGCGACAGGATCGGGCCGAAGCCACCGGCCTTGACCAGGATCGCGATCATCAGCGCGAGGAAGGCGACCGTGACGAGCGGCGCCGCCCAGTTCTCGAACCGGCGCAGGCCCTCGATGCCACGCCAGATCAGCACCATCTGCAGGGCCCAGAAGAACGCGAAGCTCAGCCACATCGTCCACGGATGGCCGCCGATCGAGGACGAGCTGGTCCAGCCCGAGCCGGCCAGCTCGCCGACGATCACGTAGATCGCCTGACCGCCGATCCAGGTCTGGATGCCGAACCAGCCACAGGCGATGAACGCCCGGAGCAGCGCCGGGAAGTTCGCCCCGCGAACGCCGTAGAAGGCGCGTGCGAAGACCGGGAACGGGATCCCGTACTTCGTCCCCGCATGGCTGTTCAGCAGCAGTGGCACCAGCACGATCAGGTTGCCCAGGGTGATGGTCAGGAAGGCCTGCAGCCAGTTCATCCCGAGCGCGACCAGACCGGCCGCAAGCAGGTAGCTGGGGATGTTGTGCGCCATCCCCATCCACAGCGCCGCGTAGTTGTACGTCGACCAGCGCCGCTCGGGCAGCCGGGTCGGCGCCAGCTCCGCATTGCCGTACGGACTGTCGGCGATCACCGCCGGATCGGAGAGCTCGACCCGTCCGTCCGGGTGGGTGATCTGGTCAGGAGAAGCCGGTGCCGCATGCGCCATCGTCGCCACCTCGTCCGCAGTCGTGTGTCGGACCAACGTGCGGGATAGCGGACGTCCTGTCAACGCACAACAACACAGGGTCACCGTCGTCGCCGACGGTGGTCGCTACTCGTCCTTTTCGAGGCCAAGCAGCGGAAGAGTAGGACGCGGCGGCGCGCCCAAGGCGGCGTACCCACGGCGTACCGCCTGCTCGAGATGCGCCTGCGGCCACGGCCAGTCCTCGGCGTGCGCGAGGGCCCCCTCGAGGGACGTGCCGTTGTGGTGCAGCCCCGAGATGGTGTTGGCGACCGTGCCGATATCGCTGTTCTGGTCGCGGACGAACTCGGCGTCGACCACCGCGCCGTGCCCGGGGACGACCTTGGAGGTCGCGGTCAGCAGCCCGATCAGCCGGTCGACCGTGTCGGCCCATTGCAGCGGGAACGAGTCCTCGCCGTACGACGGCGGCGCCGACTCCTCGATCATGTCGCCGGCGAAGTACACGTCGACATCCGGTACGACGACCACCACGTCGCCGTCGGTGTGCCCGTTGCCGAGGTGCAGCACCTCGACCCGGCGGTCACCCAGCTCGATCACCTTGGCCACCGAGAAACTGATGTCGATGGCAACGGTCTCGGCGACCGCGGCGGCGGTGTTCTCCTGCGCGTAGCTCTTCGCCTCGGGGAACGCCGGGTTGCCGAAGACGTGGTCGAAGTGCGCGTGCGTGTTGACCACCCAGCGGACCGGCAGTTCGGTGACCTCGCGGATGTCGGCCAGCAGTTGCTGTCCCTGCTCCAGATCACCCCGGGTGTCGACCACCAGGGCGCCTTCGCTGCCGACGACGAGCCCGACATTGACGTCGTACTCCGGATACCGG
The DNA here is from genome assembly GCF_040687575.1 of Kribbella sp. NPDC056861. NCBI lineage: Bacteria > Bacillati > Actinomycetota > Actinomycetes > Propionibacteriales > Kribbellaceae > Kribbella > Kribbella sp. NPDC056861. Next base: position 266,788 of record NZ_JBFBNQ010000002.1, on the reverse strand, counting down.
CGGACCCACGTACGGTCGCCGAGTTCTTCCCACGCACTCATACCGCGACCCTAACCGTCGCCGTCGCCGCTGCTGTCAGTGGGAGATGACGTCGCCGCGCTGGACCTGGTCGCGGGAGATGCCTTCGAGCAGCAGCCCGACGTTGTCCCCGGCACCGGCTTCGGTGAGCTGCCGGCGAAACGCCTCGACCCCGGTGACGCGGCTGACGGCGATCTGTTGGCCGAGCCGCGTGATCTGCACCTGGTCACCCTGCCGCACCCGCCCGGAGGCGACCCGCCCGGTGATGACAGTGCCGCGGCCGGTGATGGAGAACACGTCCTCGACCGGCAGCGTGAACGGCCCGGCCGGTACGGCGTCCTGCACCCGCCCGTCCTGAACGCCGCCGTCCTGAACCCGGCTGTCCTGAACCCGACCGTCCTGCCCTCGCATCGTGTCCTGCACCCGCGGCTCCTGCTTCCAGAATTTCCATCCCATGCCGGCGACCCTAACCCGCTTATCCAGTCGTCGGGACGGGGGTTGAAGGCCCCTCCGGACCCGCCTAAGGTCGCAGAGCTGAACCGATTCATCCGATCTCTCGAAGGGCGGGCGGCGTGACAACACGGCGGGCACTGGTGGTCCGAGGCGGCTGGGACGGACACGTCCCGGTCGAGGCGACCGACCTGTTCATCCCCTTCCTGCGGGACCACGACTTCGAGGTGACGGTCTCCGACAGCACCGAGAGCTATCTCGACCTGGCCGGCGTCGACCTGGTGCTGCAGTGCGTCACGATGAGCGAGATCACCGCCGAACAGGTCAAGGGCCTCGAGTCCGCCGTTCGCTCCGGTACCGGGCTGGCCGGCTGGCACGGCGGGATCGTCGACTCGTTCCGCAGCAACACCGACTACAGCTTCATCACCGGCGGCCAGTTCGTCTCGCACCCGGGCAACGCCGTCGACCACCGGATCGACATCGTCTCCGACGACCCGATCGTCGAGGGGCTGACGGCGTTCGACCTGACCACCGAGCAGTACTACGTGCACGCCGACCCGACCAACACCGTGCTCGCCACCACCACCTTCGCCGCGCACCCGGACTTCCCGTGGATCAAGGGCGCGACGATGCCGGCCGTTTGGACCCGCGGCTGGGGCGAGGGCAAGGTCTTCGTCTGTACGCCGGGCCACAGCGTCGCCGACCTGGAGACGCCGCAGATCCGCACCATCATCGAGCGGGGGCTGCTGTGGGCGAGCAAGTGACCAACGTCGGCATCGTCGGCACCGGTGTCATCAGCGGCACGTACCTCGAACACCTGGCCAAGCTGCCCGGCGTCCAGGTGGTCGCCGTCGCCGATCTCGACCTGTCCAGGGCGCAGACGATCGCCGACCAGAATCCAGGCATCCGGGCGCTGACCTCCGACGACCTGTTCGCCGACCCCGAGGTCGACATCGTTCTCAACCTGACCATCCCGGCCGCGCACGCACCGGTCCACCAGGCGGCGCTGCAGGCCGGCAAGCACGTGTACGGCGAGAAGCCGCTGGCTGTCGATCGTGCCGAGGCTGAGCCGCTACTGAAGCTCGCTGCGGCCAACAACCTCCGCATCGGCTGCGCACCCGACACTGTGCTCGGCACCGGGACCCAGACCGCCCGTGCGGCGCTCGACCGTGGCGACATCGGCGTACCGACTGCAGCGACGGCCTCGTTCGTCACGCCTGGACATGAGCTCTGGCACCCGGCTCCCGAGTTCTACTACCAGCCAGGAGGCGGCCCGCTGCTCGATATGGGCCCGTACTACGTGACGAGCCTCGTCACGCTCCTCGGCCCGGTACGCCGGGTTACTGGTCGCGCAGGCCGCTCTCAGGAGCAGCGCAAGGTCCACACGGGTCCCCGGGCGGGGGAGACGTTCCCGGTCGAGGTGCCGACGCACGTCACCGGCGTTCTGGAACATGAGTCGGGTGCGCTAACCACTGTGCTGATGAGCTTCGACGTGTGGGCGGCGCGGCTGCCGCGGATTGAGATCTACGGCACCGAGGGCAGCCTGTCGGTCCCGGACCCGAACAACTTCGACGGGACCGTGGAGATTGCCACCGCGGCCAACCGCGACTGGACGGCGCTCCCGGTGGCCGGTGGGTATGCCAATGCCGGGCGCGGGGTCGGGGTGGCGGACATGGCTCGGGCCTTGCGCAACGGCGAGCCGCATCGCGCCGACGGAGCGCTGGCCTACCACGTGCTCGACGTACTGCAGTCGGTGCTCGAGTCGGCCGCTCAGGACCAGTCGCTGGACGTGGCGAGTACGGTCTCCCGGCCGGCCGCCGTACCTTTGGGGGCGTCACCCGAGCTGGCCTGAGATGTGTCCCACGCTGGCTCGTGGGGTACTGGCTGGCCACGGCTCGGTAGACTGGCACTCGAAAGTCCGGAGTGCCAAGAGGGCTCCCGGTGGCCGACGCGGCGGAGAGGGTGGTTGCGGTGCTGGACGAACGCAAGCTGGACGTGCTCCGGGCCATCGTCGAGGACTACGTCGCCACCCACGAGCCGGTCGGGTCGAAGACCCTGGTCGACCGGCACAACCTCGGCGTCTCCCCGGCCACGGTCCGCAATGACATGGCCGCGCTGGAGGAGGAGGGGTACATCACCCAGCCCCACACCAGCGCCGGCCGGATCCCCACCGACGCGGGCTACCGGCTGTTCGTCGACAAGCTGAGCACGGTCAAGTCGCTGTCCCCGGCCGAGAAGAAGGCGATCTCGTCCTTCCTGGTCGGCGCGGTCGACCTGGACGACGTCGTACGCCGTACTGTCCGGCTGCTCGCGCAGATCACCCGCCAGGTCGCGATCGTGCAGTACCCGACGCTGAGCCGCTCGAGTGTCCGGCACATCGAGGTGGTCACGATGACGCCGCGGCGGCTGCTGCTGGTGCTGATCACCAGCACCGGCCGGGTCGAGCAGCGGATCGTCGAGGCGCAGGAGGACGTCGACGAGCAGTTGATCGCCGACCTGCGCACCCGGCTGAACTCGGCCCTGACCGGCCAGCGGCTGACCGACGCGGCCACCTCGCTGGCGAACGTCACCGACACCTTCGCCCCGGCCGACCGCAACCTGGTGGCCGCGATCGTGGCCAGCCTGCTGGAGGCCTTCACGGTCGAGGGCGAGCAGCGGATCGCGGTCGGCGGCGCGGCCAACCTGACCCGGTACGGCGACGACTTCGAGCGCAACGTGAAACCCGTGCTGGAAGCGCTCGAGGAGCACGTGATCCTGCTCAAGCTGCTCGGCGAGGCGACCAGCCCGCAGACGCTGACGGTCCGGATCGGCCACGAGAACCCGTACGAAGGACTTGTCACCACCTCGGTCGTCGCCACCGGCTACGGCTCCAAGTCGGAGGCGCTGGCCACTCTCGGCATCGTCGGCCCGACCCACATGGACTATCCGAGCACGATGGGCGCGGTCCGCGCCGTCGCGCGCTACGTCAGCCAGATCCTGGCCGACTCGTGAGCTTCCACCAGAGAACGCACCCAACACTGCCTACCAAGTGGTCTGGAGTATGAGCACCGATTACTACGCCGTCTTGGGCGTGAGCCGTGACGCATCACAGGACGAGATCAAGAAGGCCTACCGCAAGCTGGCCCGTCAGTACCACCCGGACGTGAACGATTCCGAGGACGCGCACCACAAGTTCCAGGAGATCGGCCGCGCGTTCCAGGTGCTGAGCGACCCGCAGAAGAAGCAGGTCCACGATCTCGGCGGTGACCCGTTCGCGAGCGGACCGGGTGGGGGAGCGGGCGCCGGCTTCGGCCAGCAGTTCACCTTCACCGACATCATGGACGCCTTCTTCGGCCAGACCGGCGGGGCGACCCGCGGGCCGCGGCCGCGGACCCGGCGCGGCCAGGACGCGCTGATCCCGCTCCGGATCGATCTGGCCGAGGCCGCCTTCGGGACGACCCGCGAGCTGAAGGTCGACACCGCGGTGGTCTGCCCGACCTGTACCGGGTCGGGCGCGCAGGCCGGCTCCGAGCCGGTCACCTGCGAGATCTGCCACGGCCGGGGCGAGGTCACCCACACCCAGCGCTCGTTCCTCGGCGAGGTCCGGACGATGCGGCCGTGCCCGAACTGCCGCGGCTTCGGCACCACCATCCCGAACCCGTGCGTCGAGTGCGCCGGCGACGGGCGGGTGCGCTCCCGTCGTACCGTCACCGTCAAGATCCCCGGCGGCGTCGACAGCGGCACCCGGGTGCAGCTGACCGGCCAGGGCGAGGTCGGCCCCGGCGGCGGCCCGGCCGGCGACCTGTACGTCGAGATCGAGGTCGAGCAGCACGAGATCTTCACCCGCAGCGGTGACGACCTGCACTGCACGGTCACGCTGCCGATGACGGCTGCCGCGCTCGGCACCACGATCGACCTGCCGACCCTTGAAGGCGAGACCACCCCGCTGGAGATCCGCGCCGGCACCCAGTCGGGCACGGCGATGACGCTGACCGCGCGCGGCGTACCGCGGCTGCGGCACGCGGGCCGCGGCGACCTGATCGTCCAGGTGATCGTCGAGACGCCGACCAAGCTGGACGACGCGCAGAAGGCGCTGCTCCGGCAGATCGCCGAGGCGCGCGGCGAGGAGCGGCCGCAGGGGCACGTCCAGGCGGCCCACAAGGGTGTCTTCGGACGCCTGCGTGACGCCTTCGGCGCACATTGAAAACGACTTAGGCTGCCGAGCGATGGGACTCGCGGTCTTCTACCTGCCTGAGCTTGATGGTGCTGAGCTAGTACTTGACGGCGCAGAAGGGCGGCACGCTGCCGTCGTACGCCGAATCGGCCCGGGCGAGCGGATCCGGCTGACTGATGGCCGCGGTTCGTTCGCGGAGGGCGCTGTCATCGCGTCCTCCAAGACCGGCCTGACCGTCGCCGTGGACCATCGCGGTGAGGTCGAGCCGGCGGCGACCCGGCTGGTCGTAGTACAGGCACTGCCGAAGGGTGAGCGGGCCGAGCTCGCCGTGGAGATGCTCACCGAGGTCGGCGTCGACCTGATCGTGCCGTGGAACGCGGACCGCAGCCAGTTCCGCGCGAACCCGGAGCGGGTCGCGAAGACCCAGTCCAAGTGGCAGTCCTGGGCCTTCGAGTCCAGCAAACAGTCCCGCCGCTCCTGGTTCGGCGAGGTCGCGCCGATCGCCTCGACGCCCGAGGTCGCCAAACTCCTCGCGGACGCCGCGCTCGCCGTCGTACTGCACGAGGAGGCGACCACCCCACTGGCCGCGCTCGACCCTCCCGCCTCGGGCGACGTGGTCATCGTGGTCGGCCCCGAAGGCGGCATCACCCCTGCAGAACTCGACACCTTCGCCGCCACCCCGATCCGCCTGGGCAACACCGTCCTCCGCACGTCAACCGCCGGTGTCGCCGCCGCAGCAGCCTTGCTCGCCCGCTCCCGCTGGACCTGAGCAGCTACTACTTCACGGTCACCGTCTTCGAGTCGACGTCGGTGATCCGGCCATCCTCGGCGGAGGTCAGGTAGACCTCGATCAGCCATTCACCCTGGCCGAGCTTGGGGTTGAACTTGTAGGGGGAGAGCTTCTGGCCCTCCGCGGTCATCGTGTAGTTCTTCACGATCTGCTTGGTCTTGAGGTTGGTGGCCCGCCAGTCCACCTGTGCCTCGAACGCCGCCGCGGTCCCGGTGACCAGGAAGCCGGACTTGACCACCTGGTTGTTCTCCGGGGTCTCGATCCAGACCAGTGCCTGGACGTCGGCGGCCTTGGCGCGGCTGAACGGCGTACTGGTGTCGATGACACCGAACAAGTCCCTCGCGGGGCGGCCGCGCTCGGTGACCTGGACCGGAGCGGTCTGCTGCAGCGCGCCCTGGACCGTGTAGACGAGCTGCTGGGCCGCCATGTCGGCGACGTCCGGCTCGAGTTTGGTCTGCGGGAGTTGCTTGAAGTCGACCAGGATCAGGCCGCCGGTGTACCGCACCGAGCTGACCGAGGCGCCTGACCAGGGGGACTCGTAGTCGGCATCGTTGGCGACCTTCGGCAGGGTCATCAGCTCGACGGCCTGGAAGGCCGGCCGGCCCTTGACCTGGCTGAAGGTCCGGTAGAGCCGGTACTCCGCGGCCTTGTTGTCGGGCGCGCGCCCGAGCCAGTAGATCGGGACAGCCCTCGGCTCGGAGAGCGCCGGTTCCTCGACACCGCGGGTCTTCTCCGATGGTGACGTGGTCGGGAGGTCGGTGGCCGCCGGTGACGGCGTGGGCACTGGGCTGGCCGGCAGCGTCGGCTCGTTGCTGGTCGGCAGAGATGACGCGCTGGTGGTGGTGTCGGGGCCGCCGGCGACGTTGGGCTGGTCTGCGTTCTGGCCGGTGTCGTTGAGTACTGCGAAAGCGCCAACGGCTGCCGCGGTACCGACGACCGCCAGGCCCGCGGTGACCGCCCAGGGGCGGCGGGTGACCGGAGTTCGCTGGCTGCTGACCCGTGCTTGGATCTCGTGCAGACCGTCGGTCGGGTCGATTCTGCCGGCCTCCTCGGACAGGGCGCGGCGCATCAACTCGTCGAACGGGTCGTCCCCGTTTTCGTGCCTGTGGTCGTTCATGCGCTCTGCTCCAGGACCTGGCGCAGCGACTTGCTCGCTCGCGCGGCGTGGCTCTTCACGGATCCCCGGCTGATCCCCATCGTGTCGGCGATCTCCGCCTCGGACAGGTCACCGTAGTACCGCAGCACCATCACGGTGCGTTGTTTCTCCGGCAGTGTGCGCATCGCCTCGATCACCCGATCGGTCTCGGCGGTGCGCAGCACGGCCTGTTCGGCGCTCGGCTCGTCCGGCAGGGACTTCGGCAGGTGTTTGTCGACCACCACCAGGTGCCGTTGCCGGGAGCGGCAGCGGTTGACCACCGCGGTCCGCAGGTAGGCCAGGGCCTTGTGCGGGTCGCGCAGCCGGTGCCAACGGCCGTGCATCGCCACGAAGGCGTCCTGCACGATCTCCTCGGCCGAACCGTTGTCGCGCAGCAGTAGGGCGCCGAGCCGGACCAACGACGTGTAATGCGCCGTGTAGACAGCCGTCAGCGCCTCGTCTGCATCCCACGAGGACTCATGTGCCACGCACTCTTGATACATCACGGCTGGTTGTGCCACACAACAGAGACGCGAAGGCAGCATTCCAGGTTGACAACAGGTCGGAGGAAAGATGAAGCAGCACGGCGACGCGGCCTGGTCCGGCCACCGGGAGATCAGTTACGCCGCGACCGACCGCCTGTACGACGAGCTGGCCGGAAGCGGTGGCAGGATCCGCGGCCTGACCCGCCCGGAGTACGCCGCGGCGCTCGACAAGGCGCAGGCCAAGGCGGACGCGCTGCTCGGCGCCGGGCTGGTCAGGAACGCCGGCGGCACCGGCCTGACCTTCGTGTACGTCGGGCTCGGCAAGACCGCGCAGTCGGCGTACTTCAACCCGGAGGCGCAGGCCGAGCACTTCATGGCCAACCCGTACGCCGACGGCGCGGCCAATCTCGAGGCCAACGCCAAATTTCTCCACGACCAGTTGCGGCTGGCCCGGTCGGGGGAGCGCAGCCCGGCGCAGCGGCTCACGCATCTCGGCGCGGCGGCGCACGCGTTGCAGGACAGCTACAGCGGCGCGCACGCGTGGCGGGACAAAGCTGTGTACGAGGGCAAGGTGGATGCCGCGATCGAGTCGCTGCACGTGTTCACGCCGTCGCATGTGGTGGGGCTCGACGACGGGCGAAACACCCATGCCGACGAGTTCGACCAGCCTGGCGCTCGGTCCGGTACGACGCGGGCCGCGGTCGAGGCGACCGCCGCGATGTTGATCGCGCACGAGAGGGCGCTGGAGCAGCCGGCGCAGGCGGAGGCGCTGATGCGCGCGGCGCTCGATCCGATGCTGCGGGCCTCGCCGAACGGCGTGACGGTGAATCTGAGGCCGGATGCCGCCTGGCAGGCGGAGCGGGATCTGCGGGTCTCGCTGGAACAGGCATCAGGGAGCAGGTTGGCGCCAGGGGAGCTCGACAAGCTGAACTCCCTGATGAATCCGCAGCCTGGAGTGCCGCGGATCGCCGGGGACGGGCTCGCGGCGGTACCGGAGTACGGGGTAAACAGCCTGGTCAGGGCATTGCCCGGGGGTGATCGGGGTTTTATCGGGTGAGCCTGTCGGAGGAGACGGCTAGCATTGGTCATCTCACACCATCTGCATCAGGAGGAAGAGGCTGTCCAGGCCACGCAGTATCGAGCCGTCGCACCCGGATGCGGCGCGCGCTGAGACCAGCGCGGCAAGCGCCGGCCAGACGGCGTCCCACAAGATCATCGTGCCGAACAGCATCGACATGGTGGCCCTGCTCGGCGCCCGGGACGAGTTCCTCCGCATCATCGAGAAGGAGTTCGCCGCCGACATCCTGGTCCGCGGCAACGAGATCACCATGTCCGGCGAGCCGGCCGAGCTGGCGCTGGCCGAGCGGCTGATCGACGAGCTGATCGCCGTCGTCCGGACCGGTCACGGGCTGACCGCGGACTCGGTCGAGCGCAGTATCGCGATGGTCAAGGCCGAGCCGGGCGAGAGCCCGGCCGACGTGCTGACCCAGAACATCCTGTCCAGCCGCGGCCGGACGATCCGGCCCAAGACGCTGAACCAGAAGCGGTACGTCGACGCCATCGACAAGAACACCATCGTCTTCGGGATCGGCCCGGCCGGCACCGGCAAGACCTACCTGGCGGTCGCCAAGGCGGTCCAGGCGCTGCAGGCCAAGGAGGTCAACCGGATCATCCTGACCCGGCCGGCCGTCGAGGCCGGTGAGCGGCTGGGCTTCCTGCCCGGCACCCTGTCGGAGAAGATCGACCCGTACCTGCGGCCGCTGTACGACGCGCTGCACGACATGCTCGACCCGGACTCGATCCCGCGGCTGATGACGGCCGGCACGATCGAGATCGCGCCACTGGCCTACATGCGCGGCCGGACCCTGAACGACGCCTACATCATCCTGGACGAGGCGCAGAACACCTCGCCGGAGCAGATGAAGATGTTCCTCACCCGGCTCGGCTTCGGCTCCAAGATGGTGATCACCGGTGACGTCACCCAGGTCGACCTGCCGACCGGGACGAATTCGGGTCTGCGGGTCGTCCAGGACATCCTGGAGGGCGTCCAGGACCTCACCTTCTGCCGGCTGACGGCGCACGACGTCGTCCGGCACAAACTGGTCGGACGGATCGTGTCGGCCTACGAGAACTACGAAGGCAGCGCTGAGCCCAGAAAATGAACGTCGAAGTCAACAACGAGTCCGGTGTCGAGATCGACGCCCACGGACTGATGCGGTTGGGCCGGTTCGTGATGTCGTCACTGCGGCTGCACCCGGAGTGCGAGCTGTCGATCAAGCTGGTCGACGAGGACACGATGGCGAAGTACCACGTGGAGTTCCTCGACCTGCCGGGGCCGACCGACGTGATGTCGTGGCCGATGGACGAGCTGCGGCCGGGCGGTGACTCCGGTGACGACGCCGACCTGCCCCTCGGGCATCTCGGCGACATCGCCCTGTGCCCGACGGTCGCGGCCGCGCAGGGCGCGAAGGCCGGCCACGGCACCTGGGCCGAGCTCGAGCTGCTGACGGTGCACGGCATCCTGCACCTCCTTGGCTACGACCACGCCGAACCGGCCGAGAAGGCGGAGATGTGGGACGTCCAGGGCAGACTGCTGGAGGCCTGGCGGGCCCCCGGAAACAGGCTCGGACAGGAGTGAAGTTCCAGTGAGTTCCCACGACGGCGTCCTGCTGGTTGTGGCTGCGGTGCTGGTGCTGCTCGCCGGGCTGTTCGCCGGCGCCGAGGCCGCCTTCTCGTCGTACTCGAAGGTGCGGGCCAACGAGCAGGTGGAGCAGGGCAACCTGCGCGCGCTGAAGCTGAGCGAGCTGCTCTCCGACGCGCCCCGCTACCTCAACTCGCTGCTGCTGATCCGGCTGATCTGCGAGATCACCGCGATCGTGCTGGTCACCCAGGCCCTCTCGAACGTGTTCGAGGTGACCTGGACGCACATCCTGATCACCGCGGTGCTGATGGTGTTGATCTCCTACGTGGTGATCGGCGTCGCGCCCCGCACCCTGGGCCGGCAGCACTCGGACCGGTTCGCGATCGTCTCGGCCGGCCCGATGATGGCGCTGACCAAGGTGCTCGGGCCGCTGCCGAAGCTGCTGATCCTGGTCGGCAACGCGCTCACCCCGGGCAAGGGCTTCGCCGAGGGACCGTTCGCGACCGAGGCCGAGCTGCGCGCGCTGGTCGACCTGGCCGAGAAGTCGTCGGTGATCGAGAAGACCGAGCGGCAGATGATCCACTCGGTCTTCGAGCTCGGCGACACCATCGTCCGCGAGGTGATGGTGCCGCGGACCGACATGGTCTACATCGAGCGGCACAAGAAGCTGCGCCAGCTCACCTCGCTGGCGCTGCGCAGCGGCTACTCCCGGATCCCGGTGATCGGTGAGTCGCTGGACGACATCCTCGGGGTCGTCTACCTCAAGGACGTGATGCGCCGCGTCTACGACAACGCCTCGGCCGAATCCACCGAGCGGGTCGAGTCGGTGATGCGGCCGTGTATGTACGTCCCCGACTCCAAGCCGGTCGACCAGCTGCTGCGCGAGATGCAGGCGGCCCGGATGCACGTCGCGATCGTCGTCGACGAGTACGGCGGCACCGCGGGCCTGGTCACCATCGAGGACATCCTGGAGGAGATCGTCGGTGAGATCACCGACGAGTACGACGAAGCCCCGGAAGCGGTGCAGGCGCTGTCCGACGGCGCCTACCGGGTCTCCAGCCGGTACCCGATCGACGAGCTCGGCGACCTGTTCGGCATTCCGCTGGACGACGACGACGTGGACACGGTCGGCGGCCTGATGGCCAAACTGCTCGGCAAGGTGCCGATCCCCGGCGCCGAGGTCGAGATCGAGGGGCTCGGACTGTCCCTCACCGCGGAGCGGCCGTCCGGCCGCCGCAACCAGGTCGGTACTGTGCTGGTCCGGCGCGGTGTCACCGCCGACCAGGCGCAGGACAGCAGTCACCAGACCGCCTGATCTCCCGTCAACCCTATGGAGCCATCTTTGCCTGCCGAGCTCACGGCCGAGGACGCCAAACTGGTCACCCTGGCGCGCGCCGCCCGGGCCCGCACCCGGGCCGCCGAAGGCGCCGCCGTACGGGACACCGACGGGCGCACGTACGCCGCCTGCACGGTCCAGCTGGACAGCGTGCTGCTGAGCGCGTTGCAGCTCGCGGTGGCGATGGCCGTATCGTCGGGCGTGAAAGGCATCGAGGCCGCGGCAGTGGTCACCGACGGCGACGCGAGTGGCGTCGATGTCGAGGTGGTCCGCTATTTCGGCGGTGCCGCTCTTCCGGTAGTCGTTGCCGATGGCAACGGAGAGGTTCGTGATGTCGTCCACACCTGAGAACGCGGTGCCGGAGTTCAAGTCCGGTTTCGCCTGTTTCGTCGGCCGCCCGAACGCGGGCAAGTCGACCCTCACGAACGCCCTGGTCGGCCAGAAGATCGTGATCACGTCGTCCAAGCCGCAGACCACCCGGCACGCCGTCCGGGGCATCGTGCACCGCTCGGACGCGCAGCTGATCCTGGTCGACACTCCCGGTCTGCACAAGCCGCGGACGCTGCTCGGCGAGCGGCTGAACGACATCGTCAAGACCACCTGGGCCGAGGTCGACGTGATCGGCATCTGCCTGCCGGCCAGCGACAAGATCGGCCCGGGCGACCGGTTCCTGGTCGCCGAGGCGGCCAAGGTGGCCAAGACGCCGAAGGTCGCGCTGGCGACCAAGGCCGACCTGGTCTCGCCGGAGCGGATGATCGAGCACCTGTCCGAGATCCAGTCGCTGGGCGAGTCGGTCGGGATCGAGTGGGCCTCCGTGGTCCCGGTGTCGGCCACTTCGGGGTACCAGATCGACGTGGTCGCCGACGAGCTGGTGAAGTTCCTGCCCGACGGCCAGCCGCTCTACCCCGACGGCGACGTGACCGACGAGCCGGAGGAGATCCTGGTCGGCGAGCTGATCCGGGAGGCCGCGCTGGAAGGCGTCCGGGACGAGCTGCCGCACTCGATCGCGGTCACCATCGACGAGATGGGGCTGCGCGAGGGCCGGCCGGACGACAAGCCGTTGCTCGACATCTACGCGAACCTCTACCTCGAGCGGGACAGCCAGAAGGGCATCATCATCGGGCACAAGGGCGCCCGGCTGCGCGACGTCGGCGCCAACGCCCGGCGCCAGATCGAGGCCCTGCTCGGTACGCCGGTCTACCTCGACCTGCACGTGAAGATCGCCAAGAACTGGCAGACCGACGCCAAGCACCTGCGGAAACTCGGGTTCTGACGTGGGGCCGGACGTCCTGAAGAATCCGGCGTACTACGCGCTCAACGGTCCGCACGCCGGGCTGGCCGAGATCCGCGGCCGGGTCCGGCGCTATCCGGCCGAGGTGGCCCCGTTCGTCGGGCTGCCGGACGACCTGACCGAGCAGGACTGGGCGGACGCCGCCGAGCTGCTCGGCGTCGGCAACAGCGCCGCCACCAAGCGCCCGGACTTCGAGCTGCCGGAGACCTTCAAGCTGGACCAGCAGTTCGGTCTGGTCCAGTTCGTGGCGCCGGACTCGTTCGGCGCCGAGGACCCGGAGCTGGTCGTCCTCGGAGTCGAGGACGTCCCGGAGATGGTCGCGCTGACCGTCCTGACCGAGCCCGGCCCGTTCCGGTCCCGGACGATCGAATGCGGCCGGTACCTCGGGCTGCGCCGCGACGGTGAGCTGATCGCGATGGCCGGTGAGCGCTACCGGCTGCCGGGGTACGTCGAGATCAGCGCGGTCTGCACCAACCCGGAGTACCGGGGGCGGGGCATCGCCAGCCGGCTGATCCGGGCGGTGGCGGCCGGTATCGAGCAGGCCGGCGACCGGCCGTTCCTGCACACCGGCGCGACCAACGCGACCGCGATCCGGCTCTATCAGGGGCTCGGCTGGAGCGTCAGCAACCGGATGACGGTCAGCATCTTCGAGCCCGTCGCACGATGAGCGCCTCCCCGAGCGGCTTGCGGCTGAGCGCGGGGACCTCGCAGTCGCCGGCCGGATAGCCGACCGGGAAGAGGATGTACGGGCGTTCGGTGCGCGGGCGGTCGAGGACCTTGCCGAGGAACGCCATCGGGTTCGGCGTGTGCGTCAGGGTCGCCAGCCCCATCCGGTGCAGCGCGGCGATGAAGAACCCGCAGGCGATGCCGACGCTCTCCGAGACGTAGTAGTTCTTGCGCAGACTACCGTCGGGCAGCGGGGTGTGCTTCTGTGCGAAGGTGACCACCAGCCAGGGCGCGACCTCGAGAAACTCCTTGTGCTCGTCGGTCTCCAGCCGGGCCAGCGACGAGTGCCACTCGGGCAGTTCGCGCTCCAGGTAGAACGCGCGCTCTTCCTCCTCGGCGGCCAGCCGCACGCTGCGCTTGATCTCCGGGTCGTCGGTGGCGACGAACGTCCAGGGTTGGTGGTGTGCTCCGCTCGGCGCGGTGTTAGCAGCTGCGACAGCAAGTTCGATCGCTTCCAACGGGACGGGGTCGTCGGAGAACCATCGAACGGATCGCCTTGCCTCCAGCTCGGCCTGGAAGTCTCTGCCGCGGCGAAGACCTTCCTCGATCGGCACGCGAGGAGGTGCGTAAGGGATGAAGGGATGCTGATGGGTGCGGCTCACCCGTCGACCGTAGCCAGCGGGTCGATCATGAGTCCAGCTTGAGAAACTCGGCTCACCCATATGCTTTCCTCATGTCGCTGCCGAACGTGTCACTCCGCCAGCTGGAGTACTTGGTGGCCATCGCCGAGACCGGCGGGATCACCGCAGCAGCCGATCGCTGCCACGTCTCACAGTCCGCGGTATCGCTGGCCGTGGGGGAGCTGGAACGCGCGCTCGACGTCGCCCTCGTGCTCCGTGGCTCGCGGCGCGGCACCCGGTTGACGCCGGCCGGTCAGCAGGTGGTGGCCGACGGCCGCAAGGTGCTCGCCGCGTTGTCGGATTTGGGGGCCGGCGCCCGAAGTCTCGGTCAGGAGATCGAGGGGCGGCTCACGATCGGGTGCTACGGGCCGATCGCGCCGTTCCATCTGCCGTTGGCGATCGCGGGGTTCCGGGAGGCTCAGCCGGGGGTGGAGATCGACTTCGTGGAAGGGACCCTGCCGGACCTGCAGACCGCGCTGCTCGACGGGCGCTGCGAGCTGGCTTTCCTTTACCAGCAGGACTTGCTGCCGGGGATCGACAGCGCAGTACTGCATGATCGGGCGCCGTCGGTGCTGCTGCCGGGTGGGCATCGGCTGGCGCGGCGGCGGTCGATCTGGTTGGCCGAGCTGGCCGCGGAGCCGTTCGTGCTGCTGGACGTGCCGCCGAGTGAGCGGTACTTCCGGGCCGTCTTCGAGGCCGCGGGGTTGGAGATGCGGCCTGCTCATCGCGCCGGCAGCTTCGAGCTGGCCCGGGCATTGGTTGCCCGAGGCATCGGATACTCGCTGACCGTGCAGACGCCCGCGGTCGAGCTGAGCTACGAAGGGCTGCCGGTGCTGACGAAGGCACTGGCGGACGACGTACCGACGACTCCGGTGGTGCTCGGGTGGGCCGGCGGAGGACGCCTCACCCGGCGGGGTGAGGCGTTCCTCGGCCATTGCCGCAAGGCGTTCAGAGCGACTTCTGGTAGTCCTTCGTCCGGGCGACGATGAAGTAGTTCAGCTGCTCGTTGATCGCGATCATGTGACTGTTGGACTCGGCGTTCCAGGTGTCGAGCTGGGTCACGGCCGGCTCCGCCTCGCGCAGCCAGAGCAGCATCCCGGTCTTCACCAGCGCGCCGAGCCGGTGCCCGCGATGGTCGCGGGAGACCGCGGTGTCGGCCTGCTCCGCGATGTGCGGCCGCTCGCGCTCGACGGTGACGAGCGAGTGGCCGGCCAGCTCGCCGGTGGTGCGGTGCCGGGCGATCACCCGGTAGACGGTCTGGTTGTGCCCGCGCCGGGACTCCTCGTAGGCGCGCAGCCGCTCGGCGGTGAAGACGTCGTCCTCGATGTCGAGATCGTCCTTCGGGGCGTCGTTGATCGAGGCGGTGACCGCGATCATGCCCTCGAGCATGTCGTCCGGCAGTTCGCCGGTGAGCTTGACCAGCTCGTACTCCGCCGACGCCAGCACCGCCTCGTCGTACAGCTTCTGGACGGTGGCCCAGTCCAGGGTGGCGATGTCCTGGCGGCGGTTGACCTCGATCGCCTTCTGCTCGAAGCCGTGCCGCTTGATGAAGGCGTCCGCCTTCGGCAGGTCCCAGGCGCCGATGCCGATCGAGGTACGGCCGAGCTCGCGCGCGACCTGTTCGCCGTACCGGACCAGTTCGCTGCCGATGCCGCGGCCACGATGATCGGGATGGACCTCGACCTCGATCCAGGCCAGATGGGTGTTGTCGTAGGTCGGCGCGAAGAACTGGAGCAGGCCCACCAGGGTCCCACTCTCGTCACGGGCCAGGTAGCTGCGCCCCGGATCGCCGTCCCAGCCGTAGCGGAGGTTCGCCGCATAGCCGAACGGGGTCGACAGCAGGGCCGCCGGGCAGTCGACGGCGTGCGTCGCGGTCAGCAACGCCACGGCGTCGGCACAGCCGGCCGCGTCGTCGGGAGAAAGCCTGGTGATGTCCACCTCCCCAGAGTGGGGCTTGGCAGGCGGTCACCGCGAGTCATTTATCCGTGGTGGAGAATTTCCTCGCTGAGCCGCCACAGCCGGCGGGCCGTGTCCGGGTCGATTGCGTAGGGCAGGACGCCGAACGCGCCCGGAGTCAGAGCCAGTACTTCGGTGTCCGGCAGCGCGCCGGTGTGGACGGCGGCGACCTCGACGTCTTCGCAGTACAGACCGCCGAGTCCGTCGAGTTGTGGGCTGGTCGCGCACCAGACCTGGGTGGCGGCGCCTTGTTCGGGGTTCTTCAGGCCGCGGCTCGGGTCGATGATCGGCTGGTAGTCGTCGTCCAGGAAGCCGCCTTTGCGCAGTACTTCGCGATCGGCGTTCTGGGCCAGGTTGGTCATGATGCTGCCCGGATGGACGGCGAAGGCGCGGATGCCGTTGGCCTGTTCGCGGGCGTCGAGCTCGACGGCGAAGAGCACGTTCGCCGTCTTCGACTGGCCGTACGCCGCGTACGGGTCGTACGCGCGGTGGTCGAAATGGGGATCGTCGAAGTGGATCGGGCTGTAGCGGTGGCCGCGCGAGGAGACTGCGACCACTCGGGCACCGCCGGCTTGGCGCAGGGCGGGGAGGAGCCGGGTGGTGAGTTGGAAGTGTCCGAGGTGGTTGGTGGCGAACTGCGACTCGAAGCCGCGGGCATCGCGGGCCAACGGTGCGGCCATGATGCCGGCGCTGTTCACCAGCAGGTGGAGTGGGCGTCCGGTGGCGAGGAAGCGGTCGGCGAAGGCGTCGATGCTGTCGGGGTCGAGCAGATCGAGGTGGTCGACGACGGCGCCGTCGATGTCGGCGAGCTGCTTGGTGGCTCGGGCGACATCGCGGGCCGGGACGATCACCTCGGCGCCGGCGGCAAGGAAGGCTCGGACGGTCTCTTTGCCGAGCCCTGAGTAGCCGCCGGTGACGATCGCGGTCTTGCCGGTCAGGTCGATTCCGGCGATCACGTCGGCGGCGGTCGAGGCGGCGGTGAAGCCGGATCCGAGGGGTTGTTGTGTGGTCATACATTGAACCTAGGTCGGGAAATCCGTACGCTGAATACTTGTGAGTCCTGAAAACCTGCGCGAAAGTACGGCTGACCCGCTGGCGGAGATCCTGGCGCTGACCGAGGCTCAGTGCTTCGTGTCCCGTGGCTTCGAGGCGTACGGCGAGTGGGCGCTGCGCTATCCGGCGTCCGGGCGGCTGAAGTTCAGTGCGATGGTCGAGGGGACCTGCTGGATCGACTTCGAGCAGGGGGAGCCGCGGATCGAGCTGGGTCGTGGCGACGTGGTGATGTTCGACGGCCGGCAGGGCTTTCTGAAGGGCAATGCCGACGTACGCGTCGAGGATGCCGTGGCCGCCTTCGAGTCGACGGACGGGCCGATCGCCTGCTTCGGCAGTGGTGCGGCGGATCGCTCCGGGGTGAAGGTGGTCGGCGTCGGCGGCCACGTCAGCGTCAATCGGACCGGCGAGGAGTTGCTGCTGCGGGCGCTGCCGCCGGTGATCGTGCTGAAGGCGAGCGACGACCGCGCGGCGACCTTCCGCTGGCTGCTCGACCGGTTGTTGCGTGAGGCAACGACAACCGATCCGGGCGCGGGGTTGGCCGCGGACAAGCTGGCCCACCTACTGTTCGTTGAGACATTGCGGGCGTGCCTGGCCGAGGCGGCGTCGTTGCCGGTCGGCTGGTTGCGGGCGATCGCCGACGACCGGATCGCCCCGGCGCTGCGGCTGATGCACGACCAGCCTGGCCGTGCGTGGCAGCTCGAGGAGCTGGCGCAGGCCGCGGCGATGTCACGGACCACCTTCGCGGAGCGGTTCCGGTCGGTGGCCGGCGTACCGCCGTTGACCTACCTCACCAACTGGCGGATGAGGCTGGCCGAGCGGGCGCTGCGCGAGGAGGACGTCGTGTTGTCCACTCTCGCGCGCTCGCTCGGCTACACCTCGGACAGTGCGTTCAGCAATGCCTTCAAACGCGTCAACGGGTTGGCCCCGAGGCGCTACCGGGAATCAGTCACATCCCATAGGAATGGTCGACGGTCATCGTGAACAGCAGACGCTTGTCGGCCACCATCGCCCGGCGGTAGTCGTCCCAGTCGTCGTGCTCCCCGGCCGCCTCGCGGTAGTAGGCAACGAGTTGCTCGACGGTGTCATCGTGCTCCTCGGCCGCAACCGAGGTCAGCTCGGCCTTGCCCTCCACCACGAGGTACGAGCGCCCGTTGGGTCCGTTGACATAGAGACTCGCGCGCGGGTCACGCCGAAGGTTCTTGGTCTTCGCCCGGCCATCGGTGAGCGACACCCGGATCCGCTCCCCGTCGTACAGGTAGGTGACATTGGACAGCTGCGGCCGCCCGTCCCGCTTGATCGTGACGAGCACACCGAGGCCGGTCTTCTGCAGAAGCTCAGAGGTCATACCGCCAGCCTAGGTATTTGGGGCAAGGAGCCAGTTGCGGGTGTGTTCGAGGACTTCGGCGCGGGTGCGGGGGCCGTGGTCGGCGGCGACGAAGTGGTTGCCGATGTAGAGGGAGTAGACGAGCAGGCAGCGGGTCTCGACCTCGGCGGGGTCGGGGACGAAGGTGGCGAAGAGTTCGCGGAGGTAGGTCAGGCGGCGGGTGTCGACGCGGCGGAGGCGTTTGGCGACGGCAGGATCGCGGCGGGCCCAGTCGCGGATGGCCAGGTCGATGGTGACGGTGGTGGTGAGTTGGTCGGCGGAGGCGACGATCGCGATCAGGCGGTGGAGCTTGGCCTGGGCGTCGCCGCCGTCGGTCTCGACGCGGTCGATCAGTTGCTCGGTGGTGCTCGACTCTCAGGTGTCGAG
Organism: Kribbella sp. NPDC056861; assembly: GCF_040687575.1. NCBI lineage: Bacteria > Bacillati > Actinomycetota > Actinomycetes > Propionibacteriales > Kribbellaceae > Kribbella > Kribbella sp. NPDC056861. The sequence continues at coordinate 248,384 of NZ_JBFBNQ010000002.1, read as the reverse complement.
CATCTCGTCGAGGAGCGCGCCGCGGTTCGCTCCACCTGCCGGCGAGGCCGCCGCCGGTACTCGCTTCCCCGAGGATGCCCCGCTGGTAATTCGCGTGCTGTGGGAGGCCCGCTGGAAGCTGGGGCGGGTGTTCGGGTGGGACGACGAGAGGGGTGGTCTCGGCGCGCGGGTGCCGACGCTGCGCGATCGGTTTCCCGCCGACCTGAGGGCGACGCCGACCGGTCCGCGGCCCGGGAAGGTGCCGTTCGAGCCGCTCTACCAACTCGACGACGAGTGGGCGGCCGAGATGGCGAATCGGACCGTGCACGCGGTGATGCACCTGGGGTGGGTTCCGGACGGTGATGGTGGCTATCGCGGGCAGATGGCGGTGCTGGTGAAACCCAACGGGCGCAGGGGATCGGCGTACATGGCGGCGATCAAGCCGTTGCGCTACGCCTTCGTGTACCCGGCGCTGCTCGGCCTGATCGGACGGAAGTGGGAGGCCGGCGCGGCCGCCTGAGCCGTCACTCTGCGTCTCGGAGTGCGAGACCCCCGGTTCGACCTCTGGATGGGGTTGTGCATAGACTCGCAGGCACTATGCGGCACCAGCTTCTTCTCCTTCGCTGCCGCGGCGAGGCCTGACGTAGGCCGGTTTCCTCGCCGCGGAGTTTCGTCGTACGCCGGTCGAACCTGACCCCGCAGTACACACACTCTCGCGAGGAGACCCGCACCCATGGCCCCCAAGAATCAGCCGAAGCCCGTCCAGCAGCCGTCCGCGATGCCGATCGGGCGCTACAGCGCGTTCCCGCCGATCGACCTGCCGGACCGGAGCTGGCCGGCCAAGTCGGTCGACAAGACCCCGCGCTGGCTGTCCACCGACCTGCGGGACGGCAACCAGGCGCTGGTCGAGCCGATGTCGCCGGCCCGCAAGCGGCGGATGTTCGACCTGCTGGTGAAGATGGGCTACAAGGAGATCGAGGTCGGGTTCCCCAGCGCCAGCCAGTACGACTTCGACTTCGTCCGCAGCCTGATCGAGGGCGACGCGATCCCTGAGGACGTCACCATCTCGGTGCTGACCCAGGCCCGCGAGGAGCTGATCGAGCGGACCGTGCAGTCGCTGCAGGGGTCGCCGAAGGCCACCATCCACCTGTACAACGCGACCGCGCCGCTGTTCCGCCGGGTGGTCTTCAACGTCGACAAGGCCGAGTGCCGCAACATCGCGGTCCGCGGTACCGAGACGGTGATGAAGTACGCCGACGAGATCCTGGGCGACTGCGAGTTCGGCTACCAGTACAGCCCGGAGATCTTCACCGGCACCGAGCTGGAGTTCGCGCTGGACGTCTGCGAGGCGGTCAGCGACGTCTGGCAGCCGGCCGAGGGCCGCGAGATCATCCTGAACCTGCCGGCCACCGTCGAGATGTCGACGCCGAACGTCTACGCCGACCAGATCGAGTGGTTCGGCCGGAACCTCACCCGGCGCGAGTTCAGCACGATCAGCCTGCACCCGCACAACGACCGCGGGACCGCGGTGGCCGCGACCGAGCTGGCCCTGATGGCCGGCGGCGACCGGGTCGAGGGCTGCCTGTTCGGCCACGGCGAGCGGACCGGCAACGTCGACCTGGTGACGCTGGGGATGAACCTGTTCAGCCAGGGCATCGACCCGCAGATCGACTTCTCCGACATCGACGACATCCGCCGCACGGTCGAGTACTGCACCCAGATGCGGGTCCCCGAGCGGCAGCCGTACGCCGGTGACCTGGTCTACACCGCCTTCTCCGGCTCGCACCAGGACGCGATCAAGAAGGGTCTGGAGGCGCTGGACAAGCAGGCCGCCGCCGAGGGAATCCCGGTCGGCCAGGTGCACTGGGAGGCGCCGTACCTGCCGATCGACCCGAAGGACGTCGGCCGCTCGTACGAGGCGGTCATCCGGGTCAACTCGCAGTCCGGCAAGGGCGGCGTCGCGTACATCATGAAGTCCGAGCACCGGCTCGACCTGCCGCGCCGGCTGCAGATCGAGTTCAGCCGGGTGATCCAGCAGCACACCGACGCCGAGGGCGGCGAGGTCGGTCCCCAGCAGATGTGGGACATCTTCGAGGCGGAGTACCTGGCGCCGGGCAAGCTGTCGCTGCTGACCGTGAACTCGACCTCGGGCGAGGGCCAGAACGACGGCCTGCGGGTCCAGGTGTACTCCAACGGCGTCCCGCACGAACTGGTTGGCGAGGGCAACGGTCCGGTCTCGGCGTTCGTCGACGCGATCCAGCCGCTGAAGTACGACGTCCGGGTGCTGGACTACCACGAGCACGCGCTCTCGGCCGGCGGTGACGCGCTGGCCGCGGCGTACGTCGAGTGCGAGGTCGGCGACGAGGTCTTCTGGGGGGTCGGCCGCGACGCCAACATCCTGACCGCGTCGCTGAAGGCGGTCGTCTCGGCGATCAACCGCGCCACTCGCTAAACCTGTGGTGCATCACCCCCGGAGCTGGTTGGCTCTGGGGGTGATCACCGTGCGCGAGGTCGACCCCCACGACACTGCTGTCTTCGAGGCCTGGTACGCCGTACTGCGGGCCGGCGCCACCGCCGATCGGCCGGCCGCGATCGTGGAGACCTACCAGGCGCTCGCCTCGTCTCTGGGGTCGGTGAACCCGGTCAAGGCCCGGCTCGCGGTCGGCGCCTTCGAGGGTGAGCGGCTGGTCGGCGCGCTGCTGTTCGAGTACTTGCTGCACAGCGATCTGGACACCGTCTCGGTCGAGATCGACGTCGCCCCGGCGGACCGTCGACGCGGGGTCGCGACCGCGCTGTGGGGCTGGGCGAGATCCCGCGCGGCCGACCTGGAGCGGACCATCTTCCAGTGCGAGCTCGCCGTGCCCGAGGGCTTCACCCCCGACACCTGGCCAGGCAGCGTCTTCGCCGCCAAGCTCGGCTTCGCCGTCGAGAACGTCGAGGACCACTTGGTGGTCGAGCTGCCGTGGACAGGCTCGGTCGAGGTCGAGCCGCTGGACGGTTATGTGCTGACCTCCTGGGCGGGCCCGTGCCCCGAGGAACACCTCCAGGCACTCGCCGACCTGCAGACCGCGATGGACCGCGACGTCCCCACCGGCGGCATGACCAAGGACCTCGTCCCCTGGGACGCGGAGAAGATGCGCGCCCGCCAGGAGCGCACCGCCCGCAACTACCTCACGCTATACACGATGGCGCAGACCACTGACGGCGCCCCCGCCGGCTACACGATCATCTACCTGCCCAAGGCCAACCCCGACGCCGCCCAGCAGGACGACACCCTCGTACTCCGAGAGCACCGCGGCCACAACCTCGGCACCCACCTGAAACTCGCCAACCTCGCCCAACTCGCCCAGCACCGAACCACCCAGACCCTGCTGCACACCTGGACCGCCGAAACCAACACCCCGATGCAGAAAGTCAACGCCCGCTTCGGTTTCCAGCCCCGCGAGAAGAACATCGAAGCCCAACTCCAGCTCCCCACACCCACACTTCGACCGGCAGCGCGTGCCGTAGTACTGGATGCCGAGGACCGGGTGCTGCTGATGCGGTTCGAGTTCGCTGGGGACACGGTCGTCTGGGCAGCCCCGGGTGGTGGAGTGGAGCCGGGAGAGTCGTTGCTCGAGGCCCTTTCCCGGGAGCTCGCCGAGGAGATCGGCCTCGACGTACCGGCCGATCCGGCACACCTGTGGCATCAGGTGACGGTCGCTCCTGGCCATGCCACCGGGTACGACGGAGTCACCAACGACTACTTCCTGATCCGGGTCGACTCGTTCACCCCGGCCGGCACGATGTCCGCAGCCGAGCTGGAGGCCGAGAACGTGCACGGGTACCGCTGGTGGACCCCTGAGGAACTCCTAGCCCACGACGGGCCGGAGTGGTTGTCTCCTCGTGCGCTTCCGCATCTCCTGCAGGCCGTCCTCACCGACGGCCCACCACCCGAACCGATCTTCCAGACAACCTGACCCGCTCGGTCAGTGGTGTGAGAAGGCTGTGTGAGGTCTGTTAGGGGGCGGGACAGCGGGGGCCGGGGGATTTAGCGTCGGGGGTGTGAAGACCTCGAGTGTTCCTTTGTTTGTGCCTACCCGGGTGGCCGGGGCGCCGGATGTGGCGGCTCCGCAGTGGGGGCGGCGGCCGGATGGTGTGCGGGTGGGGATCGCGTTCAGTTCGGCGGAGTTGTTGCGGGCGGCAACTGGGCCGCGGCAGGAGTGGGTCCGGCTGCACGAGAGTGAGTTGCGGGAGTTGCTGGCGGCGTACGGGATCGGCGTGATTCAGCTGGACCCGGTGCTGGTCGGGCCGGAGGTTGCTGTTCGTGCGCCGGAACTGGTGGCCTGAAGTGCGGCGAGAGCGGCTGGATCCCGAGTTCGTCGCGATCCTGCGGATCGTGCTCGTGATGGCCGCTCTCGCCGGGTTGCTGCACTGGCTGGGGTGATCAGTCGCCGTTCAGCGGATCGGAGGCGAAGGCGACGACGGTGTTGCGGAAGTAGACGGGGTCGGCGAACGTGGCCGGGACCTTGCCGAGGCCGTTGATCACGGTCGCGGTGCCGCTCGCGCGGCCGACGGCGTACAGGAAGCCGGTCTTGGTCTCCTTGTCGATACCGAGCAGCAGCGTGCCGTGCTGGCCGCAGCGCTCCGCGATCAGGGTCTCGAAGCCTTGCCAGGTGGAGCTGCGGACCTTCGTCACCACCGGCTTGAGCGGACTGCTGAGCGGGATCCGGATCGTGTAGAGCGCGCCGCCGCGGGCGTTCGCCAGGAAGGTGTCGTACGACGGGGTCTGGCTGATCAACGCCATCGTCTTCACCGAGCTGAAGCCGGCGTAGGTGCCGGCCGCGATCCACTGACCCTTGTCGCCGATCCGCCAGCGCGCCAGTACGCCGTCCTTGCGCAGCGCGTACTCGTAGGTGTGCCAGGTCCCGCCGGGCCGGCCGCTCTGGTCGAAGCGCGACTCCTCGTAGAAGCTGAACTGGTCCCAGCCGCCGCCGATCTTGCGCAGGGTGGTCGGCTTGTCCAGCTCGTTGGTCTGGTAGAAGCCCGCGTAGAGCGAGGTGCCGAGCACGAGCTTGCCGTAGTTGTCCGAGCCGGCGATGTTGGGTTCGCTGATCCAGGAACCACTGAGCTTGGCCACGCCGGGGGCGAACCGGATCGGGGTGACGTGCTTGGCGCTCGCGGTCGGCGGGGTGCCGGCGGTGATCTCCTGCCCGGTGTGGCCACCGACCGAGTCCACCGAACCCAGCGCCAGACGGCAGGCAGCGCTCGGCTGGGTGGCGGTCGCGGCGGCACCGCTCGCCGGGAGGGTGGCGGTTGCCCCCAGCACCAGCGAGGCGAGGCTCGCCGCGGCGATCGACAGTCGTCTCTTGTTCATGACGCCCTTTCTCCAAGCTCCGTCGTCAGAGATCTAGATGCGGGCGGCTTTGGAAAAGTTACAGCCGGCGCTCCCAGGTCAGCCGGCCTTCGTCCATCAGGGCGTGTCCGTCGGCGCCGGCCGCGACGCTCGGGTCGTGGGTCGCGATGACGACGGCGGCGCCCCGGTCGGCCTCCGCGCGGAGCAGTTCGAGGACGCGCTCCCGGTTGGTGCTGTCGAGCTCGCTGGTCGACTCGTCGGCCAGGATCACCTTGCCGCGCTGGGCCAGCCCGCGCGCGACGGCCACGCGTTGCTGCTCGCCGCCGGACAGCTCCTCGACCAGGTGGTCGCCGCTCTCCTCCAGCCCGACGGCGGTGAGCGCCTTCACGATGATCTCGTCGATCGACTCGAGTGCCTCGTCCCGGTCCTCGTCGTCGGTCGGGAGCTTGTGCTCGGCCAGCAACGGCACCGACAGGTTCTCCCGCGCGGTCAGCACCCGGGCCAGCCCGTTGCCCTGCGGAATCAGTACTACGCCGTGCCGGGCCGCGCTCGGCCGGTTCACGATCTCCAGCCCGTCGACCTCGACCGTCCCGGACTTCGCCGCCACCGCGCCGGCGATTGCCCACAGCAACGAACTCTTGCCGGCGCCGGACGGCCCGCTGACCGCCAGCACATAGCCCGGTGGCACCCGCAGCGAGACGTCGGCCACCGCGACCAGATCGTCGTACGCGACAGTGAGATTGGTGACGGTGATCATGCTTCGTCCTCCCGCTCGACCGGCGTCAACCGGACCTCGCCGTCCTCGGTGGTGGTGACGCGCAACAACGTGCCCGGTGGCAGGAGTTCCGCGACATGCGGGGGCAGTGGCAACGACCCGTCGGTGGCAACCACTGCGAACTCCTCACCAGAGCGGCCTTCCGACGCGATCCGGCCGTCCTTGATCGTGATGGTCCGCGGCAGCACAGCGGCCACCTCGGGGTCGTGCGTGATCAGCAGGACGGTCATCCCGGTCGCCTGGTTGACCGTCGAGATCGCTGCCAGTACTTCGTCCCGCGCCCGGTGGTCGAGCTGGCTGGTCGGCTCGTCCGCGAGCAGCAGCCCGGGGAAGGTGGCGATCCCGACGGCGACCGCGCAGAGCTGGATCTGGCCTGGCGTGATCCGCTCCAGCGGTGTCTGTGCTTGGTTGCTCAGGCCAACGAGTTCGAGAACCTCGCGCGGACCCGGCAGCGGTCGGCCGCGCGCGGCGGCGCGCTGGGCGTACCGGACGTTGTCCTCCGGCGTGAGGTACGGGATCAGGTTGCGGCCGGCGCCCTGCAACACGATGCCGACATCGCCGGCCCGCATCCGGTCCAGCTCGGCCTCGGTCATCGAGGCGATGTGGTGCTCGCCGATCTGCAGCCGGCCGGCGCTCGGCGTCAGCAGTCCGCCGCACAACTGCAGCAGGGTGGACTTCCCGGCGCCGGACGGGCCGAGCAGCCCGACCAGTTCACCGGCCCGGACGCTGATCCCGATCCCGGACAGGGCCGCGACGTCGTGACCCTGGCTGCGATAGATGTGCACCAGGCCGGAGGTTTTGATCGCGAGGCCGGTCATGACAGTTCCTCCCTGATCCGGGTGTAGCCGGCTCGCCTGTTGACGCCGGTGCCGAGCAGCAGCGTGGTGACGGCCATGATCGCCGTACTGGTCACAGTCAGGATCAGCGCGACCGGCCAGTTGATGCCCAGCTCGAGCGGGATTGCCGACGGCAACAAGGTCGGCGCGAACAGCGGGATCAGCGGCAGTGCGACGTACGCGCCGATGATGCCGCAGGCCGAGCCGAGCAGCGCCGCCAGCGTGACCGGACCGGCCTGCTCCCAGCGCGCGGCGCGTCCGGTCGTCGCCGCCGGTACGCCGGTGATCCGCAGGCTCGCGTAGTCCTGCGCCCGGGACCGCCACGACGTCACGATCATCAGCAGCAACACGATGATCGCCAACGCCCAGCCGGCGACGCCGATCACCGGCGTGAGCTGCAGCGCGAGCGCGCTGGCGGAGCGGCCGTAGCTCGCGAGCCGGTCGGCCTTGCGGTCGACCAGGGTGGCGATGATGCCGGCCTGGCCGAGTCCGTCGATGATCTCGGCGGAGTGCGCGAGACCGTCCGCGTTCAGCCAGATCTCGAAGTCGGTGCTGGTGTCGGCGACGCTGCCGCCCAGCCGGCGGACCGATTCCAGGTCGACCACCGCGGTGTGGTCGGTGTAGCGGGGGACCGTGCTACGCAGCCGGTCGACCTTCGTGACCGGGACGGAGATCCCGTCCAGACCGGGCACGGTCTGCGCCTCGCCGAACCGGTAGTCCGGGGTCACCAGGGCCGGAAGTTGCGGCGGGATTCTGGCGGTCTGGAGGTCGAGCGTCGCGCCGGTGCTGGTGACCCCCATGATCAGCCCGCCCGATCCGCCGTCCGAGGCGGTAATGCTGCCCTGGGACGCGTCGCCATCCGGCTGTTGCGCCGGGAGCCAGTTGGTCGCCTTGCCGAGCGGGACGGACGGCTGGGTGTCGGTGCTGACCTTGTCGATGGCGAGCTCGCCGCGCAGGCCGGCGGAGTCGCCGAGTTCGCGAGCGACGCCGAGCCGGATCAGGTGGCAGGACTTCGCGCAGTCGACCTTGGTGCTGAGTTGGACCGGCTTGCCGGCCACCAGCCGCAGCGGCGGAAACGACACCACGTACCGCGATCCGGTCCGGAGGCTGAAAACGGTCGCCTGCAGGACGACCGACTCACCCGGTGGTCCGGCCACGGGCACTTCGCCGCTCAGGTTGGGCGCCGCGTACGGCAGGATCTCGCCGGGGGTGGCGGTGATGGTCAGCCGCTCACCCCGGACCTCGACCGCGGCCGGTTCCGAAGGGGCCCTGATCGCGCGGATTCCGTCGGCGTCGGTGAGCTTGTCGCCACGGAAGGCGATCCGCTGGAAGCTGTCCGGTTCGATCATCAGGGCCCGCAGGCCGCTGTTGTTCGCGGGGTAGGACAGCACCACCGGCGTGAGCCAGTTGCGGTTCTTGTCGATCCGGTCGGCCGCGGCGGTGAAGTCGCCGAGAGTGTTCACCTCCATCGCCAGCACCCCCTCGGCGCCGATCTCGTAGCCGGCCCGGAAGTCGCGGTTGCGATCGGCGACCGACGAGGCCTGGCCGGCGAAGCTCACCAGGGCGGCGGCCACCGCGACGACCGCGACGATCCGGGTGACCGCCGGGCGGCGGGCGACCTGCAGGGCGCCGAGCGCGAGACCCAGCCGGCCGCGGCGGAGTGCCTGGCGACTGATCAGCCCGGCGATGGGAAGCAGCAGATGGGCGAAGGTCAGCCCGACGGCCAGTGCGAGCAGGCTGGGCGTGAGGACCGGCAGTGGGCCGCGGCCGCCGCCGGTCAATGCGCCGACCAGTCCGACGGTGGCGACCACGATGATCACGACGTCGATCAGGCCGATGGTCCGGCCGCGGCGCCGCGGCACGATTCGCCGCAGCAAGGTCGAGATCGGCTGCCGGATGACGCTGCGAATCGTCCCTGCCACCACCGCGAGCCCGACGAGAGCGGCGAGTGCGACGGCCGCCGGAACGGTCCAGGGCAGCTCCAGCGGAGCCCCGCCGTTCAACCAGGTACTTCGGACGATCAGCAGCACGCCGAAGCCGACCATGGCCCCGGCGAGAGTGCCGATCAGGACGGGAACACTCAGCTCGACGGCCAGCGCCCGCCCGGATCGCCGGGCACCGGAACCGCGCAGCCGCGAGACGGCCAGCTCCGGCCGCCGTTGGTCGACCACCGCAGCCAGGGCCAGAGCCAGTACGACGACGCCGAACAGCGCGACCTGCACCATCACCAACGGGATGATCGTCGCGGCCTGCCGGCGCTCCGCTTTGATCCCGTCGATGATGCCGACCAGCCCGGAGGTGTTGTGGGCCGCCAGGTTGATCTCGGACGCCTTGGCATCGGCCTCGTCGGTGACCTGCCGGAGCCGCTCCAGGTCGTCGACCCGCACCTTGCCCGGCAGCGGGTGCGTGTCCAGAGTCGAGTGACTGCCCCAGCCCTCGGTCAAGGTGTCGCGCCCGGTGAGCAGATGGTCGGAGGTCGCGCCCCGGGTCTCGCTGGCGGGCATCGAGTGGCCGGTGGGGCCGCGTCCGTACCAGTACCTGTCGAGATCGTCGGCCTGGTAGATCCCGACGACCCGCAGCGTGCCGCCACCGGCGTACTGGCTCGCGATGGCTTTGATGGTGGCGCCGATCTTGGTGCCGAAGTTCTTCAGGTCGACGGTCGAGACGGCGACCTCGTTGGCGGCGTTGGGGCAGCGGCCCTCGGTCAGCACCAGGCGGGCGCAGTACCCGTCGCGCCACTCGGCCCGGCCGGCGATGTTCGTCTTCTGGCCCTGCAGTCCCCAGCTGATCGCGACGGTCATGCCCAGCGACGGCGGGCTGAACAGGGGTTTGAGGTCGTCCGGGACGATCTTCGCCAGCTCTTCCGGCGGCACCGCGGTGGCCGGCCCGGTGGCGGACGGTGGTGGCGTCCCCTCCAGCTGCCAGGCGGCCGACAGCCAGCGGGTCTGCAGCGTCTCGGTGGTCACCGTCTGCTCGACCGCACGCGAGAACCACGGCGCGAACGCCGCGCAGGTGCCGATCAGCAGACTCACGCCCGCGAGGACGAGCATCTGCGACCATCGGTATCGCAGTGCCTGCCGGAGGAACGTCACTGGCCACCCCTAACCCTTGAGCTCCCGCCCGAAGATACGGAAAGCGGGGTGCTGACCGACCGTCAGCGGCCAAATGACACAGAGTCGTTGCCTGCGAGGTGCGTCCGGACGGCTACTCGGGGTGATCGGCCGCCCTGGTGCCGGGAAATCGTGGTCCGGCGGTAAGTTCGGGGTATGCGTGAATCCCAGCTCGGCGAACTGACCGTTTCCAGCCTCGGCCTCGGCTGCATGGGGATGTCCCAGTCGTACGGCGTGCAGAGTGACGAGGCGGAGTCGATCGCCACCGTGCACGCCGCGATCGACGCGGGCTGCACCTTCATCGACACCGCCGACATCTACGGCGCCGGGGCCAACGAGGAGCTGGTCGGGCGGGCCCTGGCCGGGCGTCGTGACGAGGTGGTGCTGGCGACCAAGTTCGGGTTCCAGAGTGCTGCCTCGGGGTCGGCACTGCCGAGCAACGTGAACGGCCGGCCGGAGTACGCGCGAGCTGCCATCGACGCGTCGCTGCAGCGGCTCGGCGTGGACTCGGTGGATCTCTGGTACCTGCACCGGCGCGATCCGGAGGTGCCGATCGAGGAGACCGTGGGGGCGATGGCCGAGGCGGTTGCCGCTGGCAAGGTTCGGTACCTGGGGTTGTCGGAGGTGTCGGGCGAGACGGTTCGGGCGGCGCACGCGGTGCACCCGATCAGCGCGGTACAGAGTGAGTGGTCGCTGTGGACGCGCGACCCGGAGACCGGCGTCCTGCCGACGCTGCGCGAGCTGGGGGTCGGGTTCGTGCCGTTCAGCCCGCTGGGGCGTGGGTTCCTGACCGGGCAGCTCACCTCGCCGGACGACTTCGAGCCGGACGACATGCGGCGCGGGTTGCCGCGGTTCAGTGGCGAGAACTTCCAGCGCAACCTTGACCTGGTCGCTCGGGTGAAGGAGCTCGCGGCCGCGAAGGGCGTGCTGCCGAGTCAGCTCGCGCTCGCCTGGTTGCTTGCGCAAGGCAATGACATTGCGCCGATCCCGGGGACCAAGCGACGGACGTACCTGGCCGAAAACCTCGGTGCTGTTGACGTTTCGCTGTCCGAGGACGAGCTGGCCGCGCTTGACGCGGCGTTCCCGCCGGATGCGGTGGCGGGCGACCGGTATGCGCCGAGCGGGATGAAGCAGGTGGGTAAGTGATCGGCGTTACCGGGTCGACTGGGCAGCTCGGATCGCGGGTCGCGCGCCGGTTGGCGGCCAGTGGAGTGCCGCAGCGGTTGATCGTGCGGGATCCGGCGCGGGCGCCCGAGTTGGCAGGAGCCGAGGTGGCGCAGGCGGCGTACGGCGAGAGTGCCGCGTTGCTGAACGCGCTGGACGGGGTGACGACCTTGTTGTTGCTCAGCGCAACGGAATCGGCGGATCGGGTCTCCCTGCACACGGCAACGGTGGATGCGGCGGTGGCGGCCGGGGTGCAGCGGATCGTCTACACGTCGTTCGTCGGCGCTTCGCCGGCCGCGACCTTCACCTTCGCGCGCGATCACTGGCACACCGAGAAGCATCTGCGCGAGACGGGGGTCGACTTCACCTTCCTGCGGGACAACCTGTACCTCGACTTCGTGCCGGGATTCGTCGGTGAGGACGGAGTGATCCGCGGGCCGGCCGGCGACGGGCGGGTTGCCGCGGTTGCGCGGGACGACGTCGCTGAGGTGGCCGCTGCGGTGCTGGTGGCCGATGGGCATTCTGGGCAGACGTACGACCTCACCGGGCCGTCGGCGTTCACGTTGAACGAGGCAGCTGGGCTGATGAGCGAGGCGTGGGGGCGGTCGGTGCGATACGAGGCCGAGACGCTCGACGAGGCCTACCAGTCGCGCGAAGGCTTCGGGGCGCCGTCGTGGGAGGTGGCCGGCTGGGTCACGTCGTACGCCGCGATCGCGAGTGGCGAGCTGAGCAAGGTGAGCAGTGCGGTGGAGGATCTCACCGGTCATCCGCCCACCGGGCTCGCGGAGTACCTGGCCAAGACCTGAGACAATGGCGGTATGCCGCTCTATCGTGACGAGGCGATCGTGCTCCGGGTCCAGAAACTGGGCGAAGCCGATCGGATCGCCACGCTCCTGTGCCGCAGCCACGGCAAGATCCGGGCCGTCGCCAAGGGGGTCCGGCGGACGTCGTCCAAGTTCGGCGCCCAACTCGAGCCGTTCAGCCACGTCGACCTGCAACTCGCGACCGGCCGCAGCCTCGACGTGGTCACCCAGGCGGTCTCGATCGCGCCGTACGGGTTGGGCATTGTCAGCGACTACGCCCGCTACACCGCCGGCACCGTTCTGCTGGAGACCGCGGACCGCCTGGTCGTGGAGGAGAAGGAGCCTGCCACCCAGCAACACCTGCTGCTGGCCGGCGCCTTGCGCGTTCTGTCGGCCGGTGATCGCACCCCGGGGCTGATCCTGGACTCGTACTTCCTCCGCTCGCTGGCGATCTCGGGATACGCGCCGTCCTTCGAGGACTGCGCGAAATGCGGCGAACCAGGCCCACACCGAGCCTTCAACCCGGCCGCCGGTGGCATGGTCTGTGCGACCTGCCGACCGCCTGCTTCCGCCATGCCTGCTCCCGCCACCATCGTGCTGCTGGGTGCGCTCCTGGCCGGCGACTGGCCCACCGCGGAGCGCACCGACCTCCGCACCCGGCGCGAGGCCTCGACTCTTGTCTCCGCCTTCACGACGTACCACCTGGATCGCCTCCGGTCCCTCCGCCACCTGGACCTGACCACCGATTCCCGGCAGCTGGACCTCCCCGCCGAAGCCTGAGGGGCTGCGGGCGGCCGTGGTCCGCGGGTTTGGGAGGATCGGGGCATGTCGCCAATTGGTCGTCGTCGGAGTCGGGTCGAGCGGGTTGCGCGGGGGGAGGTGGTCGCTCCCGAGCCGCATCCGTCCGGGGCCCGGCCGCCGCAGATCCAGCGGGAGCTGATCCCGAACCACGTGGCGATCGTGATGGACGGCAACGGGCGCTGGGCGAAGGCGCGGAACCTGCCGCGGACCGAAGGGCACAAGGCCGGCGAGTCCTCGCTGCTCGACGTGATCCGGGGCGGGATCGACATCGGGGTGAAGTACATCTCGGCGTACGCGTTCTCCACCGAGAACTGGGCCCGGTCGCCGGAGGAGGTCCGGTTCCTGATGGGCTTCAACCGCGACGTGATCCACCGGCGCCGCGACGAGCTGGACGCGATGGGCGTGCGGGTGGTCTGGTCCGGGCGCCGGCCGCGGTTGTGGAAGAGCGTGATCGACGAGCTCGAGGACGCCCAGGAGCGGACCAGGGACAACGACACCATCACGCTCCAGTTCTGTGTGAACTACGGCGGCCAGGCGGAGATCGCGGACGCGATGAAGTCGATCGCGGCCGAGGTGGCCGCCGGCAGGCTGAAGCCGGACCGGATCACCGAGAAGACGATCGCCCGGCACCTCTACAACCCCGACATCCCGCCGGTCGACCTGTTCGTCCGGTCGTCGGGGGAGCAGCGGACCTCGAACTTCCTGGTCTGGCAGCTCGCGTACGCCGAGATGGTCTTCCTCGACACGCTCTGGCCGGACTTCGACCGGCGCGACCTGTGGCGCGCGATCGAGCTCTACGCCCAGCGCGATCGCCGGTACGGCGGCGCCGTCCCCAATCAGGTGGAGCCGAACTGACAGCCGGTACGTCGTACTCGCCGTGAGCCTGCCGAGGTCTAGGCTCGCGAGTTGGTCAGCGGTTTGTCGCCAGAGGGAGTTGTCGAGCGTGGATGAGCAGCAGTCGTCGGACGAGCAGGTGCCGGTGGTCGACGGGCAGGCGGCGTACGAGAACCTGCGGGACGCCGGGGACGTGATCGAGGAGATGGCCGCGAGCCTGCGCGAGGTACTCGCCGCGGACGACGAGCTGCCCTGGGTCCAGGTCGACGACGATGACTCGCAGGAGAGCAAATGAGCGCCGAGCAGGCGGCCTACCTGGCTGACCAGGTGGCAGCTGCCATCAACGAGGCGCGCAGGACGCTGAGCCGGAGCGCGGATCACGCCGAGGAGCTCGGCGCGCTGGTTCGGCAGGTCGAGGGCAGTGTCGAGGAGCTGAACTACAGCGGCAGCCAGGCCGGCCGGGCCGACGTACCGACCCGGTTCCTGCAGGACGCTCAGGACTACGCGTCGCAGGTGCACCGCAAGCTTGGTCAGGGCGAGGAGTTGATCGACGACGTTCGCGGTCAGCTCGATCAGACCCGTGATCATCTGGCCAACGGGCGGCGTGGGCTCGACGAGCTGACTCGGGTGCCCGAGCAGCGCAGCGAGGTCACCGACAGCCTGCGTCAGCGGCTGGACACGCTGGACGCTGCCGTCCGGACCGCCGGGCGGCAGGTGGAGCAGGTGTCCCGCAAGTTCGGTGTTGCCCAGGGCAACGTCGAGCCGATGGTCGAGGATGCTCGCAACGGGAGGCTGCAGGGTGTCACCTCTGCGTCGGTCGCCAGTACGGGTGCGTCGGCGGGGAACAACGTCCAGCAGGCCAAGCAGCAGTTGAACGAGCTGCGGGACGGGTTCGACCGGGCGGCGCCGGAGGCCAACGCGGCGATGCGCGACGCGGCGGAGCTGGAGCAGGCGGCGCGGGCTGGGTTCAACCCGCCGGTCGGGCAGGGCGCTGCTGCTGGTTCGGCGCAGTCGACCTACCGGGGTGGTTCTGGCGGTGCGGACCGCCAGAACAGCTACGAACGGTAATTAGCGGCGAGGGGACGGGAGCAGGCCTCGTTCGATCGCGACGGTGACTGCGTGGGTGCGGTCGTCGACGTCCAGCTTGGTGAAGAGGCGCTGCAGGTGCGTCTTGACCGTCGCCTCGCCGATGAACAGCTCGCGGCCGATCTCCGCATTACTCAGGCCGCGAGCGACCGCCGCCAGCACCTCCAGTTCGCGAGGTGACGGCTGGACCGCGGCGGGCGCGGCCGGCGTACGGAGTCGGGACATCAAGCGTGCCGCGACTGGCGGCGCCAGCACCGTCTCGCCGCGAGAAGCAGCGCGGATCCCGTCGAGCAACTCAGCGTGGGGCGTGTCCTTCAGCAGATAGCCCGCCGCGCCCGCCTCGACGGCGTGCAGGATGTCGGTGTCCGTGTCGTACGTCGTCAGCACCAGCACCTTCGTCGCCGGATAGCCCGACACGATCGCCCCGGTCGCCGACACCCCGTCGCGGCGCGGCATCCGCAGATCCATCAGCACCACGTCCGGCCGGGTCGACTCGACCAGCGCGAGCGCCTCCTCGCCGTCACCCGCCTCGCCGACCACCTCGATGTCGTTGGTCACCGCGAGCATCCCGATCAGCCCCGACCGGACCACCGGATGGTCGTCCACCACCAGTACGCGAACCATCGTCACCCTTCCTGCCCCGTCGCCGGGATGAGTACCTGCACCCGCGTACCGCGCCCCGGCGCGCTGTCCACCGAGACCGTCCCACCGGATTCCTCGACCCGGCCCCGCATCGCCGCCAGCCCATAGCCACCCGAGGACGCGCCAGGCGAGAACCCGGATCCGTCGTCACTGATCTCGATCGCCACCCCGTCGGCGGACATCCCGAGCAGGATCCGCACCCGGGTCGCCCCGGCATGCTTGCGCACATTGGCCAACGACTCCTGCGCCGCCCGCAGCAACACCACCTGCTGTCCCTGCGGCAACGCGGCGACCTCGTCGTCAGCCATATCCAGCGACACCTGTACGTCGACGCCGGTCTCCGCCGCGAACCGCTCACCCTGCCGTTGCAGTACTTCGGCCAACGTCGCACCGCTCAACGCGACCGGGGTGAACGCCGCCACCAGCGCCCGCGCCTCGGCCAGATTCTCCCGGGCCGTGTCCTCGATCGCGGCCAGCCGGCCGGCCACCGGGTCGACCGCGCCACGGGTCAGCTCGACCGCGGCCGTCTGCGAGAGCATCACGATGCTGGTCATCCCCTGCGCGAGCGTGTCGTGGATCTCGCGCGCCATCCGCTCCCGCTCGGCCATCACGCCGGCCGTGTGGTGCGCCGCGGCCAGCTCGTCGCGGGCCGCCTCGAGCTGCTCGATCAGCTCACCGCGCTGCTGGCTCTGGTCGATCACCCGGTCGATCCAGATCCCGAGCAACGTGCTGACGACCAGGCTGATCACCATCCACGGCAAGATGCCCCAGAACGCGTCGACCGACCAGCCGGCCCCCCACAGCTGGGCCGTGCCGACCGCGACCAGCATCAGCGCGCTGAGCACCACCGCGTCGCGGATCCGGTCGCTCAGCAGCCAGATCTGCGGCGAGACGATGAACAGCAGGAACACCGACTGCGGGAAGAGCGCGACCATCCCGCTCACGCAGACGATCATCAGGCCGCGGTACAGGTGCGCCTGCCAGCGGCTCCGGGAGACCATCGCCGGCATCGCGATCAGCCGGTAGGCGAGCCCCAGCACCCCGACCAGGACCAGGTAGCCGATCCGCCGCGGCGTACTCAGCTCGGGCGAGGCCGCGGCGGTGATCGCGGTGACGCCGAGCAGCGCGTAGAAGACCAGGTGCCAGGCGCCGAGCGTGCGGAGCCAGACCGGTTGCTGGACCTTGGCGCTGGAGACCTGCATACGCCCCATCTTCCTCCACGACCACCGCGGGCCGCTGACGGCGCCACCGGTGGTCGCGGAGTACGAGGTGCCGAACATCAGCCGGCGTCGCGCCGGGTCCACCGGAACACCCGCTGGGAGACGACCAGGCCGACCACCAGCCAGACGGCCAGCACGATCGCGCCGACGCCGAGGTGCCACGACTGGCCGGGCTCGGTGGTGACGAAGTCGGCCGGCAGGAAGACCGAGCGCATGCCCGAGGCCAGCCACTTGAGCGGGAAGACCGATGCCACCGCCCGCATCCACTCCGGCAGGCTGCTGTAGACGAAGTACACGCCGGACATGAACTGCAGCAGCAGGACCACCGGGGTGACCACCGCGGAGGCGGCCTTGCCGGACTGCGGGACGACGCTGAACGCGATGCCGAGCACCGAGCCCGACGCGGTGCCGAGGACGAAGATCCAGAGGAAGTCGAGCCACTTGGCCGGCTCGGACGGCAGGTCGACGCCGAGCAGCAGGTTCGAGATCGCCAGCAGCAGGACGATCTGCGCGATCGAGGTGATCAGGACCTGGCCGATCTTGCCGATGAAGTAGGCCTGCGGCGGCATCGGCGTACCGCGCAGCCGCTTGAGCAGACCCTCGTCCCGCTCCAGCGCGATGCTGAGCGCGAGCGACTGGAAGCTGCTCAGGAAGATGCCGGAGGCGATCATCCCGGGGGTGAAGTAGGTGGCGGCGTTGACGCCGTTGCCGAAGTCGGTGTCACCGAAGACGGCGGAGAAGATGGCCAGGAAGATGATCGGGAAGAAGAAGGTGAAGATCAGCGCCTCCTTCTGCCGGAAGAACTCGCGCACCTCCAGCTTGGTCCGGGCCAGGCCGACCGAGAGCGTGGACGGCAGCGGCTTGGTGGTGTGCGTGGCGGCCATCAGAGTGCTCCAGCTTCGATCGATGCGGCGTCGGCAGCGGCGGCGGTCGCCTTGCCGATCAGCTCCAGGTAGATGTCTTCCAGGCTCGGCCGCCGGACCTCGAGCTCCGGTACCTCGCCGCCGAAGCGGGCCATCAGCGCCGCCACCTCGGCCGTCGGCTCGTCGGTGCGCAGCTCGTGCGGCCCGTCCGCGTCCGACCAGGAGACCCGCGCGGTCCGTGCGCCGCGGCCACCGAGGGTTTCCGGCGTACCGACCTCGATCATCCGGCCGTCGGCGATCACCCCGACCCGGTCGGCCAGGTGCTCGGCCTCGTCCAGGTAGTGGGTGGTCAGCAGGATCGTCGTACCGCCGGTCCGCAGGCCCTCGATCAGGGTCCAGAACTGCCGGCGCGCCTCGGGGTCGAACCCGGTGGTCGGCTCGTCCAGGAACAGCAGCTCCGGGTTGCCGACCACGCCGAGCGCCACGTCGAGGCGGCGGCGCTGGCCGCCGGACAGCTTGCGCGGCCGGGTCTTGCGCTTGTCGGTCAGCCCGACGGCGGCGATCACCTCGTCGGGATCGCGCGGGTTCGGGTAGTAGCCGGCGTAGTGGCTGACCAGCTCGGCCACCGTCGACTCGGCCTCGTCGCGCGAGGTCTGCAGCACGATCCCGATCCGGCTGCGCCACAACCGGTCGCCCTGACCCGGGTCCGAGCCCAGCACGCTGATCTCGCCCTCGTCCGCACGGCGGTACCCCTCCAGCACCTCCGTGGTCGTGGTCTTGCCGGCGCCGTTCGGGCCGAGCAGGGCGAACACCTCACCGCGGTGGATGTCCAGGTCGATGCCGGCCACGGCGACCTTGTCCGGGTAGCGCTTGACGAGTCCGCGGACCCGTACGGCGATGTCTGTGTCGGTCATGGCTCCAGTCTGGTTTTTCCGCGCGCCGCCGGGGAGCACCGGACGGAGTACCGGTTGTCCACCGACCGGGGGACGCCGGCTGTACTCCTTTCCATCCCTTGGATAGCGTCAGCCCCATGAGTCAGACCGTGCGTGGAGTCGTGGCCCTCAGCAAGGGCGCCCCTGTAACCATCGAAGAGATCACCATCCCGGACCCGGGACCGGGCGAAGCAGTGGTCCAGGTGCAGGCGTGCGGCGTCTGCCACACCGACCTGCACTACCGCGAGGGCGGCATCAACGACGAGTTCCCGTTCCTGCTCGGGCACGAGGCGGCCGGCATCGTCGAGTCGGTCGGCGAGGGGGTCACCGACGTGGCGCCCGGCGACTTCGTGGTGCTGAACTGGCGGGCCGTCTGCGGCTCCTGCCGCGCCTGCCTGCGCGGGCGTCCGTGGTACTGCTTCAACACCCACAACGCCAAGCAGAAGATGACCCTTGCCGACGGCACCGAGCTGTCGCCCGCGCTCGGCATCGGCGCGTTCGCCGAGAAGACCCTGGTCGCGGCCGGTCAGTGCACGAAGGTCGACCCGGCCGCCAAGGCCGAGGTGGCCGGCCTGCTCGGCTGCGGCGTGATGGCGGGCCTCGGCGCCGCGGTGAACACCGGCAACGTCGGCCGCGGTGACACCGTCGCCGTGATCGGCTGCGGCGGCGTCGGAACCGCGGCCGTCGTCGGCGCGCGGCTGGCCGGCGCGGCCAAGGTGATCGCGATCGACCTCGACCAGCGCAAGCTCGACGTCGCCCAGGAGCTCGGCGCGACGCACTCGATCAACTCGAAGGGCCTGGGCCACGACGGCGTCGTCGAGGCGGTCCAGGAGCTGACCGGCGGGTTCGGCGCCGATGTGGTGATCGACGCGGTCGGCCGCCCGGAGACCTGGAAGCAGGCCTTCTACGCGCGCGACCTGGCCGGCACCGTGGTGCTGGTCGGCGTACCGACGCCGGAGATGACGCTCGACATGCCGCTGCTCGACTTCTTCGGCCGCGGTGGCTCGCTCAAGTCCAGCTGGTACGGCGACTGCCTGCCGTCGCGCGACTTCCCGCTGCTGGTCGACCTGCACCTGCAGGGCCGGCTGCCGCTGGAGCGGTTCGTCTCCGAGACGATCGCGCTGGACGAGGTCGAGGCCGCGTTCGAGAAGATGCACCACGGCGACGTGCTCCGCTCGGTCGTGGTGTTCTGATGGCGGCGCGGATCGAACGGGTCATCACGTCCGGCACGTTCAGCCTGGACGGCGGCACCTGGGATGTCGACAACAACGTCTGGCTGGTGGGGGACGACGAGGAGGTACTCGTCATCGACGCGGCCCACTCGGCCGACGCGATCGTCGAGGCGGTCGGCGGCCGTCGGGTGGTCGCCCTGGTCTGCACCCACGGTCACAACGACCACATCAACGCGGCCGGCGCGTTCTTCGAGGCCACCAAGGCGCCGATCTGGCTCAACCCGGCCGACCGGATGCTGTGGGACACGCAGTACGAGACGGCGCCGGACCACGAGCTCGCCGACGGCACCACCTTCGAGGTAGCCGGTACGACGCTGGTCGCGATCCACACGCCCGGCCACAGCCCCGGCAGCACCTGTCTCTACGCGGCCGACCTGCACGCGGTCTTCACCGGCGACACGCTCTTCCACGGTGGTCCCGGCGCGACCGGCCGCTCGTACTCCGACAAGCCGACCATCCTGGAGTCGATCGAGACCAAGCTGCTCGCGCTGCCGCCGGCCACGGTCGTGCACACCGGCCACGGTGACACGACCACCATCGGCGCCGAGATCGGCAACATCAACTGACCTGCCCGGAGGCCCGCCTGGATCAGGCGGGCTTCTGGCAGTCGGCGCAGGTGCCGAAGATCTCCAGGGTGTGGCTGACATCGGCGTAGCCGTGCTCGGCAGCGACCTTGTCGGCCCAGCGCTCGACGGCCGGGCCCTCCACCTCGACGGTCCGGCCGCAGTTGCGGCAGACCAGGTGATGGTGGTGTCCCTTCGAGCAACGCCGGTACGCCGTTTCGCCGTCCGCGGTGCGGAGCACATCGACCTCGTGCGAGTCGGCAAGCGCCTGCAGGGTCCGGTAGACGGTGGTCAGGCCGACGGCCTCACCCGCGCCCCGGAGCTCCTGGTGGATCTCCTGGGCCGTCCGGAAGTCGTCGAGATTGTCGAGCGCGGAAGCGACCGCCGCGCGCTGACGGGTCGAGCGTGTTCCGATGGCCACCGTTCCTCCTGTCATCCCTTCGCCACGTTTTCCGCAGCAACCCGGCCAATTCTCTCAGAGATCAACAAGTTAGTGCTCATCCCAGTGGTCTCCGTGAGCCGCATGGAGATGGCCGTCGTGAACGTAGTCGACGTGGTCGCCGTGCTCGATCTTGGGGTGGCCGCACTTCGGATCGTGCGCGTGCTGGTGCGAAGCGCTGACCACGTGGGGTTCCGGGGCCGGCAGGCCGAACTCGGGCTCCTCGTCGTGCAGCGGCGCGAGGACACCGCGGCGGCGCCGGAGCAGGGTGCCGGTGATCGCGGCGACGATGAAGCCGGCCAGGGCCAGCACGACGATCGTGGCGCCGGGAGCGACGTTCGCGTTGTAGGACGTGATGATCCCGGCCAGACAGGCCGTGACGCCGATCGCACAAGCAGTGACGAACGTACTGCGGAACGACCGCGTGAACTGCTGAGCGGTCGCCACCGGCACCACCATCAGCGCGCTGACCAGCAGCAACCCGACGGTCCGCATGGCGACCGTGACGGTCACCGCGGCCATCACGGCGATCAGCAGGTTCAGTAGCTGCACCCGGAGACCGGTGACGCGAGCGAACTCCTCGTCCTGGCACACGGCGAACAACTGCGGGCCCAGCCCGATCGCGATGACCAGCACGGTCACGGCCAGCCCGACCACGACGTACAGGTCGGTGGGGGAGACGGTGGTCAGCGAACCGAACAGGTAGGTGTTCAGAGTCGCTGCGCCCTGCCCTGCCAGCCCGATGAGCAGTACGCCGCCCGCTATGCCGCCGTAGAAGAGCAGTGCGAGCGCCACATCGCCACTGGCCTTGCCGCGGGCCCGGACCAGCTCGATCGCGCAGGCGCCGACGATAGCGACCAGTACTGCGGTCAGCACTGGCGCAGTACCGGTCAGGAGTCCCAGGGCGACACCAGTGATCGCGATGTGGCCGATGCCGTCGCCCATCAGGGACAGGCGGCGCTGCACGAGGTACGTGCCGATCGCGGGAGCGGACAGTCCGGTCAGCAGCCCGGCGATCAACGCCCGCTGCATGAACTCCAGCTCGAACAACGTCATGACAGCCACCCCGGCTCGTCTTCGATGGACCCGTGCGGGTGGACATGGGCGTGCGTCTGCGAGGCGTGCGGAGGACCGTCGTACACGATCCGGCCGCGGCGCAGTACGACGGAACGGTCGATCAGCGCGTCCATCGGGCCCAGGTCGTGGCTGACCAGTACTACGGTCGTGCCGCGCGACACCCGCTCCCGGATGGCGTCGGCGAAGATCGCCTGACTGGCGAGGTCGACCCCGGCCGTCGGCTCGTCCAGGACCAGCAGTTCGGGATCCGACACGAGCGCCCGGGCGATCAGCACGCGCTGCTGCTGGCCCCCGGAGAGGTCAGCGACCCCGTCCTTGCGCCGGTCGGCCATGTCAACGACCTCCAGCGCCTCGTCGACGGCAGCCCGGTCAGCTGCCTTCAGCGGCCGGAACAACCGCCGCTTCGAGAGCAGCCCCGATGACACCACCTCGGCCACAGTCGCCGGTACGCCGCCCGCTGCGGTGATCCGCTGCGGCACGTAACCGATGCGGCTCCACTGGCGGAAGCGCGGCACCGGCGTACCGAAGAGCTCGACCTTGCCGCGAGCGGCCGGCAGCAGGCCGACCACCGTGCGGATCAGGGTGGACTTGCCCGAGCCGTTGGTGCCGAGCACGGCGACGACCTCGCCCTGCCGGATCGACAGGTCGACCCCGCGCAGCACGAGACGACCGCCCAGGTCCACCGAGAGATCGGTGACCTGGACGGCCGAAGTGTTGGTGTCTGGAGGTGTCACGCGCAGCTGTTCGCCTTCCGGAGCTCCTGCAGATTCTCGCGCATCAGCGAGAGGTAGGTCTCCTGGGAGTTCGCGTCCGACAGGCCCTCGATCGGGCTCAGGACCGCGGTCTTGACGTGGACGTCGCGGGCGATCGACTCGGCCACCTTCGGGCTGACGAGCTCCTCGTAGAAGATCGTGGTGACCTGCTGCTTGCGCACGATCTCCTGGACCTCCTTGATCCGCGTCGGGGTCGGCTCGGCGTCCGGGGTGAATCCGGCGATTCCGACCATCGTCAGACCGTACCGCTTCGCGAGGTAGGCGAAGGCCTGATGACTCGTCACGAAGGTCTTCAACTTGCAGTTGGCCAGCCCGGCCTTGTACTCCGTGTCGAGCTTGCCGACGTCGCCGAGCAGGGCGGTGGCGCGCTGCTTGTAGGCGTCCGCGTGGTCGGGGTCGACCGAGACCAGTTTGTCGGTGACGGCCTGGACGACCCCGGCGTACCGGATCGGGTCGAGCCAGAAGTGCGGGTCGAGCGCGTCGTCGGTGTGCGTCTTGGGCGCGACGTACGCGGCGGGCGTCACCGAGTTGGTCGGCGTACCGGCGGCCTCGCCCTCCTCGTGCTCCTCGAAGTCGGCGCCGGTGGCCTCCAGCTTGGCGGCGGGCGCGATGTCGAAGCCGGCGTCCTTCGCGTTCTGGTCGACGGCCTCGTCGACGGCCGGCTGCAGGCCCTTCTCGAAGACCACCAGCTTGGCGCCGGCGATGGTGCCGACCTGCTTCGGCGTCAGCTCCAGGTCGTGCGGCTCGACGCCCGGGGCGGTCAGGGTGGTGACGTTGACGGCGTCGCCCCCCACCGACCGGGCGATGAACTCGAGCGGGTAGAACGAAGCGACCACGTCGAGCTTGCCGTCGGAGCCACCGGCGGCGTTGTCACCGCAACCTGCCAGAGTGACCACTGTCAGGGCGGCGAGCCCGGCGACGACTGCACGCGTACTAGATCTCATGACAATCATTTTCATTTAAGTGGGGATGGTTGTCAAAACAGGGAGTTGACGAATGGCCAAGCGGACCGTAGGACGGCGGCGCGCCGACACCAAGTCGAACCGCGGGCGCCGGCTCGAAATTCCGCAGGGTCACGGGCACGGACACGGCCACGGGCACGGTGATTCGGTGGTCGACACCTCGGTCGTGGACGCCGATGCGGTGGTCGCCCGGCGTGTCCGGATAGTGGTCGCCGCGGTGCTGATCCCGCTGATCGCGGCCGCGGTGATCGCGATGATCGTGATGTGGCCGGGTGGCGACATGAAGATCGCGGCGGCCGAGCAGACCGGGGCGAGCGGCACGGTGGTGTCGCTGGCGGAGTGTCCGGAGACTCCGGCCGACTGCGACGAGGCGAAGGTCAAGCTGCGGAGCGCGCCCGGAGCGGACAAGGGGCTCGAAGTACCGGTCGAGGTGCCGAAGGGGAAGAACGCGGCGGTGCCGATCAAGGTCGGCGACCGGCTGATCCTCGGCGTCCAGAAGGATGCGCCGATCGAGGGCAAGTACCAGTACGTCGATCACGATCGGTCGATTCCGCTGGTGGCGCTGGCCGGCGTGTTCGCGATCGCGGTGATCGCCTTGTCGCGATGGCGAGGGGTCGCGGCGCTGGGTGCGCTGGCGGTGACGGCGTTGACGCTGACGCAGTTCATCCTGCCGGCCATCCTGAAGGGTTCGAATCCGCTGCTGGTGGCGGTGGTCGGGGGCTCGGTGATCATGGTCATCGCGCTGTATCTGACGCACGGGATCAACGCGCAGTCGTCGGTGGCGCTGGCGGGGACGATCGCCGCGTTGGGGCTGACCGCGTTGCTGGGCTGGGGGTTCGTCAAGGTCAGCGCGTTCTCGGGGTTGGCGGGGGAGGGCGCGTCGGCGGTCAAGGCGTACGTGCCTGATCTCGACCTCACCGGGTTGCTGGTCGCGGGCATTGTGATCGGGTCTCTCGGTGTGCTCGACGACGTGACGGTGACCCAGGCGAGCGCGGTCTGGGAGCTGTCGGCGGCCAATCCGTCGGCCAGCCGGTCGGAGTTGATCGGCGCCGGGTTGCGGATCGGCCGCGCTCACGTGGCCTCGGTGGTCAACACTCTGGTGCTCGCCTACGCGGGCGCGGCGCTGCCGATCCTGATGGTCTTCGCGATCGGCGGGGTGTCGACGGGATACCTGCTCAGTACCGAGGTGGTGGCGGTCGAAGTCGTCCGAGGTCTGGTCGGAAGTCTCGGAATCATCGCCGCCGTCCCGCTGACCACCGCACTGGCCGCGATGGCGGTCGCGGATCGCTCCCGCGATCTGGTCGCCGGCCCGGTATCCGCTGCTCCGGCGGGAGAATCCGCAGTCTCCGAGTAGTTTCGGGGAATTTGGCGGTTGACACAACAAAGTCCCCGGCAGCATCTTCCCAAGGAGTCCTGAGGCGATCTAGAGTTCCGATCTGTCACGGATCGTCCGTCCAAGATCACCTTCCGTGGCTGGACTCGTGAGGAGCCGCGGATGCGTCGACGCGTTGGTGTCTGGCTGTTCGGAGCAAGAGGATCGGTCGCCACGACCACGATCGCCGGCGCCGCAGCTTTGAACCACGGCAGCCCGCCCGCTGGTGTGGTGACTGAGCTTCCGGCGTTCGCGGGTGCTGGGCTGGTGCCGCTGGTTCAGTTGGTCTTCGGCGGGCATGACGTCGTCGAGACGCCGCTGGCCAAGCGCGTCGAGCAGCTGGTTGCGGGGGGAGTGCTGCCGCCGGGGCTCGCTGGGTTGATTGCGGCGGAGTTGGCTGAGGCTGATCGCAACATCGTGTTGCTGCCGACTGGTGGTTCGCAGTACGACGTGGTGCGGCGGATGGCTGAAGACATTCGGGCGTTCGCGCTACGGAACGACCTGGAGCGCGTGGTGGCTATCAACGTGGCTTCCACCGAGGCGCCGTACGAGATTGCTGGTGGGGTCGCGGAGTTGCGGGCTGCGCTCGACGGCTCTGAAGTGTTGCCCGCGAGCGTGCTCGGCGCGTTGGCCGCATTCGAGGCGGGAGCGGCGTACATCGACTTCACGCCGTCCACCTCGATCCGTCCTGCGGCGGTGCGCGAGTGGGCGGTGGAGAAGCGGCTCCCGTACGGCGGGCAGGATGCGAAGACCGGCGAGACGCTGGTGAAGAGCGTGCTGGCGCCGATGTTCGCGGCGCGGGCGTTGCCGGTTCACGCCTGGTCAGGGACGAATCTGCTCGGCGGCGGTGACGGCGCGACCCTCGCCGATCCGCGGGCAGCGGAGTCGAAGAGCATCTCCAAGGAACGCGGGCTGGCCGAGATGATCGGCGACGTCGCGGGCGAGGTGCACATCGACTACGTGGACCCGATGGGCGACTGGAAGACCGCCTGGGATCACGTGATGTTCTCGGGCTTCCTCGGTGTGCGGATGACGCTGCAGTTCACCTGGCAGGGCTGTGACTCCGCCCTCGCCGCGCCGCTCGTCCTCGACCTGGCGCGACTGTCGGCCCTCGCCCTCGAACGCGGGCACGTCGGCGCGATGCCGTTCCTCGGCTTCTACTTCAAGGACCCGATCGAGTCGACGGAACACTCCCTCGTCCGCCAGTACGACGAACTGCTGCGCTGGGTGCACGCATGCTGAGGCGCACTGCCCGGCGTACCCAGTTGGCAGACCTGGCCGAGCTGGTCCGCGCTCCAGCCGCGTTGACGGTCCCTGGCGACGTACTGGCCGGGGCGGTGGCCGCAGGCAACCTCCGCCCAGCCCGCCTCGCAGGCCTCGCCGCCTCCTCGATCGCCATCTACTGGGCCGGCATGGCGCTCAACGACTGGTCCGACCGCTCACTGGATGCAGTAGAGCGCCCCGAGCGCCCCATCCCGTCCGGCCGAGTCACCCCGCGTACTGCGTTTGCTCTCGCGTCGGGTCTGACCGCCACCGGCCTGGCCCTCTCAGCCCTCTCCGGCGGCCGCGCCACCTTCCGTACTTCGGCCGCACTGGCAGCCACCGCCTGGACCTACGACCTGGTCGCCAAGAACACCCCGCTGGGCCCGGCGGTGATGGCGACTGCCCGCTCCCTCGACGTACTAGTAGGTGCCGGCGCCAACCGCCGAGCCGCCCTCCGCCCCGCTCTGGCAGTTGGTACCCACATCCTCACCACCACCCTCATCTCCCGAGGTGAGGTCCACGGCAGCAGCACAACAGCTCCCCGAGTCGCGCTGGCCGCAACAGCTGCGATCGCCACAACAACAGCCGACCTGAACAACCCGGGTCCGGCGGCGGCGTTTGCTGGTTTGTATGCGCGGTCTGTTGGGCGGGCTCAGTTGGTTGCTGCTCAGGACCCGAGCGCGCAGAACATCCGGAAGGCAGTAGGCGCCGGCATCCACGGTCTAGTGCCACTGCAAGCTGCCTGGTGTGCGAGAGGCGGGCAACCGCTGGTCGGTGCGGGCCTACTTGCGGCACTGCCGCTCGCCAAAGCACTCGCACGAAAGATCTCACCGACATGAGACTCGGCTACGGCACCAACGGCTTCGCCAACCACCGACTACCCGAGGCGCTGAGCGTGCTCGCCGACCTCGGGTACGACGGGGTCGCGCTGACGCTCGACCACAACCACCTCGACCCGTTCGGCCCAGACCTCCGGCAGCGCACCGCGGCCGTCGGCAAGATGCTTGCCGAGCAAAACCTTTCGGTGGTGATCGAGACGGGCGCCCGGTACGTCCTCGACCCGCTCCGCAAGCACGAGCCGACCCTCCTGCACACCAAAGGCGCCGAGTGGCGGATGGCCCTGCTGGAGCGCGCGATCGAGGTGGCGGCCGATCTGAACGCCGACGCGGTCTCCTTCTGGTCCGGCACCCTCCCGCCGGACGTTTCGCCCGAGCTCGGCTGGCAGCGTCTCACCGCCAGCTGCGAACAGCTCGTCGCGTACGCCGCCGACCGTGGTGTCCAGCTCGGTCTCGAGCCGGAACCAGGCATGCTGGTCGACGACCTGGCCGGCTACCTCAAGCTCCAGGCCGAGGTAGGGAGCGAGACGCTCGGCCTCACGCTCGACATCGGGCACCTGGTCTGCAACGAGCCACAATCCCCGCCGGCCTGCATCGCCGCCGCAGCGCAGTACCTGGTGAATGTGCAGATCGACGACATGCGTCGCGGGGTGCACGAGCATCTCGAGTTCGGCACCGGCGAGGTCGACTTCCCGCCGGTCTTCCAAGCGCTCCGCGAGATCGACTACCAAGGTCTGGTGGCGGTGGAGCTGCCACGCCACTCCCATGCGGCTCCGACAGTCGCTCGGGACTCGATCGAGTTTCTGCGGAAGGCGTCGGCATGACGTCGGCACAACACCTGGAGCGATTGCTGCCCAGCAACGCCCAGACCTGGTTGGCGACCGCACGCCAACAGCCGCTCGCCACAACTTTCCCGGCAGCAGCGCGCAAGGTCGGCCGCGAGCGCCTGACCCCTGCCTGGACCACCGATCAGGCGACCCGCGCGCTCCTTCTGCAAGGCGCCTCAGCAGCCGACATCATCGCCGTCTACCGGTACGGCGACGCCGCCGAGAAGCTCGCTGTCCTGCACGCGCTCTCAGTCGCCGACCTCGCCGACGCCCTGCAAGACCAGGCCCTCCCGATCATCGAGGACGCGATCCGCACCAACGACCAACGCCTGGTCGCGGCCGCCCTCGGCCCGTACGCCACGCAGTACCTTCCTCAACCCGCCTTCCGGCAAGCCGTCCTGAAGTGCGTGTTCGCGAACATCCCGCTGGCCGTGGTCGACGGTCTGCCGCAGCGGGTGGATCAGGAACTGATCCGGATGATGTCCGATTTCGCCACCGAACGGAGCGCAGCCGGCCGGGACCTTCCCGCCGACTTGGAGGCATACCTCGCCACACCGCCCTGAGAGGCCACTATGCGCATCTTCGATCCGCACATCCACATGACGTCGCGCACCACCGACGACTACGCCGCGATGGCGGCCCACGGAGTGCAGGCCCTGGTGGAGCCTGCGTTCTGGCTGGGGCAGCCGCGGACCAGCGTCGGGTCGTTCGTCGACTACTTCGACGCGCTGATCGGCTGGGAGCCGTTCCGCGCGGCGCAGTACGGGATCAGGCATCACTGCACGATCGCGCTCAACCCGAAGGAAGCCAACGACCCGCGGTGCCGGGAGGTCCTCGAAGTACTGCCTCGGTACCTCGCCAAGGACGGTGTCGTCGCCGTCGGTGAAGTGGGCTATGACTCGATGACGCCGGAGGAAGACGAGGTGTTCTCACACCAACTGGAGTTGGCCAAGGAGTTCGAGCTGCCCGTCCTCGTGCACACGCCGCACCGCGACAAAGCGACCGGTACTACGCGCACGCTCGACGTCGTCAAGGAGTCTGGCGTCGAGCCGCACATGGTCGTGGTCGATCACCTCAACGAGGTGACGGTCAAGGAGGTCGCCGACTCGGGCTGCTGGATGGGATTCTCGATCTACCCCGACACCAAGATGGATCCCGACCGGATGGTGGCGATCCTGCAGCAGTTCGGCACCGAGCGCGTGCTGGTCAACTCGGCTGCCGACTGGGGCAAGTCGGATCCGCTCCGCACCTTCGCGACCGGCCAGGCGATGCTCGCGGCCGGCTTCACCGACGACGACGTCGACCAGGTCCTTTGGCGCAACCCGGTCGCCTTCTACGGCCAGTCCCAACGGCTCGACCTGGAAGACAGAGCCGGACCGGAGACCTTCCAAGGCAACTCGATCCTGCGAGGAGCGAGACCATGAGATTCCGCCACCCCGATGGTTCGATCGTCCACCTCGCCTACTGCACCAACGTGCACCCGGCCGAGGATCTCGAAGGCGTCATCGCCCAGCTCGAAGGCTGCTCCGCCCTGGTCCGCAAGGAACTCCAAGTCCCCGTCCTGGGTGTCGGCCTCTGGCTCGCCAACACCCTCGCCGATCGCCTCGCCACCTCGACCGTCGCCCTCAACCGCCTCCGCCAGACCCTCGACCGCAACGGCCTGGAAGTCGTCACCCTGAACGGCTTCCCGTACTCCGGATTCCACGACCGCGTGGTCGGCAAGAAGGTCTACTCACCCGACTGGACCGAGCCGGCCAGACTCCAGTACACCCTCGATCTGGTCGACGTCCTCGCCAAGCTGCTCCCGGACGACGCGGCGTACGGGTCGATCTCGACACTCCCACTGGCCTGGCGTACGCCGTGGGACCGCACGCGCGACGCCGCCGCGCGCGACGCGTTCAACCGGCTCGAACTCCGCCTCGCCAGGAGCCAGGACTCGACCGGCCGCCGCATCCGCGTCGCGCTCGAACCCGAACCGGGCTGCATCCTCGAGATGATCCCGCAGGCCGCCGACTGGCTCACGCCGTACTCCGCTCAGTCGCTGGTCGGCCTGTGTCTCGACACCTGCCATCTGGCGGTCCAGTTCGAGCAACCCGCCGAATCGTTCGCCACCCTCCAACGCGCCGGGGTGGAGGTGGTCAAGAGTCAGGTCTCGGCCGCTCTGCACGTCGCGCAGCCGGACGACCCGATCGCGCTGGAGTTGCTGAAGGAGTTCGCCGAACCGAAGTTCCTGCACCAGACCCGCGAGTACGGCGGACCTGGGATCGACGACCTCGACCTGCTCGACCAACTCTCCGGTCACGCCGCCTGGCGCGTGCACTTCCATGTCCCGGTGCACGCCGCCCCGCGCCCGCCCCTGACCAGTACGACGGATGTCCTCGACGAGAGCCTGCAGCACCTGGTCGGCGGAGCCCATCCGTTGACTCATCACCTGGAGTCCGAGACCTACACCTGGTCCGTCCTCCCCACCGCTCCCAAGAACCAGCAGGAACTTGCCGAGGGCATCGCCGGAGAGCTCGCCTGGCTCCGTGACCGCCTCGTCAACCTCGGCCTGGAGGAGATCAAGTGAGCAAGCAGGTCGTGGTCATCGATGTCGTCGGACTGACCCCACGGCTGCTGCGCAAGATGCCGCGGCTGCGCCAGTTGCCGCTGAACCGTGAGCTGGGGACCGTGCTGCCGGCCGTCACCTGCTCGGCTCAGGCCACTTTCCTCACCGGCTCGATGCCAAGCGAGCATGGGATCGTCGGCAACGGCTGGTACTTCCGCGACCTGGGCGAGGTCTTCCTCTGGCGTCAGCACAACAAACTCGTCCAGGGTGACAAGGTCTGGGACATTGCCCGGCGCAACAACCCGCAGTACAAGGTGGCGAACGTCTGCTGGTGGTACGCGATGGGCGCGGAGACCGACCTGCTGGTCACCCCGCGGCCGATCTACTACGCCGACGGTCGCAAAGCGCCGGACTGCTACACCCGGCCGGTCGAGCTGCACGACCGCCTGACCGGCAAGCTCGGCGACTTCCCGCTCTTCCACTACTGGGGGCCGACGGCATCGATCAGGTCGAGCCAGTGGATCGTTGCCGCGTCCCGGCAGATCCTTGCCGAGGACAACCCTGATCTGCTGCTCACCTATGTCCCGCATCTCGACTACGACCTCCAGCGGTACGGCGCCTCGTCGGTCGAGGCGACGCGGGCGGCGATCGAGCTGGACGCGGTACTGGCTCCGCTGCTGGATGATGCCGAGGCCAGGGGTGCGACGGTGATCGTGCTGTCGGAGTACGGGATCACTGATGTGTCGCGGCCGGTGGACATCAACCGGTTGCTGCGCCGCGAAAGGCTGCTGGAGGTGCACACCCAGGACGGGATGGAGTATCTCGATCCGTGGGCGTCGCGGGCCTTCGCGGTCGCGGATCACCAGCTGGCGCACGTGTACGTGAAAGACGACTTGGATGCTGTCGGCAAGCTGCTCAGCGGCCTGCCGGGCGTCGCCGAAGTACTGGATGCCGAGGGCAAACGCCGGTACGGACTGGACCATGAGCGGGCCGGGGACCTGGTCGTGGTGGCCGAGCCGGACTCCTGGTTCACCTATTACTACTGGCTCGACGACGAGCGAGCGCCTGACTTCGCCAGGGGAGTGGAGATCCATCGCAAACCTGGCTACGACCCGGCGGAGCTGTTCTTCGATCCGTCCGACAAATGGGTGAAGCCGCGGGCGGCGTCGTACCTGCTGAAGAAGAAGGTCGGGCTGCGGTACGCGATGTCGGTGGTGCCGCTCGATCCGTCGATCGTGCGCGGTTCGCACGGTCGGCTGCCGGACAACCCTGAGGACGGGCCGGTCTTCCTCAGCAGCGATCCCGAGCTTGCCGCGGAGGGACGGATCGAGGCGACCGCGGTACGGGATCTGATTCTGAAGGCGGGGCTAGGCTGATTCGCGGATGACGATCTCGGTCGGCAGGATGACCGATTCGGCGCAGCCGTCGGCGAGCAGGTCGAGCAGCAGGCGCACTGTGCGCGCCGCCTGCTCGCCCATCGGGCTGCGGACCGTAGTGAGCGGGGGAGCGGTGTAGAGCGCGGCCTCGATGTCGTCGAAGCCGACCACCGCGACGTCGTCGGGCACCCGGCGGCCGGCTTCGCGCAAGGTGCGGAGGGCGCCGATCGCCATCAGGTCGTTGGCGGCGAAGACGGCGTCCAGTTGCGGATCGTCCTGCAGTAGCTGGCGCATCGCCTCGGCGCCGGAGATCCGGGTGAAGTCGCCCAGGGCAACGATCGACCGGCGGTCGGTGTCCTGGAGACTCTGCCGATAGGCGTTCAGGCGCTCCTGCGCGGCCTGCATGTCGAGTGGACCGGAGATGGTGGCGATTCGCTGCCGGCCCTGGCTGAGCAGGTGCTGGACGGCTGTGGTGGCGCCGCCGATGTTGTCGTTGTCGACGTACGGCATCAGGCCTGGCGTCGCGAGCCGGCCGTGCGACACGATCGGCAACCCGGTCCGGGCCAGTACTGCGGGGAGCGGGTCCGAGCCGTCCATCGACACCAGCATCGCGCCGTCGACGTGACCGGCCGCGAGGTACTGCTCGACCCGCAGTCGGCTCTCGTCGGAGCCGGCCAGCACGAGTGAGACCTGCTTGCCGGCCGCCTCGAGTGCGCGGGAGGCAGCGCGGACGACCATCGCGAACATCGGGTCGTCCGAGACCAGACCGGCCGGCGGATCGGAGACGATGATCGCGATCGTGTTCGTCTTCTGGGTGACCAGGTTGCGGGCCGCGCCGTTCGGCACATAGCCCAGCTCGGTGACCGCGGCCATCACGATCTGGCGGATCTCGGGCGCGACCGTGGGCTCGCCGTTGATCACCCGGGAGACGCTCGACTTCGACACCCCGGCCCGGGCCGCGACAGCGTGCAGCGTCGGTCGTCGCACCCACTACCCCCGGCGGCTCGTGGTCGGCACAGCTTGACGCTGGAGGCGCCCAGGCACGCACCTCACGGCACTTGAGCAGCATCCACGATGCTCCGCATCGAGGACGCTGCTCAAGCACCGTGATGCACGCACCTGGACACCTCCATCGTTCAACCTGTGCCGACCACGAGCCGCTCGCTGGGCCAAGCAAGGGGAGCGTTCCCCACGACTGAGCATCCCGGCGGTTCCGGAACCTTGTCAAGGCGGGCCCGAGCAGCCCCGCAGTGTTACGTCAAGGTTGCGGCCGAGTGACCACGAGGTCTTGACACCGTTCCCTGAGCACGGTTTTCTCAGGCTTAGGGAACGTTCCCCCGGTTCTTCTCGCCCCGCCCCAGGAGATGCCATGCCGTCCCTTTCCCCCTCGCTGTCGCGCGTCCGGTCACGCTTCAAGATCGCCACCGGAATCGCCGTCGCGACCAGCTTCGTTCTCGCCCTGCTGGTCAGCCAGCCCGCAGGCGCCGCCGACACCCTGCTGTCCCAAGGCAAGACCGCCACCGCGTCGTCCACCGAGAACGCCGTCTTCTCGGCGGCCTCGGCCGTCGACGGTGACGGCGGCACTCGCTGGTCGAGCGCTCACGCCGACCCGCAGTGGATCCAGGTCGACCTCGGTCAGACCGCCACCATCAGCCAGGTCCAGCTGAACTGGGAGACGGCCGCCGCGAAGGCGTTCCAGCTCCAGGTCTCGGCCAACGGCTCCACCTGGACCTCCGTCTACTCGACCACCACCGGCGCCGGCGGCAACCAGACGCTGTCGGTCGCCGGCTCCGGCCGCTACGTCCGGATGCTCGGCACCCAGCGCACCACCCAGTGGGGCTACTCGCTGTGGGAGTTCAAGGTCTTCGGTACGCCGGGCACCGGCCCCGGCCCGGGCAGCAAGCTGCTCAGCTACGGCAAGACCGGCGCTGCCTCGTCGCAGCAGCACGACGGCAACTGCTGGGAGTGCACCCCGGCTCGCGCCTTCGACCTCGACCCGGCCAGCCGCTGGGCGACCACGACCGAGACCGGCTGGGTCGACCCGGGCTGGATTTCCGTCGACCTCGGCGCCCCCGCCCAGATCGACAAGGTGATCCTGCAGTGGGATCCCGCCTCGGCGAAGGCGTTCCAGATCCAGGTCTCCAACGACAACGTCAACTGGACCTCGATCTACACCACCACGACCGGTCCGGGCTTCAAGCAGACGCTGAACGTCACGGGCTCCGGCCGCTACGTCCGGATGTACGGCACGCAGCGCAATACGCCGTACGGGTACTCGCTGTGGGAGTTCCAGGTCTACGGCACCGGTGGCGCACCGAACACGCCGCCGACCCCGCCGGCCGACCCGGCGAACCCGCCGCAACTGGTCTTCGCCGACGAGTTCAACGGCCCGGCCGGTACCAAGCCGGACGCCGCCAAGTGGTCCGCCGACCCCGGCATCGGCCAGAACAACGAGCTGCAGGTCTACACCAACCACAACAACACCCAGATGGACGGCACCGGCAACCTGGTGCTCGAGGCGCGCCGCGAGGTCACGCCCGGCTCGGCCTGCCCGATCGACCCGGTCAGCGGCAGCGGCACCTGCCAGTACACCTCGGCCCGGATGAACACGGCCAACAAGTTCAGTACGACGTACGGCAAGATCGAGGCGCGGATCAAGGTCCCGAAGGGCAACGGCCTGTGGCCGGCCTTCTGGATGATGGGCGCCGACTTCCTGACCGGCCGCCCCTGGCCCTACAACGGTGAGATCGACATCGTCGAGATCCTCGGCCGCGAGACCACCAAGGGCTACTCGACCCTGCACGCCCCGGCCTACAACGGCGCCGGCGGGTACGGCGGCACCTACGGCCTGCCGGGTGGCGCCGACTTCGCGAACGACTTCCACACCTGGACGATGCTCTGGAACAGCACGAGCATCACCTACCAGGTCGACGGCACCACGGTCTTCGTGGTCGACAAGGCCCAGCTCGAGGCGACGCGTGGTCCGTGGATCTTCGACCACCCGTTCTACCTGATCCTCAACCTGGCCGTCGGCGGCGACTTCCCCGGCCCGCCCAACTCCGCGACGCCCTTCCCGTCCCGGATGCTCGTCGACTACGTGCGCGTCTACCACTAGGAGCTCTGATGAAAGCCTCCGGTGTACTCCGAATCAGCACGCTGTTCCTCACCCTGTTCGCCCTGCTCACCGCCTACCTCTTCGTCTCCAGCCGCCCGGCCCAGGCAGCGGAAACCCTGCTGTCACAGGGCAAACCAACCCTCGCCTCCTCGGTCGAGAGCGCCGCCTTCCCGGCAGCGGCCGCGGTGGACGGCAACAACGGCACCCGCTGGGCGAGCAGCTTCGCCGACAACCAGTGGCTCCAGGTCGACCTGGGTTCGGCCCAGGCCGTCAACCGTGTCCTGCTCCGCTGGGAAGCGGCGTACGCACGCGGTTTCCAGATCCAGACCTCTGCCAACGGCAGTAGCTGGACCACCATCCAGACCACCACGAACGGCACCGGCGGCGAGCAGAGTCTCGTTGTCAACGGCAACGGCCGGTACGTGCGGGTGCTGGTCACCCAGCGCGCCACCCAGTGGGGTGCCTCGCTGTTCGAGTTCCAGGTGTACGGCGGTACGCCGGGTGGCGGGCCGATCGTCCGGGTGGCCGAGTTCCTCGCGGACTGCGCGTTCACCCACCGGCTGCCTGACGACCCGATCGTGTTCCCGAACATGCCGGGCGCCTCGCACATGCACAGCTTCTTCGGTGCGACGGTGACGAACGCCAACACCACCGTGGACGACCTGGTCAACTCGCCGACGTCGTGCAACCCGGCCGAGGACAAGTCGTCGTACTGGGTGCCCACGCTGTACGTGAACAACCAGCCGGTCGAGCCGACCGGGACGACCTTCTACTACCTGGGGGAGGGCGTGCGGGACGACGTCATCGCCCGGACCCAGCCGCTGCCGTTCGGGCTGCGGATCGTGGCCGGCAACGCGAAGGCGACCGGCCCGGGCGACAACACCATCTCGCGCTGGTCCTGCCTGCACGCCGGTGACGCCGGCGCCGGGCACGACTTCATCACCTGTCCGGCCGGCACCATGCTGGAGTCCTACCTGGACTTCCCGCAGTGCTGGAACGGGCGCGACCTGGACTCGCCCGACCACAAGAGCCACATGTCCTACCCGGTCAACGGCGACTGCCCGGCCAGCCACCCGGTGCCGGTGCCGAAGCTGCGGCAGGTCCTGCGGTACCCGGTGAACGGCCCGACGGCCGGCTTCCGGCTCGCCTCCGGTGGTGGCTTCACCATGCACGGTGACTTCTTCAACGCCTGGCCGGTGGCCGAGATGGCCCGCCGCGTCAACGACTGCATCCGCCCGATCATCAAGTGCGGAGCCAACGGTCACCCCTAGATAAGTCCCCCATCAGCCGGGCGGGTCCCCGTCCCAGGACCCGCCCGGCCGCTCTTCCATTACGTCAGATCTCTGTTTAACTGGTGGAGTCGCTTTCGAGGAGCTCTCCACCGCCCCCGCTGTTCGAGGAGTTCGTTCATGAAGGCTCTAGCCTGTTGCGCCGTGCTGCTGGCCGCTCTGACCGGCTGCGGCTCGTCCGCCGCGGTCTCGTCCCCGCCGGCCGCCAGTACTCCGGCCGAGACCCCGTCGTCGAGCGAGACCAAGTGGGACATCGATCCGTCGTTCAACGCGACCGACCTGGCCTGGATCGAGCTGGCGATCCCGATGGACGAGCAACTCCTGCAGGTGCTGGGTATCGCGGAGAAGCAGGCCACCGATCCCGCCGTGAAGAAGTTCGCCGCCGAGGTCGCTGCCGGGCACAAGACCGAGCTGGCCCAGTTCGTCGCGCTGCGGACCCGCTCCCGGTTGCCGGTCCGCAACCCGCACAAGGGTCACGACATGCCGGGCATGATGACCGAGCCCGAGATCGTCACCCTGGGCAAGACCGCCGGCCCGGCCTTCGACCCGCTCTTCGAGAAGAACCTCAAGGAGCATCTGGACCAGTCGATCGTGCTGGCCCGCAGCATCACCACCGACGGCTCGGACCCGGCGACGAAGAAGCTGGCCGGCTCGATCATGACCACCCGGGCCGCCCAGCTGAAGCAGCTCGCCGCGCTCTGAACCGAACTGGGGTAGCGTCTTCGGTGTGCCAGCCGACGTCTTCGAACCGCCTGCGCAGCGGGGCCTGCTGACCGAGAGCATCGCCCGGCAACTGCAGAACCAGATCCGGTCCGGGGCGCTCCCGGTCGGCGCCAAGCTGCCCTCCGAACGCGAGCTCGCCACCCAGTTCGGGGCGAGCCGCAACGTACTGCGCGAAGTACTGCGCCGGCTGGAGGCGCAGCACCTGATCGAGGTCGCGCCCGGCCGGGGTTCGTTCGTCATCGACCAGTCAGCCGCCGATGCCCGCAGCTATGACGCCCTGTACCGCGCTGGGCGGCCGACGGTTCGCCAGTTGATCGAGGCCCGGATCCCGCTCGAGGTCGAGATCGTCGGACTCGCGACCGAGCGGGCCACCGACGAGCAGATCCGCGCGATGCGAGTGGTCAACGAC
Source organism: Kribbella sp. NPDC056861 (assembly GCF_040687575.1). Lineage (NCBI taxonomy): Bacteria > Bacillati > Actinomycetota > Actinomycetes > Propionibacteriales > Kribbellaceae > Kribbella > Kribbella sp. NPDC056861. The sequence continues at coordinate 211,200 of NZ_JBFBNQ010000002.1, read as the reverse complement.
GCGATGATCGCGGCGACCGATCCGGTCACCAAGGCCCGGGCCGATCTGGAGTTCCACGAGACGATCGCGGCCGCCGCCGGCAACCCGGTCCTGCGGATCATGTTGTCGTCGATCGGCGGGATGATGTTCGAGATGATGCTGCGCTCCAACTCAGATCCGTCGATCGCGCAGCCCGGCGTACCGCATCACCCGGAGATCCTCGACGCGATCGAGGCCCGGGACGTCGACCTGGCCCGGCACCACATGCGTGAACACCTCGCGCTGGGGCTGCGGACGTACGGCGCCGACCTCGATGTCGGGCTCGATGTGATGGCGGCCCGGCACATCGAGACGCTGCTCGAACGCCGTACCGCGGGCTGAGCTTTGTCTGGACTTGGTCGGCTGGGAGCTGTTACGGTCCAACTGGTACTACCAGTTGGACCACCACTCAGAGGGTGAGTACATGTCTGTTGATCGACCCTTGAGCCGCCGTGCGTTCGGTCGGCTCACAGCAGCTGTCGCGGGCGGCTTGACGCTCAGCGGCTGCTCATCGGACGGTCCGCCGTCGGCCGGTACTCCGCTCCGCATCGCCGCGGTCAACCACGTCTGGACGCAGGCGATCCGCAAGCGCCTGCCGGAGTTCGAGCAGCGGATCGGCCGGCGGGTCTCGATGTCGCTGCTGACCGGCGACCAGCTCTCCAGCAGCTACAACGTCAAGCTCAACGCCTCGGCGACCGACATCGACGTGATGATGGTTCGCGCGCTACAGGACCAGTTGCTCTTCGGCCACAACAACTGGCTGGCCGACCTGTCCGATCGGGTCCAGTCCGACAACGCGTTCGGCTGGACGGACTTCCAAGGCGCGCCTCGCGAGGCCTCGACCACGGGCGGGCGAGTGCTGAGCGTGCCGGTGGTGACCGAGCGACCGGTCCTCTACTACCGCAAGGACCTGGTCCCCTCGCCGCCTCGCACGCTGGACGAGTTGCAGCAGGCCGCTGGTCGGCTTACTGACAAGAAGGCTGGCCTGTTCGGGTACGTCGGACGCGGGCAGCGCAGCGGCGCGGTGACGCAGTGGTCGAGCTTCCTCTACTCGTTCGGCGGCGATTTCGCGGTGGACGGCCGGTCGGCGATCGCGACGCCCGAGGCGATCACGGCGTACCGGTACTACGGCGATCTGCTGGGCAAGTCCGGGCCTCCTGGAGCCACCAACATGAGTCTCGAGCAGGCGATGCCGATCTTCGCGCAGGGCAAGGCGGCGTTCTATGTCGACGCCGACGCGATCTACACCAGCCTGATCGATCCGAAGGTCTCCGCGGTCGGCAAGAAGATCGGCTATGCGCCGTTCCCGGCCGGTCCGGCGGGTTCGAAACCCTACAACATCCCGTCCTGGAGCCTGGGGATCAACCGGTTCTCCAAGCTGCAGGACCACTCGTGGGAGTTCATCCGCTGGGCGGCGAGTCCGGAGATGGTTGCTTCGCTGCAGGCCGCCGGGATTCCGGGTGCTCGCGAATCGGTCTGGGCGGCTGGAGCCGGTGGGTTCCCGGCTGAGCTCGCTGCCGCCATGAAGGTCAATGCCGGCAACGGAATCGGGCACGACCGGCCGCACGTCCTGCAGGTCGGTCGCGCGCGCGACATCGTCGGCCGGCCGCTGGTGACGGCTGTGCTGCAGCAGCCGGTTGAGCCGGTCGCTCGCGACGCCGACTCCGAGTTCGCCGACTTCCTGGTCCGCGACAACCGTCACCAGGGGTCCTGATGGCCAGCACGATCGAGCGGTCCAACCGCCGGCTCAAGTGGGCGATGCTGTCGCCAGCGCTCGCCTTCGTCGGGCTGATGATCATCTTCCCGCTGCTGTTCACGCTGAACCTCAGCACCACTGATGCCTTCGGTGCGGTGAATGCCGGCGCCAAGCACATCGGTCTGCAGAACTTCGCCGACGGACTGAGTGACAGCCGCCGGTTCTGGCCGGCCGTGTGGCGCACTGTCGTGTTCACCGTGGGAGCGGTGGCGCTCGAGACCGTGTTCGGGCTGGCGCTGGCCATGCTGATGCGCAAGGTGTTCCGGGGGATCCGCTGGGTACGGACCGTACTGATCATCCCGTTGCTGGCGACGCCGGTGGCGATCGGAATCCTCTGGTTGCTGATCCTCGACCCGACCAACGGCATCGCCAACCGGATGCTGGACGTGGTCGGGATCCCGCCGCAGGAGTTCCTCGGCTCGGTCTCGCAGTCGCTGCCGACGCTGATGCTGATCGACGTCTGGCAGTGGACTCCGATGATGACCCTGTTGCTGCTCGCCGGGTTGGCGACGCTGCCGGAGGAGCCGGAGGAGGCCGCCAGAGTCGATGGGGCCGGCGCCTGGCAGCGCTTCAGGCACGTAGTACTGCCGATGCTCGGGCCGACCCTGATGACAGCGCTCGTACTGCGTGCTGTGGACGGGCTCAAGACCTTCGACATCATCTATGCGACGAAGGGCGCCGGGGGAGGGTCCTCGTTCGAGGCGGAGACGCTGAACGTGTACGCGTACGGCCTGACCTTCGACTACCAGGAGTACGGCCTAGCCGCGGCGGTGCTGGTGATGTTCACCCTGTTCATCATCGGTGTGGTGCTGGTCCTGCGCCGTCGCTCGGTCAGGAGTGCCGCATGAGGAAACAGCTCTCGTGGGTCCGCGGGGCCGGCATCACGCTGGTCGCCCTGTTCTTCGCGCTGCCGCTGGTCTGGATGTTCGCCGCGGCGTTCAAGACCAACGTGCAGGTGACCGACCCGAACGTCGGGCTGATCTTCTCGCCGACGCTGGAGAACTTCCGCGCGGTACTTGCCGACGGCAAGATTCTGCCGTCGATGGCCAACTCGCTGATCGTCGGCGTGGTCTCCACGGTGCTGTCGGCGATCATCGCCGTACCGGCCGCGTGGGCGGTCGGCCGGTTCCGGATGCAACGGGCCGGCTCGCTGGTGCTGGTGGCGCGGATCGTGCCGGCCATCTCGCTGCTGGTGCCGTGGTACTACCTGTTCGCGCAGGTCGGGCTGGTCGGCAGCTACACGGTGCTGATCCTCAGCCACATGTTCGTCTCGGTGCCGTTGATCCTGTGGATCATGATCGGCTTCTTCGAGGGGTTGCCGATCGAGCTGGAGGAGGCCGCCCGGGTCGACGGGCTGAGCGCGTTCGGCGCGTTCCGGCGGATCGCGCTGCCGCTGGCGGCGCCTGGTACGGCGACGGCGGCGACGCTGGCGTTCGTGGCGAGCTGGAACAACTTCATGTTCGCGCTGATCCTGTCCGACGAGAACACGATGACCGTGCCGGTCGCGCTGTTCACCTTCATCTCCTATGCCAGTACCGACTGGGGCGGCCTGATGGCCGCGTCCACGATCATGACGGTGCCCGTTGTCGTGGTCGCCGTGCTCGCCCAGAAACATCTCGTTGCCGGCCTCACCGCCGGCGCCACCAAAGGCTGAACAGGAAAGAGTTGTCATGAAGATCGTCGATGCCACCGTCGTGGTCACCAGTCCGGGCCGTAACTTCGTCACGCTGAAGCTCACCACCGACGACGGGGTGACCGGTCTCGGCGACGCGACCCTCAACGGGCGTGAGCTCGCGGTGGTCTCGTACCTGCGCGATCACGTGGCGCCGCTGCTGATCGGGCTCGACCCGCATCGGATCGAGGACACCTGGCAGTCGCTCTACCGGGGCGCGTACTGGCGTCGCGGGCCGGTCACGATGGCCGCGATCGCCGCGGTGGACGTCGCGCTGTGGGACATCAAGGCGAAGGTCGCGAACCTGCCGCTGTACCAGCTCCTCGGCGGGGCCAGCCGGGATCGCGTACGCACCTACGGTCACGCCAGCGGGCGCGACGTACCGGAGTTGTTCGACTCGGTGCGGGAGCGGCTCGAGCAGGGGTACAAGTCCATCCGGATCCAGACGGGCATCCCCGGGCTGCAGCGTGTGTACGGCGTGGGCGGCGAGCCGGATGTACTGCCGGACGGTCGGGTGCGGCCGCTCGTCGAGGACTGGGACACCGGTGCTTATCTGCGCCACATGCCGGGGGTGTTCGAGGCGGTCCGGAACGAGTTCGGTCCTGAGCTACCGCTGCTGCATGACTCCCACCACCGGCTGACGCCGTTGCAGGCGGGTCGGCTGGGGAAAGACCTGGAGCCGTACGACCTGTTCTGGCTCGAGGACTGCACGCCGGCCGAGAACCAGGAGGGCCTGCGGCTGGTTCGCAGCAAGACCACGACGCCGCTGGCGATCGGGGAGGTCTTCAACACGATCCACGACTTCCGGACGCTGGTGAACGAGCAGCTGATCGACTACGTCCGCGCGGCCGTCACCCACTTCGGTGGAGTCTCGCCGATCAAGAAGCTGTTCGACTTCGCCGCTCAGCAGCAGATCAAGAGCGCGATCCACGGTCCGGAGGACATCTCGCCGGTGGGAATGGCAGCGGCGATCCACCTCGATCTGGCGATCCACAACTTCGGGATCCAGGAGTACGCCGGGTACACCGCTGCTACGTCAGAGGTGTTCCGGCACGAGTTCACGTTCTCCGACGGCTATCTGCATCCGGGGTCGGCGGTGGGACTGGGCGTCGAGCTGGACGAGGAGCTGGCCGCGGCGCATCCGTACGCGCCGGCCTATCTGCCCGTCAACCGGCTGGCCGACGGGACCGTTCACGACTGGTGACCTGGGCTTTGGGCCGGCCGGCTAGTTGCTGTTCGCGATCCGGGAGACCGCGAACAGCAGGATGACCAGGACCGAGAAGATCCGCATCAGCCGGGCGCCGGTGCTGACCACCGGCCAGGACAGGAAGCCGAGCCAGCCCAGCAGCAGGGCCAGCAGGATCAGGGCCGGGATGCCGACGCTGACCGGCGCGAAGACTCCGATCAGGGCGAGCACCAAGGTGATGCCGGGCAGGGTCAGCTTCGGCATGGCGTGCAGCTTGGCGACGATCGGGTAGCTGGCCTTGGTGATCCGCGCCCGGAGCGGGCTGACCGGCTGACTGCTGGGTGTGCTGCTCATCCGGCCATTGTTCCAGGCGACCGGAGCAGGGCCAGCGACCGGTGACCCCAGGTGACGCCGTACGCTGTCGTGGGTGTTCGTGGTGATCAGGTTCCGGGTCGAGCAGACCGCGCAGCCGGAGTTCATTGGCCGGCTCGAGACCGCCGTCGAGGTGCTGTCGCGGCAGAAGGGTTTCGTCGCGGCCAGAACCGGGCGGAACGCGGACGATCCCGACCTGCTGGCGCTCAGCATGGAGTGGGTGAACATCGGCAGCTACCGTCGCGCGCTGTCGCCGTACGAGGTCAAGCTGGCGGCCGTGCCGCTGCTGTCGCAGGCGATCGACGAACCGTCGGCGTACGACGACCTGAGCGAGTTCGCCCCGCACCGCTGACCGGATAGCCTGGTCCCTTCCCGTACCACCACTCTGGAGTCGAAACGTGCCCGTGGATACCGTCGATGCCGTCGTCAGCCTCAGTAAGCGGAGAGGCTTCGTGTATCCGTGCGGCGAGATCTACGGCGGTACCAAGTCGGCCTGGGACTACGGACCGCTCGGCGTCGAGCTGAAGAACAACGTGCGCACCCAGTGGTGGCGCTCGATGGTGACGAGCCGTGACGACATCGTCGGGCTGGACTCCTCGGTCATCCTGCCGACCCGGGTCTGGGAGGCGTCCGGCCACCTGCAGGAGTTCGTCGACCCGCTGACCGAGTGCCAGTCCTGCCACAAGCGGTACCGCGACGACCACCTGCGCGAGGAGTTCGCCGCCCGGAAGGGTCGCGACGCCGACGAGGTGAAGCTCGCCGAGATCCCGTGCCCCAACTGCGGTAACAAGGGCACCTTCACCGAGCCGCGGATGTTCAACGGCCTGCTGAAGACCTACCTCGGCCCGGTCGAGTCCGAGGAAGGCCTGCACTACCTGCGGCCGGAGACGGCGCAGGGCATCTTCATCAACTTCGCGAACGTGATGGGCACCGCCCGGAAGAAGCCGCCGTTCGGCATCGCCCAGGTCGGCAAGAGCTTCCGCAACGAGATCACCCCGGGCAACTTCATCTTCCGGACCCGCGAGTTCGAGCAGATGGAGATGGAGTTCTTCGTCGCCCCCGGCTCGGACGAGGAGTGGCACGAGTACTGGCTGAAGGCCCGCTGGGACTGGTACCTCGGGCTCGGGCTGAACCCGGACAACATGCGGTTGTTCGAGCACCCGAAGGAGAAGCTGAGCCACTACTCGAAGCGCACCGTCGACATCGAGTACAAGTTCCACTTCGGCGGCAAGGAGTTCGACGAGCTCGAGGGCATCGCGAACCGGACCGACTTCGACCTGTCCACGCACTCCAAGCACTCCGGCGTCGACCTGTCCTACTTCGACCAGGAGAAGGGCGAGCGCTGGACGCCGTACGTGATCGAGCCGGCCGCCGGCCTGACCCGCAACGTGCTGGCCTTCCTGCTCGACGCCTACACCGAGGACGAGGCGCCGAACGCGAAGGGCGGCGTCGACAAGCGGACCGTACTGCGCTTCGACCCGCGGCTGGCCCCGGTCAAGGCGGCCGTGCTGCCGCTGTCCCGCAACGCCGACCTGTCGCCGAAGGCCAAGGACCTGGCCGGCGAACTGCGGAAGAACTGGAACGTCGACTTCGACGACGCCGGGGCGATCGGCCGGCGCTACCGCCGGCAGGACGAGATCGGTACGCCGTACTGCATCACGGTCGACTTCGACACCCTGGACGACCAGGCGGTGACGATCCGCGAGCGTGACTCGATGAAGCAGGAGCGGGTCGCGCTGACCGAGGTGACTGGTTATCTGGCGCAGCGGTTGGTGGGTTGCTGACTATGGCCGTCTCGACGTTGCGAGGGATTGTGACGCCTCTTTTGACGCCCAGCCGCGCGAGGTTTGGGGTAGCGGTCTTCGGGCTGAGCGCGCTGCTGGTGTTTCTGGTCGCGGGCTGCTCGGACACTGCTCCGGATGCCGGCAGTCCTCCGGCGTCTAACCCGACCTCTGCGTCGTCTACAGGTGGGACACCGTCTGCGCCGGGCTCTACCGCGCCGATCCCGACCGCGTCGACGCCGTCGCTGACGCCGCTGCCGACCCCGTCGAAGCCGTGGCCGACACCTTCGGTGAAGGGCGAGCCCGCTTCGGATGCGCCGCTGTCGCAGCGGATCCGGTTTGCGATCTCGAAGCAGGCTCAGGTCACCGCTGGTCGCGCCGCGACAACGACGGTGAACTGCCCGGGAATCGACAAGGCGGAGACGGCCGGCAAGCACACGCTTGCGTGCACGGTGACGTATGCGGGCAAGGCGTACAAGGGGACGTTGACGGTCGACGCGAAGCAGTACAGCGCGTCGTACAAGTTCACGTCCGATGAAGTCGCGATCGTCAAGGCGAAGGTTGTCGACGCAGTACTGCGGACTGTGGCGGGCGCCGCGAAGGTGACCTGCACGATGGATGACATCGCTGTTGTGAAGCCTGCCGGCCCTGGCATCGCGTGTGACGTGACGACGACGGACAACGCAGTACAGCCTTACAAGGCGCAGGTCTCCGGCAACGGCCAGGTCCTGGTGGCGAAGGCCTGATCATGCTGAAACTCGGTGAACTGACGATCGATACGCCGGTGGTGCTCGCGCCGATGGCGGGAATCACCAACGCGGCGTACCGGCGGCTGTGCGCCGAGCAGGGTGCCGGGCTGTATGTCTGCGAGATGATCACGTCGCGCGGGATCGTCGAGGGCGACCAGAAGAGTCTCGACATGCTCACCTTCGACGAGCGCGAGACTGTGCGATCGGTGCAGTTGTACGGCGTCGATCCTGTGTATGTCGGGCGCGCGGTTGAGTTGCTGTGTTCGGAGTACGGGGTGGCGCATGTCGACCTGAACTTCGGCTGCCCGGTGCCGAAGGTCACGCGCAAGGGCGGCGGCGCTGCTCTGCCTTGGAAGCGGAATCTGCTGGGCGCGATCTTGCAGGCTGCGGTGAAGGCGGCTGCGCCGTACGGGATTCCGGTGACGATGAAGACCCGCATCGGAATCGACAGCGCGCACCAGACCTATCTCGACGCCGGCCGAATCGCTGAGGAGTCCGGTGCTGCTGCCATCGGCCTGCACGGCCGCACTGCCGCACAGGCCTACTCGGGTCAGGCCGACTGGACGAAGATCGCCGAGCTGGTAGAGCACGTGAACATCCCCGTGCTCGGCAACGGCGACATCTGGGAGGCCTCCGACGCCCTCCGAATGGTCGCCGAGACCGGCTGCGCCGGCGTCATCGTCGGCCGCGGTTGCCTCGGCCGCCCCTGGCTCTTCCGCGATCTGGCGGTTGCGTTCGATGGCGGCGAAGCACTCAACCTGCCAACCCTCGGCGAGGTCGCGACGGTCATGCGCCGCCACGGCGAACTGCTCGCCGGCCTGATGGGGGAGGACCGCGGCCTGCGGGACTTCCGCAAACACGTCCCGTGGTACCTGAAAGGCTTCCCCGCCGGCGGCGAACTCCGCGCCGCCCTCGGCATGGTCGATTCGTTGTCCCGCCTGGACGAACTCCTGTCTCAGCTGGACGTCTCTGCGCCCTTCCCCGTGCAGGAGTTGGGCTCCCCGCGGGGCCGCCAGGGCAGCCCGCGCGACCATGTCATCCTCCCGCACGGCTGGCTCGACGACACCGACGGCCTCAACACGGACATGGCCGACGCAGAAATCGGCATCTCCGGCGGCTGACCAGTCCGCCCCACCCGTACTCGCGATTCAGCTTGAGCGTTGTGCCCACCCAAACCCGCGCGGGGTGCTGCCCGGCGTGGTGCTGATCCGTGTCTTGGGTGGTGCGGCTGACCAGTTCGCCCCACCCGTACTCGCGTTTCGACTTGAGCGTTGTGCCCACCCAAACCCGCGCGGGTTGCTGCCCGGCGTGGTGCTGATCTATGCCTGGGGTGGTGCACGCGCAGCGATGCTTGACGAGAGACCTTGAGCCGGACCTGTCACGCAGGCTCGCGTTCGGCCCCTTCGGGCCAGACAACCAGCACCACGCGGCCGAGGCTGCGAGCATGGTCGACAACATCAGCCGTTCCGCCGTAGCCTCCCGCGGGCTTGCCATCCCAGACAGCAACCATCAGTTCGCTTCGGGCCACCAGTTCCTCGCTCGCAGCCATGTAGGCAGCTCGGCCTGGTTCATCGAACGGCATATAGACAACCTCAGCCGCCTTCGACAGCAGGTCATCGAATGCCTTAAGGTTGGCCGGCTTCACCTTCTTCTCGCGATAGTTCCGCGAAGGCAGCAAGACCGTGACCTGCCCGCCGCTGTCGAGGACGGCCTGCGCGAATATCTGATCCGCTCCCCGTGCCAGGCATGTCACGCCGACGAGTCTTTGTTGCGAGTATGGTCTCAGCGCTTCGCGGATCGCTTCGTATACGAGCGTCCCGCAAGCTTGCGTCAGGTTCGTGTGCCCTGAGATCCCGATCCTCATCGTGACTTCAGACTCTCTCCTCGTGTGGCGACTTGCGTAGATACTTCCCGAGTTGCTGCCACGCATGTCGAACACTATTGGTGTGTCCGAGGAGCAACACGCGCCTTAACCACACGCTCAGCCTCTGCGCTCGAGCGGTCCACGTCGATCGGCCGAGATCCTGGTGGGCGCATCGTGACCGGCCGATTGGGCGAGTACGCGTGACCAGATTTCAATCGGATCGCCGTGACAACCGGCGACCATCGACCGGTCGGCTATTTGCTCAGGTCTGGATGGTCATCTGCTGAAGGGCTAGGTTTCGCGGTGGGGAGGGGTCATGGATGACCACGCGGCCATCAGGGCCGGCGACGAGCGAGCGCAGTATGAGCTCCTGCTGCGCCTTGCGCGGCAGGCCATTGGTCGGTTCTTCGGTGGACCGCCGATGACCGGACACACGAGCTGGACTGAGGATGCGCTCGTTGACCTTCTGGGGGAAGTGTTCGTGCGCAAGGGGCAATTCGTCGAGGCGGGACTGCTGAGGACGACCACTGACGCGAAGCTCGAGTTGTACCTGTTGACCGCAATCGAGAACGTGCTGCGCGACATGGGTCGCGAGACCGAGCGATTCAAATTGATGGCCCGGCTTGAGACGATCTTCGGAGCCGAGAGTGACTTCGTTCGTCATCTTCGGCCGTACAAGGCATGGCGTCTGGGGTCAGCGCCTGCCGTTGCCTGGCAGGGTGACATCGGCCGGTTGATCGCCGCATCGCTGCGGCTACGTGGGGTCGTTGCGACTGCTTGGAGCCGATCCGGCCCGACGCCACGGCCGTCTCGGGAGGCGATCGTTAGGGTTGCGAAGGCGGCGTTGGACGAGGCCGCGGGGTTCGTGCGGGATCCTGACCTCGCTGAGGTCGTGCAGAACTGCGTTCCAGCCGTACCGCTCGATGTCGACAAAGCGGAGCGACCCACCGATCCGCAGATCGTCGCGAGCATCGGGCGTGACGAGTCCCGGCCAGGTCTGGATGATGATCTGGAGGTCTTGCCTGAGGCGATCGCGGATGCGATCTGGCATGCCCTGGACGTGCACGAGCGACGGGCGGTCCTGCATCTCGACAGTGACCGGGCTGTGGCTTCGGCACTCGGCGTATCGCGGAGGACCGGTGCGGCGATCGCCGCGAGCGCGAAGGCGAAGATTCGGTCCGGAACTACTGCGGGGACCGAAGAAGATGTCGTCCGGTGCATCTGCGATCGTGCGAACTCGTTGGAGGACGTGTGACAGTTCGAGCGTTACCGCGTTCGTTGACACTGAGGAGGGAGGTCGTCGCGTATGTCCGATGAGGAAAGGTTCGCTCGTTTCCGGAGCAACCTTGTAGCGGGATCGGCGCTTCGGGATGCGCAGCGGTCGCGGCGTACGCCGTTACCGTCACCGGGCGACTTCTGGCGAGTGCGCTGGAACGGGACGGCTTTGGTCGCCTTCGTCGCCGAGGTAAACCCACCGTCAGTCAGGGCGGTGCCGGTGACTCTCGATGTCGAGGCGGACGACAGCGCGGTGGTCGCTCCGGCTTCGGCCCACGATCTTGGCGTCGACGTCACGATCTGGGTCAACGACGACTCGGCGGTGCCGATGCGGGTGCTCGAGTTCAAGCTCGGGTCCCTCGCGGTGCCGAGTACAGCCGAACTGGCGGCCGGTACAGCGAACTGGGGGCCGACCGATCCGCGAACCCGGCTGCGCGCAGATCTACAAGATGCGATCGAGAGCCTTGCCGATGCTTCGTGGGTGCCTGACGCGGAGGCCGGGGCCGTCGACCTCGACGCGCTGCTTGATACTGCGGAATTCGACGATGTCGTCCGGGCTGTCGGCTCGGTCCGGTTGGCGAGTCGAATACGGCGGGGCGAGGCCTCGCTCACGGAGCAACAAGCTGCCGGGCTCGCAGAACTGCTGGGGGTATCGACCGCACACGTGCTGTCGGCTTCCCAGCCGGTGCTGCCGGATGAACTGATCGCCGCCATGGATCTTCCCGAGGTTCGAGCCCGCGTGGACCGGATGGCACAGGCTCGTGAACGGGAGGAGATCGAGACCTGGAGATTCTGCGCCTACGGTGTTCTGGCCCTGGCGGCGCGCGAGCATGATCGGCGACAGACCTTCTGGGAGGCCAAGGTGCGGGCGTACTTCGATGCGGTTCTTCCGGAGATCGACGAGGCCCCCGGCCGATGAACGGGCCTCGCCGGGATATCGTCGCCCTGCAGGCGGCGAACATGGTCGCAGTCGCCAAACGGATCTTCGGAACTGACTTCGGTGAGCTCCATCGGGAGCCGTGCGACGTACTGGGCCGGTGGGATCAGATCCAACTGCAATTCGTGCTCGAAGTGCCCGCCGAAGGCAAAGCCGCGTGCAGCGTGGCCGGGGCGTACATCGAGGATGACCAGGGCGTCAGCACGATCCAGGTTGCGTTGGCGGCCAGCCCACGGCGCCGGAACTTCACGGCACTCCATGAACTGGGGCACCACCTGCAACGGACAGATTCCGGACTGGCCAAGGCCGTCTGGGGACAGACGCCGCGGGCACTGTTCGAGGACGTCGCGTGCGATGGTTTCGCAGCCGCGATCCTGCTTCCGGATGCGGTCGTCGAGCTTGCCATCAACCAGTCGGGCCCGACCGCAGGCGATCTGGTGACCCTATACCGGCGTTGCTCCGCGTCGCGCTCGGCGGTCTGCGTGCAGGGTGCTCGTAGGCTGCCGGCGCCTGGACACGTCGCGTTGTTGCACCCCGACGGCACGGTGTTCTTCTCCTCGTCACGCGAGCTGCCGCCGTTGCGGCGTGGCAGCGACCAGTCCGGTACGCCGGTCATCGGCCGCGCGCTGTCGAGCGGCAACGGTCGGGGCCGAGGACGGTTCACCTATCGCGACGGTATCCAGGGACAAGAGCTGTACATCCAGACCACAGGCATGGACGGCTTCCTCCTGGTAGTCGCTGTAACCGACCACGCCCCATGGGAAGAGTTCGCGCTGCCGAGCCGAGATGACCGCCCACGGGCCGGGTCGTACGACTGCGTCAACCCGGCCTGCGGCACCTCCTATACGACGTTCGCCGCAGGGTGCTCACGCTGCCGGGTTCCACCGTGCCCGGACTGCGGGCGGTGTGCTTGCGAGCCAGCCCTAGCCGAGCGCACCTGCACCTCCTGCTGGATGGTGAAACCCGCGGCGGGCTTTGCACGGGGAGTCTGCGCCGACTGCTTGTAGGCAACTGGACGCCTTCGCTGAACTGTCGGTGGTGGCTGTCACGATCATCACGACGGTGGCCGAGTCGAGCCACCGCGTGCGCCAAGCGTCGAGATAGCCCGTTCGTTCCTCGCAAGGCCACATCGACAGCGAGGAGACACCGTGACCACCCTGCTCACCGCGAGCGCCGACAACTCCGTTCCCGACCGCCCGCCGACGCTTCAGGAACTGCTGGAGCTCCTGCGGTCGCATATTCAGGTCACCCCCGATGAGCTCACCGAGGCGCGTCGTCGGCGGGATCTCCTCGCCGCTGCCCTCCTCGACGAGTTCCCGGGCAGCCGTCCGTACGTGAATGGGTCGGTTGCCCACGGCGACGCGCTAGATCCGCTGACCGACATCGATTTCGGCGTCGTGGTCGCCGAGGCGAAGGACACCCATGGTCCTGGCCTGAAGGGCTGCGCAGACCTGCAGGAGCGGGCCGCGAGGGCGATCCGCGATGCGCTGAAGGAGGAGTTCCCCGACCTCCGAGTCGAGTGGAAGGCGCGGAAGCGCTCGATCCTGGTGCGGTTCGCCAAGTCGGTCTCGTCCGGCGCCGGAGACTTCACGGCCGATGTGATCGTGGCGATCGAGCACCCCACCGAGGGGCTTTACATCCCCAATCACGCCGGCTGGAGCCGGTCACACCCCGAGGAGCACACGCGGCTGATCCGCGAGGCCAACAAGACCACGCGGATGAGCTTCGCCCGTGTGGTCCGACTGCTGAAGCACTACAACCGCTGCAACCAGCACCCGCTCTGCTCGTGGAACATCAAGGCGCTCGCGCTCGGTGCGATGACCGCTCCTACCCGGTTGGTCGCCGGCATGAAGGACTGGTTCGACCACGCGATCGACGACCTCTCCGACGGTCTGACCGAGGACCCGGCCGGCATCGCCGAGAAGCCGATCGCGCTGAACGATCTGACGCGGACCCAGGTGGTCGACAAGCTTGAGCGGGACCGCGACCGGCTCGTCCACGCGATCGAGCTCGAGGACGCCGGCTACCCATTGCAGGCCCACGAACAGCTAGCAAAGTTCTTCAACGATAAGGATCTGTTGCCCTTCCCGGATCCGGACGCCGTGCAGGCTGAGGTTGCCCGGAAGCTGGCGGCGGACCGGGCCGCCGCAGAGACGGCCGCGGCGGTCGTCCCGATCGCGACGGTGCCTGTGGTCGGTCACCATCCCGATCAGCAGGCGCCGCGTACCCGCTCCTGGGGTGTCGGGTGAGCAACGCCCGCTCCGAGGTCACAGCTGAATTCGGCGGAGGACGCCGTACCAGAGGATTCAATCCCTGGTATGCCACGGGGATTGCGTTCCAGGTTGCGCTCGAGCGTGACCTGGACGCACACCCAGAGCACCGCGGCCTCGTGACCTCCAGCCTGACCTCACCGACGCACGGTCGGCCGGTGGGGCGGGTCCTGATCTACCGGCACGCTGGACTGGATGTGCCGGGCCGCGAAGATGCCGTCCCGGTCACTGTCGAGTTCCACGAGAACCCGACGTACGACACCTATGGGCTGGAGCCGGCCGAGTATCCACGTGTCTTCGCCGACGTGGGCGCGATCTCCCCTCATCGGCTGCCTGGAGATGCCCTGTGCTTGTGGTATCCGCGTGATGCAGATGATCGCCGATGGACCCACACCATGGGGCTGATCGCCTTGTTGAACCTCACGCGTAACCACATCTTCTACGAAGGCCACTGGCGATCCACCGGTGGACTCGGACCACCACCTGGTGAATGGCTCGGCGACGAGGCGCCGCACGGCTTCCCCGATGAAGCTGGTACCGGATGAGCCTCTATGACCTCGTGGTCCGGCTGCTCATGCTGCTGCCGGGAGCAGGTCCGGCGCCAGACAACATCCCAGCTCCAGCCGCAGTCGCGCCGGCCGAAGGAGGCCTCGGCGCATTTACCTGGGCGCAGGTCGTCACGTTATCTGGCGCGTTCATCGCCGCCAGCGCGGTCGTCCTCACCCTGCTCGTGAACGCCGCACGGACCCGCAACGAATCCTGGGCCACCCTGTATGCGGACGCCCTTGGGGCCGTCGCGGAGTACCTCGAAGGACCGTACCGAATCCTGCGCAAGGACGGACAGGCCAGCACCCGATTTGCCATCACGAGCAAACTGTCCGACGTCAAGGCCAGCATCGACCACAGCCAGGCCCTGCTCAGGCTACATTGCGACCCCGCTGTCGCCGACGCCTTCGATCACTACGTCACGACCGCAAAGCAAGAGGCCGGCCAGCAGATGCACGACGCGTGGCTGGTCGATCCAGTCAAGACCGACGCTGGAGTAAACCTGAATGTAGCTCTACCACGGGATCGCTCGACGGCAGCTCGAGCCGTACTCGTGGAAGTGATGCAGAGCCACCTTCGACGCCGTTGGTACAGCTCGAGTTCTCGTCGCCGCTACAAAGCAGCCGCCGCAGCCGCAGCAAGAAGCTCACTCGCCAGCTCGTAGATCGCAGCCTGAGCTCCTCCGCCACCGACCAGTTCAGTGGCCGAGGCGATTTCGAGGACGCCGCGGCAGCCGTCGCAGACTTTGAAGAGGTGGTGTAGTCGTTGGTGCCGAGGAGTTGCTCGGCGCGCGGCCTTGGGCCGAAGGCGGCAAGACTGTTTGGTGTACTCCTGCTCGCAGTCGCTTTCCAGTCCCAGCGGGCGATGCGTGCCACCGCAGCCAACATCGCGGTCAGCGATCTGCTGGCCAGCATGATGGTCCAGGTGGAGGTCACTACGGGATACGACCAGGTTGTCCCACATTGGGTCGATTCGGACTCGGACACCTGCGATAGGCGGGAAGAGATCCTGATCGCCGAGTCGACCACGATGGCGACGGGCTGCAATGTCCTGTCGGCCACCTGGTTCTCGCGGTACGACGGCGCCGCCTGGACGAACTCGCGCGACATCGACATCGACCATGTTGTGGGGCTGAAGGAGGCCTGGGACTTGGGCACTAACGCCGGGACGACCGCCCCAGCGTCAGTGCTATGCGAATGACCTCGAGTACGCCTGGTCGCTGGAGGTTGTGACCGCCGACATCAATCAGTGCACGATCAATAAGGGCCCGGCCCAGTGACTGCCGTTCGCTTCGGTCAAGTACACCTCAGCGATCAACCGGAATGTAGTGAGGCTCCGCTGGAACCCTGAAGATCGATACCACAGAGAAGGTCGCCTTTGCCTCGATCTTTAGAGCAGAATCTCCGATCGGAGCGACCCGGTAGAACCGCTCGGCGCAGTGCGCGCGGACGCGTGGTTGTCCGTTGCAATTGACATCAGATCCGTGCTTGTTGATATCCACGGAAAGTCAACTCGATCAGGACAGCGTCCTTCTCAAGGCGTTTCAGAGGCTGAACGCCTTGTGTGCACCAAGTGTGACAGAGGTTGAACGCTGTCGGCTCGGCTAATGCTCTGGCTCGCGGTCGTTGAGTGGTGGGCGAGTTATATGGCCGCATCTTTCGCGGTTGCGCCGGCCAGTGGCTCGACCAATTTAGTGTTGTCAACTGATTGGTTTGATCATCACGCTGAGGAGGGGGGAGGCCGACGACGGTTGGCTTTGGCCGATGTCGTCGTAGCCCCAGGATTGGTAGAGCGCGTGGACCTTTCCGTCGCCGGCGGCGGGGTTGACCATGAGCGTTACGAATGGCTCGGTTCGGGTGGCGAGGAGGGTGTCGTGGATGCGGCGGGCGGTGCCGGTCTTGCGCCAAGCCGATCGAACGCCGATCTCCTTGAGGGCCGCGGCCGGACGTCGGGTGTACTCGTCGGCTGGTGCGGGGTTGGTGCGTTGCCAGTATCGGTCGCCGTGCTCGATGGTGTTGGCGTAGGCGTAGCCGACTGGAAATCCGTTGGCGTAGGCGAGGACTGCCACGAAGCCCGGCTCGGCGCCGTGCCGGTCCAACCTTTCGCCGAAGGCGGTGACTGCGTAGTTCGGTAGGTGCAGGAGTGCTGAGCGCACGTCAGCGTAGACATCGACAAGATCGCCGCGAACGGTGTCGAGGTTGTCGAATGTGCGCAGTTCGAGGGTGGGTGTCGCGGTCATGCAGGGGTCCTCCAGGTGGCGACGTGTTCGGACCAAGCCTGTACGGCGGAACTACCCGCTGCTTGGGCGCGTAGAGCGGCTCCGAACTCTTGCAGCATGCGGTTCACGCGAGCATGTTGGGTGGCGGCGTCGGTGGGGACCTTTGTAGCTGTGGCGGTGGCAACGTCGGCCATGCCTTGTGCGAGCTGGGCGTGCGCGATTCGGGTCGTGGTGATGGCTGAAGACCGGACCATGTGAGATCGAAGGTTCGCCAGGCAGCGGTGACCGTGAAACTCGGCGGTCGGGTAGTCGCCCAATGCCAGGTAGGCCGACTGGGCGAGGGAGTCCAGCTCGGCCTGGTCATAGAAGCCGAGCATCCATACCGGTCGCTCGTCGGCCGGGTTGGCGCGCATCATCGTTTCTTGCGCTTGTCCGAATGCACGGCGGGTGCCGGCGGGGTCCTGGGCAGCGCCGTGTATTGCTCCTTCGCGAGCGAGGCCTAGTGATGCGAACAGAGGGTCGCGGCGGGTGAGGTGGAGGTTGCGCGCAACGTCGTTGGCGGCAAGTGCATCTGCAGGCCGGCCTGTGTGGCGATAGAGGGTTCCGGCGTGGCTCCAGATGCGAAACTTGATTGTCTGTTCACCTGACATCTCGGCGAGGGCTTGGGCTTCGCGCATGTGTGTCTTGGCGGCGTCGAACCTGCGGCCGTCGATGGCGGCCCACATGGCTGAGGAGCGGAAGGCAGCCGCGGAGGCGTAGAGGCTGCTGCGTACGCGTTGGGTCGCGCTGCCCGAGTTCTGGAGGATCAGTGCTTGGTCGGCTAGCGCACTGGCTCTTTGCTCAATGTCGAGCTGGCCACCGTGACGGTGATCGCTGGCGATGATTTCAGCGAAGCGCTGCTGCAATCGGTCGACGTCACTCATGCCGAGCCGGCGCCGTCCGGTACCGGGAGCACTCGATACCACGGCGACCGCCGCTGCAATCCCACCGACGAGGGTGCGGCGCTTCATGTCGGCGACCTCCTGCGGCATTGAGGTAGCCGACGTTCGGCCCCGTGGTGCGAACCCTAGAGCGGACACCGGTAGACCGGTGACGTTCTCCAGCGCCTTGCGGGTGGCTGTCTTGGGCCAGCTGACGCGGCCGGCCTTCCAGTCCCGAATCGATGAGCCGTCTAGGCCTCCGTGCTTCCCGGTCACCTGTATGAGCGCGTGGTTCACCGCCTCAGCAAGGCTGTTGGAGCTGTAGCCGTGCTCAGCCATCCACTCCTCAAGAGCCGTGTTGCGCGTGCTTCCCATTCCAGAACGGTAGCGCTCACCCTCCGTGTCCGCCAGGCGACAGGGCGCCGAAATCACCCTAGGCGGTTCTGTCGACTGACCACCGGATCGCCCTATTCGGCCAGCAGCAGACGGGGGTTGTCTGGGTGCTGAGCAACAGCAGATACCGACAAGTCAAGGAGTTGGAAGCGATGAGCCTGATCGCTCCGCGACCCTTCGTGCTCGTGCGCTATTACGACTCTTCTCAGGTCAGCGGGACGGGCGTCGTGGCTGAGGGCACGGAATGGACCGATGGTTCGGTGTCTGTACGGTGGCGTGGATCTGATCCCACGGTGGCCTACTGGCCCGGAGGCGTCGAGGCGATCGAACGCATTCACGGTCATGGAGGTTCTACCGAGGTTCTCTTTCCCGACGAGCTGCGTGCCAATCGAACTGCCGACGACTTCGCCTACCCGTTGTCTTCGGGCCTGGCCGTGCCGACCGCGAGCAAGGACGGCCTTTGCGCCGGATGTGGTGGGGCATGGCCGTGCACGCGCTGCGCCGACTGCATCGCCGGAGTACTGCCATGAGCGCCGTTGACGAGCGCCCTACGGTCTACTGCTTCTTCTATGAGGACGCATTCACCTTGCCTCGGCATGCTGCCGACAGCCGCGGCGGGACGGCGGAGTTCGCAGCGCGCTGGCGCAATCGCCTGGCGAAAGTGTTCACCGAGAAGCCCGGTGAGTCGTCACGGAGGTGGCAGTCGAACCTCGCGTCGTCTCTCATCTCGGTGACCTGCTTCTACGTGGTCTGGGGGAGTGAGTCTGTTGCCTGATGGGTTCTGGATTCTGAGCGCGGTGGCAGTTGTGCTTTACGTGCGGACGGTCGTTGAGATTCGCGACGAGCTCCGGGGTGAGTGATGGACGGTCGCCGATCCGATGTGATCAAGTCTGCGCAGCCACTTGCCTTGGGGTACATGCGGAGATATCCGCTGATGCGAGATGGCGAGGTTGCACGGACTCAGGAAGCTCTCGCAGTGTTCGCGCGACGTAGCGGCTACACCCTGGGGACCGTGCTCGTCGAAGATCTCCTGACCGATCCGAAGGCGTTCCTGGACCTGATTGCCGCGGTCAACCTCTTCGAGATTGCGGCGGTGGTCATTCCGACGGCTACCCATCTCGGAAGTCCCTCCGCGGATGGGTCCAAGCGGGCGTACTTCGATCGCGAGACCAAAGCCCGAGTGCTGGTCGCGGACCTGCCGAGATTGCCTGCTACCTGAACCGGAGTCCTCGGCCACGAGACCCCCGACATCCCCTGTGCGTGTCGTGGTCGAGGGCTCCTCTTGAGCCGGCGGGCGGGCGTGATGCTTTTCTGAGGCCGCGTCCGTTCGCCGTTCCATTCGTCTGAGGCGTCGAGTTGATTGGCATGGCTCGCCTGTGCCATCACCCGCGGCTGGCGGCCGGAGGCGCACTGGTGTGATCACGTCGGCCCCGCCGGGCAAGAATTTGTGCGCGCATGTTTTTCGGGTGACGCCCACCTTCGGTGGGATGGGTTGTCAGTCGAGTAGCGGGCCTGCCCAGCGCCAGTCGCGCTGCGGGCCCGGGTCGAGGTATTCGACGCGCTGCACGTCCTCGTCGTGGTCGCCGTCCCTCGCCCAGGCGAGCGCGGCGGTGTGGTCCTCGAAGTCGCCCTCTTCGACGACGTTGCCCATGGCGTCCAGGAACCGGTAGGAGGTCATGCCCCGGATTCTCCTCTCCGCGGGCAGTAGCGGGTACTTGGTCGATTGGATGTCGAAATGTCGAGATCCCTCGTGCGGGTTCGACCTGGGTGGTGTGAGCCAGCACTGTCTCTGGTCGAGTAGAACTGAGAAGAGGAGTAGCACGATGTCTGTAGCGCCGGTCAAAGGTCTGGACAAGCTTGAGGTCATCACCTTGCTCGTGGACGATGTTGCCGCTTGCCGGGCGTTCTATGTGGGGGTCTTCGGGCTTGAGGTGATCTTCGAGGACGCTGACTCGGCGTTGCTGAAGATGCGGAACCTGGCCCTCAACCTGGTCACCGTGGCCGAGGTTCCGTTGCTGATCGGTCCTGCGAGCGCTGGTACGGGTGGGCGGTCGCTGTTCACGATCCAGGTTGGGGACGTGGACGCGACTGCTGCCGAGCTGAAGTTGCACGGCGTAGTACTGCTGAACGGGCCGATCGACCGGCCGTGGGGTCGTCGGACGGCAGCGTTTGCCGATCCGGCGGGTAATCACTGGGAGATCGCCCAGGTCATCGGCTGAATCGAGCGATCTCGACGGCGCCTGCGCGGCTGCCGCCGAGGCCATAACTACTGGCGCGCAGCTCAAGTCAGCAAGGTGCGTTCGCTACGTCGCAGACTTTCGACGTGACCTGGTGCCTCACGGCTTGCCTGCCTTGGTGCGTGACCTCAACGAGAGGCTGAAGGTAACCCGCTCTGGGAAGCGGCCGCCTGCGGTTAGAAGGGCTGCCAGTCTCGGCGGCTGCCATCGGTTCGCAGCGTCTGTACGCGTTTGGTGATCTCGAGCCGACCGCGCTCTCCAGTGATGCTTTCTGCGAGCCAGGCAACCATCAACAGTTCACGCAGGTCACGCATGACCCGGTATCCGCTCCAGGCCATGACATCAAAGCCGTAGCCGTCAACGAAGGCAGCGTACTCGGCATCCGAGTGCCATCCGAACCGCTCGTAGTACAGCGCGGTGAGTATGAGGTCCCATTCTCGGGGGCCTACAGCCACCGAATCGAGGTCCGCGAGTATTGCAGTTCCGGTCCGGTCTCTGATGACGTTTCCGACGTTGGCATCACCGTGGATGATGCCGAACGGCAGGTCGAAGCGAAGCGTCTGGTAGCTAACTGCCAGCTCTTCCAGGCGAGATCGCAAGAACTCAAGGTCGGGTGTCGACAGGGCAGTAATTGCGGCGATGCGCTCCCGGCCTCTGTGGACGGGGTCGTGCCTCGGCAGCTCCAGAGGCGCGACATGGCGATGAAGTTCTCTTAGCAGCCCTGCAAGCTCAGTCGTTGATCCGTACTCGGTCTTCTCGGAGGCCGACTGCCAGAAGGTGACAACGCGCTCGTTCGCCGTGATTGGCTGGTCGATGTGAAGGCCGCGGACCGCTGATATGCCCTCGGACTCCAGCCACCACGACACCTCCAGCTCCCGGACCGCTGACTCCAACCGCTTGAGGCTCGGAGCAACACGTCCAATTACAGGCCCAGTCGTCAGCCGGTACACAGCGTTGGAGCCGATCCGAATCAGCTCGGCCCCTGTCGCATCCAGATCGACTTGGCCAGCGGCGGCCGTCAGAGCGGCAAATGCGTCCTGCGCGTCGAGTGGCTCGTCGGTCCGAGGCACCAATACCCCTTCGCGCGGCGTGGACGGGTTCGAGTGAGTAGTACGTTTCCCGATCTTACGGCAGGCCGGCCTGGGAGGCCTCGCAGTCGGCGCTCGGCCCCGTGAGCCTGGGGCGCATCCCAGCGGCTATTCCTCTACGCCCCGGATGCCGTTGACCCCTGGGCGATGACCTCTACCGACGCTAGTCCACAGGCGAATGAGGGGTCTGTGGTTGCGAGCCGCTCCCGTGTCTGCCAGCGGGGCAAGGCGGGTATCGCGAGATCTTTGGGAACCAGGCGAGCCGCGGCTGGATGACGAGGGTAATGCGGCGTGATCCCGGCATGGGTAACTTGTACGCCGAACCGCACCCCGCACCGCACGGGTAGCTCGAAGCCGAGCCGCACCCCGCGCGGGTTTGGGTGGGCACAACGCTCCAGCCCGCAGCGCGAGTACGGGTGGGGCCAACTGTCCAGGAGCGGGGTGCGGCTTAGCTCTGCGGCTCGGTCGGTGCGTCGATTACGACGTACAGGCTGACGATCTGTTGGTCGCGGACCAGGAGCACGTCACGGCCGGAGGCGATTGCTTCCTGTCCGGACGGGCCTAGCGTCCACGCGTAGGTGATGAGGTCTTGGGCGACCTGAATGGGGCCGGATCGGGTGATTGCCGTGCCGGGCAACTGGGCCTGGAGGGCGGAGATCGCTTGTTCCATTCCGCTGTGACCTCTGAGGGCGGCGTCAGGTTCTCCGATGAAGACATCCGGTGAGTAGGTGGTTGAGACCAGTTGGTCCCGAGCGGCGCCTGCTGGGGAGTTCCAGGCGTCGAGGTGGGCGGCGATGAGGTTCTCGAGTGACGTCATACGGTTCGTTCCTCGCGTGGCGTGGTTCCGGGAGTGACTTGAACATTCAAGTCGCTGACGGTGTTCTGCGCAAGCGCTATCTTTTGTCCCAGGATCATCCAGGCCGGACGCGAGGAGTCCCGATGCTCGACGACAGGGAGAACCGTGCCTGGCGCAACGTTGCGATGATGCTCCACCTGGTGGAGACCATGCTCGAACAGCAGGTGCAGCGAGATGCGGGGGTGTCCCATGCCCACTACAAGATCCTGGTGCTGTTGAGCGAGTCCCCGGATCGCACGGTGCAACTCAAGGAGCTGGCGCAGGTACTGCAGTTCTCGATCAGCAGGGTCTCGCACGCGGTGACCCGGCTCGAATCGCTTGGTCTGGTGGTTCGATCGCCTGTTCCGCAAGTGGGTAAGGCGTTTCAGGCGACGCTGACCAAGGCCGGCCTGGATCTGCTGCGCCGGGTGTCGCCGATTCAGGCGGAGGTGATTCAGCGGCTGGTGTTCGGGCCGTTGACCGATGCGCAGGTGGACAAGCTGGACCGGATCGCTGTCGCCATCGTCAAGGAGTTGTCCCAGTCGTAGACCAGCCGATTCCGTAGGCGAGTCCTTGCTGGACGTTCGGCCAGTCGGCGGTGACGGTGTTGTCGTCGTTCAGGGTCAGTTGGTGGGCGGTTGGCTGACCGTCTTCGATTACCGGCTGGGGTACGCCGTCGTACCGCCAGATGTTGACGGCCTCGGCGCTGTTCTCGAAGCGAACGCTGGCTTGGAAGGAGCGCGTTCGCCGTACGGGCATGAGGGCGTTGTACTTGCGGATGAAGTCGCGCGACGGCATCGTCACGCTCACGCCGACCCGGTGGGTGTCGCCGATTTCGAGCGGTCGGGGGAGGTGCATCGTCAGGAGCCAGTTGCTGGTCGAGTGTCGATCGATCTGAAGGTCCTCGCAGCCTTCGACAGGTTCCACCTCGATCTTCGGGTTGTCCGGTCCGCCGGGTGGTTGCGGGACGCTGAAGGATTCGCACAGGGTCGCTACGCCGTTCTTGGTGACCTTGATGTCGCGGATGCCGATGAACCGCGGGCGGTCGCAGATGACGGCATGCGACTCGATCCGGTCGACGTACCAGCCCTTGCGGTTGAACTGGGTCTGGTCGTCGCCGATCGAGGACTTGCGCTCCAGGTCCTGCGCGACGGCACGGTTCGCGTCGCGGAGCCTTCGGTGAACGGTCCGCGGATCTCGGTCGAGCTCGAGGCCGAGGTTCTTCAGCCTGGTGGTCAGGTGCGGGGAGTTGTCGCCGACGCCGAGACCGGCGAGGAAGATCTTCGCCAGGTCGGGTGGGAGGGTCCTCGCGGCGTCGAACAGGGTGGCGCTGATCAGCCCGCGGCCGAGTGCTTCGTCCGGCTCGTTGTCGCCGAAGATCAGTGCGGACAGCAACGGGCCGAGCCGGTCCACCAGGTCGGGTGCGAACAGGCCGCGTCCGCGGTGCAGCTTGTCCAGTTCCTTCGCGATCAGGGCGATCCGGTCAGTCATACCCGGATCTTCGCAGTGATGCTCAGTCGCCGGACCGGGCTGGTCTCCTGCGACGCGTTTTCTTCGGCAGGACGGTCAGAAACAGAGCCTGCCTGAGGTGCTGCTCGGGAGGACAATTGATAACGAGATTGATACAGAACTGGAAAGATTCGTTCTTCTCTGGCGGAAGCCGGTTGCTGATGCGATCGTGCATCGGAATGTGCCTAGGGGAGGGGAATCGGACAATGCTGTCTCGAACCAGGAAATACGGGGCCTTGCTGGCCGCCGGGGTGGTGATCGCGTCGATGCTGGGGGCAACGCCCGCGGCGGTCGCGGCGAAGGGGCCGAAGGATCTCGGCTACGGCGACAAGGTCCTGTTGCAGAAGGCGCGGACCAAAGGCCAGAAGACGGTCACGTTGCTGGTGGCGGCCGACCGGGGGAAGAGCAACCAGGTTGCCGCGGGCCTCGAGAAGCTCGGTGGCACCGTTGAGAAGCGCACCGACTCGGTGGGCTATCTGCGGGTGAAGATCAGCATCGACAAGGCGCAGGACGTCGCGAACGTCGCAGGCGTGACCACGGCTGACGTCGACGATCTGATCCCGCTCGACGATCCACGGCCGCAGGGCGCCGAGGATCCCATCCCGCAGCAGGCGCCGAACGCGTCGACCGAGCGGAACAACCCGTACCTGCCGACCCAGGACACGGGCGCGTCACAGTTCGTCAACACCAACCCGACCTGGGACGGTCGCGGTACCACGATCGGCATTCTCGACAGTGGCATCGACCTGAGTCACCCGGCGCTGAACACGACCTCGACCGGCGAGCGCAAGATCGTCGACTGGGTCACCTACACCGACCCGACCTTCGTCGGCGGTGTCAACGCCGACAACGACCCGACCTGGCTGTCGATGACCCAGTCGGTCGACGGCGCGACCGTCGGTCTGCCCGGCCCGCCCGTCCGGATCGCCACGCTCAACGAACGCGACCCGCGGTTCGGCGGCGAGGTCGGGAACGACGTCAACCGGGACGGCAACCCGGCGGGGTCGTCCGGACTTTTCAAGGTCGCCTGGAACAAGGACACCAGCACCGTCTGGGTGGACACGAACCAGAACGGCACCTTCGCCGACGAGCAGGCGATGACCGACTACAAGGTCAACTACGACACGGGCGTGTTCGGCACCGACAACCCGGCGACTCCGGTCAAGGAGTCGATGCCGTTCGTCGTACAGACCGATCCGGCCAACAACGCGGTGAACATCGGCATCGTCTCCGGTGCGCACGGGTCGAACGTCGCCGGCATCGCTGCGGGCAACAACATCTTCGGAGGCGCCGCCGACGGCGCCGCGCCGGGCGCGAAGCTGGTGTCCGTCCGGGTCTGCCTGTTCATCGCCGGCTGCACCAACCGCGCGCTGCTCGAAGGAATGATCTACGCGGTCACCGTCGCGCACGTCGACGTGATCAACATGTCGATCGGCGGTCTGCCCGCGCTGAACGACGGCAACAACGCTCGCGCGGTGCTCTACAACCGGCTGATCAACGACTACGGCGTCCAGATGTTCATCTCGGCCGGTAACAGCGGCCCCGGGATGAACACCGTCGGCGACCCGTCCGTGGCGACCCAGGTCGTCAGCGTGGGTTCGTACATCAACAAGGACACCTGGATGTCGAACTACGGGTCGCGGACCGGCCAGTACGACAACTTGCACGCGTTCTCCTCGCGTGGTCCGGCCGAGGACGGTGGCTTCAAGCCCCAGATCGTCGCAGCAGGCGCCGCGGTGTCGGCCGTGCCGACCTGGCAGAACGGTCAGCCGGTGGCCGGAACGTACGCGCTGCCGCCGGGGCTGGGCATGTTCAACGGGACCTCGATGGCTTCACCGCAGATGGCGGGTGCCGGTGCGTTGCTGCTGAGCGCCGCGAAGGCCAGGGGGATCGCCGTCACGCCGGCCCAGTTGCGCAAGGCGCTGCTGTCGACGGCACGGTTCATGCCGGAGTACGGCGCCTACGAGCAGGGCAACGGTCTGGCCAGGGTCAGCGCTGCCTGGGACGACCTGAGGAAGAGTCCGCGGACCGACACCATCACCGCTTCGGTTCCGGTCAGCACGGCTCTGTCGGCTTTCCTCGCCACGCCTGGTGTGGGCACCGGCATCAACGACCGCGAAGGCGTCACGCAGGGCGTCCAGTACACCCGCACGTACACCTTGCGGCGCACGTCCGGCCCAGCCGGACCGGTGAACTACAAGCTGACGTGGAAGGGCGAGGGTGGCCTGTTCGCGGCGGCGGACAACGTCACGCTGCCACTCAACACGGACGTCACGTTGCCGGTCCTCGTCAAGCCCACCAGCGCCGGAGCGCATTCGGCGATCCTGAACTTCGACGATCTCAGCTCGCCGGGGATCGAGTTCCAGACGCTGAACACGTTCGTCGTGCCGTACGGCCTGACGCAGGCGACGCCGGCCAAGACGATCACCGGCAAGATCAACCGCAACCAGTTCCAGAGCTTCTTCTTCCAGGTGCCCGCCGGGGCGCCGGCCTTCAAGGTCGACCTGACGGGTCCGAACGGCGCGCCCGGTGACGGCCAGGCGCGGTTCCTGCGGTTCCACCCGTACGGCACGCCCAGCGAGGGCGCTGTCAACAGCCTCTACTGCTACAACCCGCCAGTACCGGGTGGGACTTGCCAGGGCGATCCGGCCAGCCGCACGGTGGCCAATCCGCAGGCGGGTGTGTGGGAGATCGCGGTCGAGGCACGGCGTACGTCGGACCGCACCCAGACTCCGTTCGTCCTGACGGCGGCGGTGCTCGGCGCGTCGGTGTCCCCGAGCCCGGACGTGATCGCGTCGGCCACACTGGGAACGCCGATCAGCCGTTCGTACACGGTGACGAACTCGTTCGGGCCGTTCGTCGGTCGGGCGGTGGGAACCGCGCTGGGTAGCGCGAAGATCGCCAGGCCGACGGTCTCGGATGGTGCGCAACAGCAGTTCGCCATCCAGGTACCGGCCGGAACGTCCTCGCTGCGCGCCACGATCGGGAACGCGAGCGACCCCGGCGCGGATCTCGACCTGGCCGTCTTCAACTGCACGTCCGGAAGCTGTGTGCTGGCAGCGCAGAGTGCGGGCGGCAGCGCGGAGGAAACGGTCACGGTGAACAACCCGGCGGCAGGAACCTGGATCGCGCTGGTCGACGGGTTCGCGGTACCGGCGGGAACCACGGCGTACGACTACCGTGACGTGCTCAGCAACTCGGCCTACGGCTCCGTTGCCGTCCCGGACGTCAACGCAGCCCGAGCCGCGGGCGCGCAATGGACCGTCCCGGCCACGGTGACCGCCAACACCGCACCCGGAGCGGGACGAGTCCTGCTGGGAGCGGTCGAGGTCCGCACGGACTCCAGCATCCTGATCGGAAGAGGAGAAGTCATCGTCCAGTCAGTGAGCTGATTCAACCCTGACCGTGGGAGGGCACCCGATCAGGGTGCCCTCCCACGGCTATGCGGAACGCGGAGAAGTGCTCAGCCGGTTCTGTGGTCGTTGAACGATTTGAGGAAGCGTCGCAGCAAGGCGGTGTCGCCGGCTGCTGTTGCTGTGCCGGAGTGGAGGGCTTCGTCGAGGGTTCGGCCTTCGAAGACGAGGCTCTGGATTGTGTGTACTTCGGCGGTGAGGGTGACGTCGGCGGGTGCTTCGCCTCGGGCTGCGTTGAGCAGGCCCTTGTTCACGGTGAGGTGGAATGCGTCGCCGGGTAGGTGCAGTTGGACGGAGCCGTGAAGCTTGCCGGCCGCAACGGGAGTGAACGTCGTACGCAGGGCTACCACCAGCGCATCTGGGCTGAGCTCTGCGGCTGAGTCGGGCTGAGGTGGCAACGGGCTGCCCCATTGGCCGAGGGCGAGCAGGACTGGTTCGAGGGCTCGGCCGTGGTCGGTCAGGGTGTAGACCAGGCCGGCGCCTGGGGGGAGTGCGCGTTGGCGCGTAACTACGCCGGAGTCCTGGAGTTCGCGGAGTCGCTGGGTCAGGACGTTCTGGCTGAGGCCGGGGAGTCCGTGGTGTAGGTCGGCGAAGCGTTTGGGGCCGTAGAGGAGTTCGCGGACCACCAGTAGGGCCCAGCGCTCGCCGACGAGGTCCAGGGCGCGGGCGATGCCGCAGAGGTCCCGATAACTACGCATGTCGGACAGTGTACTTCCCATCTAGGACTGTTTGCTCCTAAAGTAGGAGTAATGATTCGAAGGGGATGGTGAGTATGCCGCAGGTGAGCTCGGCTGATGGCACGGCGATCGGGTACGACCGCTTGAGTGAGGACGGGCCGGCGCTGGTGCTCGTCGGCGGCGGTCTCGATGACGGAAGCGAGAACGTCCCGCTGGGGGAGTGGCTGGCGGGGACGTTCTCCGTGGTCAACTACCGGCGTCGCGGTCGTGGGGACAGTGGCGACACTGCGCCGTACGCCGTGGAGCGGGAGGTCGAGGATCTTGCGGCTGTGATCGAGGCGGTCGGGGGTCGGGCGCATGTGTTCGCCGCATCGTCGGGCGGAGGGCTTGCGTTCGAGGCGGCTGCCGCCGGGCTGCCGATCGACAGGATCGCTGCTCATGAGGTGCCGTATCTCCTCGGCGACGACATGGTCGCGGGGTGGCGGGCGTACGTCGATGAGCTTGACGTCGCCCTGGATGCCGGTGACCGTGATCAGGCGCTTCGCTTGTTCATGAAGCTGGCCGGTTCTTCGGAGGAAGACATCGCGGGTGCCGAGGCTGCTCCGGTGTGGCCGGCGCTGGTGGCGCTTGCGCCGACGCTGCGGTACGACGCTGCCTGCATCGGCGACGGGCCGCCACCGGCAGATCGGCTGGCGAAGGTGACTCAGCCTGTCTTGTTGAGTACCGGCGCGACTGTGGATTCACACTCGGCTGGCTTGCCTGTCGACTTCTTCGGTGCCGCTGCTGATGCGGCCACCGGATACTTACCGAACGCGCAGCGACTCACCATCGAGGTCGCTGGACACATCGCTGATCCAGCAGTCCTGGGTCCTCACCTGGCGCGGTTCTACGCGAGCAGCTGATCAGGTAGTCGAGCCAGGGATCAGCCGGAGTGCCGGGCCGAGGGGTTCCGGTGGCGGTGCGGTGACCCCGGCCTCCGCGAGGACGCGGCGGGCGAGGGTTCGCGCGGAGACGGTTGCGTCGAAGGCGATGGTGGTCAACGGCGGCTCGGCGAGCGCGGCGGCGGGCAGGTTGTCGACACCGATGACGGCGAGGTCGGCCGGGACGGTGATCCCTGCGGCGCGTGCTCCCGCGAGTACGGCCAGGCCGACGAGGTCGTTGAAGGCTGCGATCGCCGTCACCTGCTCGGGCGACGCGGTCCAGCGGCGTACGGCGTCGAGGCCATCGGCTGCCGTGTAGTCGAGCGCCTGCACCACCGGTTGTGGCAGCCCGAGCTCGCGGCAAGCCTGCTGCGCGCCGCGCATTCGCGGGTCGCAGAACGCCGCTTCGCGAGGATCCCGTACTGCGCCGAAGCCGATCCGCGTGTGGCCCCGCGCGGCGAGATGCTGCACCTGCATCGCACCGACATCGGCCTGATCCAACCCGGTGATCGCCGTGCCCTGCTGGTCGAACAAGCCGTCGATCAGCGCAATGCCCGCGTTGCGGATGCGCTTGGCATCGGCGGCCGTCAGTCCGCCGAAAGCAACGACGACAGCAGGGTGCACATCCGGCCACAGCTGGGCGAGCGGCAGCCCGGCCACGTCGTGCAGGAAGACGCAGGTCAGGCCCGACTCGCCGAGCACGCCGCTCAGCGTGAGCTTGAACTCCTCCATCGCCTGGGCGACGGGCAGATCGGGAAGCACGCACAGTACGACGCTGCTGCGCCCCTTGCGCAGGCTGCGCGCGGCACCCGACGGCACATAGCCCAGCCGGCGGGCGGCGCCCAGTACGGCCTGCCGGGTCGCGTCGGAGATCGTCTGGTCGGAGCGGTCGTTGAGAACGAAGCTCACTGTCGTCTGCGAGACCCCCGCCTCACGGGCGACGTCCCGCGAGGTCACTCGCGCCATGGGGCGCAGTCTATTGCGCTGTCCGATCCCTCCGGTTATGGTCCTGACTACTAATACGAGTTAGTAGCTCTGACCTGCACTAATGCTGCCCTACGGAGGAGCAATGACGGCCAGCGATGTCACCACCGGTACTCCGGCCACCAGTCCGTCGACCGATCGGGTCGGCCTCGGCCGCCTGCTGACGTTCCTCGTGACCGCCACGTCGTCGATGTTCGCGGCGTTCCAGGGGATCCAGCAGATCCTGATCCCCGCCCAGGTCGGCGCGATCGACCCGGACGGCAAGGTCGGCAGCCTCGCCCTGCTCACCACGCTGGCCGCGATCGCGTCGTTGATCGCGCTGCCCACCGGTGGCGCCGTCTCCGACCGCACCCGCTCGCGATTCGGCCGGCGCGCGCCGTGGATCCTGGCGATGGCGATCGTGTCGGCGGCGCTGATGGTGGTCATGGGGGTCGCGACGGCGCTGCCGCTGCTGGCCGTCGCCTACATGCTGCTGTGGTTCACCGCGAACTTCTACCAGGGCGCGGCCGCGGCGATCCTGCCCGACCGGGTACCGGTGGCGCGGCGCGGTCTGGCCTCGGCGCTCATCGGACTCGGTACGCCGATCGGCGTACTCGTCGGGGTCAACATCGCCAGCCGGGTCAGCCAGTTCTGGGGCTACACGACCATCGGGCTGATCCTGATCGCGGCCAGCCTGCTGCTCGTCGTGGGCGCCCCCGAACCCTCGTCGGTCGGACTACCGCGACCCGAGCGCGCGCCAGGCGGGCTGCGTACGGCGGTCCCGGTCTTCTTCCGCGCCTTCTCGTCCCGCGACTTCACGCTGGCGTTCGTCAGCCGCTTCGGGTTCTTCCTGTCGTACTTCACGGTCAGCGGCTACCTCTACTACACGCTCGAGGACTACATCGGCGTCGAGGATCTCCCCGGCCGCGACATCGCGGTGGCAGTCAGCACCCTGACCACCGTGACCGTGCTGACCTGGGTCGTCGTCGCGACCGGTCTCGGCTGGCTCGCCGACCGGCTCGACCGGCGCAAGCTCTTCTGCGGGATCAGCTCGGCCGGGCTGGCCGCCAGCCTCTGCGTCCCGATCATCCTGCCGACCTGGACGGGCATGCTGATCTACGCCGTGACGTCGGGCGCCTTCATCGGCACGTACTTCGCTGTCGATCTCGCCGTGATGTCGCTGGTCCTGCCCGACAAGCTCAACGAGGGCCGCGACTTCGGCATCCTCGCGGTCGCCACCGGGCTGCCGCAAATCCTCTCTTCGGTGATCGCCGGCGGCTTGATCACCGTGTTCGGCGGCTACACCGCCCTCTTCGCCTTCGGCGCCATCTGCGCAGTTCTCGCAGGCGTCGTGATCATGCGCATCCGCGCCATCCGCTAGGAGCATCTGTTGCCACACGTCACCACGCCCGCCGGAGTGCGCCTCTTCTTCGACACGTTCGGCGACCCCGCCCAGCCACCGCTGCTGCTGATCCAAGGTCTCGGCGCGCATCTGCTCGGCTGGCGCCATGAGCTCTGCCAGCAGATCGCCGACGCCGGCTTCCACGTCGTCCGCTTCGACAACCGCGACGTCGGGCTCTCCCAGAAGTTCCCGGAGGGTGGCTATGACCTCGCCGACCTAGCTGCCGACGCCCAAGGGCTCCTGGTCGCGCTGGACCTCGCCCCGGCCCACGTGGTCGGGCAGTCGATGGGCGGCATGATCGCCCAGCAACTCACGCTCGACCATCCCGAGGTGGTCCGAACCCTCGCGCTCGTCTACACCTCACCCAGTACGGCGTACTTCGCCGGCGCCGATCTCGTCGACGAGCGGATGGAGCTTCCGCGGGCACACGATCGGGCGGAAGCCGTGGAGCTCTACCTCCGCAACGAGGAGCCGTGCCAATCGCCCGGCTACCCCGCCGACCTCGACTGGCTGCGCGAACTCGGCGGCCTGATGTGGGACCGCGACTACGACCCCGACGGCGTCGTGCGGCAGTTCGCGGCCGTCATCGAATCGGAGGACCGGACCGCGGCACTGCGCGAGATCGCCGTACCCACCACGATCCTGCACGGCGAGGCCGACCGCCTGATCAGCGCGGCCGCGTCGAAGGCCATCCACCTGGCGATCCCCGGCTCCACCTGCAAGATCTTCCCTGGCATGGGCCACGAACTGCCTCGGCCACTCTGGCCCGAGATCGTCACCGCGATCAGCACGAACGCGGGGAAGGCGGAGTAGGTCGTCTCCCCACCGCAAGGTCGGATAAACTCCTGACAGCGTCGCGTGCCGGTGGCAGACCGTGTCAGGCATGGAGGCGCCAGACCGAAGGAGTCGACGATGCTCTCGTCCCTCACTTCGTGCTCGCGTGACTGAGCCCGAAACGACCAGGCTTGTTGCCTGGAGCAATGAACTGCGCAGGGTGCACACCCGGATCCGGGCGGCCCTCGACGTCACCCGGCGATCGCTGCGCGACGAAGTACCGGACCAGCAGGCGACCCGGGACCTGCTGCTGTACTGCCATGGGTTCTGTACTGCGCTCAATGGCCATCATCAGGGTGAGGATCGCTCGCTGTTCCCTGCCATCGAGGCCGCGCATCCACAGCTCGCGCCGGTCCTGCGGCTGCTCCGGCAGGACCACTCGATGATCTCGCATCTCCTGCAGGGACTGCAGGATGCCGTCGACCGGTCGGCGAGCCCTGCGGAACTGGAGCGTCATCTCGACGGCGTGGGCGCGATCATGGAGAGCCACTTCCGGTACGAGGAGAAGCAACTGCTCGCCGTACTGGAGGATCTCGAGTTGGCTGCCGAGGTCGGTGAGGTGCTCGGCCCGCTGTGAACCTTGCCGCAGGCGACGAAATCGACTGTATGCTCGCGCTGACCTTGGGTGGCTCACCCGGGTGGAGCGGGGGCAGCAGATGAACGACGACGTCAGCGTCGAGTTGAAGGCCGATCAGGTGTCCGCGACGGCGGTCGTGGCGGCCGGCCCGGCAGAGGTGTTCGACTATCTCCGCCGGCCGGCGAACCACGCCCGGATCAGCGGGGATCACAGTGTGCAGAGGGCGATGACCGGCCCGGAGCTGCTCGGGCTGGGCGACAACTTCGGCATGTCGATGCGGATCGCTCTGCCGTACCGCGTCACGTCGCGGGTCGTCGAGTTCGAACAGGACCGGCTGATCGCCTGGTGTCACTTCTTCGGCCATCGGTGGCGTTGGGAGCTCGAGGAGGTCGAGCCGGGCCGGACCAGAGTTCGCGAGACCTTCGACCTGGGGACCGCCCGGCTGCCAGCGGCCCTTCGACTGATCGGGCTGCCCGCGGGTCACCGCGGCAACGTGGCGAAGTCCGTCCGGAACGTGGCGGAGCACTTCCGCTCGACCACCAGCAACGAGTCGAAGCCCGCGGACTAGCTCGCTCGCGGTTCTGGTCAGCGGCCGCCTGCGCCGCGCAGGCGTTCGGTCTCGGCCTTGTTGATCTCGGTCGCGGTGCTGAACAGCTCGATCGCGAACCGCAGCTGGTCGTCGTCCATTGCGGCGAGCTTGGCCTCCCACTGTTGCTGGACCCCGGCGTAGATCGGTCCGAGGCGGCGCCACAGCTCGTCGGAGTTGGCGGCCACGATGACCTTGCGGCGGTCGCTCGTGTCGCGTGAGCGGGTCACCATCCCGGCCGCTTCCAGCCGGTCCAGGGCGTCGGTGATGCCGCCGCCCGCGGTGAGGCCGGCCAGTTCGGCCAGTTGGCCGGGGCTGAGCGGGCCGTGCATCACCAGCAGGTTCGCGCACTGCAGATCGGTACTGCGGACGCCGACCGATCGCGCGACCGTGTCCTGGAACATCACCGCGTGCGCCATGAAGGTCCGCATCGCGGTGTTCATCGACTCGGCCAGCTCGGGGTTTGACAAGGGGAGTGCTCCGTTCTAATCTCTCGAATACAGAGAGACTCTGATATCGAGAGACTATAGCGCGGCTCGGGCGGACGGGGAAGGCAACATCATGAAGGCATTGGTGGCTGGTTGTGGGGTCGGCGGGCCCGCCGTGGCTCTCTATCTGCGGCGGATCGGCTGGGACGTCGAGATCCTCGAGGCTACCCAGGAGCCGGACCCGCACGCGGGCGCGTTCCTGAACGTCGCGACGAACGGCCTGACCGTACTGCGTGATCTCGGCCTGGCGGATCGTCTGATGACGGACGCCCACCCGTGCCCCGAGCTGGTGATGTGGAGCGGCGGCGGCAAGCGGCTCGGCGTCGTACCGAACGGTCCGGCGGGTGACCCTGCCCGTGGCAGCGTCGTTGTCCGGCGAGGGTGGCTGCAGCAGGTGCTGAAGGACGCCGCTCAGGAGGCCGGGATCCCGATCGCCTTCGGCGCGCGGCTGTCCGCGATCGAGGAGGACGGTGCTTCGGTCGTCGCGCGGACCATGGACGGTCGTGAGTTCGTCGGCGATCTGCTGGTCGGGAGCGACGGCATCGGCTCGATCGCCCGGCGGTACGTCGATCCGGCGGCGCCGAAGCCTAAGTACTCGGGGCTGATCAGTGTGGGCGGTTACGCCGGCAACACCGGGCTGAAGCCGACGCCGGGGGAGCAGCACTTCGTGTTCGGCCGCCGATCGTTCTTCGGGTACCTCGTGCGCGACGACGGTACGACGTACTGGTTCGCGAACGTGACGAAGCCCGAGCCCGATCGCACCGCCCTGCGGCAGATCAGCCCCGAGGCGTGGCTGGACGAGCTGAAGGACCTACACCGCGACGACACCGCACCGGTGCCACAGATCCTGGCAGCGGCGACCGGTGTCGTGGGTGCGTATCCGGTCTACGACCTGCAGCACGTGCCGCAGTGGAGTCGCGGTCGCGTGGTCTGCATCGGCGACGCGATCCACGCGACCTCGCCGAGTGCCGGGCAAGGCGCCTCGCTCACGCTGGAGGACGCTCAGGTGCTCGGTCGCTGTCTGCGGGACAGCTCGGACGTCGAGCTCGCGCTCAAGACCTTTCACCAGCTGCGCCACCAGCGGACCGAGGCTGTGGTTGCCTATGCGCAGAAGATCAACAAGCAGAAGAAGACCACCTCCGGCCGGGTCTCGATGGCGATCCGGGACGCATTGCTGCCGATCTTCCTGCGCAAGGCGGCGACGGACACCACGGTGAACTGGCTCTACGACCCCGGCACCCGCTGGGACGAGCAGTCTGCAACCTGACAAGCAGCGGCGACGGGTCTGCTGAAATCGTTGGATTCCGGGGATCGAAAGGTTGAGAATGGCCACGATGACAGCTGGGCCGAGCGCGATCCTGCGGCTGGCGGCCGACCGTGATCCGGACGGGCTCGCGCTCGTGACGGCGACCGACCGGCTGACCTATCGCGAGCTGGATCGGGCCGCCGCCGCGATCGCCGGCGGTCTGCAGCGCCATGGCATCGCGCCCGGCGAGGTCGTCTCGCTCTACAGCCCCAACCGGTGGGAGTGGATCGCCGCGTACCACGGCATCCTGCGGGCCGGTGCGGTGGTGAATCCGATCAACGCGATGCTCACTTCCGAGGAAGTGGACTACATCCTCAACGACTGCGGGGCCGTCGCGATCGTTGCCAGCGGCCCGTTGCTGCAGCGGTTGCGCAGCCTGCCGGCCGGGCTGCGGCTGGTGGTCGACCTGGAGGAGTGCTCCTTCGGTGAGCTGCTCGAGGCCGAGCCGATCGATCCGGTCGAGGTCGCCGCCGACGCGCCGTGCACCATCGCCTACACCTCCGGCACCACCGGCCACCCCAAGGGCGCAGTGCAGAGCCAGTACGGCGTATTGGTGAACTGCGAGCACACCGCGCAGTTGCACGGTCGCGGCCCGGACGACGTGGTGGTCACGGCGTTGCCGTTGCCGCATGTGTTCGGCAACGTCTCCGTGAACAGCACCTTCCTGGCCGGCGGCACCGTCGTACTGCGGGAGCGCTTCGACTGCGCGGACGTGTTCGAGTCGATCAAGGTGCATCGGGCAACCATGTTCGAAGGGGTGCCGGCGATGTACGCGCGATTGCTGGCCGATCCGGCACTCGCGACCGCGGACCTGTCCTCGGTCACCCGCAGCACGGTCGGCGGGCAGACGATCGCGGTCAGCACGATGCAGGCGTGGCAGGAGGTGTCGGGTGCTCCACTGTTGCAGGTCTGGGGGATGACCGAGCTGTCCGGCCACGCCACCACACATCGGTACGACGGACCCGAGGTGCTCGGATCGATCGGGGTGCCGTTCCCGGGCGTGGAGATCCGGATCGCCGCGCTCGATCAGCCGACCCGCGAGGCTGCCGTGGAGGAGCGCGGCGAGCTGATGGTGCGTGGGCCGGTGGTGATGCTCGGCTACCACGACCGGCCGAAGGCAACGGCGGAAACGATCGATCCCGAGGGCTGGCTGTCGACCGGCGACATCGGCTACCGGATCGAGTCCGGCCACCTCTTCATCGTGGACCGGAAGAAGGACCTGATCATCACCGGTGGTTACAACGTGTATCCGGCCGAGATCGAGCGGGTGCTAGCCGGGCATCCGGCCGTGGCAATGGTCGGCGCGGGCGCCGTGCCCGATGCCGTCCTCGGCGAGCTGGCCTGCGCGTACGTCGTACTGCGGCCTGGCGCGTCCGCGACCGAGGCCGAGCTGATCGGCTTCACCGAAACCCACCTGGCGCCGTACAAGCGGCCGCGGCTGGTGCGGTTCGTCTCGCAGCTGCCGACCACCACCTCGGGAAAGATCATGCGGCGCCGGCTGGCCGCGGTCGCCGACGGCGAGGACGTTGCCGCCGGCAAAGGGACCGTTGAGTAGATTGCGCTGGTGACCGACGCGATCCCGACCCCCAGGCTGCGGCTGCTCGGCCCGCCGGAGTTGGTGGTCGACGGTGTGCCGGGGGCGACCGGAAGCCCGCGGGAAGCGGTCGTGCTCGCCGTCCTCGCGCTGAACGCGAACAGGCAGGTCGGCGCGGACCAGCTCGTCGACGCGATCTGGGGTGAGGATCCACCGGCGACCGCGCGGTCCCAGGTCCAGATTTGCGTGTCGGCGCTTCGGCGGCGGTTGCGTGCCGCGGGGGAGTTCGCGGCAATCGCGACCCGGTCGCCGGGCTATCAGCTGGACATCCCCGCCGACGAGCTCGATCTGACCGCGTTCAGCGCACTGGCCGGTCAGGCGCAGGCGACCGAGGGCGCCGATGGGCTGGCTGCCTGTGATCGCGCCCTCGCATTGTGGCGGGGCATGCCGTTCGCCGGCCTCGGCAGCGAACTGCTGGTCCGCGCCGCGGCCAGACTCGACGATCGCCGCCTGGACCTGATCGAGCTCCGCATGCAGCTCGCGCTCGACGCGGGCCGGTACGACGAACTCCTGTCCGGCCTCCCGCCGCTCCTTGACGAGTACGGGCTTCGGGAGAACCTGCACCGGTTGCTGGTGCTCGCGTTGCATCGGTCGGGTCGCCGCGCTGATGCATTGGCTGCCTTTCAACGCGCCCGGCAGATCCTGGTCGACGAGCTGGGGGTCGAGCCTGGCGCTGGTCTGCAGGAGGCGCAGGCGGCGGTGCTCGCGGGGACGGAGAAGTCGCCGGCCGCCACAGCGCCGGTCAGCACAACGCCGGTACCGCGGCAGTTGCCCGCGGTCGCGACGAACTTCACCGGCCGGGATTCGGCGCTGCAGGCGATCAAGGCCCGGCTCTGCGGTCCTGGCGATCCGAACACGCCGTTCGCCGTCGCCGTGGTGGGCATCTCGGGTGCCGGCGGGGTCGGCAAGTCGACGCTCGCAGTACGGGCTGCGCATGAGGTGGCCGGGGAGTTTCCGGACGGGCAGCTGTACGCCGACATGCACGAAGACTCCGACGAGGGCAGCGACGAATGGGTCGTTCGGGTGCTCGGCAGGTTCCTGCGGGCGTTGGGGATGGACGAGGCGATGCTGCCGGCGGATGCCGGTGAGCGGGCCGAGCTGTACCGGACCCGGCTCGCGGATCGGCGCGTTCTCGTCGTACTGGATGGGGTCCGCGGTGAGGACGACGTGCTGCCGCTGCTGCCCGGGTCGGCGGACTGTGCGGTGATCACGACCTCGCGCGCGCGGCTGACCAGGTTGCCGGGTGCGGCCGGGATTCACCTCGACGTGCTGGACGACGAGGTGGCACTGAAGCTGCTGGCGACGTACGTCGGTGCGGAGCGAATGGCCGAGGAGCCTGAGGCGGCCGCCGCCTTGGTGCGGGCCTGCGATCGGTTGCCGTTGGCATTGAGTATCGCCGGGGCGAAGTTGTTGTCGCGGAGCCATTGGGCACTCGGCGACCTGGTCGAGCGCCTGACCGACGAGAAGCAGCGGCTGGACGAGCTGTCCTATCGCGGAGTTGAGCTGCGATCGACGATCGGCTTGTCATACCGGAGTCTGAGTGCGCCGGCGCGGGTGCTGTTCGGCCGGATCGGCGCGGTGCGCTTCACGGATCTGCCGCAGTGGGCTCCGGGAGCGTTGCTGGACACCGGGGCCGGACCATCCGACGACGCGCTGTTCGAGATCCTGGAGGCGA
The DNA here is from genome assembly GCF_040687575.1 of Kribbella sp. NPDC056861. Taxonomy (NCBI): domain Bacteria; kingdom Bacillati; phylum Actinomycetota; class Actinomycetes; order Propionibacteriales; family Kribbellaceae; genus Kribbella; species Kribbella sp. NPDC056861. The sequence continues at coordinate 173,139 of NZ_JBFBNQ010000002.1, read as the reverse complement.
ATCTGGTCTCCGACGGAGCTCCGGCCGGTGCGTCGTCCTCGCGGTGGCGGCTGCACGATCTGGTCCGCGCGTACGCCGTCGAGCGGGCGACGGAGGAGGACGGCATCGCTGACCACGCGGCGGCGTTGCGGCGGCTCGTGTCGGGGTGGCTGATGCTGGCCGAGCAGGCGTGGCGGCCGGAGTTCGGCGACCGGCTCCGGGTGCGCGGTACGGCGCCGAGGTGGATGGCGCCGCGGTCGGCTGTTGCCGGAGTACAGCGTGATCCGTTGCGGTGGCTCGACGAGGAACGGCTGGCCCTGGTGACTGCGGTCGAGGAGGCCGCCGCAGCGCAGTGGGACGACCTTTGCTGGGAGCTGGCTGTCGCGGCGGCCGCGTTGTTCGAGATCCGTGGGTACTTCGACGACTGGCGGGAGACCGCCGAGCTCGCGATCACGGCCGCGGATCGCTCCGGTGACGCGATCGGCAGTGCGATGACCCGGTACTCGCTCGGCTCGCTCCTGCTGCATCAGGGCCGCCCCGAAGATGCCGCCCGGTATCTGGAACCGGCCCTCGACGGATTCCGCGTGGCCGGCGTCGAGGCGGGGGTCGGCGCGACGCTTCGGCAGCTTGCGACAGTTCACCGGTTGCGCGGAGATCTGGGCGATGCCAAGGCCTGCGCCGAAGAGGCACTGCCGCTCCTGCATGCGGGTGGAAATCTCAGTGACGAGGCGCACGCGCGCTCGGAACTGGCGCGGCTCGAACTGGAGGCCGGTGATCTCGGCGCGGCCGCCGCGCACGTGGCGGAAGGGCTCGAACTGGCCCGCTCGGGTGGCGCGATCCGAACCGAGGCCCAGATCGGCTATCGCGGAGCGGATATCGAACTGCGGGCGGGCAACCTCGACGCGGCCCGGGCCGCCTTCGACCGGGTGCACGAGATCGCGTCCGGTCTTGGCGATCGCATCGGGGTGGCCTATGCGCTCTTCGGTCAGGGGCGGGTGGCACTGGCCGCGGGCGATGCCGACGCCGCCCGCAGCCTACTCACCGAGGCAGCTGCGGTCGCCGACATCACCGGCGACCGCCATCTGCGAACTCGGGTCCTCCGCCGGCTGGCCGAGCTGCCGTAGCTCAGGACTTGGGATCGGTCAGGATCAGTACGACGGACCCGCTGGCGAACGTCCGCGTCTCCACCCCGCCGAACGCGCCGCTGACACCGGCGGCGAAGAGTTGCTCGCCCTCGCCGCGGATCACCGGATGGATCCAGAGCCGGAGCTCGTCGAGCAGGCCGTGCTGGACGAGCGTCCGGGCGACCGGCCCGTAGCCGTACATCAGGATGTCCTTGCCTGGTTGGGACTTCAGCTCGCGGACCGCAGTGACGAGATCGCCGTCGAGGACCGAGCTGTTGTTCCACTCCGGGGTGGTGAGCGTGGTCGACGCGACGTGCTTGGCGACCTTGTTCATGGTGTCGCTGAACTCGTCCCCGCTGCGTCCCGGCCAGGCGGTGGCGAATCCTTCGTACGTCTTGCGTCCCATCAGCAAGGCGTCGGAGCGGCGGAGTTGCTCGAGCGCGAATTCGCCCGCGTCGGCGTCGAAGTACTCCAGTGACCACAGCTGCGGGTCGGCGATCACGCCGTCGAGGGTGACGTAGGTCGAGTTCACGATCTTGCGCATGTCTTCTCCTGGGAAGGTAGCGGGGCCGGCCGTTCCCGGAGGCTGATCACGGAGATCACCGCGCAGGCCAGGAAGATCGCCGCGCCGACGACCGAGACGGTCTGTAACCCGTAGGTGAAGGCTTCTCTGGCCGCATCGGCGACCTGTCGACCCAGCTCTGCAGGCAGACCGGCGGCGACCACCGTGGCGGCGTTGACGCTCTCTCGGGCTGCGTCGGCGGCCGCGGACGGCAGGCCGGCGGGCAGGTTGCTGTCCAGCTGTTGGCGATAGACCGCGGTACCGAGGCTGCCCAGGATCGCGATGCCGAGTGCGATCCCGCCTTCGCCGCTGGTCTCGCTGAGCGAGGCGACCGAGCCGGCCCGCTGAGGTGGCGCAGCGGCCATCATCACGTTCATCGTCGACGCCATCGGCAACCCCATCCCGTACGACGTAAGCGCCATCGCGGGCACGAGCACCGCGAGGCCGCCCGCGCCGGCCTGGGTCAGCAGGGCGAGTCCAGCGGCTGCCATGACCAGACCGGCGGCGACAGTGGTCGAAGTACCGAACCGCTGGCTGATCTTGGGTGCGGTGAGCAGACCGAGGATCATCGCCAGGCTCTGCGGGATCAGCCACAACCCCGCGGCCAATGGGGTCAGACCCTCGATGACCTGCAGGAAGATCGCCGTCTCGAGGGAGACACCGGCCATCACCACCCCGGCCGCCAGCGTGATGCCCAGCGCGGCGCTGAAGCGGGGAAGCTTGAACAGCCGCAGGTCCAGCAGCGGATGGTCGAGCTGGTTCTGTCGCCGGACGAAGACGCGACCGACCAGGACACCGGCAAGGATCATTGCCACTGGCAACGGTGCCCACCCGCCCCGGGCGAGCTCCTTGAGCCCGTAGATGACCGGCAGGATGGTGGCAAGTGACAGCCCGACGCTGACCAGATCGAGCCGGCCCGCCTCAGGATCGCGGTACTCCGGCAACAGCCGCGGGCCGGTCGCCAGCAACAGCACCATCACCGGTACGCCGAGCAGAAAGGCCGCTCCCCACCAGAACCGGGCCAGCAGCAAGCCGCCGACGATCGGGCCGAGGAGCATCCCGCCCATGAAGCAGCTGAACCACAGTCCGAGCGCCTGGCCGAGCTGCGCCGGGTCGCGGAACATCGTGCGGATCAGCGACATGGTGGACGGCATCAGCGTCGCCCCGGTCAGCCCGAGCAGCGCCCGGCTCGCGATCAGCATCTCCGGGCTGGACGAGAACGCCGCGACGATCGAGGCGACGCCGAAGCCGGCGGCGCCGACCAGCAACAGCCGGCGCCTTCCGACCCGGTCGCCCAGCCGGCCCATGGTGACCAGGAAGCCGGCCAGCAGGAACGAGTAGATGTCGAGGATCCACAACTGCTGGATACTGCTCGCGCCGAGGTCCTCGCTCAGTTTCGGCAGCGCCAGGTAGAGCACGCTGACGTCCAGTGACAGCAGCAGCGTCGGCAGCGCCAGGACGCCGAGGCCGATCCACTCGCGCCGGCCCGCGCGAAGGGCTCCGGTCATCGCTTGCCCTCGAGGTGCTCGCCGAGCTGGTCGAAGAACAGGACGGTACCGGCCTTGAGCGCCTCGAAGTGCTCGTCGGTGACGACGCCGGTCTGGTGGAACTCCTGCTCGGTACCGCCCTCGACGGCCCGCAGGATGACGGTCAGCACGGTGCGGTCGGGCTCGTTGACGTCGTCGCTGTCGCTCAGGGTGAAGACCAGCCGCTCACCCGGTACGACATCGCGGACGAAGCCCTTGAACGGCATGTCGATCGAGCCGTCGTCGGAGGTCTGGCGGGCGGTGAACCGGCCGTCCTTGGTGAGCTCCATCGACACGTCGCTGGTGGTGAAACCAGGACCGACCCACCACTGGGAGAACTGCTCGGCGTCGGTCCAGGCGGCCCAGACAGCGGCCGGCGAGGCCGGGTAGACGTTGGTCAGGATCAGTTCGTGCGGGGTCTCGATCTCGGCGGGGGAGGTGGTGTTCATGGTGGTGTGACTCCAGATCTCGGTTCTCGCTGACGTCCGGTCGGAGCGTCTGAACAGAACTCTGCTGCCGACCGCCTTTCCCCGGCTATCGATCCGCTATCGACGCCCGGACCTGCGGACTTTTCCGCCTCAGCCGGGCCGGCTACGAGCGGTGGCCTCGGTCAGCGCTTAGGCTCCGGTCATGGCGAGCAAGCCGGATGAGGTGCGTGACGGAGTACCGCTGACCAATCTCGATCAGCCGCTGTTCGACGGCGCCGAGGCGACCAAACGAGAGCTGGTCGACTACCTGGACGCGGTGCACGAGGTGATGCTGCCCGGGTTGGCCGAGCGGCCGTTGTCGGTGGTGCGGATTCGCCCCGGGCAACCGTCGTTCATGCAGAAGAACGTCCCGAAGTACACGCCGGAGTGGGTGCGAACGGTCCCGGTGTGGGCGGAGGCGTCCAAGCGTGAGGTCTCGTACGCCGTCGCCGACGACCGGCGGACGCTGCTGTGGTTCGCGAACCAGCGGGCGGTGGAGTATCACCCGACGTTGACGCGGCTCGACCGGCCTGATCGGGTCACCCATCTGGTGTTGGACCTTGATCCGCCCGAGGGTGACGAGACGTTCGCGCTCGCCGTACAGGCGGCGCTGTTGGTCCGGCAGGCGCTGGCTGACCTGGGTCTCGACGGCGCAGTGAAGACGAGCGGCGCCAAGGGCGTGCACGTCTACGTGCCGATCGACGACACCGCCTCGATCGAGGACGCCGCCGCGGCAACGCGGGCCATCGCGGCGCGGGCCGCCCGGATCGACCCGAAGCTCGCGACCACGGCGTACGTGAAGGAGGAGCGGCACGGCAAGGTCTTCGTAGACTCCACCCGAGCCGGTGGCGCCACCGTCGTCGCGGCGTACAGCCCTCGCATCCGACCGCTCGCGACTGTCTCGTTTCCGGTCGGCTGGGCTGACATCGAACAGGTCACCCCGCAGGACTTCACCATCCGTACTGCGCCCGGCCTACTCGCGACCCCTTGGGCCGAACAGCTCCCGGCTCCGCAGCCGTTGCCCACCGACCTGATTGCCGAAGGCCACGAGATCCCGATCGCCCGAGTGGTCGCGATGCACGAAGGCAAGCGGCGCAAGGCCGCAGCCCGCAAGGCCGCCGAGGACGAGAGCTAGGCGGCAGCGCGGAGTACTTTGACGCGGTGCCGGAGCATGCGGGGAATGAAGAGCGAGTAGACCAGCACCAGCGGGGTCAGCCCGAGGAGCACCGCGCCCGGCAACGAAAACCTGCCGAGCATGAGGAAGCCGAGGACCAACGCCGCGCACATCACGACCAGGTTCCGGGTCCGGCCCGCCGAGGCCAGATGCCGCTCCGCGATCCGCACCGCCGCCGCCCGGATCTCAGGATCGACCGGCACCTTCCCACCCTGAGCAGCCTGGAACGCGAGCGTGGCAGCATCCCGCGACATCCCCGCGACGTCAGGCGCGAACCGCCGCTGGGCACGCCGGATGACGATCCCGAGGCCGGCCGAGATCACCACACTCGACAGCGCGGCGCTGATCAGCACCTCGACCGGGACCCCCGAGCCGGTGCCGGCCGTGAGCCCCAAGAACACCACCCCGATCCCGACCCCGACGGTGCCCCCCACGATCCAGGGCGACACATGAAGCGGATGAATGCGCATGCCGAAGAGTCTCAGACCACCGGCGAGGTCCGCGCGCCTTTTGCAGCAACTGACATCCACCGAGCTGACCACCCTTGGCTGACGGCGCCTCGCCAACACCCCAACCGCACGGGTCAGCTACCCGCCGACCCGCACCCGCGCGGGTTTGGGCGGGCACAACGCTCCAGCCCGCAGCGCGAGTACGGGTGGGGCAAACTGCTACTCCCCAGCAGTCATCAGATCCAACGCGGCATACCGCACATCCGCCACCGGATGCTCGCGCAGACCGGCCAGCACAGACCGCCACTCCGGCGACCAAGCCGAGTTGTCGGCTGCCGCACCGACCATCGCGAGCGCAAGCAAGCCATCCGCAGCACGACCGGTCCGCGCCAACTCGATCGCCGGTGCGAGGGATCGAAGCGCCGTCCGATGCGAAGGAGCATGCAACCGCGAGCGCAGTTGAGAAGCGACGGCAGCGATCACCAGAGGACGATCAGCAATCAGATCAGCCACAACACTCAACCCAGGCAGAGGGTCATTCCAGTCGAGTGCCCAGATCAGCGGCTGCACCCGCAGAGCCAAGTACTCCGGCCCCACGAGCTCAGCCGCCGCGTCGAGCAGCGGCTGCCGCGTGTGCCACTCGACCGCGCCACCCACCAACGCCATCACCACCGTGAGCCGCTGCCGAGCAGGGTGATCCCGCTCGGCCTCCGCGTTCGGCACTTGCGGATTGCTCTCCAACCGAACCAGCAACCTGACAACCGAAATCAGCTCGTCCCGCCCAAGCCCGCCGGCAACGATCTGAGACAGCGCACTACTCGCATCCCTCCAGTTGTTGCTGCGGTTGGAGAGATCAGTGACAAAAGCGGCACACACCGGCGCCACGGCAGAGTTATAGGGCGCCCACCCAGCCAGCGACCGCAGAGCCGCGCTCACCGACTCCGGCTCCGGCCTGTTGGTCACCGCGATCAGCAAGTCGGCATACCGCGACTTGTACCGCGCAGCCATCGTCCCCGGCGCCCGCTGCACCAAAACCGCCGCAGTAGCAGGCGAGTCATGCACAGCCTCCTGCAACAACGCCCAACTGGCCGGCTCATGCAGGAGATGCTGCGACGCAGCACTGGCGATCGCCGCCCGCACATCGCGATGCGCCGAAGCCCAAGCCTCACCCAGTACTTCGCCAGCCCCCGGCGCACGCAGTACGCCGAGCAACCGCGCCGCCTCCTTGCGGGACGTCACCTTCACGCCATCACCCACCAGTACCGGCCGGAACAGCTCAGCCAGCTGACTAGGCCTGACATACCGCGCCGCCCGTCCAGCGGCATACAGAGCCACCCGGGCGCGATCGTCACCCGCATGGCTCAGCAGTACCGGCAATGCCAGCTCCGGTTGGTCGGTCCAGGCAAGTGACCCGAGTGCCGCCTCCTGCAGGATCACCAGGTCGCTGCTGAGGAACGGCTCGACCGCAGCCCGCCCAATACCAGGGATGCGTCCCAGAGCCGAGATGGCTGCCGAGCGGGCCCACTCGGGCATGCGAGTGTCGTGGGCGGCACCGGCGACCAGCGCGGCGTACCGGCTGTGCTGGTGGGGGAGCCAGCGTCGGAGGGCGACCGTGGAGACCGCCCAGGCGTGGTGGTTGCGGTCGAAGCGCTGGATTCGTTTCGGGGTGGCGAGCACCTTGTCGAGCAGGTCGGTGCGGACCTCGGTGACGGCTGTCCAGACCGAGTCCCAGCGCGCCATGCCGAGATCGCGCTTGATGATCCGCCCGGTTCGTTCCGCCCGGGTCGCGGGCGGCCGGAGCCAGAGTCGAGCGGCCTGATCGACCGTGTACTCCTGGTTCGACCAGACCGCCTGCTCGAGTACCTCGTGCAGGTGCTGAATCGTCCAGCCACGTCGACCGAACGCCTCGGCGATCGCGAACGCGAGCTCGAACTCCAGCCGCTTCGCCGCGGCCTCGACGGACGGCCGAAGCGCTTCGTAGACAGCGATCTCGCGACCACGCGGGAGACCGTCGATGATCCCGTAGAGCTGAACCGTACCGGCGCTTTCGGCCAGTTGCGCGTGCGCCTGCAAACCCCAGCCGAGCAATGCGTTGTGGTTGCTCAAGGCCCCTTGCCGGACCGCGGTCTCGGCGAGGTCATTGACGGCCGAGCGAGAGGACCAGGAGGTATCGCGCGCCTCGAGCGTGTCGGTGAGCAGGGTCTGCAGCGCGTCGACGTGCGCGTCGGTGAGCAGCGAGGCCGGCAGGTCGGACGCCGCGCTGAGTACTGCGAGCCGCACCGGATCCTGGTCGTTGCGAACCCGGGCGGCCCACGTCAGAGCCTGCGCGATCGCCTCAGGTTGCCGCGAGTGCCCGGCACTCGCGATGACCGCGCGATAGACGCCCGAGCGGCTGACCGCTTCGGGGCGGCTGATCTCCGGTTCGAGCAGAGCGAAGGCTTCGGCGTACGGCAGGTGAGCGATGACCGGCCAGCGGGCGGGCGGGTCCTCGCTGATCTTGGGGAGCTGAAGCATCCGCCGCGCCTGCTCCTGACGGACGGCCCGGGGGAGTACGGAGAGGAGCCGGTCGGGCAGGACCGTCTGGTCGAGATCGACGCCAGACGTCACCGCGGCGAAGACCGCCGACCGCCGGGAGGGTGGGAGGTCGGCCAGCAGGTTCTCGATATTCGGCCACAGGCCGCGACCTAGAGCACTCAGGTCCTCGTCGCTGAACCGGTAGAGCCTGCGCCGGAGCGCAGGGGTGAGCGCCCGATGGATCGTCGACGCTCGATCGGGCGCGAGCAGGACCGCCAGCAGCCCAGCTGGATCGAGGTCGGCGTACCGGCCGATGATGTTGACGACAGCTCCAGGCATGTCGTACTGCGGAAGCGCGGCGCCGATCAGCTCCAGCACACGCTCGGGGCGCTGGTCGATCGTCGCCATCGCGCCGTAGCCGACGCTGTCCCACCACTGCGTCCGATAGCGGTCGTTCGGAAGGGACTCGAAGGCGTAATCGAGTACGGCGTCCGGGTGGTGCGGAGCCAGGCGCTGCCACTCACCGGCCGACAAGGTGTAGCCGAGTTCAGGCAGCAGCCGGTCGACGGTGGCTCGATCGGCGCAACTGAGCAGGGCTGCCGCGGAGTGATCACCCCAGCGCTCGCGGTGCTCATCGATCAGCCGGGCGGCCAGTGCCTCACGCCGGGTGCGGCGGATGACGGTGAGGATCCGGGCGCGGAGAGCCGCAGGCGCATCGGAGTACAGGGATCGCAGGGCGTCGTCAGAGACCGGTACGCCACGGCCGGCGGCGGACAGTGCTCGCCATTGGAGTAGCGGGTCGCTGAGCAGCTTGGTGATGTGCTCGACGTCGCTGGCCACCTGGGCGAGCTGCAGGCCGACTGTGCGGGCGAAGGTGTCGCCGCTGTCGAGCTCGGTGATGAGCGCGGCCAACTCCGGCGTACCGCGCAGCCGGCGTGCGTGCTCGACGATCAGCTGGACGCGTTCGGAGTACGGGAGTCCGGTGAGGGCGCTCAGCAATTTGGTCGCTCGCATGTCCCCATCCTGCCGAACCGGGGAGTCAGTCCGGTGGCAGCGTGGCCGTCATCAGCAGTTGGGCTGCTTCGCGGGCCCGGGTTGCCGGGGCGGCCGACTCGGAGAAGACCGAGGTGGTGATCGCGCCTTCGCTGAGCAGGATCAGGTAGTCGGCCAGGCGTTGGGGATCCGGAGCGCCGGCCGCGGCCGACAGGTCGCGCAGTGCGTCGCGGAAGCCGGCCTTGTGTTTGCGCGCCATATCGGCGACTTGGGGTGAGACCGTGCCGAGCTCGCCGAAGGAGTTGATGAAGGCGCAGCCGCGGAAGCTCTTCTCCTGGAACCAGGTGTCGAGGAAGTCGAAGACGGCCAGGATGCGCTCGCGCGGCTCGGTCTCGGCCTCCACATGGTCGGCGAGCATCTGCTTCCAGAGCAGGTCGCGCTTGTCCAGATAGGCCTCGATCAGGTGGTGCTTGGACGGGAAGAGCTGGTAGAGCCGCTTCAGCGAGACGCCCGACGCGGTCCGGATCGCGTCCATCCCGACGGCCTGGACGCCGCGTTCGTAGAAGAGAGCGTCCGCGGCGTCCAGTACCTGCTGCTGCGCGGTCGCTGTGTCGATCGTCATAGCGCCTTCCTCGAAGTTCGGACTTGCAGTGAGAACCAACGTTCCCCTACAGTACTCGACATCGGCAGAGAACGCTCGTTCTCAGCCGTCGGATCTCAGTAGAGGAGCACTTCGATGACCGTTCTGGAGCCCGCTGCCCAAGCTTTCGCCGACGCCACCAGCGTCCCGCCGTTCCTGTTCCAGCTGCCGCCGGAGGAGGGGCGCAAGGCGGTCGACGAGGTGCAGACCACCGACTACCCGAAGCTCCCGGTCGACGAGGAGTGGCTGACCGTCCCGAACGGCGACGACACCGTCAAGGTCCGGGTGATCCGCCCGGCCGGCGTCACCGGGCCGCTGCCGGTGATCCTCTACATCCACGGCGCGGGCTGGGTCTTCGGCAACGCGCACACCCACGACCGGCTGATCCGCGAGCTGGCGGTCGGCGCGAACGCGGCGCTGGTCTTCCCGGAGTACGACCTGTCGCCGGAGGCGCGGTACCCGATCGCGCTCGAGCAGAACTACGCCGCCGCCCGCTGGATCGTTGCTTCCGGCAAGGATCACGACCTGGACGCGAGCCGGCTGGCGATCGTCGGCGACTCGGTCGGCGGCAACATGGCGGCGGCCGTAACGCTGCTCGCGAAGGAGCGCGGCGACGTGACTTTCAACCAGCAGGTGCTGTTCTACCCGGTCACCGACGCGTCGTTCGACACGGCGTCGTACCACGAGTTCGCCACCGGCTACTTCCTGGCCCGGGAAGGAATGCAGTGGTTCTGGGACCAGTACACGACCGACGAGGCGCAGCGCAACGAGATCACCGCGTCGCCGCTGCGGGCCACCGTCGAGCAGCTCCGCGGGTTGCCGACCGCGCTGGTGATCAACGGCGAGGCCGACGTACTGCGTGACGAGGGCGAGGCCTACGCCAACAAGCTCCGCGAGGCCGGGGTCGATGTCACCGCGGTCCGGTTCGGCGGCGTCATCCACGACTTCGTGATGGTCGACGCGCTGCGCGCCACGAACGCCGCCGAGGCCGCGATCAACCTGGCGATCACCGCGCTGCGCAAGGCGCTCGCGTAGTACGGCGCCCGCTCCAGTAGTAGTTGCTAGCCGTCAACGCCCGAGCTGACCTTTTCCAGCTCGGCGTAGGCGGCGGCGAGCTTCGGCAGCGTGTAGTGCGCGTTCAGCCCGCTCGGGTTGGGCAGGATCCAGACCCGGGTCTCGCCGATCAGCCGGGTCTGCTCGCCCATCGCGGCCTTCCGCTCGCCGAACGCGTCCCGGTACGCCGTGACGCCCACGACCGCCAGCCATCGCGGCTGATACTCGAGCACCTTCTCGACCAGCTTCTCCCCGCCGGCGATCAGCTCGGCCTTGGTCAGCTCATCAGCCTTCGCCGACGGTCGCGCCACCACATTGGTGATCCCCAGCCCCAGCCCCAGCCCCAGCAACTCTCGCTGCTCGTCCGGCCGGAACTGCCGAGGGGTGAAGCCCGCCTGGTGCAACGCAGGCCAGAACCGGTTCCCCGGCCGGGCGAAGTGATGCCCGGTCTCAGCGGAGATCAGCCCCGGATTGATGCCGCAGAACAACACGGTCAACCCGGGGCCGATCACATCGTCAATTGACTGCACCGCAGAACCCTAGCCCGGTAGGTCAGTCGTTCTCGTTGTTGAGGGGGCTGGGGAGCTGGGCGTTGATGCAGGAGCGGGCCACGAAGAGCCAGATGGTCTCGCCGAGAGCGTCGACCCGGATCATCGAGGCGCCGCCGTCGGCGGTCGTGTAGCGGTAGCCGCCCGTGGTGGGGAGGGCGAAGTTGACCGGGTCGTGCAGGGCTCCGGTCGTGTAGGTGCTGTCGGTGAAGTAGTTGTAGTAGCCGGTGCAGGCCGACGGATTGATCCGTACGACGATCGCGCCGTTCCCGGTGTGCGGTGCGACATCGAAGTCGCGGCCGAACGAGCGGCGGTGCACCAACCGGTCACTGGTCGCGCTGCTGCAACTGTCCGCGACCGGCGTCGAGTGCGAGGTGTCGAGCGCGCCCGGGACCAGATAGGCGCAGAAGTTCGTCCCGTTGCTCGCCCGCCAGCGGCCGAAGTGGAAGTTGTTCGGCGTCGTGGTGCTGACGTCGAAGCGAGTGCCGCCGATCGCCGTGCCCATCACGTAGCCGCAGGACTTGTTGGCCAGCCAGCCACCGGCCGGCATCACCCCGTGGTTGTTGCAGGCCGCGGGCTTGGTGACGTTGGTGGTGGTCACGTACTGGTTGATCGCGTGGGCCGGCTGACTCAGTCCGGCCAGCGCCAGTACGCCGGTCGCCAGCGCGATGAGGGTCCTCTTCATGTCAGCAGAACCAGCCGTCCTGGACCCAGCCGTTGTGGTTGATCGTGCCGTAGGCGAACCCGTGCACCCAGCCCGGGATGATCTGGTCGACCGTGAAGGTCTCGTTGCGGTGCAGCGTGCCGGCCCGGGCGCCACCCGGCTCGGTACGGAACTGCAGGTCGTCGGCGCAGACGGTCTCCCGGACGCCGATGTGACCGTTGGCGGCTTGCGCCTGGGAGGTGTTGAGGGCGAGGCCGACGACGACCAGAGCGGCGCCGGCGGCGGCAGTACGCAGTACTCGGTTCATTGCTGTCTCCTGAAGGGCGGTAGGGAGAGGTCGGAGGGGATTTACCAGCTGTCGTAGCCGCCGATGCACTCGACCCGGATGAAGCCCCAGTCGTTCGGGCCGAAGTCCTGGATCGAGGCCCAGCCGTTGTAGACCGGGTGACCCGGGCTGTGGCCGATCTTGTCGCCGTAGCCGAGGGTCCGGATGTAGGTGACCGGTCCGGGGATCGAGAAGTTGTAGTTCTCGTACATCGTCGCGCTCTCGCAGATGTTCACCGCGTGCCGCGGTACCTCGACCGCGGTGGCGGCCGGAGCGCCGGCGCCGAGGGCGATCCCGGCCGCGGCGAGCGTGGCGACGGTGAGTGCGATGGGAGTCTTGCGTGTCATCTGAGCCTCCATCAAGTTGTCATCTGAGATGACGGTAGGCCGTGTCGCCAGAGATGGCAATAGGTGTACTCAGTGGATACGCTGAGCTGGTGAACAGCACTCGACCGGCGCTCGACCAGGAGGCTGAGCTGTCGCGTAAGGCCTTCTACGGGATCGCCGAGATCGCCGAGGCGCTCGGTCTGAACCGGCAGCTGGTGACCGCTTGGCGCCGGCGCCGCAGCCATGGCATGCCGGAGCCGGACGCCGAGTTGTCGTCCGGCCCGATCTGGCGCGGAGAGACCGTCGAGCCGTGGATCGACCAGGTCCGCGACCGCCGGGACACCACCTCTCAGCCGGTCACTGCCGACGTTGCTTTCAAGGCGAGCCGGCGGATGTTGCGAGTGGCCGCGTTGCTGTTGGAGCAACCGATCCGGCTCCGGCTGCTGAGTCAGGCGCTGGCCGAGGCGCGCGAACTGATCCCGGTCGTCGACGAAGCCGCCGACGACCCGCTCAGCAAGACCGTCGCGCAACTGCTCGGCCCGCTGCGCAAGAGCGGTGACGAGCCCGCCGATCTGGTCGCCTTTCGCCGGCAGGTGCTTGCTGAACTGGCACACCTGGAACCACTGATCCGGATGGCAGCAGAATCCCTTCCGGATCCGGAGAGTGCGGGTTAGTGTGCGAGCCGTGATCGTCGAAGTACCTGGCTACCGCCTGGCGGAGCCGCTGGGTGCGGGTGCGACAGGGGCGGTGTACGAAGCGACCCGACTGGCCGATGGGGCGGCCTTCGCGGTCAAGGTCGTGCATCCCGAGCTGGTCGACCCGCAGTACCGTGACCGGCTGCGCCGGGAAGCGCGACTGGCCGGCGCCGTCGTTCACCCCGGGGTGGTCCGGGTCCACGAGGTGGGCGGGGAAGGCGATCGCGCCTGGCTGGTGATGGATCGGCTGAGCGGGCCGGATCTCCAATGCCTGTTGGAGTCCGACGGTCCGCTGGCACCTGATCGAGCCGTCGAAATGATGGCGCAGGTCGCCGAGGCGGTCGACGTACTGCACCAGGCCGGCGTGATCCACCGTGACCTGAAGCCGGCCAACATCATCCTCGACGGCGATCGCCCGATGGTCGCGGACTTCGGGGTCGCCCGGCAGTTGGTCAGCCTGGAGTCGAGCACCGGGATGGACCTCAGTGACGGCGTCGGCTGGCTGCAGAGCGGCTCGCCTTCGGGTCCGTCGCTCGGCGCTGCCGCGGGAACCGTTGCGTACATGGCGCCTGAGCAGTGGCGTGGCGATCCGGTGTCGGCGGCGAGTGACGTCTACGCGCTCGGCGGGACCCTCTTCTCGTTGCTCACCGGTGAGCGGCCTTTCAATCGCAGGACCTTGCCGGAGCTTGCCTATGCGGTGGCGATGCTGCCGCCGCCGATGCCGAGCCTGTACGGCGTACCGGCTGGGTTCGATGCGGTGATTCGTCGGGCGATGGCCAAGGAGCCGGGGGAGCGGTATGCCACCGCGGCCGCGTTTGCCGACGCGTTGCGGACGGCTGCAGCGGGTGGCGAGCTACCAGTCCAGCGCGTACGCCGCCGGCGGGTTGCGCTGTGGGCCGCGATCGCGGTCCCGGTCGTGGTGGCCGGCGGGATCGGCGCGACTGTGCTCGCGCAAGGCCATGGGTCGCCGGCGAGCAAGTTGACCGTCTGCGCGGAGGACGCGACCGTTCGGGACGCGCCGCGCAGCCGGACGGTGGTCGCGAAGGTCTATCGCGGCGACCAGTTGACCCCGATCGCCCCGCGGGACGGCGATTCCTGGGTGCATGTCGAGCTCGCGGACGGCCGGACCGGCTGGGCATTGACCGACTTCGTCCGGCATCAGTGCTGATCGTCAACCTTTGGTTGACTTGAGGCGTTAGTCAACCTAGCGTTGACGTCATGACCCCAGGACCCGATCTCCAGCAACTCATCGACACGATCCGCGAAGACGCCGCCTCCGACGACGTCCTGGCCCAGCTCGGCGCGGCCGCGACTACGATCAACGAGCTCACCAGCACCAGCGACGCCGCCCTCGGGTACTTCGTCGACCGCGCCCGCGGCGCCGGCAAGTCCTGGGTCGAGATCAGCGCTGTGCTCGGCGTCAGCAAGCAGGCCGCGCACAAACGCTTCGCCGACTCCTGGACGGCCGCCGCGGTGCTCGACCACTACACCCCGCGCACCAAGGCCGTGCTGGTCGCCGCGAAGGAGGTTGCCCGCGGCTTCAATCACCCGTTCCTCGGCACCGAGCACTTGCTGCTCGCCCTCTTCAGCCAGCCGGAGGCGCTCGCCACGCGCGTTCTGCTCGAACGCGGCATCACCGAGGAAGCGGTCGCCGCGGCCGTCACTCCGCTGAGCCCGGCCAAGGGTCCTTCGAAGGATGTCGAGGCCGCCCTGTCGGCCGAGAATCCGCCGTACACGCGGAAAGCGGCGCACGTCCTCCAGGGCGCGGTCGCCGAAGCGCTGGTGCTCGGCCACAACTACGTCGGCACCGAGCACCTGCTGCTCGCCTTCTACCGCGACTCGGCCAGCGTCGCGACGGAGGTCCTGACCGGGCTCGGACTCGACGAAACCGCCGCCTGGGCGGCGATCCGGGCGGCCCTTGAGGAACTGACCAAGGCCAAATAGGAAAATCACTCCGGGAGTTGGAACGGGCGAGCTAACGTCGTCTGAGTGACCAGTGCACCTGTTGAGCTTCCCCGAAAGGCCGGCGAGCTGCGCGCCGCCGGTTACCTCCCCCGCACGATCAAGGCCGAGCTTCGCGACAACCTGCTCCAGGAGTTGCGCGCCGGTCGTGACCCCTGGCCCGGCATCGTCGGGTTCTCCCGGACCGTCATTCCCCAGCTCGAACGCGCCCTGCTCGCGGGGCACGACGTAGTACTCCTCGGTGAGCGAGGACAAGGCAAGACCCGGCTGCTCCGGTCGCTGAAGGACCTGCTCGACGAGTGGACCCCGGTGATCGAGGGCGCCGAACTGCCCGAGCACCCGCTCGAGCCGATCACCCCCGCGTCCATCCGGCGCGCGGCCGAGCTCGGCGACGACCTGCCGGTCGCCTGGCTGCACCGCGACCTCCGGTACGCCGAGAAGCTCGCCACCCCCGACACCTCGGTCGGCGACCTGATCGGTGACGTCGACCCGGTCAAGGTGGCCGAGGGCCGCAGCCTCGGTGACCCCGAGACGATCCACTTCGGGCTCGTCCCGCGGTCCCATCGCGGCATCGTCGCCATCAACGAGCTGCCCGACCTGGCCGAGCGGATCCAGGTCGCGTTGCTGAACGTGATGGAGGAGCGCGACATCCAGGTCCGTGGCTACACGCTGCGGCTGCCGCTCGACATCTTGCTGGTGGCAACGGCCAACCCCGAGGACTACACCAACCGCGGCCGGATCATCACGCCGCTGAAGGACCGGTTCGGGGCCGAGGTCCGGACCCACTACCCGCTCGACATCGACGCGGAGGTGGACGTCGTCCGGCAGGAGAGTCACCTCGTCGCCGAGGTGGGCGAGCCGCTGCTGGAGGTGCTCGCGCGGTTCGTGCGGCACCTGCGCGAGTCGACCGCGATCGACCAGCGCTCGGGTGTCTCCGCGCGCTTCGCGATCGCCGCTGCCGAGACGGTGGCGGCCGCCGCGTTGCGCCGGTCGGCAATCACTGGCGAGGAGCCGGCCGTTGCCAGGCCGGTCGACCTGGAGGCTGTTCCCGCAGTACTGCGGGGAAAGCTGGAGTTCGAGCCAGGCGAGGAGGGACGTGAGGTCGAGCTGCTCGAGTACCTGCTGCGTCGCTCGGTCGCCGACACTGCGCGCGAACGGTTCGCCGGGCTCGACCTGACGCCGCTCGCGGATGCCGTTGCCCAAGGCCACTTGGTGACCACCGGCGAGCGGATCCCCGGCCGCGACGTACTGGCTGCTCTCCCCGAGCTGCCCGTGCTGCACGACGTCGCGATCAGGGCGGGTGCCGACCCGGGTGACTCGCCGGGCCGCATCGCCGCCGCTGTCGAGCTCGCTCTCGAAGCCCTCTACTTGTCCAAGCGATTGGCCAAAGACGCGGACGACGACACAACCGTCTACGGCGGCTGACATGTCCCAGCTACCGGAAGGCTGGTCCTACGGACCGTGGCACGACGGGCCCGACCCGCTCGCCCCGCCGGTGGATCTGCGGGACGCGCTGGACGAGCTCGGCCGCGACGTGATGGGCGGCTCGTCACCGAGGTCCGCGCTGGAGGAGTTGCTCCGGCGCGGGACTCGCGACACCCAAGGGCTCGACGATCTGACCCGCCGGTTGTGGGAGCGGCGTCGCGAGATCCAGCGGCGGCACAACCTCGACGGCACCTTGCGTGACGTGCAGCGGCTGCTGGACGAAGCGCTCGAGGCCGAGCGGCACGACCTGTTCCCGAACCCGTCCGACGAGGCTCGCTTCCGTGAGATGCAGCTCGACGCGCTCCCGTCGGGCACGGCGGCCGCCGTACGGGAGTTGGCCAACTACGACTGGCAGTCGAGCGAGGCCCGGCAGAAGTACGAGGAGATCCGCGAGCTGCTCGGCCGGGAGCTGCTCGGGTCGCGGTTCGAGGGCATGAAGGAGGCCCTGGAGAACACGACTCCCGAGGACGTCGAGCGGATCAACGAGATGCTGTCCGATCTCAACGCGCTGCTCGCGGCGCACGCGCAGGGGCATCCGCAGATCGATGACCTGTTCAACGAGTTCATGGCCAAGCACGGCGAGTTCTTCCCGGAGAATCCGCGCACGGTCGACGAGCTGATCGACGTACTGGCTGCTCGTGCGGCGGCCGCGCAGCGGATGCTCAACTCGATGACGCCGGAGCAGCGAGCCGAGCTGGCTCAGCTCTCGCAGCAGGCGTTCGGCAATCCGCAACTGTCGCAGCAGTTGGCGAATCTCGACGCGCAACTGCAGGCACTCCGGCCGGGCGAGGACTGGTCGGGGTCCGAGCGGATGAGCGGTGACGATCCGCTCGGCTTGGCCGAAGGGGCTCGGGCGATGTCCGATCTCGCCGAGCTGGATGCGCTGGCCGAGCAGCTGGCCCAGTCGTATCCAGGTGCTCGGCTGGAGGACATCGACCTCGACGCGTTGACCCGGCAGCTCGGCGACGAGGCGACGGTCGACGCGCGGCGGCTCTCGGAGCTGGAGCGCGAGCTGCGCAAGCAGGGGCTGTTGGAGCGTGCGCCTGACGGGACGCTGCAACTGTCTCCGAAGGCGCTCCGGCAACTCGGTCAGACAGCCCTGTCCGACGTACTGCGAACTGCCCGTGGCCAGTCCGGCGAACGCGACGCCGCCTCGGCGGGAGCCGCCGGCGAGCTGAGCGGATCGACCCGGCCGTGGCAGTTCGGCGACACCCAGTCGTGGGACGTCTCCCGGACGGTTCGCAACGCAGTACTGCGAAATGCCGGTGCCGGACGCGACGGGTCGGTGCGGCTGGACGTGGCCGATGTGGAGATCGCCGAGACCGAGCATCGGGCCCGCGCCGCGGTCGCGCTGCTGGTCGACACGTCGTGGTCGATGGTGCAGGAGGGCCGCTGGCTACCGATGAAGCGGACTGCGCTCGCCTTGCACCAGCTGATCTCGACGCGCTACCGGAACGACGCACTGCAGCTGATCACCTTCGGCCGGTACGCCGGGGTGGTGGAGCTGCCGCAACTCATAGGCATGGAAGGCACCTGGGAGCAGGGCACCAACGCGCATCACGCGCTGCTGCTCGCCGGCCGGCACCTGCGACGTCATCCGGACGCGCAGCCGGTGGTGCTGATGGTCACCGACGGGGAGCCGACGGCCCACCTGGAGCCTGACGGTACGGCGGAGTTCGACTACCCGCCGCGGCCGGCCACCCTGCGCAAGACCGTCTTCGAGGTCGACCGGCTGGCCAAGCTCGGCGCGAGCCTGTCGATCTTCCGGCTCGGCGACGATCCCCGGCTGAACTCGTTCGTCGATCTGCTGGCCCGGCGCAGTGGTGGCCGGGTGCTGGCACCGGACGTGGACGGCCTCGGCGCGGCCGTGGTCGGCGACTATTTGAGGACCCGTCGCCGACTCTGAGGACAAGAGCAAAGGACAAGAGCAAAGGACAAGAGCAAAGGACAAGAGCAAAGGACAAGAGCAAAGGACAAGAGCAAAGGACAAGAGCAAAGGACAAGAGCAAAGGAC
>NZ_JBFBNQ010000002.1:31228-154541 GCF_040687575.1 Kribbella sp. NPDC056861 | reverse complement strand
ACAAGAATAGTCGCCGCCGTGCTTGTGGTTGGCGAGGTGCCGCGGCGTGCACCGTAGTGAAGCAAAAGGCAGTCAAGAAATCTTTAATGAGGTAGAGGTCGCTGAGGCCGGGGAGCTCCCTCATCGCACACCTGGTCATAAAGCGAGCGAGACGCCCAAAGTCACGCGAGGAATAGAACTTGAGCCGAAAGCTCTTGTAGGTATAGTTGCCCGTGACCTCGGTGCGGCGAGCCTGTGCGGACACGCCGTCGTGACTGTGTCAGACTTGCGCCGCAAGTTGAATCTCAGCGTGGAGGGTTGTCGGTGCGCGAGGTTGAGGTGAAGTACCACGTCGAGGACGTGGAGGCTTTGCATTTGGCCCTCAAGTCGGCTGGCATCGCCCTGAGCCCGCCGGTACTCCAGGATGATCAGGCGTACGCCCCTGAGGACTGGTCGTACGGGGATAGCAAGTTGGGTGTGTCGTTCGTCCGCCTGCGTGCTATCGAGGGCCAGCACACGTTCACTCTCAAGAGGCCGGCAGAGAACGCGTTGTCGTGCGATGAGCACGAGACAGCAGTCGATGATCCAGATCAGATGCATCATGCGATCTTGGCGATGGGATACCGCCCTACTGTTCGCATCACCAAGACTCGTCGTACCGCGGTGCTTCCGGACATGAGCTTGTGCGTTGATGAGGTTGACGGCATCGGCACCTTCTTGGAGCTGGAACGCATCGTCTCGCCAGAGGCCTCAGGCGTAGAAGTACAGGCCGAGCTTGCCGGGTTCGTCAACGGGCTCGGTGTACCGGCCAGTCGCACCGATGAGCCTTATGACGCATTGGTGCGGGCAGCTCAGCAGTCACGTTAAGCGCTCTGGGAGATGGTCGAGTATCTGCGGTAGCAGGTCGGCTAGCACCTCGGCTGCACTCTCCTCAGCGACGGTCCGTTGCAGGATGTTCCAGTTGGCTTGCTCGAGTTCTTGGCTGACTTGTTGGTAGAGGGCATGTTCAGCCTCGGCGTCGCCGGCATGGAATCGGCTGTAGATGCCGCGCTGGAGCGCCCGTCGCTTCGAGAGCTCGGGATTGCCGCTTAGGACGATCGTCAGGTCGGGCGGGTCGGCGTACTGGTTGAGTGCCCAGAGAAATCCGGGATCGATGCCGTCCATCTGCTGGAGCACGAGGGTGCTGGGCACGTAGCGGTCGCACACGATGATCGCACCGTCTGAAATGGCGGGCCGAATGGTTTGCTCGAGGTGGTGGTACCGATCCGCAACCACGAGGCAAGCAAGGGTCAGTTCGCTGAACTCCCGCGTCCCGTTCCTGGCCATCTTGCCCAGATTCGAGTCGGTGGGTTCCTTCGTGCTGACGACGCGGAGGCCACGCTGCCTCAGTTCCTCAGTGAGGAGCCCAACTAGCGTGCTCTTGCCGACACCGCTCGGCCCTTCGATAGCGATGAACCCACCGGAGGCCGGCGTCATGCGGCACGCACTCTGGATCGCGAGTGCTGCTCGCGGGTCAGAAGGGTCAAACGGTCTCGCACCTCATCGATCGACGCTTCCCCGAACTGGATATTGACCGAGAAATTGAACTCGTCGCGTCCGCGCATGGCTTCGTCGACGCCACCGCTGGTGAGGTCGACGGCGCTGTAATCGAGAAGCTGCTGTGGTTCGTACTTGCCAGTCGAGATGAGCCGGTGCCACTCGGGAGTACCGGGGTAGGGGCGGAACTCGAAGACACTGGCCCGGAAGCGCCCGGGATAGCGATCGGTGATGTCCCAGAGCCTGAAGGCGAGATCCACCGTCTCGCTCAGCTCTTCGCGCGTCTCGGTCGGAAACCCGAGGATGAAGTACCCCTTGACTGAGATCCCGCGGGCCGTCAGCCGCTCGACGACAGAAGCCGTCATATCAGGCGTGATGCGCTTGCCCATGTACTTGAGGAGACGTTCGCTGCCGGACTCGACCCCTAGTGCGATCTCACGGCAGCCGTTTGCCTGTAGGACGTCGAGCATGTCGTCACTCATGCGGTGCAGGATGTTGATTCGTCCGGTGGCGTCCCAGACATGGCGGTTGCCGACCTGGTGCTCGGTGAAGGCAGCCATGCACTGACGAATGAACCGTTCGTAGCCAAGGAACAGATCATCAACGAAGCGGAACGCTGTCACGCCGTACCTATCGTCAAGCTGTCGCATCTCTTCGATGATGTTCTCCGGACTGCGGGTGCGGATCGTGATGTCGGAATTTGCCGACACCGCCGCGCCACAGAACGAACAGTCGTAGGGGCAGCCGCGAGCGCCGACCATGTTGGCCTCTAGTCGGCCGTCGCCAGCTCTGTACGGGTCGTCGGCGAGGAACTTCCGGTCAACAAAGGGAAGTTGGTCGACGTCGGGCGCCAGGTGGTGGCCGAGGCCCATGCCGCCACCAGTGACAGGCGTCTTGAGAATCGGGTCACGCCACATCACGCCGGGAAGATCGGCGCGGCTGCGCCTATCTCTCAGCAGTTCAGCCACGCGAGTTTCGCCTTCTCCGAGCACCAAGGCTTCGACGCGGTTGAACCGCGGATCCATCAGTGTTTCGGCTGGCATGGCCTTGGCCTGGTGTCCGCCGACCATAAGGTCGATGGCGGGGTCGAGGCCGGCAGCGATTTGAGCGCTGATCTCGTAGGTGGGGGCGAGCAGATTGAAGCCGACCCAACGAGGCTGGAGGGCGTTGACCTGGGTGATGGCCTCGTCGATTCCGAGGCCGAGCGATTCGGCGTCGAGCACACCGACGTTGAAGCCCTGATGCTCCGCATAGGTGGCGATGTAGCCCATACCGAGGACCGGCAGTGTGAAGTCGTTAGTACGTGGCCTGAGGCTGTAGTCCCGAAGCGGCGCGTTCAAGAACACTGCATCAAGGCGGCGAGTTGGGTCAGATCCGGCGACGGAGTCGCTAGCCGATGTCTCCATGTTTACTTCCCCAAGCGAGAGTCAGGAGCGTCAAAGACGACAGATGATCGCCTGCCAACGTGCGCCATACCCCTTCAAAGGCGGGCTCATCACTTGGCCAGACGTATGACGGTGCTGCTCGTTTGGCCCAGGTTCGGACGGCGAGGTCGGCGTACGGGTAGAGCGACCAGTCGTTGCTCCAGTCCGCCACTGCCGCTCGCGCAGTCCAAGGGCCGATGCGAGGCACTGTTTGAAGTGCATCAATAAGGTCGGTCGGTTCCAGGTCATGCCAGAGTTCGCTGTGGTCGATGTACGCCTGAGCGGCGGCCTGTATTGCGGGCCGCTTGAACGCCATGCCAACCGACTTGAATTCATCGGCGCCAATCTTCAGAACCATTTCCGGACCCGGGAACAGGCTGTGCACCTGGCCGTCCGGCAAGATTGCTTGTTCGCCAAACTCTTCACAGAAAGCGCGGTAGAGCTTCTTTGCCTGACCAGCGCGGATGACCTGGCGAATGATGGCGGTGCCGATGGCGTCCCAGAGGTTGAGGTTGCGCATCCGGGCAACCGTTCCCATATCGCTGAGGGCTGCCGTCAGCTCGGGTGCCGCCCCTATTCTGCCGCTGAGCGAGAAGACGTCGACCGTGGGCGTCATGGATGACTCATCTAGCGACTGCTGGACGATCGATCCACCGTCTGTTGTGACGAGCCAGCGTCCGCCGTCGGGCATGGCGACAATCCGGCTCGCGCCGTCAGCCGTCGCGCTCCAAGACGCATGTTCTGTCATCACGAAATCCACTGTCGTCATTTGACTTATTGCCTTTGCGGTTAGGTAAATAGGTAACAACCTATTATCTCACGGCGAGATAGGCCTGCCTGTCACGTGCCTCCGAGTTTGTTGACGAGATTAGAATGCGAACAACGACCTTTGAGTGTGAATGATCGCTTGAATATCTCGATTGCGTAGCTGTTGCAGAGCAGGCCGCGCCGCCCTCGTCAGGGCTGCAAACCTGGTAAAAGTGGGCGGCGCGGCCACTCCCGACGGGTTCGCATCGGGAGGTTTGGAGCGGCTGGCGCGGTTCAGCCTCGTCCCCTGTTCCGCGCCAGCCGGTCTATGGGGTCCCTGTCTGAGCCGGTGAGGAGCCAGGGGACTCGGGGAGGGCTCAGACAGGGACGTTTTGGTGACGGAACTGGTGGTGTACAGCGATCTTCTGCACGTGAGGTTGTGAGGACGACGACTCCCCCACCGGTTCCGCCAGATCATGGGGTGTTGCTCGCGATGACGACTCTTGCGCCAGTTGCTCGCTCGAAGGTGTCCTTGACGTCATGGGTCACAGCCAGAGCGGCGAAGTGCAGTCGGCTGGGGATGACGACCGTCGTCACCTCATAGCGGTTGACTGCGTCGATCAGCGCTTCAAACGCTGCCGGCGTCGTCTCGGTCTCTTCGGTGTAAATCGTCCCCATCGCAAAGCCTTCGACCCGAGCGAACTCCTCAAGCTGAGCCTTGATGTCGACCAATTCGCCGTCGGTCATGAGCAGGTGCTTGAGGACGTACCCGAGAAGCAGCGGACGTGTGTAGTCGACGTCGCTCACCGCTCCTCGTCCCGCCACTGCCGGAACTTGGTGATGAGATGCGCCCAGAGTCGATCCCACCAGGGACGGCGGCGCTGTCCTTTCACGAGAGGTCGGCATCTGACACCGCCGGCTCAATGGTTACTCGCAGACTGGCAAAGCGCCGAGTCATCGCGGCCTGGTACCGGATCGCTGTCTCTGGCTCGGCGGTGTACTCCGCGATGACGTGTTCGCCAAACCAGACACGGACCCAGCGATCCGTTGGGAGCGGACGCTCCGCAAGCGTGG
This sequence comes from Kribbella sp. NPDC056861, assembly GCF_040687575.1. Taxonomy (NCBI): domain Bacteria; kingdom Bacillati; phylum Actinomycetota; class Actinomycetes; order Propionibacteriales; family Kribbellaceae; genus Kribbella; species Kribbella sp. NPDC056861. Next base: position 149,781 of record NZ_JBFBNQ010000002.1, on the reverse strand, counting down.
TCATTCGCCACGCACCTCCCGAACGATGTCGCGGACGATGAAGATGTACAGCACGGCGGAGATGAGTGTGAGGACCCACGTACTTGCTGTCATGCCGATAGACGATCCCGGTTCTGCCGGGCGGTATCCACGCCGTATTCTCGGCTGAATACAGGACGGGTGCACAGAATGCGACCGCGCAATTACACTGTTCATAAGATGGACGACGAAGCGGTTGTGCTAAACATCCTGACCTCGGCGCGAGGCAGGAGTGCCGTCGCGTCCGGCAGCCATGGAACCGTCGTTCGCCTTGTACGGCAGGCACTTGGGCTACATCAGAGCCACGTGGCCAGCCGATCGGGGTACTCCCAGGCAACGATCTCTCGGATCGAGCAGAACCACTTGCGCGATCCAGTTGTTCTGATGGATCTGGCTGATGCGTTATCTATCCCACGCGGCATCTTCGGCGGCAGGCCTGACAACGACGGCCTTACAGGGCCTAGCCTGGAAGACATGGAACGTCGTGAGATGCTCAAAGCCGCCCTCGCCGTGGCATCCGCTGCCATGCTTCCGACCGCCGTCTCGGATTCCAGCCCAGGTCGCAAGATCGGACTGGCTGTCGTCAATGAATGTTGGACCGCTCTTGATCGCTTGCAGAATCTTGAAGCGACCCAAGGCGGCGGTGTCGTCTATGAGCTGACCGCCGGCATGGCGACACGTCTTCGGAGCACGCTGTCTGGCGCGAGCTACACCGCCGCGGTGGGCCGGAGCCTTCGTCAGGTCACGGCAGCCACGATGATCCAAGCCGGATGGCAGGCGTACGACGCTCGACAGCGTGAAGCGGCTCGGCGCTGGTGGCTAGAGACGCTCCATCTCTCCGACCTTGGTGACGGTATCGAACAATGGCGGATGAGCGCCCTTGCTTCGCTCTCGCGAGAGGCTGCCGATAGCGCTGATCGGGGTCACGACGTGATCGGGCTGGCGCAGTCGGCCGCCAAAATCACCGGGGCGTCGCCGGCCATGCTGTCGCTCTTGGCTGCCCGCGAGGCGATGGGGTACGCAGCTCTTGGAAACGACGCCGCTTCTGCGTCTGCGTTGACGCGTGCACAGAGACTCCTCGATCGGGGCCGAGCCGAGAATGAGCCGCAGTGGCTGCGATTCTGGGGCCCGGGCGATTTGGCTATCCACGAGATGCACGTCGCCCGCCTGAGTGGTCGGATGCCCGCTGCTGAGCGCGCTGCACAAGAAGCGGTTGCCTCTGTGGACCCGATTGCCGCACCGCGGAATCACGCCATCTACGTTGCACATCTCGGCAACTCGTTGGCCCGTGTCGGCAAGTACGAAGAGGCGGTGGCCGTGAGTCGCCAGGCGCTCAGCAGCACTGTTCGGAAGGGTTCTCAGCGGGTGACTGCCGAGCTGCGGGAAACTGCTCGATTGCTAGCGGGGGCGACATACGGGCCTGCCCGAGACTTCGCCACCACGATCGACCGACTGCTCCTCCCAGCGGTATGAGCGGCCTCGATGGTGTCGTGTTGCACGTCCATGGTCCGAGCACAGCAGCCGACCAGTTAGAGGCCGTCAAAGAGCTGTACGCCGAAGCCTTCTTCCCGCCGCCACACAACCAGGGACCGGTTCAGCTCGAGCGAATGGCTGAGTCATGGCCGGGGCGTCTGACCGCTCCCGGCTTTCGGTTGGTGGTTGCCGAACATGAAGGCAAGCCGATCGGGTGCATCTATGGGCATCAGCTCGCCGTAACGACGAAGTGGTGGCAGGGCGCGATCGATCCGATCTCTGATGAGATCACGAGGGAGTTCGAGGGTCGCACGCTCGGAGTCATCGACATGATGGTGCGATCCGAGTGGCGACGACATGGTGTTGCGCAGGCGCTGCACTCACACTTCCTGGTTGATCGCAGTGAGGAGCGAGCAACCTTGCTCGTGGACCCGATCAACACGCCGGCGCGTGGGGCCTATTCGAAGTGGGGTTACGAGGTCGTCGGTCGCATCCAGCCATTCCCGGACATGCCGAAGTTCGAGGCGATGGTCAAGGAGCTCTGAGTCGCGCGCCCTGATTGGCACGCTCAGAGCCCCGGTGCTCTCTGCGGAAAGCCCCCGCTGGTCGGTATGACGGAGTTCGACTGTCCGCCGCAGCCGGGCACCCTCGCGCAAGACGGGCTTCGAGGTCGACAGCCTGGCCAAGCTGGGGCGACGCTGTCGATCTTCCGGTTCGGTGGTGATCCGCGGCTGAACTCGTTCGTGGATCTGCTCGCTCGCCGCAGTGGCGGTCTGGTGCTGGGATCCCGGACGGCCTCGGCGCGGCCGTCGTCGGCGACTACCTGAGGACCCCGAGGTTGGCTCTGACCTTCCCCAAGGCGAGGGTCATGGCTGGATGACCCGGCTTCTGTGAGCGTTCCCTCACCGCACAACTTCGATGAGTCAGAGGTCGGGATCGCCACCCAAGAGCTTCATAGCGTTGGCCAGAATTTGATTGTCCAAGGAGGGCCAGGTCATCTGAGTTGCAGGGCCGTTGCTGGGCCGTACATCAACGGCGGGAGCTGGCAGATGGCTTCGAGCGCGTGAAATTACAATACTGCTTGGCCAGTCCATGTCTGGTCGGCGAAAGACATACTCCGTGCAGTTTCTGGCAATGGCCTGATTGACGACCTGTGCCATGGTCGCGCTAAGTTCTTGTGAATGACCAATCCTTGGAATCGAAGTTATGGTCAAAAGCCGATGTGGGGTTATCGGCACGTGAACTTCGTGTAGCTCCGGAAGCGTCTGCGGAGTGTTGGTGACCGTGCCAGAACTGTCGGTGACGACGACAGGGGCGTCACCCGTCACGAGCAGCGCCTCCACGGAGTGCGACAAGTGCCACTCCATCTTGCTGAGTAACAATCTCAGTCGCTCCGCCTCCCGGATCATATTGCGCATGATGGAAGCCTTGGAGGCTTCAAGGTAAGCTTCGGGAGTCCGTGGAGCGAGTTCTTTGGCTAGTTGCGCAAGGTCGAAGCCGCCATCTTTAAGTGAAGGATTCGTACGCACTGCTTCCTGGATCACATCGGACGCGAACAGAGTCGGGGCGAGATGGTGAGTCAGTTCGATCATCAGTTCCCGAAAAGCGACCGTGCGAACCATTTGAAAAGCTATGAAAACCTCAAGGGTTGCCCTGTCGGCGCCGGGGTTGGGTAGTGTCCCTTTTCTCAGATTGACCATTATCGGTCCGACTGGATTCTCGAGGCTATCGCCGATCAGCTTCTCTAGAAGGTCTGGTTCTCCATCTATGCTGTAGAAGTCCGTTACGACTGTGGCCTGCTTGATCGTCAGGTGCTGGTCGGATGAGGTTCGGCCGCGGGCGATTACCATGTTCTTGGCTATGCCTTTGGTGTGACAAAATCCGCGCAGATACAGCTTGGGTACTGTGTGGTGCTCCCGCCTGACCTGCGTTGCCATGTATCTATTGTCCTGATCTTGGCAACAGCGTTTCTCGCGCCGTCTTCGATGACTGGCGTACGGCTCACGTCCTGCGCGAGCGGCCGCCGGGCGTGTGCTCATCTCGAAGGTGAGCATGCGCCCGCTTTCGTGTTTCCACGGGAAAACCCGCGTTTGTCCTGCGTTGTCAACGTGGTAAGGGTTTTCCGACCACTGGATGTGGGCAGCATCACCCGTCTCATCGTGAGACCAGTGTTCAACTGGCATGGTTTTTGCGCTTACTCTGAAAAGACGCCCTCGCCACCGAAGTCGTCGGGCCAGCGGCCACCAAGCCGCGCCAGTCACGCCGCCCACACCTCAGGGAGTCACCGTGCCGAAACTCGTCTACGACTTCGCCGAAGGCAACAAGTCCATGAAGGAACTGCTCGGTGGCAAGGGGGCGAACCTGGCCGAGATGACCAACCTGGGGCTGCCGGTACCGCCCGGTTTCACCATCTCCGCCGACGCCTGCAAGGTGTTCCTGGCCACCGGTTCGGTGCCGCCCGAGCTGGCCGACGAGATCGATCACCACGTCGCCGCACTCGAGCAGAAGATGGGCAAGAAGCTCGGTCAGGCCGACGACCCGTTGCTGGTCTCGGTCCGCTCCGGCGCCGCGGTCTCGATGCCCGGCATGATGGAGACCGTCCTCAACGTCGGCCTCAACGACGACTCGGTGAACGGCCTCGCGCAGCAGTCCGGCAACCCGCGGTTCGCCTGGGACGCCTACCGCCGGCTGATCCAGATGTTCGGCAAAACCGTGCTGGGGATGGAAGGCGACGTCTTCGAGGACGCGATCGAGGCGGCCAAGCAGGCCAAGGGGACCAAGAACGATCTCGACCTGGACGCCGACGACCTGAAGGCGCTGGTCGACAACTTCAAGGCGGCCGTCAAGCAGCACACCGGCCGTGACTTCCCGCAGGACCCGCGCGAGCAGATGGACCTCGCCACCGAGGCGGTGTTCGGCTCCTGGAACTCCGAGCGCGCGATCCTGTACCGCCGTCAGGAGCGGATCGCCAAGGACCTCGGTACCGCGGTGAACATCTGCTCGATGGTGTTCGGCAACCTGGGCATGGACTCCGGCACCGGCGTCGCGTTCACCCGTGACCCGTCCAGCGGCCAGCCCGGCGTCTACGGCGACTACCTGCAGAACGCGCAGGGCGAGGACGTCGTGGCGGGCATCCGCAACACGGTGCCTCTCGCCGACCTCGAGCAGATCGACAAGAAGTCGTACGACGACCTGATGGCGATCATGACCAAGCTCGAGGGTCACTACCGCGACCTGTGCGACATCGAGTTCACCGTCGAGCGCGGCAAGCTGTGGATGCTGCAGACCCGGGTCGGCAAGCGGACCGCCGGGGCGGCGTTCCGGATCGCGACCAGCCTGGTCGACGAAGGCGTGATCGACACCGACGAGGCGCTGCGCCGGGTGAAGGGCGCGCAGCTGGCCCAGCTGATGTTCCCGCGGTTCGACGGCGATGCCTCGAAAGACCTGGTCACCAAGGCGATCGGCGCCTCACCGGGTGCCGCGTCAGGCAAGGTCGTCTTCACCTCGGCGGCCGCCGTCGAGGCCGCTGAGGCCGGCGAGAAGGTCATCCTGGTCCGCCGAGAGACGAACCCCGACGACCTGCACGGCATGATCGCCGCCCAGGGCGTGCTGACCAGTCGCGGCGGGAAGACCTCGCATGCGGCAGTAGTTGCCCGAGGCATGGGCAAGACCTGTGTCTGCGGCGCCGAGGACCTCGAGGTTGATGTTGCCGGGGGCAAGATCAAGGTCAAGGGCCGGACCGTCTCCGAGGGTGACGTGATCTCGATCGACGGCACCACCGGCGAGGTCTTCCTCGGCGAGGTCCCGGTCGTCCCGTCGCCGGTCGTCCAGTACTTCGAAGGCTCGCTGGCGGCCGACGAGGGTGACGAGCTGGTCGCCGCGGTGCACCGGCTGATGACGCACGCCGACGAGATCCGGCGGCTCGACGTACGGACGAATGCCGACACCGGCGACGACGCGGCCCGGGCTCGCCGATTCGGTGCCCAGGGCATCGGTCTGTGCCGGACCGAGCACATGTTCCTGGGGGAGCGCCGGGAGGCCGTCGAGCGGCTGATCCTGGCCGACTCGGCGGAGGAGAGCGACGCGGCGCTCGCAGTACTGGAACCCCTGCAGCGCAAGGACTTCCTGGAGCTGCTGGGCGCGATGGACGGGCTGCCGGTGACGATCCGGTTGATCGACCCGCCGCTGCACGAGTTCCTGCCGCCGCTGACCGAGCTGGCGGTCAAGGTCGCGCTGGCCAAGGAGCGGGGCGAGGAGCCGGGGCGCGACGCCGTCCTGCTGACCGCGGTCGAGCGGCTGAACGAGCAGAACCCGATGCTGGGGCTGCGCGGTGTGCGGCTCGGGCTGATGATCCCGGGCTTGTTCAAGATGCAGGTGCGGGCGATCGCCTCGGCCGCCGCGGAGCTGGTCAAGGCCGGCAAGGATCCGCGGCCGGAGATCATGATTCCGCTGGTCGGCGCGGTCCAGGAGCTGCAGTTGGCCCGCGACGAGGTCGAGGCAGTGCTCGCCGAGGTGGCCTCCTCCGAGGGCGTTGAGTGGGCGACCCCGATCGGCACGATGATCGAGCTGCCGCGGGCCGCGGTGACGGCCGAGCAGATCGCCGAGTCGGCCGAGTTCTTCTCCTTCGGCACCAACGACCTGACCCAGATGACCTGGGGTTTCAGCCGCGACGACGTGGAGGGCTCGTTCTTCTCGAAGTACCTGGAGAAGGGAATCTTCGCGGTCTCGCCGTTCGAGTCGATCGACCGGGAAGGCGTCGGCGCGCTGGTGCGGATGGGCGCCGAGCGCGGCCGCTCCACCCGCTCCGACCTGAAGCTCGGGGTCTGCGGCGAGCACGGCGGTGACCCGGACAGCATCCACTTCTTCCACGAGGTCGGCCTCGACTACGTCTCCTGCTCGCCGTTCCGGATCCCGGTCGCGCGGCTGGAGGCCGGCCGCGCCGCGTTGGCCTGACCTCCGGACACCGCACCACTTTGTGTCAGAGGATGACTGCAGACGGTCACGCCTTTGAACGGGGAGCTCAGTGGTGCGGTGGAAGCGGGTCCTGGCTCGGATCTTGGCGCGAGTCGGCGGCGGCAAGGAAGCCGGCTGGTTCCTGCTGATCGTGGTGGTCCTGGTGTTGCTGGTGGTCGGTGGCGTGCGGTTCTACCGCGACTACGCGGCCGTCTCCGACTCCGGAGCGCCACTCGACGATCGGGGGAGCGCCTACCTGTACTTCGACCGGCCCGGCGTGACCGCGACGATGGAGGTCACCGTGCGGGACGCGACGCTGGACTTCGACGTACAGGTCGACAAGTCGTTCGCCGGAGCTGAGGTTGGCTACTCCCTGGTCCTGACCGGCAATGCCGTCTACACGGCCGGTGGCGAGGTCGTGGACGGCTGCCCGGGCGACGCAGTACGCAGTACGGGCGGGGTGCGGTGTCAGGTCGGCAAACTCGATGCTGCGATGACGAGTGCGGCACCTGAGCTGCCGACCGAGGCGAGCGTGATCAGCGGGCGGATCGTTCGCGATGACGACGGGCTGGCGGCGACGATCGGCGTCGACACCGGACGCGGTTTCTCCAACGCCGACGGCAAACGGATCTACTTCGGTCTGCCGGCCATCGGGACCAGCTACCTGCCGACCGCTGAGCGCCGCGCGGTGAGCTTCCCGCTCAACGGCGCGAAGGTGCTCGTGCCGGAGCGGCTCACGCTGACGATCGACTACGGCGAGCTGCCGGTGACCAACCGCGCCGAGAACGTCAGCCCGGAACCGCTCGTCGCGGGCACGCTGTTCTGGTACGAGGAGGACGTGTCCGCGATCAAGGGCCGCGGCTCGCTGGTCGACTCGATCACCGAGGACGACGAGCAGCGCACGCTCTTCCTGGTCGGCCTGTACGTCGGACTCGCCACCGCTTTCCTGCCGCTGCTGCTGCCCGCGCTCTGGCGCTCCGGCGGGCGCATTCGTCGTAATCTTCAGCAATGAGCCGGGAGACGTTGCGTCAGACCTTCGGAGAGGACGCGGAACTCTACGACCGGGTCCGCCCCACCTACCCACCCCGCCTGTACGACGACCTGGCGGCGCTGCTCGGCAAACCCAAGCGCCCGCGGGTGCTGGAGATCGGCTGCGGCACCGGTCAGGCGACCAAGCCGATGCTGAAGCGCGGCTGGTCGGTGAAGGCGGTCGAGCTGAGCCCGGAGCTGAGCCGGGTGGCACGCGCCAACCTGCCGGAGCTCGAGGTGATCACGGCGCCGTTCGAGAGCTGGCCGTTGCCGGCCGAGAAGTTCGACCTGGTGCTGGCCGCGACCGCGTTCCACTGGGTCGACCCCGAGGTGCGGGTGCCGAAGTCGGCCGACGCGCTGCGTCCCGGCGGGTTGCTCGCGATCGTGTCGACGCATCACATCGCGGGTGGCAGCGAGCAGCTGTGGATCGATGTCCAGGGCTGCTACGACCGCTTCACCGAGGATGCCCAGCAAGGCGGGCTGCAGCCGGCGGACGCAGTACCGAAGGACTCGGCCGAGATCGACGCCAGTGGCCGGTTCGGACCGGTCGTCTTCCACCGTTACGAGTGGGAACAGACCTACACGACCGCCGAATACCTCGATCTGCTCAGTTCTTATTCGGGACACCGGGCCTTGACTTCGCAGCGCCGTGACGGTCTGTATGGCTGTGTAAGCGCTCTCATCAACGCCGCGGGCGGGTCGATCACCAAGCGTTACCTGACCGAACTATCCGCTGCAAATCAACTTAACCAACCTCTTGCATCCAGCTGATCCGGTGGTCAAACTAACCGAGCGGGAAGGGCGATCACCGTCGACTTTAGGGTCCGACCTGAACCAGCCGCTGTGGCGGCTCGTGACTCCCTTCCCGCACCAACGTGGAGTCGCGACCGGGCCATGGCCTCCCTGAGTAGGGTTGAGGCCATGGCCCTTTTCGCGCTTCAGCTGAAGTTCACCGACCCGGACCGCCGGATGGAGGTCCGCCCGGCGCATCGCGACTACCTCGCCGAGCTGCACGCCGCCGGCAAGTTGCACGAGGCCGGTCCGTTCGCGGACCAGTCCGGCGCGCTGCTGATCTACGACGTCGCCGACGAGGCGGAGCTCGGCGAGATCCTCGCCAGGGACCCGTACACCACGGCGGGTGTCTACGAGATCGTCACGCTGCTGGAGTGGGAGCGGGGGTTCCCGCCGGCGTGATGGCCGGCGGGCGTACGTAGTACGGGTCAGACCGTCGGCTCGAGCTCGAGGTAGTCGACGTAGGCCCACAGCCAGACGAGCGGGGCGAGCACCATCTCGGGTTCGCCCGTCTCGTCGTCGGCGACGAACAGCATCGACGCCTCGCCGTTCGAGATGTCCTCGATGACGGCCGGGCAGACCTCGACCGCGGCGTCGAACGGCAGGATCTCCGGACCGTTCTCCCACAGCGGCGCCGGCAGCGGCAGCACCGGCGCCTCGTCGGTGCCATCCATGTCGACCGAGACCTTCTGCAGCATCTCGTACAGGTCGTAGGAGATCAGCCCGGCCAGCGGGCTGCCGTCAATGCCGATCAGGTAGGGATCGTCGGCGCCGGACCGGAACGCGTCGCGTACCTCGGGCAGCGCCGCGGGCAGATCCGCGACCTCGATGTACGGCGCCTCGGCGACCTCTTCGTCGTCCTCGTCCTCCTCGTCGGCCAGTTCGCCGCTGCGCATCTGGTCGAACGAGTGCAGCAGCTCGCTCAGCTCGTCGAAGGCGCCGCCGCCAGGAGCCGCCTGCGCGCGCCGCTCCAGGTCACGCAGGTGCTCGATCAGGTCGTCCTCGAAGTGCAGGTCGTACTTCGGCAGCCCCAACTGGCGCCCGGCGTTGATCTGCGCGACGAGCTGGGTGGAGATCGGCCCGAGCCGCTCGGCCAGCACCTCCAGTGGCGTGGTCGGCTTCTCCTCCTCGTCGTGCGCGCAGGAGTCGTCGTCGGTCTTGCCGTCGCTCTCCATCGCGAGCAGCACCGAGAAGGCCGGGAACGCGATCAGCGCCGCGGTCGCCAGCATCCCGTCGCCGATCAGCATCAGCGGGTTGCCGCCGGCCTCGGTCCGCCGGAGGTGGTCGGGCAGCAGCACGGCGGCCTGCTCGACGTTCACCTGGCTGGCCAGCGAGGACAGGCCGTGATCGGTGTCCACGCCGAGCTGCTCGACCAGGGTCTCGGAGCTCATGTCGAAGGTGGAGCGCAGGTAGTAGCGCAGCCAGCCGGCATCCACCGGATTGCCCAGCAGTTCGGCGATCCGGGCGCGGAAGTCGGCCAGGTCGGCGATCGACAGCACCACCAGCACCGGCTGGTCGCCGTCCCCGATCACCAGCGGCCGGGTGTCGCCGTTCTGAAAGCCGTCGATCACTTGGTGCAGGCCTTCAGCTGCTGCTTCCAGCGGCCAGGACTCCGCCTCAAACTCGGTCACACCTGACGTTGTGACGTCGTCTGGCATCGATACTTCCTCTCCGGGCGGTCGGAATGGCTAAGACTATGACGCTGGGGATGCACCGAGGGTTGGCGGCCGGTGCGTCGTGACGTTGGCTACGCTGGGAGCGGTGGGTCGGTGCAGCGGTATCTCACATGTGAGATAAGGTCCGGCGCATGACTGTTGACTACCTGAGCCGGATCGGCAATCTCATTCGGGACGCCCGCAAGCACCGCGGGTGGACGCAGACCCAACTCGCCGATGTGCTCGGCACCAGTCAGAGTGCCGTGAACCGGATCGAAAAGGGTCATCAGAACCTCACTCTCGAGATGCTGGCCCGGATCGGTGAAGCACTCGACTCCGAGATTGTCTCTCTCGGTGGCGGTCCGGTCCACCTCCGTGTCGTGGGTGGACTCCAGCTGTCCGGATCCATCGACGTGAAGTCGTCCAAGAACGCCGGTGTCGCGCTGCTGTGCGCCTCCCTGCTGAACAAGGGCCGGACCACGCTGCGCAAGGTCGCGCGGATCGAGGAGGTCAACCGGCTGCTCGAGGTACTGAACTCGATCGGGGTCAAGACCACCTGGCTGAACGACGCCGGCGACCTGGAGATCGTGCCGCCGGAGCACCTCGACCTGGCCGCGATGGACGCCGAGGCGGCCCGGCGTACCCGCAGCATCATCATGTTCCTCGGCCCGCTGCTGCACCGCGAGGACACCTTCGCCCTGCCGTACGCCGGTGGCTGCGACCTCGGCACCCGCACGGTCGAGCCGCACATGTCGGCGCTGCGCCCGTTCGGGCTGGAGATCAAGGCGACCGCGGGGGAGTACCACGCGCTGGTCAACCGGGCGATCACGCCGGGCAAGCCGATCGTGCTGACCGAGCGCGGCGACACCGTGACCGAGAACGCGATCATGGCCGCCGCCCGGCACAACGGCGTCACCGTGATCCGGAACGCCTCGTCGAACTACATGGTCCAGGACCTCTGCTTCTACCTGGAGCTGCTCGGGGTCCGGATCGACGGCGTCGGCTCGACCACGCTGACCGTGCACGGCCAGGCGGAGATCGATGTCGACGTCGACTACGCCCCGTCCGAGGACCCGATCGAGGCGATGAGCCTGCTCACCGCGGCGATCGTGACGAGCTCCGAGATCACCATCCGGCGGGCGCCGATCGAGTTCCTGGAGATCGAGCTGGCGCTGCTGGAGGAGATGGGCCTCGACTACAGCCGCACCGACGAGTACCTGGCCGAGAACGGCCGGACCCGGCTGGTCGACCTGACCACCCGGCCGTCCACGCTGCACGCGCCGATCGACAAGATCCACCCAATGCCGTTCCCGGGCCTGAACATCGACAACCTGCCGTTCTTCGCGGTGATCGCGGCGACCGCCACCGGCCAGACGCTGATCCACGACTGGGTCTACGAGAACCGCGCCATCTACCTGACCGACCTGAACAAGCTCGGCGGCCGGGTCAAGCTGCTTGACCCGCACCGGGTGATGGTCGAGGGCCCGACGCACTTCTCCGGCGCCGAGATCATGTGCCCGCCGGCGCTGCGCCCGGCCGTCGTCACGCTGATCGCGATGATGGCCGCCAAGGGCACCTCGGTACTGCGCTCGGTCTACGTCATCAACCGTGGCTACGAGGAACTGGCCGCCCGGCTCAACCTCCTGGGCGCCCAGATCGAGACGTTCCGCGACATCTGAGTTTTCTGTCGGTGGGGCCGTCTAGCTTTCGAGTTATGCGGCCCCATGTAGTGGCTCAACTAGCGGTCTCGATCGACGGTGCGACCACCGGCTTCGAGGCCGATCACGCGCGGTTCTACGCGATGGCGACCCTCTGGCAGGAGGACGTCACGCTGATCGGCGCCGACACCTTGCTCGCCCAGGAGAGTGCTGTCCGGGTGGCGCCCCGGCCGGGTGCCCGCGAGGCAGGTCCACTGCTCGCGGTCGTCGACAGCCGGCACCGGGTCCACAACCTCGAAGAGCTCCGAGACCTCGGTTACTGGTCCGGCGTCCTGGCCCTGTACTCCGAGCTGACGCCGGCCCGCGCCCTGGACAGCACCACCCCGGAGCTCGTCACCGGTTACGACCACGTCGACCTGGCCGAGATCCTCGACCTGCTCGGCCGTCGCGGGGTCAAACTCGTCCGCGTCGACAGCGGCGGTGGGTTGCTCGGAGCGATGTTCGACCTCGGCCTGGTCGACGAGCTCAGCCTGCTCGTCCACCCGGTGATGACCGGCGCGGGACCCCGCTGGAACGACTCCTTTACCGGCCACCTCAACCTCGAGCTGGCCAACGTCGAGACCTTCAAGACCGGCGTCACCTGGCTCCGGTACTGCGTTGCCGGCAGTCCACTCGAGGTTGCCGAAACTGTCGGTGCGACTGGCTAGTGTGAGCAGCAATGAGGAAGCAACACGAGTGGTACGACGAGCACGACGCGGAGCGCTGGGTCGCGGAGCCGGTCAAGCGGCCCGGGCGGACGGCGTTCGCGCGTGACCGCGCGCGGGTGCTGCACAGCGCGGCGCTGCGCCGGCTGGCGGCCAAGACGCAGGTGGCGACAGCGGGCAGCGACGACTTCGTCCGCAACCGGCTGACCCACAGCCTGGAGGTCGCGCAGATCGGCCGCGAGCTGGCCAGCACGCTCGGCTGCGACCCGGACATCGTCGACGCGGCTTGTCTGGCCCACGACCTGGGCCATCCGCCGTACGGGCACAACGGGGAGCGGGCGCTCGACCAGCTCGCCGAGAAGATCGGCGGCTTCGAGGGCAACGCGCAGACCTTGCGGCTGCTGACCCGGCTGGAGTCGAAGACGTTCGACGCGGCGGGCCGCAGCGTTGGGCTGAATCTGAGTCGCGCGACGCTTGACGCAGCCACGAAGTACCCGTGGCAGCGCAAGCCGGGCGAGCGGAAGTTCGGCGCGTACGACGACGACGCGGCGGTCTTCGACTGGCTGCGGCAAGGCGTCGAGGGTGGCCGGCGTTGTCTCGAGGCGCAGGTGATGGACTTCGCCGACGACGTGGCGTACTCGGTGCACGACGTCGAGGACGGGATCGTCGCGCGGCACATCGATCTCGGCCGGATCGGTGCCGAGCGGGCGCCGTACTGGGAGACGGTCCGGCGGATCTACTTGCCGGAGGCAACCGATGCGGAGCTGGACGACGGCTGGGCCCGGCTGACCAGGCTGCCGTACTGGCCGACGGCGGCCTTCGACGACAGCCGTCGGGCGCAGGGTGGGCTGAAGGATCTGACCAGTCAGCTGATCGGCCGGTTCGTCACCGCGGCCGAGCAGGCGACCCATGCGCGCTTCGGGCGGTCGCGCCTGATTCGGTACGAGGCTGATCTGGTCGCGCCGGACAGCGTGCGGGTCGAGATCGCGTTGCTGAAGTGCATCGGCATGTTCCATGTGCTGAACTCGCCCGAGCGGCAGGCCCGTCGGGCGGTCCAACGCGAACTGCTGACCGAGCTGGTCGAGGCGCTGTGGGCGTCCGCGCCTCGCGATCTCGACGCTGCCTTCGCTGCAGATTTCCTGGCGGCTCCTGATGACGACGCCCGGCTGCGGGTCATCATCGACCAGGTCGCGTCGCTCACCGACCCGTCGGCGCTGAGCTGGCACACACGTCTGGTCTAACCTCGGGATATGACCGACTCTGAGCGCATTGTCATCATCGGAGCGAGCCTGGCCGGGGCCAAGGCCGCGGAGACGCTGAGGGACGAGGGCTGGACCGGCGAGATCGTGCTGGTCGGCGCCGAGGCCGAGCTGCCCTACGAGCGGCCGCCGCTGTCCAAGGACGTGCTGCTCGGCAAGAAGGAGCCGTCGGACGCCCAGCTGCACGACCAGGCCTGGTACGACGAGAAGAACATCGAGCTGCGACTCGGCACCGAGGCGACCGGCATCGATACCGCTGCGCGCACGGTCAAGCTGGGCGAGGGCGCTGAGCTCGGGTACGACAAGCTGCTGATCGCCACCGGCAGCCGGGTGCGCAAGCTCGACGTACCGGGTGCTGACCTCGAAGGCGTGCACTACCTGCGTACTGCGGCTGAGTCGAAGGCGCTCACCGACGCGTACGCCGCGAAGCCGCGCGTGGTCGTCGTCGGCGCAGGCTGGATCGGTCTCGAGTCTGCTGCCGCTGCCCGTGAGCGTGGCTGCGAGGTCACCGTCGTCGAGCCGCAGTCGACGGCGCTTGCCTCGGCGATGGGGGAGCAGATCGGCGAGCTCTACGCCGAGCTGCACCGGCAACACGGCGTACAGCTACGCTTCGACACCACCGTCGAGGGCTTCGAAGGCGACGGCAAGGTCACCGGCGTACGGGTGTCGGGCGACGAGGTGCTGCCTGCGGATCTGGTGATCGTCGGAGTCGGCGTCCAACCCAACACCGAACTCGCCGAGGCCACCGGCATCAAGGTCGCCAGCCCCTCCGACGGCTCCGGCATCCTCACCGGCCCCGACCTGCAGACCTCTGCGCCAGGCGTCTACGCCGCTGGCGACGTCGTCCGCTGGGACCACCCTCTGCTCGGCCACTCGGTCCGCGTCGAGCACTGGCAGAACGCGATCGACAGCGGCACCGCCGCCGCCAAGGCGATCCTCGGCCAGGACGTCGCGCAGGACGAGCTGCCGTACTTCTTCACCGACCAGTACGACCTCGGCATGGAGTACACCGGGGACGTCCCCCGCGGTACGTCGTACCAGGTGGTCCTCCGCGGCGACCCCAGCACCGGCGCCTATGTCGCCTTCTGGCTCGCCGACGACCATCACGTCCTGGCCGGCATGCAGGTCAACACCTGGGACGGCACTCTGGACACCGTCAAAACCCTGATCCGCTCGAAGAAGCAGCTCGACCCGGCCCGCCTCGCCGACACCTCGATCGACCTCGCGGAGGTCTAGCGGCCGTCCGTTGTGTCGCGGCCTTCGGCGGGACCGTAGACTCACCGCGTGGCAGGCAGGATCAAGGAAGAGGACATCGCGCTGGTGCGCGAGCGTGCTCGGATCGACGAGATCGTCGGCTCGTATGTGACGTTGAAGAACGCGGGCGGCGGTTCGCTCAAGGGACTGTGCCCGTTCCACGACGAAAAGTCGCCGTCGTTCAACGTCACGCCCGCGCGCGGCTTCTTCTACTGCTTCGGCTGCCAAGAGGGCGGCGACGTGATCGACTTCATCCAGAAGATCGATCAGATCAGCTTCCACGAGGCCGTCGAGGTGCTCGCCTCCAAGGTCGGCATCCAGCTCCGGTACGACGACTCCGGCGCGCCGATCCAGCGCTCCCAGAGCAACCAGCGGCCGCGGCTGGTCGAGGCGCACAAGGTCGCCGCGGAGTACTACTCCGAGCAGCTGTTCGGCGCCCCGGAGGCGATGCTCGGCAGGCAGTTCCTGGACAAGCGTGGCTTCGACCGCGACGCCGCCGTCATCTTCGGCGTCGGCTTCGCGCCCCGCGGCGGCGAGTCGCTGGTGGCGCACCTGCGCGGCCGCGGCTTCACCAACACCGAGCTGATCGCCTCCGGCCTGTGCTCGGACGGCCAGCGCGGGCTCTACGACCGCTTCCGTGGCCGGCTGATGTGGCCGATCCGCGACGCCGGCGGCGACGTGATCGGCTTCGGCGCCCGACGGCTCTTCGACGACGACAAGATCGAGGCGAAGTACCTCAACACCGGCGAGACCGCGATCTACAAGAAGTCCAAGGTCCTGTACGGCGTCGACCTGGCGCGCCGGGAGATCGCCAAGGGCAAGCAGGCGGTCGTCGTCGAGGGTTACACCGACGTGATGGCGTGCCACCTGGCCGGAGTACAGACTGCTGTGGCGACCTGCGGCACCTCCTTCGGCGAGGACCACTCGCGCGTACTGCGGCAACTGCTGCTCGACCACGACCAGTTCCGCGGTGAGGTGATCTTCACCTTCGACGGTGACAGCGCCGGCCAGCGCGCCGCGTTGAAGGCCTTCGAAGGCGACCAGGCTTTTGCCTCACAGACCTATGTCGCCGTGGAGCCGGACGGGCTCGACCCGTGCGACCTGCGGCTGCAGAAGGGTGATGCGGCCGTCCGCGAGCTGATTGGCCGGCGGGTTCCGCTGTACCGGTTCGTGCTGTCCAACGTGCTGTCGAAGTACGACCTCGACCGCGCCGACACCCGGATCGACGCGCTGCGCGACGCGGCGAAGCTCGTCGTGAGTATCCGGGACCGCTCGAAGGTGGATGCCTTCACTCGCGAGCTGGCCGGGCATCTGGGGATGGAGGTGGACCAGGTGCGGACCGAAGTACATCGTGCTGCTTCTCGTCCTGCCCCTGCTACGGCCGCGCCCGACCGCGGTCCTGTGCAGTCGACCAGCGAAGCTCCGGTGGCGCCCCCTCGGGTTGACCTGCCGTCGCCGCGTGACCAGCGCTTCACGATCGAGTGGGACGTCCTCAAGATCGCGATGCAGCACCCGCACCTGATGGGTACTGCGTTCGACGAGCTGGACGACCAGGACTTCACTCACCCCTGGCTGGCTGCTGTGCGCGCCGCGATGGCGAAGACGGGCGGTCCCGTGAATGCCGCGCCGGGGGAGGCGTGGGTTGTCGCAGTACGCGAGGCGATGGGTATCGACCCTGCGGCCGCCGTGGTCAGCGCGCTGGCCGTCGACCCTGTGCGCCTCGACCGCGACCCCGACGAGATCTACGCCCGGGCCCACCTTGCGCGCCTCCAGGAACTCACCTGCCTGCGCCGGATCGCCGACCTGAAGTCGAAGCTGCAGCGCACCAACCCGATCGACAAGGCCGACGACTACAACCGCATGTTCGGCGAACTGATCGCGCTGGAGCGCTACCGTGCCGAACTCCGCGAACAGGCCATCAGCGGCGCCATCTGAGCCCGGTTTTCCACAGCTCAGGAATTACTTGCCAGTCACCCCAGGTAATCGCGGCACTCTCTCTAGTAACAAAGGGAGACTCCCATGCCACACCTGGACTGCGACCCGGCCGACCTGCACGCCCTGATCGCCTACCTCCGCGACATCGGCCGCCACGACCTGCTCACCACCGAAGAAGTCACCAGCCACGCCACCTGGATAGAGGCCGGCCTGCTGGCCGCCGACCGCCTGACCGCGCTCCAACACCCCGCGGACCTCATCGCCGACCTGCAGACCATCGTCGAACTGGGCGAGCGATCCCGTCGCACAATGATCGAGTCGAACCTCCGCCTGGTCGTGTCTCTCGCCAAGCGCTACACCGGCAAAGGAATTTCTCTCTTGGACCTCATCCAAGAGGGGAATCTAGGCCTGATGCGAGCGGTGGAACGCTTCGACCACAAGCTGGGCAACCGTTTCTCGACCTACGCGATCTGGTGGATCCGCCAGTCGATCGGCCGCGCCATCTCCGACCGCTCCCGCCTGGTCCGGATGCCCGCGCAGGCGTACACCGACGCCAGCAAGGTCACAGCAGTCCAACGCGAGCTGACCCAAAGCCTGGGCCGCGAGCCCTCGATCGCCGAGCTGGCAGCCGGCGCCTCCCTCACCATCGCCCGGGTCGAGCGCGCTCACGCCTGGAAGATCCGCCCGGAGACCCTGGACCTGGACGAGACCGACCAGTACGTCGACGACGAACCGATCGTGCTCCGAGCCGGCCTCCGACGTGATCTTCATTACCAACTCGAGTTCCTCGACGACCTGCAACGAGCAGTTCTCACCCTCCGCTTCGGCCTGATCGGCCCGGCCGCCGCCTCCGTCGACGAAACAGCCGCCCTGCTCGACCTCGACGCCGACCAGGTCCGCACCCTCGAAGCCGAGGCCCTGACCGAGCTCCGCCGCCGCTGCGCGATCGGACTGCGTGACTATGCCGCGGCCTGACGCTTGGACCGGGCTGAGATCATGGGGGAGTGCTGAGACTTCGTCGTACGTCGTGGCCGCGCGAGCTGACCGAGGCGGTCACCATCGCCTCCAGGTACTCCCCGGGCGGCAAAGAGGACATCCTGGCCGCCGTCCAGCTGCTCGACGGCAACTGGGTCGCGGGCAGCCGCGCAGCGGTCTACCTACCGACCGAGACCGACGGCGCAGTCCGCCGAGTCGGCTGGGAGAAGATCGAGCGAGCCGGCTGGGACTCCGAGGAGTCGATCCTGCGCGTCTACGAGACCACCGCCTTCGGCACCCCGCTCCGCGAAACCGAGCTGAAGGTCGAAGACCCCGCCCGCTTCGGCCAGCTCCTGCGCGAGCGAGTGGACGCCAGCGTCGTGGTCCAGCGCCACGTCCCCCTCGCCGGCAAGAAGGGCGTCCGCATCGTCGGCCGCCGCAACCACTCGGAACCAGACGCCCCGGTGAACTGGAATTTCGTTCTGGACAAGGGATTGGAGCCCACCGACCCCGGCCTGATCGAGCGCGCCGAAGCCGCCCTGGCAGCCATCCGCGACGAGTTCGGAATCTGACCTGACAGCAACCCCAATTCCCATTTTTGTACTTGGTCCAAGGCCTGCTAACCTACTCAAGTCCTCGGGGTTGAGGACGAAGAAGCACCTCGATCCCGCGTAGCTCAATTGGCAGAGCAGCCGGCTGTTAACCGGCAGGTTACTGGTTCGAGTCCAGTCGCGGGAGCAAGAACAGATCAGGCCGGTTCCTCACCAGGAACCGGCCTTTCTCGTACCTGCCCACGCATCGGCCAGGGCCAGCCCGGCGCACTCACCACCCCGAGCCAACCCTTCGGCCTCTCACGTTCCTTCTCAGCGCCTCTTGTTCTCTTTGCGCTTCTCGATCGCCCGCTGAATCCGGTGCTGCGGTTGCCCCGTCAGCTTCGCGATCAACGGCACCCGGAACTTGTACGCCGCCACGGCACCCACAACGAGCACCAAAAAGATGAACCAGCCCATCGAACTTCCCTTCATCGGACCTGGCTCCCCATCATCCCCCACCACGGAAGCAAAACCCCTCCGTCATCCCCCTGACCCACCCCTGGAATCCGATACCATCACCACGCGGCAAACCCGTTCGGGGGCGGTAGCTCAGCCGGTTAGAGCAAGGGACTCATAATCCCTGGGTCGTGGGTTCGAGTCCCACCCGCCCCACCCCGTACTGCGCCCGCGCACCCTCCGCCCGCTCGCTCCTCCGTCGCTCCCAGCTCCGGGCGCTCCCACCCACCCTTCTGCGACTACCGCTCCTCCGTCGCGCGGGTGCCCAAGGTGCGGCGGCCTTCTGCCGGAACGTAGCTCGTGACTTCCGCCCGATCGGTACTGAAGCGGCGGCCAGGCTTCTAAACGGAGAGATCAACTCGCGAGACCCGACGCAGGCTCACGAGGCGGCGCGAGCACGGACCCGTCTTCTTAACGAGATCGATGACAAGCGCAACCCACCGCGACCGACACCCTGCCCCAACGGCTGCCGTGAACGCGTCACGCTGAGGAAGAAGCGGCGTGAGTCCGATCCGGAGCGCGGGCGGCTCCGAAGTGGGGGTGTCAGCGTTGGCGATACTGGGTACGGACTTGCCATACCAGGCAGGTCCTGATCTTTGACGGATCGGGTCCCGCGATTTCGAAGAGCTGCTTGATTCGGTACCTTCGCGCTGTGCGACGAGTACCGTCGTCAACCAGCTTCACCGCTGCCCCAGCCCCCGGCGGCGCTCCACGGAGTGCCTAGCAAGGGGGTCCGCCCATGTCCGGAACGCTCATTTTCCAGCACCGTCGATCCAGGGCGGCGCTATGACCTTGGCGAATCCTGATCGGCGCCGAGCTCACCATCGGCGCGAGACCTTGGCATCGGACCCGGAACAGCCTTCTGCGAAGGCGTTCGCGATGTTGGCGTCGGATCTGTCTGTCGCGCCGAATCTCGGTCGGGTCCTGGCGCTTGTCCTCGAGTGCGCCGTTACGGCTGTCCACTGTGACTGGGCCGCGATCGACGTTCGGCCGGCAGGGCAGTCCCCGGCGGTATCGGCGACTTCCGACCCACGCCTCACTGATGCTCTCGGCTCGCGGAACGTGGGTACTGGCGGGAAATACGGACTGGCGGTTCAGCCTGGGCCCGCCACGGTGTCGAACCAGGGAACCTCACTGGATCAGTTATGGCAGGAATGGAGCACGGGCCTGTCCGAATTGGGCGTACGCAGCGCGTACGTCGTCAGGCTCCGCGCCGGCCAGTCGTTCTTGGGCTCCATCACCTTCTACGCTGCCCAAACCAGCAGATTCGGGCCAGACGACAAAGCCTCGGCAGACTTACTCGCCGTCCATGCCGCCCTGGCAGTCGCCGCTACCCAGGCAACCGCGGATCTGACCGGGGCGATCGAGTCTCGCACTGCGTGAGCAGCCTGAGCTGTGACGCAGTCTTGCCAGGATCTACGCCGGCCGGCCGCTTCTTGCCGAGACGGTTGATGGGAGAGGTGACTGAAGTGCCAGTTCGGTCAGCGCGGCCATCGTGATGGCTGACTGCGAGGCGCCTGTGGAACCCCGACGGCGGCGGATCCAGGGCGGTCGCAGTACGCGAGGGCTGTACTACCCAGGTCCACGAAGGGTAGGTGTGACCATGTCGAGGATGCCCCAGTAGGCGTTGAAGAGCCTGTTGTCCGGCTTGAGTCCGTCCGAGTCGACGCTGGTCGACGTTTCGACGCCTACCCAGCCTTGTAGCTTCCGGTCGTCGTCGATCACCTGCAGCAACGACTGCACGTGGTTGTTGGCCTTGTAGCAAGGTTCGTCCTTGGCCAGGCACACGCACCAGTAGGTGTAGATGTTGTTCCGGGCCGGGGGTGCGTCGGCGAGGTAGCGCATCCGGTCTGTGCTTTTCCACGGTGCCATGCAACTTGCTGCACACGATTCGACGCCGGTCTGGCGGTAGCCCACACACTTGCCGCTCGGACATGACCGCCACTGGTCGTATCCGACGAACCGCAGTCCGGAGGCCTGGCGCTGGACGGTGTCGCGATTGGCAACGACGTAGCGGCCGACGAACTCTGCCTGGCCGTACTCCGTCCGGATGTCCGTGATGCTTGCTTTGTTCGCCGCCGAGAGCGGCGCGTTGCTGCCGTACCCGATGCCGAACTTCGCCGTATAGGTGGAGAAGTTGGCCGGCGGCGTCAACACCTCCGGTACCGGTCCGTGGAACTCGTCGCTGCTGATCCGGGCCACCTTGCCACCAGGGATGGCGTCGAGGTTCCAGCGCTCGGTCAGGGGCGGATTGAAGGTTTGGCCCGAGTTGCTCTTGGTCCAGCTGACCTCGAGCTTGCCGGCGGAGGTCTGATAGGTGCCCTCGAAGGCGCCGGTGGGCGCCTTCAGGAAGCTGTCCATCGTCTGGACGGCGCAGGTCGGGACGTTGCCGCCGCAGCTTGCGGTCATCGCGTCGACGCGCATCGGCTTGTCGAGCTGGTTCCAACTCCACCAGCTGGTCCGGACGGTGCCGTCGGTGGCGAAGATGTACCACCCGAGCCTGGTCCAGTTCGCGTAGTTGTTCACCGATGAGTTGTTCAGCCCGCCGACCGATACCACCCAGTTCGCCTTGCCACCTGGGAGCTCGGTGACCGCAGTGACTGTGGGGGTCGCTGGAAGCGGAACCAGGATGCTTGCTATCAGCCCCAACACGATCCAACCGACGAGTCGTCTCATGGACCAGAGCATGCAGTAGGCAACTACTTCGTGCAACCGATTGGTCACCGATGGAGTTCGTCGTACCAGTCGAAGGCCTCTGTGGGTGACGGGGAGATCGGCAACGAAGTCGGCGTAGCTGTGCTTCGATACGGATGGCTTGAAAGCGGTGACGGGTACACGAACCCCGGGCGCCGGTTGCCGAAACCTTTCCCTCCAGTGACAGGCGGAGGCTGAAGATGCCGACGCTGATGATGAGCGCGATCGTCGGACTCAGACGGCAGGCCAGATGCATGGTCGAGGAGTTGGAGTCCGGGTCGGTGACCGGGTGTCGGTTCACGGCTTTGGTCCCTCCGTCCGCAGGAGGCTTCGTTCGTCTGGGACGTGAGAAGCCGCCGGCTCAGATGAGCTGACGGCTTGAAGGTAGGGAGGCTATGGCGGGCTTATGGCGATGAGCCGGCCGGGCCGGGAACTCAGTGAGCCAAGGTGTAGGCGGAGATGATTCCTTCGCCGTAGGGCTCGACGATCACCCGGAGTTTGATGCCGTCGCAGGTTCCGTCGACTCTGAAGCGCGCGGGGATCGCCGCGTCCACGTCGGGCAAGGTGTGCCAGGGGTTGAACAGTGTGTCGGGTTTGCCGCTGAAGTCGTCTTCGCCGCGGGTCCATCGCGATGAGGGGTCGCTGGCAACAGACTGAGCCGCCTCGAAGATTTGATCGTCCGACCAGTCGGTCGGAAACAGGCTCTTGCCGAGTTCGCGGGCGGCGGCACGGTCGGAGTGAAGCTCTGCGATGTGGTCCATCCGGAAGGGGGACAGGTAACTTCCGCGTTGCCTGATCTCTGGCGTGACCTCGAGAGTTTCAGCGTGGACGGTGAGCTCGTCCGGCCCGCCGAAGCGGCCACTCATCGGCGGACGGCTGGATGCCTCATGCCTGTAGGTGTTCTTGGCGTCGTACGGTTCAGGGCCGGTGGGCATCGCGGGTTCCCTCTACAATCGATCTGGTAAAGGTACGACCCGTCCGTAGCGTTCCGCCAGTCTCCGAGGGGGAACTTGATGCCGAGTTCGACACCGTCAGAAGGTGTTGTCGCGGCAGGTCGTTACCTCCACAACCTTTTGGCAGCGCGGCCGGAGTACCGACGCCGGTGGGCGATGCATGCCAAGAGGATTCGGTCCGGCGATGTCAGCTATGCGGCGATATCGCAGGTCGTCGCGCTCTTTCTCTGGGATGAGGGCTTGAAGCCTGATACGGATCGAGATCTCCCGCGCCGGTTGCGGGATCGCATTCGGCAGGCGCTGCTCGGTGAGCAATTGGGCCATGAAACCTTGACCTGGCTGGCCGGAGCGTTCGATTTCGATGCCGAGGACACCCGTCAGGTCTGGAGCCTGTTCGCGGGGAAGAACGCTATTGATATCGAAGGGGAAGGTATCGCCTTCACGCTTCGGCATCCTGCGATTCCCATTGTGCTGCCCCAGCGACATCGGACGATCGCCCTCTTCTCGAGGTATTTCGTCGGATCGGATCGCTCGCTGTACCGGGTCGAGACGAGCCACGTCATCGCTGCCCTCGAGGATCGCGTGACCTCGTTCGGCTACAGCCCGCCTGACACGGTGGAAGAGGTCACCGTTGACTCCGGTGGTCGTTTGGTTGGATTGCACGCCAGCGATCCCGGCTTCGTTGGTGTCGAGATCGAACTTCGTCCAGCGCTGATGCGAGGACATCACTCGTCACTCCAGTACTCGACGACTCACCGGCCGGAAGCTCAACCGAGTACCGAGGTGCGAAGGGCGGCCAGAAAGCGGATCGAGAATGTGGATCTGCGAGTGATCTTCGAGGGCAGGCAGCCCCTCAGGAGCTGGTGGTGCCAATGGGACGAGTATGCCGGCGGGGAGCCAAGCCAGGAGATCGCGGTCGAGCCGTCATCCACAGCAGAGCTGCACCAGTTCGTGCCGTACCTCGAACAAGCCGTCGTCGGGTTTCGCTGGGAGTGGTAGCGCCGGCTGTCGAGGCAGAACCTCGGAGCTGGCGATTGTTCATTCCGGCTTAGCAATCGCGCCGATCTGCTCATTGATCGCTGATTCGGAGGCGACCAGGATCGTCCTGACAGCGTCGGACTGAGGAGAAGCATGAGCAAGCTGGTTGTGTACATGTCGATGTCGCTCGATGGGTTCATTGCGGCGGAGGGTGATGACGCGCCGGGGCGCGGGCTGGGGGTCGGTGGCGAACCGCTGCATGCCTGGATGGCTGAGGGCGGCGAGCACGGGCGCGGGGTGAATGCCGGGGTTCTCGAAGAGATGATGACGTCCGGTGCAGTGATTGTCGGGCGGCGATCGTTCGAGCTCGCCAACGAGTGGAGTGGCGACCACCATGACGGAGTACCGATCTTTGTGCTGACTCGCCAACTGCCGGACCACCCGGCGCCGGGGGTTGCGCAGTACGTCACCGGGATCGAGTCGACGGTGGCGAAGGCTAAGGCTGCGGCTGCGGCTGGTGATCGTGACGTGATGATGCATGGAGCGGAACTGGTCCGGGCGTTGCTGGCGGTCGGGCTGGTGGATGAGTTGGTGATCAGTCTGGTGCCGGTGTTGTTGGGTCGGGGGCGACGGCTCTTCGATGAGCTGCCGGGGGAGATGCGGCAGTTGCGGCTGGTGGAGTCTCTTGACGGGGAAGGTGTGCTGCATCTGCGGTATCAGGTCTGTTAGTGGCCGGTCAGTTTGGCTACGGCGGGGGCCAGGGCTTCGGCGGCGTTGGCGCCGATGACGAAGTACGAGAAGCCGCCTTCTTCTCGGCGTTTGAGGATTTCCTCGACGGCTGCCGAGGGGTCGTTGGGGAGGGCCAGTAGCGAGTCGGCCGCTTGCAGGGCGGCGGCGTCCGTGTCGGGGCCGGCCATGAAGGGGGCCACGATGTCGCCGACTACCGGGATGTGGAGGGCGAGTTCGACGTCTCGGGTGGTGCTGGCGTCGATCGCTCGTTGGATGGTTTCGGCCCGGGAGTCGCTGGTCACTGCGGCGATGATGGTGTCGGCGAGCTCGGTTGCCAGGGTCCAGGATTTGGGGCCGCGGGCTGCGACGACTACCGGCGTACGGCGGTCTGAGCCGTCGAGTTCTCGAAGGGAGGTGATGGCGTTGCGGACCTGGGTCAGGCGCTCGGCTGGGGTCGCGACGGGGAGACCTGACTGGCGCAATTCGCCTTCCATACCAGGGCGGCCGGGGCCGATGCCCAGCTCGAAGCGGCCTTCGGTGAGTACCGACAGCGAGTGTGCTTCCCATGCCACGCTGGAGGGAGCGCGGAGGGGAGAGGCGTAGACCCAGGTGCCGATCCGCAGAGTGGGGGCGAGGGTCGCGGCGACCGCCAATGCGGGGCCGGGCGCCGGCTGCCATTGCTGTACGTCGGGCATCAGGATGGTCGAGTAGCCCTGGTCGGCGATACGGCGTACCTGGTCTCGCCAGGTCGGTAGGTCGGTCTGGACGGGTGCGACGACTCCGAATCGGAAGGGTCGCGGTCCGCTGGTTTTGTCAGCCATTGTCGGTGTCCTCTGCTTCTTGTGACCTGCTCTTTCCAGTACTACGAACGAACGCGGGCCGATCCGACAACCCACGCGGAGACTGATCGCTTTGGTTGCCGTTGCGGCGGTGCTGGCCGGTTCCGGTGTCTTCGTCGGAGTGCGGCACTTGTTGCTGGCCGGGTCCTTTTGCCCCTTGAGGTTCGACACTGAGAAGGTTCCGCACCTGGCGGACTTCGGTGGCCGTACTGCCGCCTATGCCGGGCCAGGTCCGCACAGCCTCGCCAGCTACAGCGCCGAGGGGCTGACTCCCGCCATCTTCAAGATGGAGGCCGCCAAACCGTCCGCTGAGGGCCTTCCGGATTCCTGGAACGCAAGATACGACGGCGGCGAGCCAGTCGATGTTCAGTTGCTGCTGTGCGCCTACGACAAGCAGTACAGCCGCGATGCGATGAGCGGGGACCATGTGGACAAGGTGAGCGAGGTCCTGGGGCAGTGCGAGGGATATCGGTATCTCAACACCACCGGATATCACGGCTCTTCGATCAGGGTGCCGGTGCGGGCGGCTCCCGTGACCTATCTGCTCTACGAGGCAGCAACCCAGCGCCTGCTGACGAAGTTCACTCTGGTCGCCGAGGACTTCACGCAGGCGGACTGCCCGTACACGGCCCCCTCTGATGAGGAGCCCGTCATCTGGCTCTCCCCGAAATCAGCTGAGGTCGAGGCCGCACTCAAGCCTTTCGTCGAAGTGTCCCGGTAGCGCTGGTACTTGGCGCGTTGCTGCGACATGGAGCCGGGGTCAGCTCGGTTGGGAGAGGCAGAACTCGTTGCCTTCGGGGTCGGTCAGGACGATGTTGCCCGGGTGGCGGGCTTGCACGGTCGCGCCGAGTGCGGTCAGGCGCTGGAGCTCGGACTCCAGGTCGGCAGCCAGCAGGTCCAGGTGTACCCGGTTCTTCCCGCGGGTGGGATCGGGCACAAGCTGGAACCAGAGGCGAGGTCCGCCGGAGGCCGGCTCGACGAGGACGGTGGGGTCGTCCTCGATGTTGGTGATCCCCAAGGAGCGCAGGCGGGCGAGTTCTGCGTCGTCGTACGGGGCTACGGCGTAGCCGTCCAGGGCGGCGGCCCAGAAGTGGGCGGTGGATGCGGGATGGAGGCAGTCGAAGACGATGTCGTGGAGTCGGGCCATCTGTCCATCATGTACACAGCCGGCGGAGGATGTCGCGCAGATCTGCGGCGCCAGCTGATATGGAGTCGCGCGACCGAGCGGGCATGCGTCGGCAGCCGACCAGCCGGTCGCTTTCCTCGACGCGGCGCCGGCCACCTGGTTGCTTGTAGCAACGATCAGCGTGCGGTGGTCGAAGACTACGATCACTGAATGGAAACCGACCGAGTTCGTGTCCAGGGTGAGTCCGGGCCGCCGGTGTTGCTGCTCCCCGGTGGGGCTGAATCGTGTGACGGGTTCTTCCCGGGGTTGCCCGAAGGCCTGGCCGCCGATCCCGGGTGCAGGGTCATCCTGCAGGACCGACCCGGTACAGGTGCCGCCGCGGATGGTTCGCTGGCCGATGCCGCGGCTTACGTCAGTGGGCTGATCGACGAGCTCGGCTGCGGGCCTGTCGTGGTGGTCGGGCAGAGTCTCGGGGGAGCGGTGGCGGTGCTGCTGGCTCGCGAGTATCCCGAGAAGGTCGCCGGTCTGGTGCTGCTCGATCCGACGCCGATCAACGACGTACGGCTGGCTGCGCAGGTCGAGCAGACGATGCGGAGGACTGCTCGGGTCGCGTCGATTCCGGTGCTGGGTGGGCTGGTCAAAGCCGGCCTTCGCGCTTCGGCCGCGAAGATCGTTCGCAGGCAGCAACTCCGGCCGGACTGCGCGGAGGCTCAGGCGAAGATCGGGCAGCTCGACATTCCGCAGTTGGGGCGTGCGGTCGAGGGGCTGACGGAGTTGGCAAAGAGCTTCGAGGAAGTCGAGCTTCCGCGGCTTCCGGCTGTGGTGGTTACGGCGGATCGCAAGCCGGACAACAAGATCCGGCAGGCGCACACCAGACTCGCCGCGGCGCTCGGTGCGCCGATCGTCTGCTGGCCGGGTGCAACCCACAGCGTGCACCTCGACCATCCTGACGAGACCCTCGCCGTCGTCCGCGATCTCGTCAGCAGCATCAAACCCGCACGTTAAGGCAGATCGTCCACGCCCGCGGCGACGGCCTCGTCGTGGCGGCGGCGCGCTGACGGAAGCGCGAGTGCAGCCAGTACTGCGAGTACTGCGACTCCCGCGCAGGCCCAGAAGCCCATCGTGAAAGCCCGGTCGGCCGGCAATCCTCGCGAGGTGCTGTTCGACGAGATGATTGCCGCGATCACCGCAGTACCGATGCTGCTGCCGATGGTTCGTGCGATCGTGTTGACGCCGGACGCCTCGCCGGTCTGCGCGGCGGGGACGCTCTCGATGATCGCGTTCGACATCGCCGCGAAGGCGAAGCCGATCCCCGCGCCGGTCAGTACTCCGGACAGCAGGATCTGCCAGACCGCGCCGTGACCCAGAGCCGGGAGCACGAAGGCGACGACGACCAGCGACGTACCGATGACCATCGGCACCTTGGGGCCGAAGCGGCGGTCCAGTGCGCCGGCCAGTGGGCCGAACAGGACCATCATCACCACGGTCGGCAGCAGGAACAGGCCGGCCTGGGAGACTGATTTGCCGAAGCCGTAGCCCGTCGCGGCGGGGAGCTGCAGCAGCGTTGGGATCAGGACGAACGTGCCGAACATGGCGAAGCCGAGCACCAGCGCGACCATGTCGGTCGCCCAGACACCACGGATCTTCATCAGCCGCATGTCGATCAGCGGCTCCTTGACCCGGAGTTCGACCTGGACGAACACGATCAGTGCCACCACGCCGATGGCGAGCAGGGCAACGGTCTTGGTGTTGCTCCAGCCCCAGGCCTGACCCTTGCTGATCGCCAGCAGTAGCGTGACGAGGCCGATGGACAAGATGCCGGCGCCCAGGACGTCGAGCCGGCCCGGCGTACGGACCGGGGATTCCTTCATCCCGAAGATCGCGCCGAGCAGCGCGATCACCACCAGCACCAGTGGCAGCCAGAACAGCCAGTGCCAGGAGAGGTGCTCGACGATCGGGCCGGCCGCGACGATGCCGATCCCGGCGCCGATCCCGAAGATCGCCGACAGCAGGCCGACGACGACACCGACCCGCTCGCGCGGCAGGGCGTCGCGGACGGCGCCGATCGACAGCGGCAGGATCGCGCCCGCCGCGCCTTGCAGAGCACGCGCGACGATCAGCACGGTCAGGTTCGGGGCCAGCGCGGCCAGCAGGGTGCCGAGGGCCAGCGTCGCCAGTACGCCGATCAGCACCTTGCGCTTGCCGACCATGTCGCCGAGGCGGCCCAGGATCGGGGTCAGCACCGAGGCCGACAGCAGGTACGCCGTGATGATCCAGCTGCTGCTCGCCGTCGAGGCGCCGAGATCACGTCCGATGGTCGCCAGGGCGGGTGCTACCAGGGACTGGAGGACGGCGAAGGCCAGTCCTCCGAGGGACAGGTAGACCACCAGCAGCGAGCTGGAACCAGGCGCGGCGTGCTGTCCGGCTGGTCGGGTGTCCTGGACGGCGTGGCTCATGAGTTCCCCAAGCGATGTAAACAAATGCTGACTTAGCCAGTATTCTCGCTTCCGGAGCTAAGTCAACAGTTGTTTACGTCACAGCGGGACTCAGTAGGCTGGCGGTGACCGGAAGGAAGTTGATGTCGACAAGTTCTCGTCCCCCCACGCCGGTGGCAGCCCGGAGCGCCGACCAGCGACCGCGGAACGCTGCCGACACCCAGCACCGGCTGCTCGACGCGGCCCGGCGGCAGTTCGCCCGCAACGGCTACTCCGGTACGACGGTGCGCGACATCGCCGCCGAGGCGGACGTGAACGTCGCTCTGATCAGCCGCTACTTCCGGTCCAAGGAAGGGCTGTTCGCCGCCTGCCTGACCGGTGCCGTGGACGAGCTCGGCGACACGATCACCGCCGAGGTGTCGCTGGCGGATCTGCCGCTGACGATCGCCCGGCAGCTCGCCGAGTCCGACACCGACGGGCTGCCGACCAGGTTGCTCCTGCTGCTGCGCTCCTCGGGAGACGAGGGGGCCGACCGGATCCGGCTGGACGTTCTGAAG
Organism: Kribbella sp. NPDC056861; assembly: GCF_040687575.1. Lineage (NCBI taxonomy): Bacteria > Bacillati > Actinomycetota > Actinomycetes > Propionibacteriales > Kribbellaceae > Kribbella > Kribbella sp. NPDC056861. The sequence goes on along the minus strand of NZ_JBFBNQ010000002.1, from coordinate 120,716 downwards.
TCGTTCTCGGTCCGCCTGGCTGCGCTGACCGGCGGCGGCGAGGACTCGTTGCTCAACGCTCAGGTGGTGCTGGCGACCAGCCTGGGCATCACTGTGCTCCGGTCTTCAGTCGGCCTCGAGCCACTGGCCTCGGCCGGCGAGCAGGAGCTCGTCGTACCACTCGAAGCGCTGATCGCCGCGCTCCTTCCGCCGGCAAGTGGCCTGTCAAAAGACTCCTGAATTGGATGGTGCGATGACCCGTCGGCCAGGTGAGACTGCTGTCCATGAGTGAGATCGCGAATTCTGGGGCTGTGGTCATCGATCGGGCCGACGGCCGTGACGACGGCGAGGACTGGACCGAGAACTACACCGAGTTGCCTGGTGGGGTGGGCATCTCGCTGATTCTCGAGTCCACCAGTCAAGAAGGGGTCGGGCCGCGGCTGCATCTGCACCACTATCCCGAGACCTTCGTGATCCGGCGCGGGTCGGCGGTGTTCACCGTCGGCGACTCGCAACTGGTGGGCAAGGCGGGGCAGATCATCGTGGTGCCGGCCGAGACGCCGCACAAGTTCCGGACCGGGCCGGACGGCTACGAGGCGCTCCACATTCACGAGAGCTCCAGCTTCGAGACCGTCTGGCTCGAATGAGCGACACGGCTCTGTTTTGACGCGGTGCGCACAGTTGGGCACGCTGTGTGCGGAACACCTCGGACCCGCACCGCCCAGCCGGGTCGAGGTCACTGCCGGAGGTGCCTGTGACGGTTCTTCGTTCGGTTCGAGTGTTCACAGCCGCAGTCCTCGCCGGGATTTCCGGGGTGAGTGTGGCGCAGGCCAGGCCGGCCGCTGATCCGCCGGGTGGGGCGGTGATCATCGTCAGCGTGCCGAACGGCCGGGTGGTCGACCTCGACGGTGGCGGGGTCAACGACGGGCAGGAGATCCAGGAGTGGCCCGGCAACGGGTCGACCGCGCAGCAGTGGCAGGTGGTCCGCGACGGAGCGCAGTACCGGATCAAGTTGAGTGGCAACCAGGCGTGGTGCGTCGGCCGGGACCAGGCCAGAGTGGTACTGCGGAGTTGCTCGAACGCCTTGACTACTTGGGATTTCGAGGATCTCGGCGGGCGGTTCCGGATCAAGGCTCCGGGTGGCGGCTATCTACAGGTCGTCACGACCAGCCCGTCGAACGGCCGCGGACTCGCGATCGCCGCCGGGTCAGGCGCCGCGGCCGAGTGGCTCGTCAACGCGGCCGAGGTCCCGCGCCGCGCGATGCCCGCGGATCCGAGGCTCGACCAGGTCACCTTCCTGACGTCGCACAATGCGATGGCCAATACCGACGAAGGGTTCTGGGGGCGGTTTCCCAATCAGTCGTACCGGTTGAAGGACCAGTTGGCCCAAGGGGTTCGGGGGCTGCAGATCGACGCCTATGCGTCCAACGGTGACGTCAAGATGTGCCACGGCAGTTGCTGGGGCAACGAGCGCACCCTGACGGCCGGGCTGCAGGACACCGTCGACTTCCTCAACGCCAACCGCGAGGCGATCGTGACGGTGTTCATCGAGGACTACACGAGTGTGGAGGAGTTGCGGGCGGCCGTTGCCCGGGTCAACGGGTTCGCCGACCGCGTGTTCAACCCGGCGCAGGCCGGCGTACGGCAGAACGGCTGGCCCAAGGTCTCCGAGTTGATCGCGCAGAACAGGCGACTGCTGGTCTTCTCGCAGCGCTCGGGACGGGATGCGTACGGCGTGATGTTCGACCGCGACTGGACGGCGGAGAACTACTGGTCCCTCGGCTCCGGCGGCGGTGACGTCCAGTGCTACAGCCGCTGGGACGAGGTGCCGCTGGCCAAGGAGGAGCCCGGCTTCCGGCGGCTGCACTCGATGAACCACTACCGCGACGTCCCGTCCGAGGCCTCCGCCGGCACCGACAACGGCAGCAAACTCGCCGATCGCGTACGCCGGGTCTGCGGTCCCGTCGCCGGTCGCAAACCCAACTACGTCGCCCTCGACTTCTACCAGAAGCCCGAAGGCGGCGCGGTCCGCAACCTGATCGCCGACCTCAACACCTATTGGTGATCAACGAGGACGTGATCCGTCCGGATAGCTGGGTACCGTGCTGGACATGGCTATTGGACGATTCCCGAGCTTCGTCATCGACTGTCCCGACCCCTCCACCCTGGCGGCGTTCTACGGTGAACTGCTGGGGTGGGAGGTGAAGGCCTCCGCCGAGTGGGGCGAGGTGCGCGGCGACGGCCAGTGCATCTGCTTCCAGCCGGTCAAGGACTACCGCCCGCCGGCCTGGCCGAGCCAGGACACGCCGCAGCAGATCCACCTCGACGTGATGGTCCCGGACCTCGACGAGGGCGAGGCGGAGGTGCTCGCGATCGGCGCCACCAAACCCGACCACCAGCCCGGTACGTCGTTCCGCGTCTTCCTCGACCCGGCCGGCCACCCGTTCTGCCTCTGCGTCAGCTGAGCACCCGCGTTTCGGCCGCCGGGAGGGTTGACCACCAGCGGCCGTAGCGGGTGTAGACCTCCGGGTCGCGGTCGGCCAGGAGGGCCAGCAGCGCCGATGCCTCGCCGGTCAGGGCTTTCCACACAGCCTTGGGCAGTGGACGGAAGGCGGTGGCTTCGATGCCGTCGGCAACTGGTCGCCAGACGCCGGCGACGTGGCCGTCGACCAGGAGGGTGGGCAGGACGTCGCCGTTGGTGCGGGTGACCACGGACTTGTACTCCGCCGGGACGATTCGGGTGCGGTCGTCGTAGGCGAGCAGGGTGCTGTCCCACATCGCCATCAGCCTTGGTGGCGCAGGCGTGTCCGCGGGCGGCAGAGGCGCGCTCGGTACGTCGTACAGGTCCTTGCCGTCGGGGCCCTCGAAGACTGTCAATTGTGGCCGGAGTGCTTCGACGGCAGCGCGGGTGCGGGTGCGCTGGACGGACGTGAAGTTGGCGATGTCGGCGATCGAGGCGGGGCCGAAGCCGGACAGGTAGCGCAGGACGAGGTCTTGCAGCGCGAGGTCGGACTGCTCGACGGAGTACGGGACGGCGGGCGTCGCGACGTACGCCGGGCGTTGGCCGAAGGACCACGGGCCGCCGGTCGGGGTGTGCAGCATCGGGACGAAGCAGCGCAGGCCCCACCACACGTCCTTGCCGACGACACCGGGATGCGTACTGAGCCAGGTCTCGACCTCGGTGTTGCCGCGGGGCTCCGCGAGGAACTCCAGCAGAGCGGGGACCAACTCATGCACGGCTTCGGGCGGCAGTCCGCCAGAGCGCGCCTGGGTCAGCCGGGAGCGCATCGTCGGCTGCATCGCGAGATGCCAGGGCCCATGATCCTCGGCATGCACCGCGTGCAGGGTGAGCCGCAGCAGCGTGCCCTTCACCACCTCTCCGGCCGAGAACGCCGTGTCCAACTCAGCAGGATCGAAGGACACCAGGCGATTCCACAACGCGATGTACGGCGACGCCGGGTGCTGCGCCTGAATCGCGACGATCCGCCGCGTCCCCTCGGCCGCGCTCAACTCCTGCCGCTCCAGCAGGAACTGCCGAGCCAACGTCGCCCGATTGAGCTCACCAGCACTGAGCTTCGTCATCCCTCAACCTCCTTCGGACCATCCCGGTACTCCGTAGGCCCGGTGATCGTGACCGGAATCGACAAGCTGAACCGCCGGAACCCGTCACGGAGCGCCGTCGCATCCCACGGCGTCTCCGAGTCCGGCGTCTTCCACTCCTTCGTGCTGCCGTCCCGGAGGACGAGCCGGATCTCCTGGGGCTCCCGGTACCTGTCGCTGACGAACTCGTCCGTGGCGAGATCCCAGTCGTAGACCGGCCCGATGACGATCCCGCGGACCTCGTCCCAGGCCACCGTGGTGCTTCCGAGCCGGATCTGCCGACTGTCCACGGCCAGCGCCGGACGGATGATCGACCGAGCTGTGGTCACCAGGCCGAAGGCCCCGAGGGCCAGCAGCAGCAAGGGGCCCACGCCGAACAGCAGGAACACGTACAGCGGTTCCCCGCCTTCGCCGCGCGACAACCGGACGCCGGTGAATCCGAGCCGGCCCGCCAGTGCGATCACCAGTGCGCTGAGCGCGAACCCGCAGGCCTGAGGCGCCAGCCTGACGCGCACCGTCCACTGCTCCGGAACAGAATCGTTCATCCGGTCGCCGGAGGCAGATCTGCCGCGAGGGTCAGCAGGCGATCCAGTACTGCGCTGCCCGAGACGCGGACGCCGTCGTGTTCCCACTCGTTGGTGACCCAGGTCTTGAGGTTGCCGATCCGGGCGGCGGTCTCCAGCGAGAGTCCGGCGTCGACGTACATGTCGTCGTGGTAGACCGCCGCGGCGACCGGGACCTGGTTGGCCTGCAGGCGCGGTACGTCGTATAGGGGTGGCCAGTCGGTCGCGGCTGCGAGCAGATCGGCAGCCTCCTTGAAGGGCCGAAGCAGCGCGATCTCCTCGAGCATCCAGGGGTAGATCATCTCGCCGGTGAACAGCAGTTGCGAGGCATCCCCAGCAAACGCGGCAGGGCGCAGGCGGGAGGCGGACCACTGGGTCGGGCGCGAGTCCTGCGCGTAGGTGGCCTCGTGCAGCACGCTGAAGATCGGGCGGAGGCCGAACGAAGTCTGGGCCAGCACGCCGTGCAGGAACGTGGCGGCCAACTCGTCGCCGTCCCACGCCTCGTCGAGCAGCCAGTGCAGCGTCTCGGCGAAGTCGCCCATGCCGAGACCGAAGCCGAGCGTCTGGAACCGCCGGACGCTCAACGGATCACCGTCGGGCAGCCGTACGTCGTGATCGCGCAGGTGGTCCGCGATCCGGCGTACGCGGCCGACGTCCTCGGGATAGCGCCGGTAGTACGCCTCGACCTTGCCGCGGACACGCGGGTAGGTGCGGCTGTAGACGTCATCTGCGGTCGACTCGATACCAGGCAGGCCGCCGGTGATCAGGCAGGTGCGCAGACCCTCGGGCGCCAGCGACAGGTAGGTCAGCGTGATGAAGCCGCCGTAGCTTTGGCCGAGCGTCGTCCACGGCGTGCCCGGGCTGAGCTGTGCCCTGATGAGCTCCAGGTCCCGCACGATCGAGTCGGCGCGGAAGTGACGCAGGTACGCCGCTAGCTCGGCGGGGGCCAGGCTGTTCGCAGTACGGGCTGTTACTGGCGTACTGCGTCCGGTGCCGCGCTGGTCGAGCAGCAGCACCCGGTAGTCCTGCGTGGCACGGCCAATCCAGCCACTGGCCGCCATTGGCCGGGGCGCGCCGGACCCCGGGCCGCCCTGCAGGTAGACGAGCCAGGGGAGGTCGGCGTCGACCTTGCTCGCGGCGACGGCTTCGCGCGCCAGTACCTCGATGGTCGGGCCGTCCGGCTGCGAGTGATCGAGCGGCACGGTGAACACGTGATCGGTGACGACTAGTCCCGGGAGTCTTGGCACCCGCACATTGTCCACCCCGCGAGAGCTACGGTAGGCGGGTGCGAGTAGCGACTTGGAATGTGAACTCGGTCAAGCAGCGGATGCCCCGGTTGTTGGACTGGCTGGACGAGCGGCAGCCTGATGTCGTCTGTCTGCAGGAGACCAAGCTGGCGGACGATGCGTTCAACAAGCTCCTGGGCGACGAGTTGACGGGGCGTGGGTACGAGAGCGCCGTCTACGGCCAGGCGCAGTGGAACGGTGTCGCGCTGCTGTCCAAGGTGGGGCTGGAGGACGTCGTCACCGGGATCGCGGGCGCGCCCGGATTCCCTGACCCGGAGGCGCGGGCGATCGCCGCGACGTGTGGCGGGGTCAGGATCCACGGGCTCTACGTGCCGAACGGGCGCGAGCCTGACTCCGATCACTACCAGTACAAGTTGGCCTGGTTGGCCGCGCTGACCAAGGTGGTGGCGGCCGGGCCGGAGAACCAGATTGTCTGCGGTGACATGAACATCGCGCCGGCCGATGCCGATCTGTTCGACCCGTCGGCCTTCGTCGGGTCGACCCATGTGACGGTGCCGGAGCGGCAGGCGCTCGCCGACCTGATGGCGACCGGGCTGCACGACGTGGTCCGGGATCGCTGGCCGACCGAGCGGGTCTTCAGCTACTGGGACTACCGGGCCGGCATGTTCCACCAGGACCTCGGCATGCGGATCGACCTGGTGCTGGCCTCCGCACCGGTTGCCGAGCGCGTGCAGGCGGCCTGGATCGACCGGAAGGCACGCAAGGGCACCGGACCGAGTGACCATGCGCCGGTGATCATCGACCTCGACACCGCGCCGGACGGCGATATCGGTCCCGTCGTACCGCCGCCGTCGGCGCCGCGGGGAGCGAAGAAGACCACCAAGCTCCCGCAGAACCGCTAGCTGGATGAGAGGCCTCCGCCTGGCCGCCCTGGTCGGGGCGCTCGTGCTCGTAGCCGCAGGTTGCAATGAGGAAGAGGAAGCCGCGCCGCCGCCGGTGGCGTGGACAAAGGTCACCCTCGCGGCTGAGCCCGTCGTACTGAGCGGGCACGGTGACCAGCTACTCATCGGACTGCGCGACCGCGGCAAGAAGGTTGTGCCCAGACTCCTGCTCCAGCAGGCCGACGGCAGTCAGAGCGAGCTCAAGGTCGAGCCGAAGAGCCCGTACGCGTTCGAGGCGATCTGGCAGTCGATCGCGTACGACGGCCGCCGGTTGCTCGCCCTGGGTGGCGCGTCCGGCGGTGCGCACTCCAACACTCGCTGGACGGTGTGGACCGGCGACGGCAAGACGCTCACGGAGCACCCGCAGGAGTTCAACACCTTCGGCGGTCAGGCTGCCGGAGCCCTGTACTCCGCGATCGTCACCCCGACCGGTCAGGCGCTGGCCGGGTCGTGGGGGAGTGCGCAGACCGGCCTCGACGGTGCGATCTGGTCGCCGCAGGGGAGCACGAAGTGGGTGCGGCAGCCGTCGGTGAAGACGCCGCTGGAGAGCGTCCCGTCACTGCTGCTCAGCCCGGGCTTCGGCACGGCCGCCGGCAACGGGATCGTGCTGGTCGGCTCGCAGGTCCGGCTCGCTCCGAACGTCGTCAAGCAGGAGGCAGCCGTTTGGCGCTCGCGGGATGTCAACCAGGGCTGGAGCCGGATCGCGCTCCCGGAGCTGGGCGATCGCAGTCAGGCCAATGTGGCGACCTGCACCAGCGCGACGACCTGCACGATCTCCGGCTTCGTCGGCAACAAGCTGGCGATCTGGCAGCTCGACGGTGACCAGGCCCAGCGGCTGCCGAACGTGCCGGCGATCGAGGTCGGCGACAAGGACAAGCTCCCGCCGCCGGTCAGCTCGGACGGCCGCCTCTACCAGGTGGTTGCGGAAGGCAACAAGGTGAAGGTGGTCAGCGGGCGGGACGGCAGCTGGACGGTGCGGGAGTCGACCGGACCGGCGGGCGCCGTGACGGCCACCGCGCTGGTCGGCAAGACGCTCTACCTGATCGCCGGCGGGTCGCTGTGGAAGACCACGCTCAGCTGAGCAGACCCCGGAGGTACGCCGCTTGACCGGCGTGCTGGAGATCGTCGGACAGCACGCTGATCAGCCGGACGCCGAGTGTCACCGGCGGGTTCCAGCGCTTGTCGACGACCCGGTCCAGCTCGTCGTCCGTCAGGGTCCGCAGGTATTCGAGACTGCGGGCGTGGACGGCGTCGTAGTACCCGAGGAGTTGCTCGCTGGACAGCTTGACCGCCGCGACGTCATCGGCGGTGTGCCCGTAGCCGGTGTCGGCCGGGTCGAACGGAAGCCCGAGCCGCTCGTGCCAGCCGTCGGCGGTGTAGGTCTGCTCGTAGCCGCCCGCGTCGGCCAGGTGGTCGTCCTGGATGCGCGTGAGGTGCCAGACGAGCCAGGCGATCGAGTTGCCGGACTGCTCCGGCCGGAGGGCGAGTTTCTTCTCGTCGAGATGTTCGACGGTCTCGTGCAGGACCTCCTGGATCCGGCCGAAGGCGTCGAGTAGCAGTTCGCTCGTGTTCATCGATTTCCCTTCGTCACGCGGAGTCTAGTCTGGTCAGGACATAGAGTTTTCTCGAGCGAGGAGTAGTCGTGGAATACCGCACTCTGGGCAGCAGCGGCACGGTCGTGTCGACGTACGCGCTGGGCACGATGACGTTCGGCAACGAGACCGACGAGGCCGGATCGCACGAGCAACTCGACCGCTACCTCGAGGCCGGCGGCAACTTCGTCGACACGGCCGACGTGTACACGGCCGGCGCCTCGGAGAACATCATCGGCGGCTGGCTGGCCAAGTCCGGCAAGCGCGACGACGTCGTTCTGGCGACCAAGGGCCGGTTCCCGATGGGCGACCGGCCGAACGACCTCGGCACCTCGCGGCGGCATCTGCGGCAGGCGCTCGACGCGTCACTGACCCGGCTCAACACGGATCACGTCGACCTGTACCAGCTGCACTCGTGGGACCCGATCACGCCGCTGCAGGAGAGCCTGAGCTTCCTGGAGGACGCAGTACGGGCCGGCAAAATCCTGTACGGCGGACTCTCCAACTTCACCGGTTGGCAGTTGCAGAAGGCCTGCGACCTGATCGACCGGCGTGGCTGGTCGCCTCTGGTCACCCTGCAGCCGCAGTACAACCTGCTGGTGCGGGAGATCGAGTGGGAGATCATCCCCGCCGCCCAGGAGAACGGTCTCGGCCTGCTGCCCTGGTCGCCGCTCGGTGGCGGCTGGCTGACCGGTAAGTACTCCTTCGACGAGGAGCCGACCGGCGACACCCGGCTGGGCGACGACCCGAACCGCGGCGTCGAGTCCTGGCACCGCCGCAGCCAGAACCAGCGCGTCCGCGACGTGGTCGACGCAGTACGGGAGATCGCCGAGGCGCGCGGGATCTCGATGGCTCAGGTCGCTCTCGCTTGGCTGGTCGACCGTCCCGCGATCACCTCGGTGATCCTCGGCGCTCGCACGACCAAGCAGCTCGACGACAACCTCGCCGCTGCCGGTCTCCACCTCACCCCGGAGGAGACGGCTCAGCTGGACGAGGCGAGTGACCCCGGCGCAGCCGACTACCCGTACGGCGGCCCCGGCGTCGACCAGCGCGATCGCCCCATCGCAGGCACCCGCGGCTAGCCACGCAAGCTTGCGGCCGCGGCTACTTGGGCAGCAAGCCTGACCAGACGACACCGAGGGCCAGGCAGGCAAGCGTCAACAGGCCGAAGAAGCCGACCCAAAGGATTGCCGGTACGCCGGTGAGCCGGCGCAGCTGATCCGCGTCGGAGCTCCGGCCGCCTCCGTGGCGTCGCGAGTGCTGCAGCTCAAGCACCGCTCGCGGCGCCGCGAGCAGGAGGAACCAGGTGAGCAGGTGCGCGAAACCGGACTGCACCTGCTCACTGCCCCACCAGGAGACGCCGAAGACGATCGCGCCGAAGGCGAGCACCGACCAGAGGCCGAAGAGGTTGCGGATCTGGAGCAGTAACAGGAGTAGTGCGAGCAGGAGTCCCCAGAGCAGCGCAACGGCGTACCCCTTGCTGAGCGCGAAGGCTGCGGCGATGCCGAAGAGGGCAGGGCCGGGGTAGCCGACCAAGAGCACGGCGATCATGCCGGCGCCGTCCGGCTTGCCGCGGGAGACCGTCACGCCGGAGGTGTCCGAGTGCAGACGGATGCCGGCCAGCTGGCGGCCGACGATCAGCGCGATCAGTCCGTGCGCGCCTTCGTGCGCGATCGTGACGACCTGCCGGGTCTGCCGCCAGACCGGGCGCCACGCGATCAGCAGCAGCGCGGCGATACCGGTCCCGATCACCACTCCGACAGAGGCGTCCGGCTGCACGCTCGTGATGTTGTCCCAGACGTCACCCATCAGCACATCCTTGCAGGCCGGTGGTGAGTCCTGCGCAGCAGCTACGAAGCGTTGACATCACCCGGGCCGGGCAGGACGGTGGAAGGATCGCGGCCCAGGGGAGGGGCTGCCTCGCTTGGGGGAACCATGTCGCAACCACGCAAGACCGTCAGCCGGCCGGCCCGGCGTACGCCGAACACTCAGACAGCCCGGAAGGCAGCGGATGCCGCCGTCGTCCCGCTACCGCAGTTTCTCGCCTCGGCCGGATCGCTGACGCTCGGCCAGCGCAAGCTGCTGATCGACCAGGCATTGCTGATCCTGGAGCAGAACTACGTGCACCTGCAGCTGAAGGTGGCGATGCACGCTGTCAATCCCTTGCAGCGCTTGCGGGTGATGCGCGCAAGAATCGAGCGGCAGACCGCCGAAACGATGGAAGCGGAGTGGGTCTTCCATCGGCAGATGTCGAGCATCTTCCATTCGGTCCGCGATCTGCACACCAACTACCTGCTGCCGGCACCGTTCGCCGGCAAGATCGCCTACCTGCCGTTCATGATCGAGAAATGCCACGACGCGGCCGGTGACCACTACCTGATCACCCGGACCGTCACCGGGTACTCCGCGCCACAGTTCGGCCCCGGCGCCGAGGTGACGCACTGGAACGGTACGCCGATCGCTCGCGCGGTCGCCCTGAACGGGGCCCAGTTCGCCGGCAGCAACGACGCCGCCAACCTGGCCCGCGGGCTGGAGTCGCTGACCCTGCGTCCGTTGGTGATCCAGTCGCCACCGGACGAGGACTGGGTCACCTTGAGCTATCTCGGCCTGGACGGCTCGGCCCAGGAGTTGCGTGAGCAGTGGAAGGTGACCACCAACCTGCCGCCGATGACGGACCTGGACGCGCTCAGCCCGGCCTCGGCGTTGATGGGCCTCGACCTGGACTCCGACGAGAAGGCCCGGGCAAAGAAGGCGCTCTACGTCCGTGAAGTCGTGGACCTGGAGAAGGGCCAGAGCTCGGCCGAGCTGGCCAAACCCCAGGCGGTCGGTGGCAGCGACCTGCCGACCACGATGCCCGGCGTGTTCCGGGCCCGCGAGGTGGTCACCGCGCACGGCACCTTCGGCCAGTTGCGTATCTTCACCTTCAGCGTGACCGACCCGATCGCGTTCCGGGACGAGTTCGTCCGGCTGGCCGCGGCGCTCCCGCAGAACGGCCTGATCGTCGACGTCCGGGACAACGGCGGCGGGCACATCTACGCCAGTGAGTTCACCCTGCAGACGTTGACGCCCCGGCACATCACGCCCGAGCCGGTGCAGTTCATCAGCACGCCGCTCAACCTGCGGATCTGCCGGCGCCACAAGGACAACCCGTCCGGCATCGACCTCGGCCCCTGGTACGAGTCGCTCGACCTGGCCACCGAGACCGGCGCCGCGTACTCCGCCGCGAAGCCGATCACCCCCGAGGACGGCGCCAACGCGATCGGCCAGACGTACTACGGTCCGGTCGTCCTGATCACCGATGCCCGGGTCTACTCGGCGACCGACATCTTCGCGGCCGGGTTCGCCGATCACGAGATCGGCCCGATCCTCGGCGTCGACGACAACACCGGCGCGGGCGGCGCGAACGTCTGGACGCACGCGCTGCTGGCCGGTCTGCTGAACGAGCCGCAGCCACCGGACCCGACCTCGCCGTACGAGGCGTTGCCCAACGGCGCCAACCTGCGGGTCGCGATCCGCCGGACCTTGCGGGTCGGCGAGCTGTCCGGCTCACCGGTCGAGGACCTCGGGGTGCGCCCGGACTCGACCCACCAGATGACCCGCAAGGACCTGCTCGAAGGCAACGCCGATCTCCTCGACGCGGCCGGAGCGCTGCTCGCGGCGATGCCGGTCCGGAAACTCGAGGTCGCCACGGCGCTGGCGAGCGGCACGCTGACCGTCGACCTCGAGACCGTCGGCCTCGACCGGGTCGACCTGTATCTGGACGGCCGCCCGATCAGCTCCGAGGATCTGGCCGGCGCCCCGCTCAGCATCGACATCATCGAGGTCACCGCCGGCCAGCTGCTGCGGGCCGACGGCTACGACAGCGGCAACCTGGTCGCCTCCCGGCGGATCACCGTCTGAGTGCGGTCAGGATCACACCAGAAACGAATGATCGTTCTTGATTTCCTCGCGCCACCGAGCGCAGGGTGGAAACCGGTGAACGATCGTTCGGTTTCTGGGGGTGGGCGGGGTGGCGCAGCTGACTCTGTGTCAACCGGTGGCAGGGCGGCACGCGCTTCCTGACCAGCGGACGCGAGTCAAACGCATCGTGCGCGAGATCGCCTTGCTGGCGGTGCTGTTCGGCGTCTACAACCTCGGCCGGCTGATCTCGGCCGATCATGCCGGGGCGGCCTTCGAGCACGCCGCCGAGCTGAGGAACCTCCAGGGTCGCCTCGGCCTGCCGAGCGAGGCGCAGGTCCAGCAGCTCGCCGTACAGATTCCCGATCTCGCCCGGGCGGCGAACCGGTACTACGCGTCGGTGCACTTCCCGCTGACCGCGATCGTCCTGCTGTGGCTGCTGGTACGCCGCCCGGCGGAGTACGTGAAAGCTCGCTGGGCCTTCGCGTCACTGACCGGGCTGGCGCTGATCGGGCATCTGGTGTTCCCGCTCGCGCCGCCGCGGATGTTCCCGCAGTACGGATGGATCGACACCGCGCAACTGCTCGGGCAGTCGGTCTACGCCGCGAACGCCGACAGCGGGCTGGCGAACCAGTTCGCGGCGATGCCGAGTCTGCACGTCGGCTGGGCGTTCCTGGTCGCGGTGTTCCTGATCCGGACGACCAGATCGCGCTGGCGCTGGCTGTGGATCGCGCATCCGGTCGTCACCTTCGCGGTGGTGGTCGTGACGGCCAACCACTACTGGCTCGACGGGCTGATCGCGATCGGGCTGGCGATCCCGTTGGTGCTGATCTTCGACAGCCGGCGGGTGAGCCGGGACAGCCCACCCGCCGGTGCCGAACAGTGGCCGACCGATCAGTGGTCGGCCGGGGGAGGTGCGGTGGCGGCCAGCTCCTCGTCGGCGCGAACCAGGTAGGGCTCGCGACCGAGCACCAGCCGGGCCGCGGCCGCGCCGATGTCGAAGTACAGACCGACCAGTTCGAGTCGGCCGGCTTCCTCGGCCTTGCGGACGCAGGCGAAGCTGCGCAGGTTCTCCAGCTGGACCGCCACGTTGGTGACGGACAGCTTGTCGGCGGCCGAGAGCTTGATCCCGGTCACCGGGTCGATGATGTCGGGCAGCTCGGCGGACCGGCGTACGGAGACTTCGAGGTGTTTCAGCCAGGTCCGCAAGGCGGAACCGTCCTGACCGGACGCATCCAGCGCCGCGGCGGCCGCGCCGCAGTGCGAGTGACCGCAGACCACGATCGACGAGACGCCCAGGACGTCGACGGCGTACTCGACCGCCGCGTCGACAGAGTTGCTGTTCGACCCGGACGGCGGAACGAGGTTGCCCACGTTGCGGACGCAGAACTGGTCGCCCGGTCCGGTGGTGGTGATCATGTTCGGCACGATCCGCGAGTCGGCACAGGTGATGAACAGCTGCTCCGGCTTCTGGCCGTCGGCCGCCAGCCGCGCCATCATCGGCCGGATCGGGTCGGCCGACGCCTCGAACTCGCGGATCCCGTCGAGCATCGCGGCGCGCTGGTCGAGCTCCGGCACCACCTGGCGTTGCTGCCAGGGGATGATCCGGCGCTCGGTGTCGTGGCGGAGCGCGGCCCGGAAGGCCGCCCGGTTCAGCACGACCGAGCCGCCGCGCGCGAGATGCCCGCGCCGCCAGTCCTCGATCGCCTCGTACGCCGCGTGGTCCAGGTGGTCGACCTGGAGATCCACCCGGACCGAGGCGCCGACCGGAATCGTGCGCAGGGCGCGGACAAGGGAGGCCACCCCGAGGAAGACCAGCGTCCCGCTGATCCGGACGATCCACTCGCCGCCCTCCTCGGTCACCGTGACCGTTGCCCTCGCCAACCGGTAGAGCACCCGGGCGAGCGCGAGGACGAGCCCGGCGAGCACTCCCTCGGCCAGTCCCAGGACGGCGACGCCGGCCGCGGTGACGACGTACACGATGAGTTCGTCGTGGCGTCTGAGGGTGCGGATGTGGGCCAGCTGGACCAGCCGCAGGCCGGTGACCAGCAGGACGCCGGCCAGCGCGGCCATCGGGATCAGCTCGAGCATCGCGCCCGCGGCGAGCACGAAGACCGCGATCCAGACGCCGTGCAGGATCGCCGAGGCCCGGGTGCGGGCGCCCGCGGCGACGTTGGTGGAGCTGCGGACGATCACCCCGGTGACGGGCATGCCGCCGAGGGCGCCGGAGATCGCGTTGGCGGCGCCCTGGCCGATCAGCTCGCGATCGAGGTTGCTGCGTTTGCCGCGGTGCAGTTTGTCCACGGCAACGGCCGAGAGCAGGGACTCCACACTGGCGACCAGAGCCACGGTCAGGACAGCCGTCGCGATCGCGAGCGGGCCGCCGTCCGGCAGGGTGGGCGGGATGAGCTCCTTCAGGGGCTGGTCCGGCAGGTTGACCCGGGTGACGTCGACCATGAAGAAGGACGCCAGCGCGGTGACCGCGACCACGGCGACCAGCGGCGCGGGAACGATGCTGACCCGGGGCAGCCGGGGCCAGACGAGCAGGATCACCACGGTCAGGATCCCGACCAGGACGGACCACGGATGATGGGCCATCAGTTGCTCGGGAAGCCCGGCCACATTGGCGATCAGGGAGCTTTGGGCCTGTCCGCCGAGCACCACGTGCAACTGCTGGACGGCGATGGTGACGCCGATTCCGGCCAGCATGCCGTGCACGACGGCGGGGGAGAGGGATAGCGCGAGCCTGCCGATGCGGGTGACGCCCAGCAGGATCTGGAGCAGGCCGGCCGCGCAGGTGATCCCTGCAGTGGCGGCCCAGCCGAACTGCGCGGCCAGACCGGCCACGACGACCGTGAGGCCGGCGGCGGGACCGCTGACCTGCAAGGGGGAGCCGCCGAGTGCTCCGGCGACGATGCCACCGACGACGGCGGCGACGAGCCCGGCGATCAGCGGGGCTCCGGATGCGGCGGCGATCCCCAGTGACAAAGGGATCGCGATCAGGAAGACGACCAGCGAGGCCGGTACGTCATGGCGGACGATGGACCTCCACGAACTGCGCTGCTGCGCAGGCTCGGGTGAGGGCGGTGAGTGGTTGTGCGACATGCTCGGCACGGGTCCTCCGGCGTTGGGTGCTGACAGCAACAGAACGTCGAAACAAAGAGTGTCGATCTGATTACTGATAGTACCGGCCGGATCAAGCCCGGACGACCGGTAATTCCAATTCGTTGTGCTCGGCACCGAATAGGGTGGGGTCCGGCGCAAGGACCAGGACCGATCCGGAGGACGAACGACGTGGACCTGCACATTTCCGGCCAGACCGCGGTGGTGACCGGGGCGAGCAAAGGGATCGGGCTGGCCTGTGCCGAGGCACTCGCCGGGGAGGGCGTGCGGGTGATCGGTATCAGCCGGGACGCCGGCAATCTCGCCGCCGCCCAGCAGCAGCTGGCAGGCAAGGGGCTGAGCCTCGAGGTCGAGGCGGTCGACCTGACCGATCCGGAGGCGTCGGCCGCGGTGTTCGAGCGGCTCGGGGTGCCCGACATCCTGATCAACTGCGCCGGCGCGGCCCGGCAACTGCCGCCGGCTGAGCTGGACAGCAAGACGCTGCATGCGGCGATGGAGGCGAAGTACTTCACCTACATGCACGCGACCGAGGCAGTCGTCCGCGGGATGGCCGAGCGGGGCAGCGGCGCGATCGTGAACGTCGTCGGCCAGGGCGGCCGGGCGGCGAACCCGCTGCACATCGGCGGTGGCGCGGCCAACGCGGCGCTGATGCTCGCCTCCGTCGGTTACGCCAAGGCGTACGCCGATCGCGGTGTCCGGGTCAACGTGATCAACCCCGGGCTGACCCGCACCGGCCGCGTCGACGACCGGCTCGAGGCCGCCGTCCGCGCGACCGGGCGGCCGAAGGACGAGCTGGCCGCCGAGCTGGTGGCCGGCATCCCGATGGGCCGCGGCGGCGAGCCGAGGGAAGTCGCCGATGTGGCGGTCTTCCTCGCCTCGCCGCGCGCCAGCTACGTCACCGGCGCCATCATCACGATGGACGGCGGCGTCACCTCGTCGATCTGATCGGCTAGACGGTGATCCAGTCGATGTCGGCGACGTAGCCCGACGGGTTGGAGACCTTGATCGAGTTCGCGCCGGCCGCGAGCTCGACCGGCAGGTAGACCACCTGCGGCGTACCCCAGTCGTTGTCGCCGAGGCCGTGGTAGTTCACCCAGTAGCTGCCGGCGTCGTTGATGGTCAGCAGGCTCTGCCGGCTGGTGTCGCCGTCGGTGTAGGCGATCTTCACCAGGTAGGTCCCGGCGGCCGGGACGGTGATGTCGTGCAGGGTCACCGAGGCGTCGTAGCCGAGGTTGCCGACCTTCTTGCCGCCCGAGCACAGCGTGCAGCCGTTGGCGCTCGCGTTGCCGGTATAGGTGCTGCTCGCCGCCTCAGCCTCGTACCGAACGGGCCCGCCCGACTTGGAGCTGAACAGAGTGATCGCGGTGCTTGCCTCCGACAACTTGTTGCCGTTGGCACCCTTCACCTCGAACCTGTACTGCGTCTGCGGCAGCAACCCGCTGACCACGGTGCTGGTGCCCGTGCTGGTCGCGACCTGCTTGCCGTTCGCGTAGACCTTGTACGACGTGGCATTCGTGCTCGGCCGCCAGTTCAGCGAGACCGTGGTGTGGCTGACATCGGTCGCCGTCAGATCGGCGGGCCTGCTCACCGGGCCGGTGCTGTCCGGGAAGATCTTGTACAGCTTCGACCCGTGCGCCGGCAGCACCGCGGAGACCTGGCCGGAGACGTTCTTGGTGTTCTGGTTCGCCCAGATGTCGCGGACCGTCGCCTTGCCGGAGACCCCCAGCTGACCGAAGTCGCCGGTCACCGTCGCAGGCGTCTCGGCCAGGTTGAACAGGCCGACCGTGACGCTGCCGTCGGCGTTCTTCGCGTACCAGGTCTGCTGCAGTTGGTCCTGGTTCAGCGGCCGGGCCGGGTTGCCGGACTGGTTGATCGCGATCACCTCGCGGTTGGTCAGCAGCTTGAGACCGTACGCGTCGAGCTTGGTCAGGTCGTCACCGGCGAACAGCGGCGCCGAGTTGATCGCCCAGAACGTCATGTAGCTCTGCCGTTCGGCCTCGTTCAGCCCGTCCATCTCGCCGACGCCGACGTTGATCGCGTCCAGGTTGTTCCAGTGCCCCGGTCCGGCGTCGTCGATCCACTGCGGCAGGTCCCACCAGCGCTGCTTCACCGAGCCGTCCCAGCGGACGATGGTGTCGCAGTAGCACTCCACGTCGGTGTCGATCCGCCAGCCGTTCGAGTTCGCCTTCCAGGTGTCGGCGTACCGGTGGCTGAGCGACCACGACAGCGTGTACTGCATCGGGCGGCCGGCGTTCTGCACCGAACGCCACCAGGTCTCGACGTCCTCGGTGTTGTTGTGGTTCGGGTCGTCCGGCGCACCCTTCCAGGAGCCGGGGCCGACGCCGTCCATCTTGATGAAGTCGACGCCCCAGCCGGCGAACAGCTTGGTGATCGAGTCCGCGTACTTCGCCGCGCACGGGCCGGCGTAGTTGATCTTGTACGCCTGGTCCCAGCCGTTGGTGGTGCGCAGGTCGGGGTAGACGATGTCGCGGGTGAAGCAGCCCGGCGCGTTGTGGATCGGGGTGTTGCCGTCGCGGTAGACGTCGAAGCCGAGCCCGACCACGGTGTAGATGCCGAACTTCAGGCCGAGCTTGTGGAGGTCGTCACCGACGGCCTTCATCCCGCGCGGGAAGCGGGCGGTGTTGGCGACCGGCCGACCGAACTCGTCGCCGCCGAGCTGCCAGCCGGCGTCGATGTTGATGTACTCATAGCCGAACGGTTTCAGCTTGGTGGCCATCGCGTGGGCCTGGGCGAGGATGTTCTTCTCGCTGATGAAGCTGCCCGGGCCGTCGGGGTTCACCCCGGGATAGTTGGTGGACTGCAGGCTCCAGCTGCTCCAGCCCAGGTACGGCTTCGCGGCGAGCTGCGGGTACTTCGCCGGTACCGGCGACTTCGCGCTGGTGGCGGCCGTAGGGGCGGCGGGGGGCGGGACGGTGGCGTTCGCGATCGAGGCCGCCGCCGACACCAGGGCGAAAGCGGCCATCGCGACGACGCCGGTACGGCGGAGGCGTAGGGACATGCGGATTAATTTACCATGTGAAGTAACCGAGCGTCATGGCCGTGAGCGATTGCTGTAACGGAACCGCCATGGAACTGAGATCAACATTGCGGGGGGCCGGCTAGTCAGTACTCACGTAAGGGTTCGATGACCCGTGTGAGGCGGGTCGGCCCGACCGGGAGGGGATCAATCATCAACATTTCCAGGAAGTTCGGTCGTACGGCGGTCGCCGTGACCGGAGCCGCGACGCTGGTCGCACTGGCGGCGGGGGCCGCCGGCGCCGCGTCGTCCACGCCGCAGGCGGCTGCCGAAGCGCAGCTCAAGCTGGTCGCCGCGACCGCCGAGGTGACGCTGGACCGCTACCCCGAGGGTGGTGGCGTGGTGCTCGACCTCGGCACGCACATGGTGGCCGGGAAGAACCCGATCGAGATCCGCGCGACCCGCAAGTCGTACCAGGATCCGATCGTCGCCAACCTGCTGGTCAACGGGAAGCCGAAGGCGCTGCCGGCCGGTGCGGTGACCGACTTCGGTGGACTGAGCAAGTTCCTGCACCTGACCATCACCGATGCCAAGGGCAAGAAGGTCTACGACAAGGACCGTGGTTTCTGCCTGAACGGCGAGGGTTCCCGGACCCGGCCGGACGCGCCGGCCACCTCGCCGTACCCGCAGGGCTGTGCGGCCAACCCGTTCACGCTCGGCGCGGTCTGGGGTCTGCAGGCCGGCTGGTCCGCGAACACCACGAGCTACTACGACGGTGAAGAAGTCGACCTGCCGGTCGGCAAGTACACCGCGAAGGTGACCGTCAACAAGCTGTACAAGGACTACTTCAAGATCGGCGCCTACGACTCGGCGGCGACGGTGAAGCTGACGATCCGGGACGCCCCGGACTGCCATGGTGGTCACGCCGAGGGCTGCAAGCAGGCCTTCGCGGCGGCCAAGCTGAAGCACCTGACCAACGCCCCGGCTGCCGCGAAGTCGGCCAAGGCCGCGCTGAAGCCGAACGCGCAGCGGCCGACCAGCCGGGCCGCGGTACCGAAGGGTCCGAAGCCGGACCTGCGGTCGGTGCCGGCCTGGGGGATCGAGATCGGTCCGGGCGACGAGGGGACGCCGGAGGCCAACCGGGACTTCCTGGCCTTCTCGGCCACTGTCTGGAACGCGGGTCCGTCGCCGCTGGTGCTGGACGGGTTCCGGCAGAAGGGCAAGGACCTGATGGACGCGTACCAGTACTTCTACGACGCGAACGGCAAGGAGATCGGGCACCAGAACACCGGCACGCTGGAGTGGGACCCGCGCGAAGGCCACACCCACTGGCACTTCACCGACTTCGCCCGCTACAGCCTGCTGAACTCCAAGCAGACCGAGGTCGTCCGCAGCCAGAAGGAAGCCTTCTGCCTGGCCGCGACCGACGCGATCGACTACACGGTCAAGGGCGCCAACTGGAAGCCGTCCAACACCGACCTGCACACCGCCTGCGGCAGCCAGTCCTCGCTGTCGGTGCGTGAGGTGCTGGACGTCGGATCGGGTGACACCTACGCGCAGTTCCGTCCCGGCCAGTCCTTCGACGTCACGGACCTGCCGAACGGCGAGTACTTCATCGAGGTGAAGGCCAACCCGGAGAACCGGCTGGTCGAGACCAGCACGAAGAACAATGTCGCGCTCCGCAAGGTGATCCTGGGCGG
This sequence comes from Kribbella sp. NPDC056861, assembly GCF_040687575.1. Taxonomy (NCBI): domain Bacteria; kingdom Bacillati; phylum Actinomycetota; class Actinomycetes; order Propionibacteriales; family Kribbellaceae; genus Kribbella; species Kribbella sp. NPDC056861. The sequence continues at coordinate 101,097 of NZ_JBFBNQ010000002.1, read as the reverse complement.
CACGCTGCACCACCGCACCGTCAAGGTCCCGCCGGTCGGCGTGATCGACGCTCCCTGATCCGGTCTCGCGCCTCCTCTGCATGGGAGGCGCGAGTCCGCCAACCTGGCGGCCCTTCCTGGGGGAGGGCCGCCTTCGCGATGTTCCCCGACCAGTTTGCTGTTCTTGACAACATTAGTTGTCGGTGACAGGGTCGGGGCCATGGAGGACGTGGTGGTGATCGACGATCCGGCCGCGGCCGGGGTCTCGCTGGATCCGGTCCGGGCGCGGCTGCTGGCCGAGCTCGCGGTGCCGGGCTCCGCGACCACGCTCGCCGGCAAACTGCAGCTGCCCCGGCAGAAGCTGAACTACCACTTACGGGCGTTGGAGAAGCACGGGCTGGTGGAACTCGTCGAGGAGCGCAGGAAGGGCAACTGCACCGAGCGGGTGCTGCAGGCCAGCGCATCGGCGTACGTGATCTCCCCGCAGGTGCTCGGCGGCGTACAGCCTGATCCGTCGGTCTCGCCGGACGGGTTGTCGGCGCGGTGGCTGCTCGCGCTCGCGGCCCGGACGCTGCGCGAGGTGGGCCTGATGCTGGCCGGCGCGCGGAAGGCGCGGCGCAAGCTGGCCACCTTCGCGATGGACGGCGAGATCCGGTTCGCTTCGGCGGCCGACCGGGCCGCTTTCGCCGACGAGTTGAGTCAGGCCATGCGGGTACTGGTGGCGAAGTACCACGACGAGTCCGCGCTGGGTGGCCGCAGTCATCGGCTGCTGGTGGCAGTGCACCCCAAACCGACCAAGAACACGGGAGAATGACGATGACCGAGGAACGCCGGATCGAAGCCGAGATTCCGCTGGAGGCGTCGCCCGAGCAGGTCTGGGAGGCGATCTCCACGGAGGCCGGCCTGACCGCCTGGCTGTTCCCGATGGACCCGTCGCCGGAGGCGAACGCGCCGGGCGCGGTACTGCGCTGGGAGCCCGGGCACGGGTTCGCCATCCAGGCCGAGACGAGCGCCTTCGAGTACCTGATCGAGGCCCAGGACGACGGCTCGACGGTACTGCGCTTCGTTCAGAGCGGCTTCCAGAGCGATGACTGGGAGGCGGAGTACGAAGCCACCGCGCGAGGCTGGGACCTCTACTTCCACACGCTGCAGGTCTATCTGACCGGGTTCGCCGGGGAGCCGGCCACCTATGTGGTGGCCGAGGGCCCGGCATGGTCCGGCACTCCCGAGGCCTGGGAGAAGTTCCGGGCAGCCGTCGGGGGCGCGGTCGGCGACAAGGTCGAGCTGGACGTGCACGGGCTGGGCATGGTGGTCGGCGAGGTCGACTACGTCGGCCCGAGCCACCTCGGCATCACCACCGAGAACGCGTTGCTGCGCTTCCACGACCGCAGTCTGATCGGGATGCCCGTTGCCCTCGGCCACCATTACTACGGCCCCGGCCAGGACGCCGAACGGCTGGCTGACATCTGGCAGTCCTGGCTGGCCGAGTTCTACCTCAAACTTCAGTGATTGAGCGGCTTCTTCCGCGTACGCCGCGGGCGCGGGTGGCCCGCGTCGCGCTGATGGTGCCGTCGGGCGAGGGTCAGGGGCCGCTCGATCCGCGGCGCCGCCGGGCGCGCGACCCGTACCTCGGACTGCGTCAGCCCGAGTCGCGGCGGCTGCAGCCAGGGTGACCGGGTCGGCTTCCGGACCACGACCACGCGGAGGCGGCCGGTCCGGGCGAGTTTGAGGCCGATCCCGATCGTCGCGACGGCCGGGATCATCCCGGCCAGCAGCAGACCGGTCCGGGCGCCCCAGTGCTGGGCGATCCAGCCGACCATCGGCCCGCCGATCGCGCCGCCGCCGATGAAGACCAGGTTGTAGATGCCTGCGACTCGGCCGCGAAGGCCGTCGGGAGTGGTCAGCTGGACCATCGACTGGGCTGCGGTGAGGAACATCAGGGTGGCCATGCCGAGCGCCGCGAGCAGTGGCAGGAAGGTCCACAGCGACGGTTGCAGCGCGGCGATCATCTCGGTGATCGCGAGGATCGAGGCGATCCCGACCAGGTTCCGCAGCCGGGTCGGCCGGACTCTCCTTGCCGAGAGCAACGCCCCGGCGAGTGAGCCGACGGCAACGACCGAGTTCAGTACGCCGTACCCGGTGGCTCCGGTGTGGAAGACCCGGTCGGCGAAGGCAGTCAGGGTGACCGGCAGGCTGATCGTGAACATGCCGTAGATGCCGACCAGTGCGATGGCCCAGCGGACGGCCGGCTCGTGGAACGCGTAGTGGACGCCGTCCCGCAGGCCGTCCCGGATTCGCATCCCCGCGCTGGCCTGGCGAGCAGCCTGCAGGCCTGGCATCTCGTGTTCGCGCATCATCAGCAGCGCTGTGATGGAGCCGAAGAAGGTGACCGAGTTGAGCGCGAAGGCCCAGCCGGTGCCGACCGTGCCGAGCAGCAGCCCACCGAGAGCGGGGCCGATCAGGCTGCCGAGCTGGAACGTCGAGGAGACCATGCTGATCGCGTTCCGGAGGCGGGCCTTGCCGACGAGCTCGGTGACGAACGACTGCCGGGTCGGGTTGTCGACGGCGGTCGCGAGGCCGAGGAAGAGAGCGAGCGAGTAGACCTGCCAGACCTGCACCGAACCGGCGAACGCCAGTACGGCGAGGATGGCCGCGGCCAGGCCCATCGTGGCCTGGGTGCAGAGCAGGATCCTGCGCTTGGGGAAACGGTCGGCGATCACGCCGCCGTACAGGCCGAGCAGGAGGGTGGGCAGGAACTGCAGGGCGGTGGTGATGCCGACTGCGGTGGCACTGCCGGTCAGCGTCAGGACCAGCCAGTCCTGGGCGATGCGTTGCACCCAGCCGCCGGTCGAGCTGACGAAGAGGCCGCTGACCAGAAGGCGGAAGTTGCGGATTTGCAAGGCGCTGAAGGTGTCCCGGAAGCCTGGCCGTTTGGCGGCGTCGGGGCTTGGGGCGGTGCTGCGGTGGGTGTGGAAATCGGCGACGGGGTGGACAGAACCGGTGGCCCGGGTGGTCAAGAGTCATCCCTAGGGAAGTGGCTTGTCAGGGGAGGTCTCCTCCATCCTCACCGGTTGAGACGGGATCTCGACACAGAATGACTCCTATTAGTCTTATTGCGTCCTGCAATGACGGCGGCGGTTGAGGAGTGACGGTGACCTACGATCCGGATCAGTTGCGGACCTTCCTGGCGGTGGCGCAGTCGCTGAGCTTCACCCAGGCGGCCGAGCGGCTGGGGATCCGGCAACCGACCGTCAGCCAGCACGTGCGCAAGCTCGAGACGGCGGTCGGCCGGCCGCTGTTCGTGCGCGACACGCGGACCGTGACGCTGACCGCCGACGGTGACGCGATGGCGGGTTTCGCCCGGACGATCCTGGCCGCGCACGAGGAAGCCGCGGGGTACTTCACCGGCTCGGAGCTGCGCGGCAGGCTGCGCTTCGGCGTCACCGACGACCTCGCGCTGACCCCGCTGCCGCGGATCCTGCGCGACTTCCGTCAGCTCTACCCGCGGATCGACCTCGAGCTCACCGTTGCCCAAAGCCCCAACCTGCTGCGCCGGGTCGAGTCGGGTCACCTCGACCTCGCCTACGTCAAACACAGCACCGGCGGCGGCTACGAGCCCAACGGCCGGGTCGTCCGCCGCGACCCGCTGGTCTGGGCCGGCATCTCCGGCACCCGCATCGCACCGGACGGCCCGGTCCCGCTGGTCGCGTATCAAGCCCCCAGCATCAGCCGCTCGCTCGGCGTCCAGACCCTGGAGCAAGCCGGTCGGTCTTGCCGGATCACCTGCATCGTCCGAGGCGTCAACGGCGTACTAGCTGCGGTCCGGGCCGGCCTGGGGATCGCCATCTTCGCCCGCTCGCTGATGCCGGCCGACCTGGTCGAGCCGCCACCCTCTGCTGGGTTGCCGGAGTTGCCGGCCATCGATCTGGTGCTGATCACCAACCCGCGCGCCGCCAAGGAGCCGTCCGAGGCTCTGACCGCAGCCATCCTGGGCAGCAACACTCCGCTGAAGACTTCGGATTAGCGGGTGAGGGCGTCGCCTCGGAGTACGAGGGTGAGGATGCTGACGGCAGCCACGGCGATGGTGACCAGGAACGGTGCGTTCTTCCACAGAACGATCACCGCGAGCAGGGCGGCGACGACCGCAAGGGTCAGCCAGCCGATCACGCCGACCGCGCCGGGCGGTGCGACGACCAGAAGCGCGGTCGCGACGGCGAGTGGCAGCGGAGCGGCGTACCGGGCCAACTTGCCCAGCCGCTGTGGCCAGCCCTCGACTCCGGTCGCGAGATCATCGGCAAGATCCGGTACGACGTTGGCCAGGTGCGCGCCGACGCCGAGCAGCGCGGTGGCCGCCGACGCCCACCACGGCGCCCACTCGCCCGAGGTGCCGAGAGTGACGAACGACGGCAGCAACCCGAAGGCAACGGCGTACGGGAGCCAGGACACCTGCGTCGACTTGAGCCGCCAGTTGTAGGCCCAGGCGGCCGCCACCCCGACCAGATGCGCGAGGCCCGCGAGCACGCCGCTGGCGAGCGAGAGCGGGACGCAGGCAACTACCATCAGAGTCGCGCCGATCCACAAGGTCCGCCGACTCACCAGTCCGAGCACGATTGGTTTGTCGTTCCGGTGGACACTGGTGTCGCGGGGTGCGTCAATCGCGTCATTGCTCCAGCCGATCGAGAGGTGGCCGGTGAGGATTGCTGCGGCGACTAGCAGGCACCCGAGAGCGTCCCGTCCCGCCGACCAGGCGACGACGGTGACCAGGGTGGTGACGGCAACGGTCGGGCCGGGATGGCAGGCCATCGCCAGACCTTTGAGGACGTTCAGCCGGCTCACCGACCCCACGATGTCACGATGACGCGGGTCGCCGCGGTGCGGGCCGCGTTGCCGCCGAACCGCTACGCCCAGGAGGAGATCACCGCCGCCTTCGCGGAGATCTGTCTTCCCGACGGCAAAGGCATCGGCCTGCTGCGCCGGCTGCACGCCAACGCGGGGGTCTCGCATCGTCACCTCGCGCTGCCGCTGGAGCGGTACGGCGTACTGAAGGACTTCGGCGAAGCCAATGACGCGTGGATCTCGGTCGCCGTCGACCTCGGCGCCGAGGCCGTGGCGGGGGCGCTGGCGCAGGCCGGGCTGACCGTGGACGACGTCGACATCCTGATGTTCACCACCGTGACGGGTGTCGCCGCGCCGTCGATCGACGCGCGAGTCGCGGTCCGGCTCGGGATGCGTGAGGATCTCAAGCGGCTGCCGCTCTTCGGGCTGGGCTGTGTCGGGGGAGCGGCCGGGATCGCGCGGTTGCACGACTATCTCAAGGCCTGGCCGACGCACGTCGCAGTACTGCTGTCGGTGGAGTTGTGCTCGCTGACTCTCCAGCGGGATGACTCTTCATTGCCCAACCTGGTCGGTGGTGCGCTCTTCGGTGATGGCGCAGCCGCGGTGGTGTTGACCGGTTCGGACCACCCGGCCGCTGCTGGGCCGTCGGTGGTGGCGACGCGTTCGCGGCTGTATCCGGACTCGGAGCGGGTGATGGGGTGGGACATCGGCTCGGGTGGGTTCCGGATCGTGCTCGGCGCTGATGTGCCGGAGGTAGTGCGGACGTATCTGGGTGGCGATGTCACGTCGTTCCTTGCATCGCAGGGGTTGACCGTCGAGGAGATCGGCACCTGGGTGAGTCATCCCGGCGGGCCGAAAGTGCTCGAGGCGGTGGCGGAGACGCTGTCGTTGCGGCCGGGCGCGCTCGATCTGACCTGGAAGTCGCTCGACGCGGTCGGGAACCTGTCGTCGTCCTCGGTGCTGCACGTGCTCGGTGACACCCTCGCGCTGGATCCTTCGGGGATGGGTGTGTTGCTCGCGATGGGCCCAGGCTTCTGTTCCGAGCTCGTACTCCTGGAGTGGTGATGGACTCGTCGTTGTGGTGGTACGTCGCGCTGGTGCTGGTCGTCGGGCTCGAACGCGTGGCCGAGCTGGTGGTCTCGCTGCGCAACGCGGCGTGGAGTTTCGCCCGGGGCGGGGTGGAGTCCGGCAAGGGGCACTACCCGTTCATGGTGGTGCTGCACACGGGGTTCCTGGCCGGGTGTCTGGTCGAGGCGATCGTGGCGGACCGGCCGTTCATCCCGGCGCTCGGGTGGTCGATGTTCGCCGTGGTGCTGCTGGCGCAGGGGTTGCGCTGGTGGTGCATCGGGGTGCTCGGGCCGCAGTGGAACACCCGGGTGATCGTGGTCCCGGGCCTGCAGTTGGTTGCTAAAGGCCCCTATAAGTTCCTGCGGCATCCGAACTACGTCGCGGTGGTCGCGGAGGGGATCGCGTTGCCACTGGTCCACACGGCTTGGGTGACGGCGGCGGTGTTCCTGCTGTTGAACATCCCGCTGCTGGCCGTCCGCATCCGCGCCGAGGAAGCGGCGTTGGACTCTGCGCTGACGAAGTGATCGACCTCCTCGTCGCCGGCGCGGGCCCGGCCGGCGCCGCGACCGCCATCCGCGCGGCGCTCGCTGGTTTGTCGGTGGTCGTCGTCGAGCCGCGCTCTGGGCCGATCGACAAGGCTTGCGGGGAAGGGATCGCGCACAGCGCGGTCTCGTACCTGTCCCGGCTCGGTGTTGCCTTAGAAGGCCGCCCGTTCTTCGGGATCCGCTATCTCGACCCCGGACATGTGGTCGACGCGCGCTTTCGCGCCGGCCCGGGGCTCGGAGTACGCCGTACTACGTTGCAGAGCGCGCTCGCGGATCGCTTGGCTGAGCTCGAGGTGCCGGTCATCGCTGCTCGGGTGGAGAGCATCACGCAGAACCAGCAGTCGGTCACCGCCGCTGGTATCACCGCTCGCTACCTGGCGGCTGCCGATGGCCTGCATTCACCGATCCGCCGCCAGCTGGGTCTGGGGGCAAGCGCTGACCGCCCCCTCGGCCCAGTTGCGCATCTTCCCTTCCCCCGCGACGTGACGCAGCCGCGTCGCGGGCTGCGGAGGCACTACCTGGTCAGACCGTGGAGTGAACTCGTCGAGGTCTACTGGTCCCGCCTGGGCGAGGCCTACGTGACTCCGGTCGCCGACGACCTCGTCGGCGTCGCCGTCCTCACCTCGGCCCGCGGCTCCTTCGACTCCCACCTCGACGCCTTCCCGGCGTTGAAGCGCCGATTGCTCGGGGCAACCGAGGCGACCGCCGTGATGGGCGCCGGCCCGCTCCGCCAACGAGTCCGCGGCCGGGTGGCCGGCAGAGTGCTGCTGGTCGGCGACGCGGCAGGGTACGTCGATGCGCTGACCGGCGAGGGAATCGCCATCGCGCTCCGCACCTCGGCAGAGCTGGTCCGCTGTGTCCAGGCCGATCGGCCCGCGGAGTACGAGGCGGCCTGGCGGCGGGTTTCCTGGGAGTGCCGGTTCCTCACCGGTTCGTTGCTCTGGGCCCGCAACAGGTCGTTGCTCGCTCCCCGCATCGTCCCGGCCGCCGCGCGGCTGCCGAAAGTATTCGGTGCCATCGTCAACCAACTGGCCTGAGAACGTGCGTTGGCCCGGCGATCGCTCAGACAATCGCCGGGCCCACACGCCGACCGAGCATCCTGGTGAAATGCTCGCTCGGGTTGCTCCAGCCTCCTGGTGAAAGGCTGGAACGATCTGGCCCCAGCCTCCTGGTGAAAGGCTGGGACAAGTTCTCGGTGTTTCTGAGTTAAAGATTGCCAGCCGGATGTTGCCCATCCATTGCCGGAATGTGAAGCCTTGTTACCTGGCGCTGTGTCCTGCGTCTCAGTGCTCGGTGCGCACCGCCGCGATCTGCAGCTGCAGAGCCAGCCGCTCGCGCGGGCTGGACAGGTCCAAGCGGGCGATCTCGCCGATCCGCTTCATTCGGTGCCGCAAGGTGTTGGTGTGCAGATGCAGTTGCCGAGCTGCCTGCTGCGGCTGGCCGGGATAGTTCAGCCACGCCTGCAACGTGTCGACGAATGCGGTGTCGTGCTCGATGTCGTGCCTGAGCAGAGTCGCCAGCGGCCCGTCGAGCTTGGTGGTGTCGAGTGAGGTGACGGCCCGGTGGACCGTGAGGATGTGCCACGCCTGCTCCACTCGCAGCGCGGGGCCGGGGGCGAGCTCACGGCGTACTAGGCCTAGGAGCTCTACCGCCTCGGCCCGGGAGCTCGGGAGATCCGCCGGGCCACGTGCACGCCCGCCGGCGGCGGCCGTAGTACCGGGGGCGTCTTTGGCGAGGTCTATGACGAGTTTGCGCAACCAGCGCCAGGAGCCGGGGCCGTCGCCGTCCGAGACGACTGCCAGGACGTTGCCGTCCAGGTCGGCCAGTTGCGGCTCGCTCCAGCCGTGGCGGCGACCAGTGGACTCCCACAGATCCAGCTCCTGCGGTACGTCGTAGTCGCCTGGCGAACCGAGTGCCACCACCCGCCAAGGCGCCGGTGGCAGGCGTACGTCGAGTGGAGTGTCGGGGGAGAACTGCCGCAGTACGGTGCGCAGGCGGTCGATCGCACTGCGCCTGGCGACGTCTGCCTGAGCCCTGAGTCGCAGCAAGTGCAGCGCGAGCACCGACGCCGCCTGGCTCAGCTCAGCAGTCACCTCGTCGCTCACCGGGCCATCCACAACCGCCCAGATAGAGCCCAGCCACTCACCACCCGCCCTCACCGGTACTACGAGCCGCGGGCGGATGCCATTGGGGCCGTCGGGGACCAGGAACGGCTCACTGGACCTGGCAAGGCGCCGGAAGATCCCCCGGGCCCTGAAGTGCGCAATGACCTCAGCAGGCACCCGGCGGCCGACAATCGTCGACACCCGGGTCGGGTCGGTGTCAGTGACGTCATGGAGGCTCGAATAGGCCAGCACCCGAGACTGGTTGTCCTCGATCGTCACTGGAGCGTCGACGATGGCCGCGGCGGCGTCGGCCAGCGCAAAGAGCTGCTGATGTACTCCGGCGTCGCCGGCCACGGGGGAGTCAGGGGCGGCCGCCCTGTCGATCACGCCTCGCAGTAGCCAGACCACGTGAGCCCAGGTGACCGTCGGCTGCAGCGCGACCAGCGTGAGGAGCCACTTCTCAGCCCTGGCCATCACCACCGGGTCCTGGGCGAGTGTCGTCCGCAGGATGATCGCTGACGCGTTGCCGGCCGCACAGCGGTCGACGAGCGCTATTGCCTCCTCCGGGCTGCCCAGGCCGAAGCCCAGCACCAGGTCACCCGGCTGCCCGGTGGCGTCTTCCTGCGGATCCGCCAGGAAGACGTCACGTACCTCGCCGTCGCCTTGCCCGGCGACGACGATCTCGAACAGGGCTGGTCCGACGGCAACGACCAGGTCAGGGACGGTGATCATGAGGTTATTGTGCTCTTGCCACTGTCATTAGGGCCAGCTGTGGTGCGATCGCACCATGACAGGGGTTCGGAGCGGAAGCACTATCGATACATGGTCGCTTCCGTGCAAGGCACTCACATCGTCCCGGACCGGGTCGCCGTAGTCGGCGCCGGCATGGTCGGTCTCGCCACTGCCTGGTTCCTTCAGGAGGCCGGCATCGAGGTCACCGTGCTGGATCGTGAAGGTGTCGCCGCTGGTGCTTCCTGGGGCAACGCGGGCTGGTTGACCCCAGGCCTGGCGACCCCGCTGCCGGAGCCTGCTGTGCTCAAGTACGGCATCGGCGCAGTACTGAGCCCGTCCTCGCCGGTGTACGTGCCGCCGACGGCGAGCCCGCGACTCATCTCGTTCCTGACCCGCTTCGCCCGCAACAGCACCGCGGGACGCTGGAAGACCGCGATGGAGGCGCTGGTGCCGATCAACCGGCAGGCGCTGAACGGGTTCGACGCGCTCGCCAAGGCGGGGGTCGAGGCCGAGACCTACGAGGCCAAGTCGTTCCTGGCGGCGTACCGGACCGAGGCCGAGCGGACGGTGCTGCTCGAGGAGATCGAGCACATCCACGCGGCCGGCCAGGGCATCGAGTTCGAGGCGATCACGGGTGACGACGCCCGCGAGATCGAGCCGTCGCTGTCCGACGAGATCGGCGCGGCCATCCGGCTGCACGGTCAGCGCTTCATCAACCCGGGCGAGTACGTGAACATGCTCGCCGACTCGGTCCGTGCTCGCGGCGGCGAGATCGTCACCGGGGTCGCGGTCAAGGACATCGTGGACGAGATCCGCGGCGTCCGGATCGTCACCGCGGCGGGCGAGAGCCTGCCGTACGACGCGGTCGTGATGGCGACCGGCGCCTGGCTCGGCGACCTGGCCCGGCAGGTCGGGGTCAGGACCGTGGTCCAGGCAGGGCGTGGCTACAGCTTCAGCGTTCCGATCGCCCACGTGCCGGCCGGACCTGTCTACTTCCCGGCGCAGCGGATCGCCTGTACTCCGCTGGGCGACCGGCTGCGCGTCGCCGGGATGATGGAGTTCCGCAAGCCTGACGCGAAGCTCGACCCGCGTCGGATCGACGCGATCGTGGAGGCGGCCCGGCCGCTGCTGCGCGACGCCGACCTGGACGCTCGCACCTTCGAGTGGGTGGGCCCGCGTCCCTGCACCCCGGACGGCCTGCCGCTGATCGGCGCCACGTCGTCGCCCCGCGTCTTCGCTGCCGGCGGTCACGGCATGTGGGGTATCACCCTCGGCCCGATCACCGGCCAGCTGCTCGCCGAGACCATCACCACCGGCCGCGCGCCGGCCGAGCTGGCCCCCTTCGATCCACTTCGCTGATTCCCAGTCGCTCCCTGACAACTGAATCGCGGAATTACCACCACCAGACCACCCTCGAACTCCTGTCGTGGCTGAGTCGTACCCCAGCCGCCTCACCACGACGGGACCAGACGGCCTCTCCTTTTGCGGGAGGCCCACTCCGCCGGCCCTGCTATCTCCCAGGGCTCCGGCAGCACCACCCGGGCCGCTGTGACTCCAAAGCACCCGGTAGCCCCACCCGGTACTCCGTGACCCCACGGAGCCGGCGCAGTACCCGGACCCCATCACCAGGGTCCGGCGCACGATCCGGACCCCATCACCAGGGTCCGGCGCAGTACCGGGCCCATCACCAGGCCTGGCGCATCATCCGGGTTCAGACACCAGCCCGGGAGCACGATCCGGGTTCTTCGACCCAACCCGGAGGTACCACCGGATCCAGTAAGTGCCGATCCGGCAGCAGCACCCGCGACTCCCGCCCTGCCGGGAAGCGCAGTACCACCGGCCCAGCGAGAGCGGGTCGGAGCACCGCCGCCCCAGCCACAGCGGGACGGCAGCACCACCGGTCCGGCGCAAGCGGGACCGCGAAGTACCGGCTCCTGCCTCACCTGGAGCCGCAGCACCAGCGGTGACGTCCCGGCCCCTGTCGGGAAGCCACCGTCCGGCGGATCTCCGACAGCCAGCGGAGGATCCGCCAAGCACCACCCGGTACCCGCAGCACGCCTGCTCCTCGGGCGCCGGTCAGCACCACCCGCGACTCCCACCCTGCTGGGACCGCGGCGCACCACCCGGGTCCCGCGAAGCCTCACTCGCGGAACCCGGGAGCGGTCCTCACCCGAGCGCCTGGCGGGACCGTGCCTGCAAGACCCGGCTCCCGCGATGCCGCGCGGGAGACGGCCGCACCATCCAGCAGTCCCCTTGCGGAAGGGCAGCTGGCGCAGTACCAGCGGTCCTCGGGCGGAGGACCGCAGCACCACCTGCCTCAGCCATCTGAGCCTGAGACAGAAGAGAGCGTGGCTCCCACTCTGGGAGCCACGCTCTATCTATTTCCGCTCAACAACAGCTACTCCCACTCCCACCGCACCCCGACCAGCCCCGGCGCGACATCCCGGTCGACCCGATGCACCCCGTACGTCGACCCCACCAGAACCTCGCGAACCCCTTGGTCCGGCGCATCCTCCCGCCGCCGGCTGTACCGGAAACACCGAGCCGGCAACGCCTCCGGATCGAACTGCACCTGCAGCAGATAATCCCCGGTCTCAGCAGGAAAGGCCCGGTGGTAATGGTCCGCGTGCACGTTGGGCCCGAAGCGGGTCTCGTACTCCACCGCCGCGGTCTCGCCGGTGTCCAGCACCCGGTCGTAGATCAACTCGGCCACCAGAAACTTCCCGTCGGGATCGGACCGGGTCCGACCGATCCGGCAGTTGCGAACCGGATGAACGGTCGGCAACCCGCCCTCTCCCTCGTCGTTGTGATAGACGAACACGCTGCGGGAGACCTTGTCGACAGTGGCGCGAACGACCGCGCGGGTGACCAGGGAGATCGCACCCCGATCCGGGCCGATCGTGAACAGGTCGTGCAGGCTCACCCGGTACAGGATGTTGTGGACCGGGGTGGCGACGGCTTCGAGCAGCCCCTCGAGGCTGTCGGCATCCGACCAGACGTCGGACATCTGCATCGTCCCCGGCGGGTGGTCCAGCCAGCGGCCGCGTGGGCGGCGGGGACCGAGCTGGGAAGTGAGTGCGTCGGCGGGCAGGCCGAGGATTCCTTCGAGCGCCTCGACGGCCAGCAGTGAGGCCGGGCGTTCAGGCCGGCTGCGACCTCGGCGCCAGTACGCCAGGGTGGTCTGGCTGACCATGATGTTCTGCTCGGCGAGCAAGGTCTGGATCTGCTCCAGGCGCAGGCCGCTGGCCTCGATCGCCAGGTGCAGCGCGGCGGAGAACGGTCCAGTCCGAAGCACATGGGCCAGTTCCCGGCCGATGATCTGCTCTCCCATGTGCAGAGTATCCGCCTCCGCCCGCCAGTTGCTGAGCCCGGACGCGCCGAGGCGGCCCGGCCGGGGCGCCGACTGCGCGCTCCGGCCGGGCCGTTCGGGTCAGGAGACGTTCAGGGCCACGTCGTCGACCACGAAGCTGGTCTGCAGCGACTGGTCCTCGACACCGTTGAACTTCAGCGTCACGGTCTGGCCGGCGAACTGCTTCACGTCGAGCACCTTCTCGGCGTATCCGCTGGCCTTGTTCAGGTTCGAGTACGACGCGACGGTGGTGCTACCGAGCGTCACAGTGAGCTTGTCGTAGGCAACGTTCTCGGTCTCGGCCGAGTCGATGTGCAGCCAGTACCGCAGCGTCACGGTCGCGCAGCCGGAGGGGATGGTCACCGACTGGGACGCGTAGTCGGTGTGGGTCACGCCCTGGCCACCGAGCCACGCGTACCGGGTGCCACCGTGAGCAGCCTGCTGCGACCAGCTGCCGATCACGTTGGCGTTCGCCGACCACGGGGTGCTGCCGGTCTCGAAGCCGGGGTTGCTGACGACCTGCTGCGCGGTGCAGCCGCCGGTACTTCCGATCGTCCAGGTGAAGGTCGTCTGCCCGGTCTTGTTGGCCGAGTCGGTGACGGTCACGGTCACGTTGTACGTGTTCTGGGTGGTCGGCGAGCCGGTGATCTTGCCGGTGCTCGATCCGATGGTCAGCCCGGCGGGCAGACCCGAAGCGCTCCAGGTGTACGGCGTGGTGCCGCCGGACGCCTGCAGTTGGAGGTTCGCCGTACCGCCGACAGCCGTGGACTGGTTGCCGGGGTTGGTCACCGTCGGGCCGGCCGGAGTGCCGCCGCCGATGAAGCCGGTGTAGAGCAGCACGTTCGGCGAGCCGGAGTTGATGCCGGTCAGCTTGCCCGTGGTGCCGTTGTTGACGAGCGCGTCACGGACCTGCTGCGGGGTGGCGTTGGGGTTCGCGCCGAGGTAGAGGGCCGCTGCGCCGGCGGTGTGCGGCGAGGCCATCGAAGTACCGGTCATCGTCGCGGTGCCGGTGTTGCTGCTGTAGGAGGCGGAGATGATGTTGGTCCCCGGCGCCCAGATGTCCAGGCACGAGCCGTAGTTGGACGGGCCGGTGCCGGTGTAGCGAGCGTCGTTGATGGTGCTGTTGCCGACCGTGATGGCTGCCGGCACCTTCTGCGGACTGAAGTAGCACGAGTCGTCGTTGTTGTTGCCCGCGGCCTGCACGAACTGAACGCCCGACGCGATGATGCCCTTGACCGCGTTGTCCAGCGCGTCGCTGCTGCAGCGGGAGCCGCAACCGACGCTGTAGTTGACGACGGCCGGCTTGACGGCGTTGGCCTTGATCCAGTTCATCCCGGCCAGGATCTGGTCGTTCTCACCGGAGCCCTGACAGTTCAGAATGCGAACGGAGACGACGTTGGCCTTCTTGGCCACGCCGTACGTGGTGCCCACCGCGGTCCCGGCGACGTGCGTGCCGTGGCCGTGGCAGTCGGCCGGGTTGCTGTCGTTGTCGATGTAGTCGACGCCCTGCTTCACCCGGCCGGTGAACTCCTGGTGGTTCGGGTTGATGCCCGTGTCCAGGATGTAGACGGTGACGCCCTGCCCGGGGTTGGCCGGGTAGGTGTACGACTTGCTCAGCGGCAGGTCGCGCTGGTCGATCCGGTCGTCGCCCCAGTTCGGCGGGTTGTTCTGGGTGTCGGCGATCTTCATGGTCTGGACCTGCTCGACGTACGCGACGGACGGGTCCGCCGCCAGCCGGCGGGCCTGCGAGTCGGTCATCCGGGCCGAGTAGCCGCCGAGCACCTGGTCGTAGACGTAGTCGACGGAGCCACCGAACTTGCCGACCAGGCCGTCGGCGCGGGTCCGCAGGGCCGCGGCCCGTACCTTGCCGGCCGGGGCGTCCTTCAAGGCGACGATGTACTTGCCCGACACCGCTGTCGGGGTGCCCGCGTTGCGGACGACTCCCTCGGCGGCCTGCGCGGTGGGCGCCGCCATGGTCGCGAAACTGATCGCGACCGCTGCGGCGATCAGCGCGCGCGCTGTTGTGTTCCTCATGCCTGGTTCTCCTCTGACGGGCGGGTCATGCCAGGCAACGGAGGCTATGGACAGCGGATCACCGGGGGATAGGTTCGCCAACACCTGCGGGACACCTGCTGTTTCAATACTGTTTTTTGACTGTGCGGGCACGCGAAGAAGCGGTCCGGACCCGGGTTCGGGTCTGGACCGCTTCTTTGGTGCAGCGTCAGTGCGTGTGCGGCTCGGTGCCGTGCTCGGCCTCGTGCGCCGCGATCTGCGCGCGGACCTCTTCCATGTCGACCGCGCGGAGCTGGGTGATCAGGTCCTCCAGCGCGGCGGCCGGCAGCGCGCCCGGCTGGGAGTACAGCACCACACCGTCGCGAACGGCCATCAGCGTCGGGATCGAGCTGATCTGGAACGCCTGGGCCAGCTCGACCTGGGCCTCCGTGTCGACCTTGCCGAAGGTGATGTCCTCATGCGTCTCGGAGGACTTCTCGAACACCGGCCCGAACATCTTGCACGGACCACACCACTCTGCCCAGAAATCCACCAGGACGAGTCCGTCGGAACCGACGAACTTGTCGAAGTTCTCCTGGGACAGCTCGACCGTTGCCACTACGACCTCCGAAGATAGACGAATACGTCCTGTACAACAGCGCGGGAGCCATCAGTGTTCCCAGTCGTGGGAACCGCAATCGACGCCGGCCGGCGGGCTGTCCAGCTCGAGCTGGTTCGGCTCGACCTGGCTCAGATCGGGATGTCGATGAACGGCGACCGGTAGTCCTGCACCTCGTCCAGGATCGCAGCCGCGTCGTCCGGGCTGAGCTCGGCCCGCTCCTGCTCCGCTTGAATCATCTGTTTCAGCAGTCTGGTCTCGCCGGCGGTGGCCAGTCCGGTGATCTCCGGGTGTCCGTTCAGCAGCCACGCTGTGGCGGCCGTCACATAACGCTGCTCGTCGAACGGCCGGTACCAGGTGTCGTACGTCTTCTCCTCGCCGTCGAGCCAGTTCCGCCGGGAGATCATCTTGATCGTCATCAGTGCGGCGTCCGTCGCCTGCACCGCCTCCACAAGCGCTGCGTAGTCATCGGCGTACTGCGGATCGGTGGACAACTTGTAGTTCAACGGCGTCAGCACGCTGTCGAAGTCGAACCGGCGCAGCCCCTCGCGGTGCACCGACGGCGCCTCGGCGGTGTGCCCGGTGATGCCGATCGCCGCCACCATGCCCTCCTCCTTGGCCCGGATCGCGGCCTCGAGCGAACCGCCCTTGCCGGTGACCAGGTCGAGGTTCTCCAGATCGCAGACGGCATGCATCTGGATCAGGTCGAGGTGGTCGGTCTGCAGCCGCTCCAGGGAGCGGTTGATCTCGGCCCAGGCCTCGTCGTACGTGCGCCGACCGGTCTTCGTGGCCAGGAAGATCCGGTCCCGGATCTCCGGCATTCGCGGCCCGAGCCGAAGCTCCGCGTCGCCGTAGTCGGCGGCCACGTCGAAATGGTTGATCCCGGCATCGAGTGCTTCCTGGATCGAGGCGTCGGCGCGATCCTGGTCGACGCCGCCGAGTGATGCGGCGCCGTAGATCAGGACCGAACTCCGGTGCTCGAGCCGGCCGAGTCGACGAGTCTCCATGCTTGTCCTCTCAAAGTCCGCGGATCGGTCAAACACTAGTACTTTGACCCCGCGCCACGGGAGAGTTTTCCACAGGCCGGTCCAGCGGATCGGTTACTATCTGTGATCAGTTGAATCGTTCTGCTTACCATGTTCACTGGACGGATATTCGAACGTCGGTTCCATGTGGCATGGTGTGCGCTGCCTGATTGACGTGATCGGGCATGAGAGAGGAGTTATGGCGAGGGTACCGAAGCTGTCACGCTTCACTTTTCGAGGTGCAGCGGGCGCGGAAGCGGGTAACAGTATGGCTGCGGGGAGCGATGGAACCTCGGGATCCTGGTCTCAGGCCTCCCGGCGAACAGTTGCTTGCCGTATTCTCCCGGCTACTGTCCGCGTAACTGCTGTCTGAGGGGCGGGTAGCGATGAGTTGGTGGCGAACGTTGCTCAATCTGCCGCCAAAAGGTGAGCACTGGGCGGACCAGAAACGCACGAAGCAGAGCCGCTCCAGCAAGGCGGGTAAGCAACGCCCGCAGAGCAACACTGCGCCGGAGTGGTGGTCCCACCCGGATGGGCCGGTGTCACCCACGCCTCGGCAGGCGCAGGGGGTGGCAGCGCAGTACAGCCAGCCCCAGCCGCCGAACACCGGTGGCGTGATGGCACCTCCGCGACGGCCGCAACAGCCTGGAGCCCAGCCGCCTCCTGGTCAGGCGCCCCCTGGCCAGCCCCCGACCGCCGGTCCGACGGGCCCGCAGCAGCCGGGCGGTCCGAGGCAGCCCGAGCGACTTCGGCAGCGGTCACCGCATGGCGCCCACGCGGCGCCTGGTCCAGTGCGCGAGCCGATCCTCGAGCCCAACCAGACGCCTTGGTCGACCGAGCCCGAAACCTCCTTCTCGATCTGGGGCAAGCGGTTCTTGCGCGGCCTCGCGGTCGCCGTCCTGCTGCTCGCCGCGATCAGCGGCGTACGGTCCTGGATCCGGCCGAACACGACGGCGACCACCAACGGCGGGGTCAGCCAGAGCAGCTTCCCGTCCGACGAGGCCCGAGCAGTCGCGACCCGGTACGCCGTCTCTTACCTGAACTGGGACGAAGGCAACCCGGACGCACGCCCGGCCCAGATCGGTCTCGACCTCGCCGCCGGCCTGGACGCCCGGGCCGGCTGGAACGGCCGCGGCAAGCAGACCGCGGACAAGGCCTACCCGGGTGAGGTGAAGGTCGACTCCAGTGGCGTGACGGCGGTCGTCGACGTCCGGGTCCAGGTCCGGGCGTTCACCAAGTCGGGCCGCAGCTACCTGCCCGGTCCGTACACCTGGCAACGCGTCTCCGTGCCGGTGGCACGGTCGACGTCGCGGGTCGTCGCCAGCGGCCCGCCCACGTACATCGCCGACGAGCGGGTCGCCCTGCCCGAGAACATGCCGCCGGCCGGACAGCCGGACGACGAACTGACCGCAGTGACCATGAAGGACGCCGAGGCCTTCTTCAGCGCCTATGCCGAGTCCGACGCCAAGGTGGAGGCGGTGACGGCGCCCGGCGCCGCGATCCGCAGCCTGAACGGCGTCGTCAAGCTGGGCGACCTGAAGTCCTGGCAGGTCTACACCGGAAACGACAACGAGCGCCGGGCCACGGCTGCCGTTACCTGGGACGGAGCCGGGGACACCACCCTCGACCAGACCTATTCGCTCACTCTTCGGCGTACTGTCGCCGCGGACGGAGCACAGCGATGGCAAGTGGCTGCCGTCGGATGACCACAGCAGACAGCCGTCGGATGATCAGCGCAGCAAGGGAGATACCGCAATGATGACGCACCAACTCGTCGCGACCATGGTGGAGCTGACCGCGCCGCTGGCCGACAGCAACGTCCCCACGGGGGCGGACTTCAAGGACTGGGTCCTGGTCATCGCGGGGAACATCTTCATCGCGATCCTCGTGCTGCGCGCGATCGGGCACTACTTCAAGCGCGAGTGGGGCGAGCTGTTCGGCCACATCGCGGCCGGTGTCCTGGTCGGTGGGCTGATCTACGCCAACAACCAGACCATCAACGTGCTCAAGGGCTTCTGGGGATTGCTGGCCGGAGGTAATTGATGCGTGTCGGCCGCACCCTGACCCACCACTTCGAGATCGAGACCCGGCAGTACGACCTGCTCGGGATCGACCTCGGTGAAGGCGCCCGCCGCCGGATGATCATCTTCGGCGCGGTGATCATCCTGGTCTGGATCGCCTTGCTGGTCCCGTTCATCGGCGTTCCGCAGAAGGCCACCGTCAGCCTGTACATCGTGCCGCCGTTCGTGATCACCGCGTTCGGCTGGCGGGCCGGCCGGCACCACGAACGCCGTCGCCGGGTGACCGAGTGGGCGCTCGCCGTCCGGTACGCGTTGCGCGCGCACCGGCCGATCATCGGGCTCGGCGCCCGGGCCGCCGACAAGACGGAGTACCTGCCCTGGCGTGAGCGGGTCGCCACCCAGAAGGTGGCCAACATGGCGCGCGCCCGGGTGACGCCGGAGTGGGAACGCGACGACGTGACAGAGCTCGACCCGCAGGTCCGCGCCGGTGCGGACATCACGGTGAACCAACGGGCCCGGCTCCTCGGAGCGGACTACGTGCAGAAGGTCAGTCGCAGGACAGCGTCTGGGAAGAGGACTTGATGAAGATCGCTGACAAGCTCCTGAACCTGGTCGGTGTCGGCCGCGAGCGCGGGCTGCCGCCGCCACGGCTGGTCGCCATCGCCGACGGTCTGCTGGTGACCGAGCGCAGCGCCGAGGCGTGGTTCCTGATCTCCGTCGCGAACACGGACCTGGCCACCGAGGCGGAGCAGGACGCCGCCCTCGACGCTGCCGTCAGCGCCGCCGCGACGATCCTCGGCGACCGGCTCAGCCACCTCAAGGTGGTCTGGGGCCGCTCGACCGGCCAGGACTACATCGACAGCGTCGCCGGCCACTACCGGATCGGCGACCACGAGGGCTGGGCGCAGACCCGCGCCGACCGGATCGACGAGATGCGGATGCCGGAGCGGTACGTCGCGCTCGGCGTCCACCTCAGCGACCGCGACCCACGCGCGACGGCGCAGGTCCGCGGCTCGATCAGTGACGCCCTCGGTACGACGTCGTGGCGGGTGAGCGCGCGCGAGCTCGCGCACCTGGACGAGCGCGTGCACAAGCTGGCCCGCCAGCTCGGCTCGACCGTCTGGCGCGCCCACACGGCTCCGGCCGAGGTGATCTCCTGGCTGATCAGTCGCGAGATGCACCGCGGCGCCGTCGCGGCTCCGCGCCGCGGCCTGATCACCGGCGCCTCGCTGGCCCGCCTGACGGCCGGCCGGGTCGTGCCGTACACCGACCACCTGCGCATCTACGACAGCCGCGGCCAGATCGCGGCGTACACGAGTGTGCTGGCGATGACCGACTTCCCCGAGGAGCTCGAGACCCCGGGCGCGGGGGAGTGGCTGCGCACGCTGTCCGAGATCAAGGCGATCGACGACGACGGCGACGAGATCGACGTCACCGTCGAGGCGTCGGTGCGGTTCCGGGTGCTGACCAAGAAGACCGCGCGGCACCTGGTCGACGAGACCCGCAAGAGCGCCAAGGAACAGCGCCGCTCGGCCGCCAAGGGCACCGCCGAGGAGACCGCGGACGAGATCGTCGAGACCGAGCGGATCATGCGCGAGGTCAAGCGCGACATCAACCGCTCCGGCCTGACCCTGGTCGAGGACCACCCCCGCCTGCTGGTCAGCGCGGACACCCGCGAGGACCTGGACGCGTACGTCGACGCCGTCATCGCCCACTACGCCGACCGTGGCATCACGGTCGCCGCCGGTGCGGACGAGCAGCGGGACCTGTGGCTGGAATCGCTGCCAGGAGACCAGCTGCGAGTCCCCGACCTGGGACACGTGCGGGAGTCGACCGCCTTCTTCGGATCATGGTTCTGGGGCGGTGCGTCGATCGGTGACGCCACCGGCCCGTCGATCGGCTATCTGACCGGCTCGACGCCCGGGCTGGTGCGCTTCGACGCTGCTGCCGGTTCGGCCCTGGGTGACGCGACGACCACGCTGTTCCTCGGTCGATCGGGTCGAGGCAAGACCACCGCCGCCATGCTGGGTGGCCTCGACTCCGCCTTTGCCGGTGCCTGGGTGCCGCTGCTGGACCTCAAGGGTGACGCGGCGGGAGTTTCGGCGGTAGCCGCGGAGTACGGGGTGCCTACTGCTGTCATCGAGATCACGGCCCAGTTCTCTGGTGCTGCTGACCTGCTGCGCGTGCTGCCTGTCGACGACGCTTTGCTGCAGGCGCCTTCGCAGCTGATGCTGCTGCTGCCTCCGCACCTGCGTGGTGCGGCGGAAGCGCCTGTCATGGCGGCGACCCGGGCCGAGATCCAATCGCCCGACCCGTCATCGTGGGGCGTTATCCAGCGGCTCTGCGCGGCCGACTCGGAGACCACACGGACGGTCGGTTTCGCCCTGCGCGACCTCGTCGAGACGGGCCTCGGCTCCGTCGTCGCCGGCCCGCCGTCAGGCCTCTCGTCGCTGACGACCAACCCTGGCCTGTGGGTAGTCCAGATGCCCGGCCTGACGCTGCCCTCGCCGGAGTCCGCGCCCGAGTCGTGGTCCCCGATCGAACGGGTCGGCATGGCCTGCCTCCGCGGCTGCCTCGCCTGGATGGTCCGTACGACGGGCCGCCGCGAGTTCCGTGGCCGCTCGAAGGTCGTCATCGTCCCCGAGGTCCACCTGCTCACCAAGACCCCCGACGGCGCCTCGTTCCTCGACTACATCGCCCGAGTCGGCCGAGCCCTCGGCGCCTCCCTGGTCCTGGACACCCAGGACCCGGCGTCGATCCTGAAGCTCCCCGGCCTGGTCGAGCAGATCACCACCCTGTTCGCCTTCAGCCTCCGCTCCCGCGAACAGGTCGACTCCCTGCTCGAACTCCTCGGCCGACCCCAGACAGCGCCGTACCAAACCCTGGTCCGCGGCATCAACACCGCCGCCAACGGCAAGTCCATCCGCCACGGCCACTGCATCATGCGCGACCGCTGGGACGAGGTAGCCACCGTCCAGATCGACATCCCCAGCCAGCGAGTGGCCGAACTCCTGCGCACGACTCCCGAGTCCGAACACGACCTCGAGCCCACGCAACCCATCCTGGCCCCCTACGAGGACCCGGACCCCTTCGCCGAAGACGACGAAGACCGCGCCGACGCCCTCCTCGACCGAGCCGACACCGTGCTCCCAGCCGCCGCCGCAGTGGCCCAGGCAGAAGCCCACACCCAGGAGCCCGTCCAGGACGACCCCCTCCCATCGGTCCCGGTAGTAGAAACCTCCTCCCACCACGCCCCACCTGCGCCTCCGCCACCGCCCGGTGCCGCGGCCGCCACGCGCGTCGCCACCCCGCAAAACGGCACCGCCCTCACCAACGGCTCCCACCCCGTCCCGCCGCCTCCTCCCACCAGCGAGGACCACCACCACCCCCCTCGCTACGAAGAGCCCATCGGCCCCAACGAGGTCTACGACCAAGAAGCCGACTACAACGAAGCGATGTACCCCGCCGACCCCTCAACCTCGTCTGCTGAGCAATCCCCACAGAATGCTTCGGCCAAGAAGGAGCACGTCGGATGAAGTGGTCGCGGCGGATCAGAACGGCGTTGACGGTCCTCACCTTCTCGGTGATCGTCACCGCTCAGCTCGCATTGGCAGCTGATCCGCAGCAGCAGACGACGCCGACCGGTTTCGGTGATCTGCTGCCGGTGCCGGACCTGACTCACGGCGATACCCGCACCTTGTTCGAGCAGTACAACCCGATGGCCTACAGCCTTGAGTACGAAGGTAGCTTCAGCGATCCGTTCCGGCCGGTCTTCAACTCTTTCGCCGAACTGCTGATGCTCTACATCGTTGCCTCAACTCGTGCGGCGATCGCTATCGGCTGGTGGTTGTTCGCGTTCACCGATATCCGGGCGCTGATGGATGCGACGTCGCAGGCCATCGGCGGTGTCAGCACCCAGCTCACCGGTTGGCTGCTGCCGTCTGCGCTTGCGCTGGGTGCCATCGCGGCCTATGTGCAGCGCAGGACGAGCGGTTCGGCGCTCGGGCAGCTCGTCTGGGTCTTCGCAGCGGGCCTGGTGGCGATCAGTCTCGCGCTCGGTCCCGCGACCTGGCTCAAAGGTGTCGACGGGGCGCGCCAGATTGGTGCTCAGACGGTGATGGGAGCGTCCGGCCAGGTAGTCGGTGGGACGATGAAGGTCCCCTTCGAGACACCAGAGCCGGCCTTTCCGGGGACGCCCAGAGACACGATGTTGAGGAAATCGGGAGATTCCGCTTGGCGTGGGTTTGCGGTGACGCCGTGGTGTATCGCCGAGTTCGGCTCGATGGAGGCCTGCACGCGGTACGGCAAGGGCATGCTCGATGTGGGTATCGACAAGAGCCAGCGGATGGACTACATCAAGAACACCGTCGCCAAGGCCGAGGGAGGCGGTGACACGGCAACGGTCAAATGGGCGAAAGGTGAGAATCCGTTCGGCCGGATCGGTGTACTGCTGATCGCCGCTGTCGCCGCTACGTTGTTCGCATTCCTCAACATCGGCCTTGCCGCGACGGCGTTGATGGCGTTCGTGGGGTGCCTGGTGATGCTGGTGGTCGGCGTCATCTTCGCGTGCCTGTTCATCATTCCCGGCAGATCTCGCCAGTGGGGTATGAATTGGCTTGAAGCTCTCCTCGGGTTGGTTCTGCAATCTGTGGCAGCCATGCTCGTTTTCGGGGTGGCCCTGTCGCTCCTCACGGCGGTCTTCGGACTGAGCCAAAGCCTTGGCTGGCTTCCTGTCACCGGGCTCGCGCTCGTAGTCCTGATTGCGGCGTTCCGGCTGCGGAGGCTGCTTGAGTCGATGACGTCGATGATGCGGCCAGGTGTCGGCAGCATGATGATGGGATCGTTTGCCCGACGAGGCGCGGTCCAGGCTGTTCGTCGGGTCGTCACTGCCATTCGCAGCCGAGGCTCGGCGCCCGCCAGCGCGGAAGGCGAGAAGAGCCGCCCAACGACCCAGCGAGGCGGTGGCGGGCAGGATGCCGATGGTCGCACCGAGACCAACAGGGTCTATCGAAAGATGCCCGCTCCTGGGACAGGTCGTGGGCAACAGGGTGAGGGTCACGCCGACACTTCTCCAGAGCAGACGGTCGGCAAGCCGGGCGACACATCGAGGCCCGGTGTCGGCGGAATCGGAACCAAGAAACCCGGCGGTCGACGCGACACGACCAGTCGTCCAGGAGGCGTTCCCGCGCCCGGCGGCCCCAAGCCGTCAACGAAGCGAGTATCGAGAGACATCTATCAAGGTGGCACCATCGAGGCACCCCAGCCCACTGTCGGCTCGAAGAAGAACTCGACCGATCGAAGCTCGGGCCGGCATGCGAAAGCCTCGGTGACTGCTGAGCAATTGCGTCAGGGACGGTACGAGCCTCGGAGCCTTGTTCCCTCGGCCAGCCTGCGCGAGGGCCCGCCCAAAGCGCCACGGGAACTCCGTAAGACGGCAGCGTCCCAGCGTCGATTCCGGGAGTACTCGGCTGCTCGGAGCAGTGGACCGACCAGCCATCGATCCGCGGGCGGTCGGTGATCCCGCGTGGGCTCACGACCAGGCCGCAGGGAGGCGAAGCGGCGGGACCAGGCCGGGGACGGATTGTGGGCCTCCGGCCCCACGCCCGAGGACGAGGACGACCCTCGCTCCCGGCGCGCACGCCGGCGCGATGATCTCGCGCGGCAACGCGCGACACTGCGGGATCGTCGGACCAGCGAGCCGGCGAGCCCGGTCGGAGTCATAGTCGTCATCGTGCTGCTGGCAGTTCTGGTGCTTGGCATCGGTGGCGGTTTGCCTAAATTGCTGAACCGCGATGGGGAGAAGGCGCAAGGACCCGTGGGTCTGCTGACGCCGAGCGGTCAGGGCACGGAAGCACCAGTGCCGTCCAGCGGTCCCCAGTCCAGTGATACGCCAGGATCTACTCAGTCTGTGACAGCGCTACCGCTTCAGTCGCAGCGACCTGGGGCCGAGCAGACTACGTCAGCTGATACGACGGCCAAGAACTGGGCAAACCTGTTCTACGCGCGCACACCTCTCAGCGAGACCTACGAGCAACTGGTGGGGCGTGCGGCCGAGTTCACAACGTCTGAACTGGCGTCGAGTTTCTCCACTGCGGGCGATGCCACGTACGACGCGCTCCGGACCTCGGAAGGGACGTCGAAAGTCGTGTCGGTCAAGGTTGCAGCCCCGCGTCCCGACACTGCACCGGTCGACACTCCGACCCGTATTACAAGGCTTGTGACTGTCACGGTTGCGACCACTGGAAAAGACGCGACCCAGTTCGAGGTCCCTCTTCTCCTCACCGTTATCCCTGAGGGCGATCGCTGGCTGATCAGTGTGGTGAACGGTGGCACTGGGCCATGAGGACCGGGGGCGAGCGCGATGTATAGCACTAGAGATCTTGCCGGGGCCGCGGGTCTCGGTGCGGCCAAGGGAGTTGCGACCAAGGTCGCGACCGCCGGGGGACTCATCCTGGTGATGGTCGTCATGATGCTTGCGCCGTTCGGGGCCAGAGGAGACCAGGTCAACGCGGCCTGTCCGCCGGGAGTTGCCGGCGGAGCTCGCGATCCGGTGCCGGACGGGCCATTACGAATTACCCAGATCGCCTACGCGAAGATCATCGATGGCGTCGCGGTGTCCCGAGGACTCCCCGGCCAGGCGACTCTGGTTGCGTTGATGACCGCATTGCAGGAGTCACAGCTGCAGAATCTGACCTATGGCGACCGTGACTCCGTTGGCCTTTTCCAGCAGCGGCCCGCTGCGGGCTGGGGGACAGTCGACGAAATCATGGATCCGGTCTATTCAGCTGAGGCGTTCTTCGGTGGTGACAAACCGCCAAGCCCGCCAGGTCTGGTGGACATCGACGGCTGGGAATCCATGCCCTACACGGTTGCCGCGCAAGCCGTACAGGTCTCGGCGTTCCCGGACGCCTACGCACGTCACGAAGACACGGCGCGCGACATCGCTGAGCAGGCCGGTATCGACCTGAACAGAGCAGGTAATCCTTACGCGGGACGCGACAAGGTGGCACCTCCCGCAACAGGGTCTGTCGTTCCTGACGTAGAGCAGGCCGACTGTGGGGGTGGTGTCCTTGACGGACGCCCCATCGCAGGAACCTGGCCGCCCGAGGAGCAGTCAGTGCCGGACCCCACCGTCCCCGGAGGGATGTTGACCCCTCGCACCGCAGCCTGGGTAGCCAAGGCCAAGTTGGCGCTGCAGAATCCGAGCATGTCCTGCTGGGACGCACACGTCTGGAACCCCACCAGTGACCATCCGAAGGGCAAAGCCTGCGATGTGATGGTTGGCGCCGATGGCCGGAAGTCTGCGGTCGCCAAGGCCAAGGGCGATCAGATCGCGAACTGGAGCATCGAGACAGCGGCGACAACCGGCCTCAGATACGTCATCTGGTACGGGAAGATCTGGAGTGCCAGGACCGGCCAGTGGAAGCCGTACAACGGTGGTGGCGTCTACAATCCGACGGATGCGACTGGCGGTCACTATGACCATGTGCATGTGTCGATGTACTGACGACCGCCGGGTCGCAGGAATGGCGCCCGATCTGGTAGTGGATTCAACGAAGGAGACGTCAACTGTGCAGCCGTCCGGTGGATCAAGGGCATCCCATGAGCGGCTCTGACGGCAACGAGGGCAGGCCAGGAGGGTTCTCACCTGACGACTGGCAGCCGCCCACTGGGCCACCTCCTGGTGGAGCACCGGATGCGCCTGACTCTGCTCCGGGGTCCTTCTCGTTCAGTGACCCTGTTTCGTCGACTCCGATCACTCCAGCAGGACCGCGTATGTCTGTTCCGTCAGCGGCCCAGCTGTTGCTGGGGATCCCCTGGGTGATCTGGAGTTTCGGAATCGTCTCATCGTTGTCGACGATGATCTTCGACGGTTTCTCCGCAGTGGTGCCGGTCGTGCTGTGGATACTTTCGGGGTTGCTGATCTTCTGGCCACGGACGGAGTACTACCTCGCCAAGTTCTTCTTCCGCCTACGCGAGCCGACCATGCTCGAGCAGCAGAAGCTGGATGTCGCCTGGCGCGCAGTGTGCTCCCAAGTTCATGTGGATCCGAAGTATTACAAGCTCTGGATCGAGGAGTCCGACGACATCAATGGGTACGCCATGGCGGGAAAGTCCGTCGCGGTGACTCGTTGGGCCCTCAACTCCCTGCCGCCGCGTCAGCTCCAGGCCGTTCTTGCTCATGAGCTCGGACATCACCAGGGCGGGCATCCGTGGGCCGGTCTGGTGGCCTTCTGGTATTCCTTGCCCGGTCGGTCACTGGCTGGACTGGTGAGCGCCATCCTCCGCTCAGGTCCGGTCGCCGGCTGTCTCGTGGGTGGGTTTCTGTTCTGCTCCGCAGCCGGCCTGTTCATGGCTTCGCTGATCTTCAACCACGGCTGGGGCTGGGTCTTCTACACGTTCATGCCGATCCTCGTGCCGATTCCGCTTGCCTGGTTCAACCGGAAAGCCGAGTTAATGGCGGACCGAGTGGCAGCGGACCTCGGCTACGCCCGTGACACCATCACCTTCCTCTATGACCTTCAGGCGCAAGGAGAAGACGTCGCCAGGCGTGCCGCTGGTTGGCGAGGCGCCCTTTATTCGAGTCACCCATCGCTTGCGGTTCGCATCACCACACTCGAACGCTATCTACAAGGCAGCCGGCCATGACCAAGCGCCGTGAGCAGTTCGAGGCGCTCAGGCAGAAGTTGGCAGCCATCGCCGGGTCGGTTTCTGGCCCTGCGAACACAGAGCCAACCCGGCAGACGGGACCGACCGTGCCGCCTTGGGAGTCCATCCGGGCCGCGCACCCGCGGCTGGCCAGCCAGTTGGACGAACTCGCGGCCGGCGCCGACTTCAACGACGTCGATCGGGCTCGCCTGATCAACGCGATCCGCGGTCGTGCCGCAGAGCCCGCTCAGCTCGAGCAACTGGCGCAGGCGATCGAGCGCGACAGCAGCGCCGCGTTGGTCCACCCGTCGCAACAGAGAAATCTTCCCGGCCGGCGGTTCGCACAGCACAATCTGCTGGCTGGCCAGGTCCGGCTGGGAGAGGTCGTACCGGACCATCGGGGTGACTTCGAGATCACTGGTGACTTCGGGATCGACCTGGATGTGCTGAGGACCTCCATGCTGGTGATCGGTCCTCCCGGCTCAGGTAAGACCCGCGGAATTGCGACACCCATCGTGGAGCACCTCTCGCTGGCGGCTCTCACCGGTAAGGCCAGCATGGTCGTGGTCGATCCGAAGGCGATGGACTTCGCCTATGACGGATGGTTCGACGTCACCATCGACCCACTGAATCCCACCTGTGGTTTCAGTCTCTTCGGTGGTTCACGAACAGCAGACGTTGCAGCTGACCGTTTGGCCTCGGCACTGTTGCCGCCGCAGGTAAGCGATGACAAGGCCTACTTCATCGATGCGTCGAAGAACGCCTTGTACGCGTGCCTGGCACCCTTCGAGGCAGCCTACGAACGATGGCCGACGGTTCCTGAACTCCTTGGCCTCCTGCGCGCGGAGCAGTCTTCGATCGACCGGGTGAAGGAGCGTCTCAAGGGCCCCGGCTCGAAAGAGATGAAAGCTCTTCTCGACACGCGAAAGAGCCAGTCGCTTCGCACCGCGGATCCTGCCGCGAGCCTCGTGGAGCGGTTTGCGCTGCTCGATCGGCCGGCACTCCGTCGGCTGTTCGATCACCCCGGCCCGACATTTCAGATGCGCGACCTCAACAGACCAGTGCGAGTTAGGGTCGCACTGCCAGAGGCGGAGTACCCGGACGCATCCCGGATCCTCGCTCGTCTTGTCGTGTCACAGTTCGTTCAGATCACCTCGTCGTCCGAGACTGATCGTTCCATCTTCAAGTCGTTGGTGATCGACGAGGCGGGCCGGTTCGTCGACGACTATGTCGCACGGGGCGTACAGAAGCTGAGATCGAACAATGCCGGCTTGGTGCTGCTGTCGCAGACGATGTCGGACTTCCCGATCGAAGTACGGGCGACGATCTTCGGCTCCACTGGCTGCAAGGCGGTCTTCGGAGGCATCGATCCGGTGGACGCCGACATCTTCTCGAAGTGGTTCGGTGATCAGTACATCAATGAGACGACGATCAGTCGCAGTGCGCAGGCGGGGCTGCAGTACAACCAGCAGGGGAGGCCGGACGGGCGTAGCAGCAGCGAGACGACCGGCTACAGCATCCGTCGCGTCGAGCGGGCTCGTTGGACGGTCTCCGACATCATCACCGGAGTTCCGACCGGCCACGCGCTGATTTCCCTGGCCCGCTCTAACGGGGAGCGGGTCGGCCCGGTACTGGTCAACCTGCGGGGGTAAGCAGACCGCGGCGCACGGAGTCAGATCCGAAGATGCGCCGCGGTCTCATCGACGTCAAAAGTGTTGGTGCACCTCGGCCGACAACGAAGATCATACCGCCCCTATTCCACCCACTGGTGATGGCGGGCCACCAACCTCCTTGATAGCCTGAAGGCTCAGACAGAAGTACCACACGGTGCTTTCGTTCACACTTGTGATCGATTCGCCTTGTGGTTGTTGGTGCAACCGTGGCGAACTTTCACCTGTATTCAGGAGTCAGATCCTATGGTTGCCACTAACACCCGCCGTACGCGCACTGCTTTCATCAAGAGAGTTGAGCGTTGGAATGCCAACTTGGCTGCACTCACCTCGTTGATTGCGACCTTTACCGGTTTGCTTCGGCAGACTGTTCAGGTTGTTCTCATCGTGGTTGCCGCCGTGGCGGTGTTCTCACCGGGGCTTTTGCCGCTGGTTGCTGCGTTGTCGGCTCTGCTGCTGCAGATTCGGCGTTCGTAAGCGCTAGCCGCGTTCAGCTCGACCCTTCGGGGTCGAGCTGTTCGTGCGTTCACGGCAGGTAGCGGACCTCGGTGGTGGCTGATGGTGTGGCGAAGGCGAGGAGTTGTTGGGCTTCGTCGTCGATCGCGCGGCGGGCCGACTTCGACAGTTTGATGATCGGTTGGATTTCCAGCGTCGCGGACCTCTTGCCCTGCTTGGTGAGCTTCCACAACCCTGCTGCTCGGCCGTCGTGGAGGATTGAGCCTCGGGTTAGGACCTCTTGGAGGGTTACTCGGGCTCGGTCTGATTCGGTGATCCAGCGGGTGCGGTCGGCGTGGGAGAGGAGGAGGTTGTCGTATTCGGGGAGGAAGCGGGTGGGGACTTCGGTGTCCTCGTGGGGGAGGGTGATGGTGGGGAGGTCGTAGAGGGGGCGGTTGGTGGTGGCGTCGGTGTGGGTGACCAGGTCCAGGCGGTCGAAGACTTCGGACAGGCGGGTCAGGCCGGACCAGGTTTGGGCGTCGGCTACTGAGGCGGGGCCGTAGGCGGCCAGGTAGCGGAGGACCAGGGTGTCTACGTCGGGGGTGGTGGTGACGGGGGTGTTGAGCCAGAGGTCGGCGGTGGTCATGGTGGGGTTGCCGCCTTTGCCCCAGATGCCGCGTGGGGGGATCTGGATGGTGGGGAGCAGGCAGCGGACGGCGTGGGCGAGGGAGGGGGCGTCGCGGTCGGGCCAGAGGGGGGCCAGGTGCTCGCGGAGTTGTACTGCGGTGGCGGGGGAGGTGGTCATCCGGGCGATGCCGGCGGCCAGGACGGCGTCCATGTCGACGCCTTCGAGGCGGGCGCGGCCGTAGGTCTGGTTGGCGTAGACCTCGCGTTCCAGCCGGGGCTGGATCAAGGGGCGGATAGCGAGGAAGTCGCGGCTGGAGACCAGGTGGATGGTGGCTCGCATCATGGAGCCGCGGACCGCTTGGCGGGTTTCCAGCAGGTCGGCCAGTTCTGACGGGGCGAAGTCGGTCAGGCGGGCCCACAGGCCGACGTACGGGGCCAGGGGGCTTTGGGCCTGCATGCCGACCAGGTGTTCGATCGCGTCCAGGGCGGTGGCGGTGTGGCGGCTGATCAGCCACTGGCGGTCCAGGGTGGCGCGGTTCAGGGCGCGCAGACTCAACTTCGTCATGGTTGATCCTCTCGTGAGCTCGAGGTCAACGCTAGGAGCGGCAGCGGACAGGCCCTGACCTGTACTCCGGTGAGCTTGCCCTGCGCAACCTGCGCAACCTGCGCAACCGCGGATCGGAGGGCGTTAGATGTTTTCCCTTGCCGACCCGGAATCGCTGGGAGTTTTGCTTCCCACGAAGGCATCCAGCGAACTAGTGTCGCGACGGATCGTAGTCGTACCACCACGGTCGTTCGCCCACCTTGGGAGGGAAACACAATGAGGGAGCAATCGCGTCGCCGGAAGGCGATCGCAGCCGTCACCGCCACTGGCGTGGTGCTGGCACTCGGGTTGACGTACACCAGCGCGGCGGGGGCAGCGCCGGCGAACACCTCGGCCGCCACCGCGGTGCCGGGCAACCTGAAGCTGATCAAGACCAAGACCTCGCTGCTCGGCAAGCACTACTGGTACCAGCAGACGTTCAAGGGTCTCCCGGTCGTCGGCGGGTACTACGCGCAGCACGTCGACAAGTCGGGCAAGGTGCAGGTCGCCGACGGCCGCGACGCCGTCCCGGCCGACCTCGACGTCAGCGCCAAGGTGCCGTCGGCAACGGCCACCAAGAGCGCCAACACCGCTGTCACCGCACGCGCCGCGCGGAGCCGGAGCGCGGGTGGCAAGAACGTCAACCCGACCCCGGCCGCGACCCAGGGCGCCGCCCAGCTCGCGATCCTCGGCGGGCCGAACGCCAAGCTGGTCTGGAACGTCACCTCGCGCTCCAGCGAGGGCGTCACCCGGTCGCTCGTCGATGCCAAGGCCGGCACCGTCGTGGAGTCCAAGGTGATCAGTGATCACGCCGACGGCCGGGGTTCGGTGTTCGACCCCAGCCCGAGCGTGACGCTGAAGAACGAGGACCTGCTCGACAACGACGACAAGAACTCGAACCAGCTGTTCCTGGCGCAGAAGAACGTGATCCTGCGCAACCTGGACGGTTCGGGTCACCTGATCGGCCCGTACGTCAACATCCTCGAGGCCAAGGGTGGGGTGGCGTACAACAAGAACAACAACTTCGTCTTCCAGCGGGCGAACGACAAGTTCGAGCAGGTGATGGCGTACTACCAGGTCAACCAGACCCAGGAGTACATCCACTCGCTCGGCTTCACCGAGGTGAACAACGAGTCGCAGGACTTCTCGATCAACACCTTCGACGGCGACAACTCGTTCTACGACCCGTCGGTCGACCTGATCACGATGGGCGAGGGTGGCGTCGACGACGCCGAGGACGCCGAGGTGATCTGGCACGAGTACGGTCACGCGATCCAGGACGACGTCGTGCCGGGCTTCGGCGAGTCGCTGGAGGCCGGTTCGATCGGCGAGGGCTTCGGCGACTACTGGGCCGTGCAGCAGTCCATCCCGGTCAGCAAGAACTACGACATCCCGTGCGTGATGGACTGGGACGCCACCTCGTACACCGACGGCCCGAAGCACTGCCTGCGGCGGACCGACACCGGCAAGACCACCGACGACATCGTCGGCGAGGTGCACGACGACGGTGAGATCTGGTCGAACGCGCTCTGGGACATCCAGAAGGCACTCGGCCGGACCAAGGCCAACAAGGTGATCCTCGAGGGCACGTTCTTCTACGCCCCCGACACCTCGTTCGCCGACGCCGCCCGGGTCACCGTGCAGGCCACCCGGCTGCTCTACGGCAAGGCGGCCGCCGCGAAGGTGACCACCGCCTTCCAGGCCCGCAAGATCCTCTAGTACTGCGTACCGCCACCCAGCTCATGCGCCCACGACTACTGTGGGCGCATGAGCTGGAGCACTTCGGACATCCCTGACCTGACCGGCCGCCGCGCACTCGTCACCGGCGCGACCAGCGGACTCGGCTACGAGACCGCCCTCGAACTGCTCCGGCACGGCGCCGGGGTGACGATCGCCGCGCGCAACCCGGAGAAGTCCGATCAGGCCGCCGCGAAGCTCGCCGCGGCCACCGGCAAGACGCCCGAGATCCTCGCGCTCGACCTGTCCGACCTCCACGGCGTCGAGACCGCCGTCGAGCAGTTCGGCAAGACCAACGACAGCCTCGACCTGCTGGTCAACAACGCCGGCGTGATGGCACCGCCGTACCGGCAGACCGCGGACGGGTTCGAGCTGCAGATGGGCACCAACCACCTCGGCCACTTCGCGCTCACCGCACGGCTGCTGCCGCTGCTGCTGAAGACATCGAGCCCGCGCGTGGTGACCGTCAGCTCCTTCATGCACAAGACCGTGAGCACCGTCAGCCAGACCGACTTCCGCGCCGAGCAGGTCTACGCGAAGTGGGACGCCTACGGGAAGTCCAAGCTCGCCAACCTGCTCTTCATGCTGGAGCTCGACCGCCGCGCGCGAGCAGCCGGGGCAAACCTCACCAGCGTCGCCTCCCACCCCGGCTACGCCCGCACGCACCTGCAGTCGTCCGGCCCGGCCCTCGACGGCGCGAACCTCGAGTCCCGCATCCTCGGCTTCGGCACCAAGCTCGTCGCCCAGTCCGCCGCGGCCGGCGCCTGGCCCAGCCTGTACGGCGCAACCGCGCCCGACGTCCGTTCCGGCTCGTACTACGGTCCGTCGCTGTTCGAGCTGCGCGGCAAGCCCAAACTGGTCCAGCCGACCAAGGCCGCCAAGAATCCCGAGCTCGCCCAGCGCCTCTGGGCCTGGTCGGTCGAGGCGACCGGGGTCGACGCGTTCTGACCGAACGTGCCGACCTAGTGACACAACGGTAATCTCGTGGTTACCCTTCGGTAAAACCGAGCAGTAACCCCGCCCGGAGGTCACCGATGCGCCGACTTGTGCTCGCCCTTACCGTCATCCTCGCGAGCATCGGTCTCGCCCCGATTCAGGCGCAGGCCGCGCCAGGCTTCAGTACGGCGCACCAGCGCATCCCCGGCGCCGGTGGAACCGAGATCGGCGCCGTCGTGCTCACGCCCACCGGCCAGGGCGCCGGCCCGTTCCCGCTGGTGGTGATGCCATCGAGCTGGGGCGTGCCCAACCTCGAGTACGTCGGCCAGGGCAGCAAGCTCGCCAAGGCCGGCTTCCAGGTGATCTCGTACTCCAGCCGCGGCTTCTGGGACTCCACCGGCGGCATCGACATAGCCGGTCCGCCGACGGTCGCCGATGTCTCCGAGGTGATCGACTGGGCCGCCGAGCACACGCCGGCCGACACCAGCCGGGTCGCCTCCGTCGGGATCTCGTACGGCGCGGGCATCTCGCTGCTCGCCAGCGCACAGGACCCACGGATCAAGGCGGTCGGCGCGCTCAGCGGCTGGGCCGACCTGATCGCTTCGCTCAACCCCAACGACACCGTCAACCTGCAGGCCGTCACCGCGTTGCTTGCACTCGGCAACATCACCGGCCGCCCCGGTCCGGAGATGCAGTCATTGCAGACGAAGTTCATCGGCGGCGATTTCGACGGCGCGATCAGCGAGGCGACCGCGCTGGCACCGGTCAGGTCGGCGAAGACGGTGGTCAGCCAGATCAACGCGAAGCAGCCCGCGGTCTTCCTGGCCAATGCGTTCGAGGACTCGATCTTCCCGCCGACGCAGTACACGGACTTCTTCACCCAGCTGACCGGCCCGAAGCGGCTGCTGCTCGCGCACGGCGACCACGCGACCCCCGAGGTGACCGGCGCGATCGGCCTGCCCAACGAGGTCTGGGACGAGCTCGCGCCGTGGCTGAAGCACTTCCTCGCCGGTGCGGACAACGGCGCCGAGCAAGAAGCGCCGGTCCAGCTGAAGTCGCAGCGCAACGTCTGGCGTGGGTATGCCGACTGGGCCTCGGTCGGCGCGGCCAAGACGATGTACCTCACCAAGCCGGCCGGTCTCGCCCGCACGGGAACCCTGCAGAACAAGGCGTCCAGCGGCTGGTCCAGTGGCATCGCCGCCGGCGTTCCGACCGTGGCGGACAGCGGCATCGTGCTCGTCTCCGGCGCGCTGCAAGGCCTGCTCTCGATCCCGGTCGGCGTCGCGACCCCACTCGTGGATCGCAGCTTCGCCGGCGTCTGGTCCGGACCGGCGTACGGCGCCAAGACAATCGTCAACGGCGCCCCGCGGCTGCACGTGACGGTGACGCCGAGCGCGCGTGACACCTCGCTCTTCGCCTACCTGTACGACGTGGACGCGCTCGGCGTCGGCTCGCTGATCTCGCACAAGCCCTACACGCTCCGATCTGCGACACCCGGCCAGCCCAAGGCGATCGACCTCAAGCTGGAGGCGACCAGTTGGGAGGTGTCCGCCGGGCATCACCTCGTGTTGGTGGTCGACACCGTCGATCCCCGCTACCTCGGCCGCAGCAAACTCGGCAGCACGGTCAGCTTCAGCTCGCCTGCGACCGACCCAGCACACCTGACTGTCCCAGTTGCGTAATTTGCAACCTTCGTTGTGCCTCTTGCCACATCCTCCGAGCTAGGCCACCCTTTGTGGTCGGACGATCACCTACGCTCGGAGGATGTGTCATGGGTACGAGCCGCCGCCAATTCCTCGGACTCACCGCAGCTGCCGTCGGCACCGCTGCAGTCGGGATCACCACCCAAGCCAATGCGACCTGCCGGGCGACCGGGACGCTGTATCTCGGCACCTACACCTCCGAGTCGGGCGGCGGTACCGGGATCGGGCTGGCGTCGTACGACACGGTGACGGGTCAGATCACCTCGACCGGCGCGCTGGCCGGCGTCCAGGACCCGTCGTTCCTGATCCTGTCGGCCAACGGCCGCAACCTGTACGCCGTGAACGAGCAGTCGACCGGCGGCGTCACCGCGGTCGCCGTCGACTCGCCGGGCAACCTGCGGGTGCTCAACCGCCAGCCCAACGGGGGTAGTGCGCCGTGCCATCTCGCGCTGGTTGCTAACGGCAAGTACCTGCTGAGCGCCAACTACAGCTCCGGCGACATCGCCGTCCATCCGGTCAAGACCGACGGAAGCCTTGCGGCGCGGACAGATCTCGTCAAGCATGTCGGTTCGGCGCCACACGCGCACCAGGTGGTCCAGGACCCGACCGGCAACTACGTGCTGGCCGTTGACCTGGGCACCGACACGGTCTACACCTACACGATTGCCAACGGCAAGCTCTCCCTGAAGAGCCAGGCCAAGGTGAAGACCGGCGCCGGCCCGCGGCACCTCGCGTTCCACCCGAACGGCCGCTACGCCTACGTCGCCAACGAGTTGAACAGCACCATCAACGTCCTCCAGTACGACGGCGCGACCGGCAAGGTCACCACCGGCGCCGCGCAGACCACCGTCCCGGCCGGCTCGCCGACGAACTACCCCGGAGAGGTGATCGTCTCGCCGGACGGCCGCTTCGTCTACCTGAGCAACCGCGGCCACAACAGCATCGCCGTCTTCGCGGTCGAGTCCGGGGGAGCCACCCTGCGCCGGATCGGTACGCCGACCTGCGGCGGCGACTGGCCGCGCCACGTCACGCTGGACCCGACCGGCAAGCTGATGTTCGTCTCCAATCAGCGGTCGAACAATGTCGCGACCCTGCAGGTCGACACCGCCACCGGCCTGCTGACCAAGAAGTCGTCCTTCACCGCCCCGATCCCGGTCTGCGTGCTGCCGGGCTGATCGCAGCTGACCACATCTGGCCAGAGTGATGTTTGATTCTGACTGAACTCTTGCCTTTTTGTTCCTACCCCTCTTGAATGACGAGCGTGTCCGCCCGGTCACGCTTCGTCATGGGAGCGTTTCCACGTGGACTGAACCTTTCTCCGCCCACGAAAGGGATGCCCCCCATGAAGTTCAGACGACGTGCGGTGGCGGCCGCGGTCGCAGGCCTGCTGGCCGCGACCGCGCTCGCCACCGGTAGTCAGCAAGCGACGGCAGGTCCGCAGGACCCCGCTGCCAAGGCCGAGTCCCAGGTCGCGACGCCGCCACTGAGTACGCCGTGGACCGACGACGTGTCGCCGACCAACGCGCTGCCGGAGTACCCGCGGCCGCAGTTGACCCGGTCGAAGTGGCAGAACCTCAACGGCCTGTGGGAGTTCGCCCCGGCCGCCACCGGCGAGGCGCCGCCGATCGGCAGGACGCTCGCCGAGCAGGTGCTCGTGCCGTACCCGATCGAGTCGGCGCTGTCCGGACTCCAGCGGCACGAGGACCGGATGTGGTACCGCCGTACCTTCACCG
Organism: Kribbella sp. NPDC056861; assembly: GCF_040687575.1. NCBI lineage: Bacteria > Bacillati > Actinomycetota > Actinomycetes > Propionibacteriales > Kribbellaceae > Kribbella > Kribbella sp. NPDC056861. Next base: position 64,753 of record NZ_JBFBNQ010000002.1, on the reverse strand, counting down.
TGCCCAGCAGCTGGAAGGGTCAGCGGCTGATCCTGCACTTCGGCGCCGTCGACTACGACGCCAAGGTCTGGGTCAACGGCCGCCAGGTCGCCACCCACCGCGGCGGCTACGACGGCTTCGACGTGGACGTGACGAACGTGCTCCGCAGGTCCGGCCCGCAGGAGCTGATCGTCTGGGCCGAGGACCTCACCGACGAGACCTTCCAGCCGATCGGCAAGCAGCGCGAGGTCGGTGACAACGGCATCTTCTACCAAGGCAGCTCCGGCATCTGGCGGACCGTCTGGATGGAGCCCGTCGCCCGGTCCGCGATCGACCGGCTGCAGATCACCCCGGATGTGCCCGGCAGTTCGTTCAAGATCACCGCTGACACCAGCGGCCCGGCCGGCCTCGACGTGGAAGCGACGGCGTACGACGGCAGCAAGATCGTCGGCAAAGTGAAGGGCACGGCCGACACCGCGCTGACCCTGCCGATCGCCAAGCCCAAGCTCTGGTCGCCGGACAGCCCGTTCCTCTACACGCTCAAGGTCAAGCTGGTCGACCGGGGCAAGACCCAGGACGAGGTCGGCTCGTACGCCGGGCTGCGGTCGGTCGGCAAGGTGAAGGGTGCCGACGGCAAGCTTCGGCTCGCGCTGAACGGCAAGATCCTGTTCAACCTGTCCACCCTCGACCAGGGCTTCTGGCCGGACGGGCTGAACACCGCGCCGACCGACGAGGCGCTGCGGTTCGATCTCGAGCAGCACAAGGTGCTCGGCTTCAACACCGTCCGCAAGCACATCAAGGTCGAGCCGGACCGTTGGTACTACCACGCCGACAAGCTCGGCCTGATGGTCTGGCAGGACATGCCGGCCGCCAAGACCGACCCGATCCCGGGGCCGTGGCGCGAGCAGTTCAAGGCCGAATTGCACGAGATGGTCGAGGAGCACAAGAGCTTCACCTCGATCACCACCTGGGTCCCGTTCAACGAGGGCTGGGGCGAGTGGGACCTGGCCGAGACCGGCCGGATCGCGGACAGCGTCAAGGCGCAGGACCCGTCCCGGCTGGTCAACGCCCACAGCGGCGTGAACTGCTGCGACTCGCTGGGTGACTCCGGTCGTGGCGACATGATCGACCATCACGCGTACCTCGGCCCCGCCACCGCGGCCCCGGCTGGTGATCGGGTCGCGGTCGACGGCGAGCACGGCGGGTTCGGGCTGAAGGTGCAAGACCACATGTGGTTCGGCGACGGCTTCGCCTACGAGATGACGCCGGACAAGGCCACCCTCACCCGCCGGTACGTCGAGAACCAGCGCGACGTGCTGAAGTCGGCCAACTCCTGTGGCATCAGCGGCTCGGTCTACACCCAGATCACTGATGTCGAGGGGGAGCTGAACGGCTTCTTCACCTACGACCGGCAGATCCCGAAGATGGACTTCGCCCAGGTCCGCGCGATCAACCAGGCGATCATCCAGGGCGCCGACGGTACTGGCACGAGCGGCCCGACCCCGCCGCCCGGCACACCAGGGGCCGACGGCATCCACTTCTACCCGCTCGACGGTACGACGGAAGATGCCGTCGGCACCCAGGACGCCACCCTGCAGGGCGGCGCGGCCTACGGTCCCGGCAAGAACGGGCAGGGTGTCGTGCTGAACGGCTCGACCCAGTTCGTCGACACCGGCGCCCAGTTGCTGGACACCTCCGGCAACTACACCGCGACGGCGTGGGTCAAGCTGAACAAGGCCGACGGCGCGTTCCAGACCGTGGTCAGCCAGGACGGCGATCGCGACAGTGCCTTCTTCCTGCAGTACTCCGGCGCCGACCAGCGGTTCGCGATGAGCTTCCCCGGTCAGCGCGCGTTGGCGCCGACCAAGCCCGTCCCGGGCCAGTGGTACCACCTCAGCGGCGTACGGGATGCCGCGAAGGGTGAGCTCAGGCTGTACGTCGACGGCGAGCTCGTGGCCACCAAGAGCGCCTGCAGTCTGGACGCCACCTCGACCGGCAACTCCGTGATCGGTCGCGGCAAGTTCGGCGGCAACCCGGTCGACTATCTGGACGGCACGGTCGACCAGGTGCACTTCTTCGACCGGGCCCTCGGCACCGACGAGGTGCGCGCGCTGTACGCCTCCGGGCGCTGATCGGAACAGTTTCAAGATGCGAGGACGTGGCTGAGGACCGATCCTGGTAGTGGTGCCGACAGGGAGGACCACTTCGATGACCGCTCCCAGCCACGTTCTCAGTCCACTGACCCCGACGAAGTTCCGCCTGCCCCGGTTCGGGCTCGGCGGTTCGCCCATCGGCGAGCTGCCGGGCCCGGACGGGGACGCGATCGCGACGGTCACCATCGATGCGGCGTACCAGGCAGGGATCCGGTACTTCGACACCGCACCCCGCTACGGCGCCGGCCGGTCCGAGCAACGCTTCGGTACTGCGCTCGCGCGGCGTCCGCGGGAGGAGTTCCTGCTCTCCACCAAGGTGGGCCGCACTGTCGACGGCACCCCCGACTTCTCTGCCGACGGAATCCGCCGGTCGCTGGCTGAGAGCAGCGAGCGACTCGGTCTCGGCATCGATCTGGTGCTGCTGCATGATCCGGGGGAGCACTGGCAGCAGGCTATCGACGAAGCGCTGCCGGTTCTCCACGAACTCCGCGCGGCGCGGGAGATCACCGCAGTCGGCGCAGCATCGGACGATTGGCGGCTGCTCGATCGATTGGTCCGCGACACGGAGCTCGACGCAGTACTGCTGGCCGGGCAGTACTCGTTGCTCGACCGGTCGGCGGCGCCGCTGCTCGATCGCTGCCAGGCCAGGGGAGTGCTGGCGATCGCGTCCGGAGTACTGAGTCAGCAGGTGCTGCAGACCAATCGCGCCAAACAAACGACTGACCCAGGAATCATCCTGGCGCGGCGGATCTCGGCCGTCTGCGAGCGGTACGGCGTATCGCTGCCGCAAGCCGCTTTGGCCTTCCCTGGCAGGCATTCCGCGATCGCGGCGGTGTTGATCGGCGCGGCCAGTCAGGCCGAGATCCGGGCCGACGCGGCACTGGTCCGTCAATCGGTGCCCAATGAACTCTGGCAGGACGAAGAATTCCTGCGACTTCTGGCCTGACCGGCTCTTGTCAGTGACCCTCCACTGAGTGATTCTGGTCCCTCGGATTCCTGTGGGGGGATGGCTTATGTCCAGAATCACTCAGTCCTGCCTGCGCGCCGCCGCGCTGGCCGGGCTGCTCGGCGCCGGCCTGGTCGCGGTCGTCGCACCGGCCGCCTCGGCGGCCACCATCACGGTCACCACGACTGCCGACGTCGTCAACGGCGGTGACGGCCAGACCTCGTTGCGGGAGGCATTCACCACCGCCGGCGCCAACGGTGTCGACGACGTCATCGCGCTCGGCGCGGGGCTGACCTACACGCTGACGAACTGCGCCGGTCCGCTGACCCACGGTGACGCGCACGAGTTGGTTGTCCAGGGCAACAACTCGGTGATCGACCAGAGCTGCAACGCCAAGGGCATCATCGACAGCACCGACCACGCCGGCCGGCTCGAGCTGCAGGACCTGGTCATCGACGGTGGCCCGAACACCACCGCGACCGCGCTGGAGGGCGCCGCGGTGCGTTCGGACAGCGAGTTGCTGCTGGCGAACGTCGAGATCCGCAACGTGTTGTCACCGGGTGGTTCGGTGGTCTGGTCCAGCTTCGACCACGGCATCACGCCGTACCGGATGACGCTGAACTACAGCAACCTGCACAACAACACCGGCAGCGTGGTGAGCTGCGACAACTGCTCGCTGGCGCTGGACAACACCACCATCACCGACAACGTCGGGTCCGGCATCTCGCTGGTCGACGGTTATCCGGTGATGATCGACTACTCGACCATCTCGAACAACACCCGGGCCGGGATCAGCAACACCGGCCAGGGGTTCCCCACGAACAAGACGCAGATCGACAACTCGTCGGTCTCGAACAACGGCCGGGTCGGCTTCCGCTGCGTCAACTGCGGCCGGCTGCAGACGTACTCGACGTCCTTCTACGGCAACGGCCTGACCGCCGCCGACGCGCTCGGCGGCATCTCGATGTCGATGTCCCAGCGCAACGGCACCCCGGCCTCCTCGATCAGCCTGCTGCTGTCGACCGTCTCCAACAACAAGAGCACGGTGGCCGGTGGCGGTCTGTCGGTCACGCCGGTCCTGGTGGAGGACGGCGGCAACCAGGCGGTCACCTCGATCGACCGGACGGCGATGGACAACAACATCTCCGCCGGTGACGGTGGTGGCGCCGCGATCAGTGTCGGCCGGTACAGCAACTACAAGGGCAGCTTCATCGGCAACACGGCGACCGGCCGCGGTGGCGGCGTCGCGTACCTGACTCCGTTGCCGGAAGGCGAGCTCTGGCTCGACAGCAACGAGATCTACAACAACACGGCCGGCGGCGACGGCGGCGGCGTCTTCGCGTTCAGCACCGGCTCGGTCGGCGGGTTCCAGCCGGACATCCACGACAACACCTCGGCCGGCAACGGCGGTGGCGTGAAGGTCGGCTTCGCCTACCAGGCCGACTTCGACTACGCCCGGGTCTACAACAACAAGGCCGTGCACGGCGCGGGACTCGACCTGGCCGCCGAGTCGGTCACCTTCGACAAGTCCACGATCAGCGGCAACACCGTCGTACCGGCTACTGGTACTGGTGGCGGCGCCCGGATCTCGGCGTTCGGGGCGAGCTTCCTGAACTCCACGATCAACGGCAACACCGCGGCGGTCGGCGGGGGCCTCAACTTCACCACCGCCACGCAGGTCACGCTGACCCACGTGACGATGGCCGACGACAAGGCGACCACCGGCGCGCACATCGCCGCGGTACCGACCGCGACGGTCGCGATCAACCGGAGCGCGCTGGTCCTGCCCATCACCGGTACTGCGTGTGCCGGTGTCGGTGGTGCCTTCCACGGGACCTCCGGCGGCTTCTCCGTACTACGCGACGCCACCTGCGGCACCGTTGCATCCGACCTGGTGACCTCCGCGGACCCGCAGCTGGCCCCGCTGGCCATCAACTCGCTGCCCGGACGGTTGCCTGCGGCCACCAGCCCGCTCGGCGGCCGGGTGCCGGTCGCCAGCTGCACGACCGAGGACGACCAGCGTCTGCAGCTCCGCCCGCTCGGCGCGAACTGTGACGCGGGCTCGGTCGAGTTCGCCGAGTCGGTTGCCGCCAGCCCTGACAAGGCGCTGAAGGACCTGATCGCCGAGGTGAAGGCGCTGCACCTGAACAAGGCGCTGGAGGCCAAGCTGGTGCTCAAGCTCGCTCTCGCCAGGTCTGCGATCAGCTCCAACCACAAGCCGGCCGCGAAGACCCTGCTGACCAGCTTCATCACCGAGGTGAAGGCCAACTCCGGGACCAAGATCCCGGTGGCGGCGGCGAAGCAGCTGGTGATCAAGGCCACCGCGATCAGGGACTCTTTGTAGGTATCCTCTAGGGAGGCCCACCGATCGCGGTGGGCCTCCGGACGAGATTGCGCCGTACCCGGCCGACGACAAGACGACGCTGGTCCCTGGAGGGGCCGAGCTGATGCATGTCGTCGATGTGATCGAGATTGTCGGTGCCCTGACCGTGCTGGTGGCCTTCGCGGCTGCCCAGGCCGGACGGCTCGAACAGAAGACCTTGTCCTACCAATTGCTGAACCTGCTGGGGTCCAGCGTGCTGGCGGTGATCGCGGCGGTCGAGAACTCGTGGGGCTTCCTGCTGCTGGAGGGCAGCTGGGCTGTCGTCAGCCTGATCGGGCTGCTGAGCCTGCTGCGCAACAAGCCCAGCGCCAACAAGCCCAGGCAGGCCGCCGCTTAGAAGCGGTCGCCGGGCTCCGGAGTACCGGGCGATCCCGTGCCGGGCGACGTCGGCCGACCCGTGGTCGGTGTCCCCGGCGTACCGGGAGTCGGCGAACCGGGCGTGCCGGGCGGCGGGGTAGTCGGCGTAACGGTGACGGTCACGGTGTTGCTCGGGGTCGGGATCACCGGCTCCGGCTCCACCTCCGGGGAGTTGCGGAACAGCAGCCAGGCGATCAGGATCGCCAGCACCATGATGATCAGCATGGTCAGCAGCGACAGGATCATCGCCAGCCAGGAGGCCGGCCGTAACGAGATCGGCCAGGGCAGCGGCCAGATCCGGAACAGGCCCGGGCGGCGGCGGTGCTCCCAGTAGTGCCGGAAGTCCGGTCCGCGGACCTTGCCGATCGGCGGGATCTTGTCCATCAGGACCGCGGACAGCACGTCCTCGCCCCGCCGCTCGGCGATCAGTTGCTCGTCGGCGGCGGCACTCGAGCCGTCGTCCGGACGGATCGGGCCGAGCGCGACCCACAGCGCCAGATCGTCGTCGTCTGCGTCGTTGTGGGCGAGCACGACGTCCGCGGGCAGGTCGTCGACCGCGATCACGAACCGGTCCCGCGCCGAGGCGTCGTCGGACGAGCCCTCGGTCATCATCGCGACCACCGCGTCGCGACCGTTCTCGTCGCTGGCGGAGTACAGGTAGCCCGCCGCGTTCGCGCCCAGCCGGGCCCGCAGCCAGAAGTCGCCGACCCGCGGCGGATCCTCCGGCAGCAGCGGCAACGCGTCCGGCAGCAACCGCGCAGGCGCCTCGGCCGGAGCCTCGGGCTCGGCCGGCGCCGCGGTGTCGGTCTGGGAGTCGGTCGCGGTCATCGCCTCCAATCCCACCACATCACTGGTAGCGCTGTCGCCCACGCCCGCCGGTACGGCGTACTTCGGCGGTCTGTTTCTTGCCGCGGGCCCCTGCGGAGGTGTTCGGATTTGAGCGGGTGGGGAGGATAGGAGGGGACCCGAGGCGGGGCGTGGTCAGCCCCCGGCCCCGGGATCTGATGGAATGGCGACTAGTTCCCGAGCGCAGACACAAGGTCCACGCGGACCCCGGAAGGACAGGCATGACCGAAACCACTGTGCCGGCAGGGTCAGTGGCCCAGCAGTCGCACCTGGTCAGCGAGGCGATCGCCGAGGTCAAGCGGGTGATCGTGGGCCAGGAGCACATGGTCGAGACGCTGATGGTGTCGCTGCTGGCCAAGGGTCACTGCCTGCTCGAGGGCGTGCCGGGTGTCGCCAAGACGCTGGCCGTCCGGACCTTCGCGTCGGTGGTCGGTGGTTCGTTCGCCCGGATCCAGTTCACCCCCGACCTGGTCCCGTCCGACATCGTCGGCACCCGGATCTACCGGCAGACCCGCGAGGCGTTCGACATCGAGCTCGGCCCGACCTTCGTGAACTTCGTGCTGGCCGACGAGGTGAACCGGGCCCCGGCCAAGGTGCAGTCGGCGATGCTGGAGCTGATGGCCGAGCGGCAGGTGTCGATCGGCGGCCAGACCTTCCCGATGCCGAAGCCGTTCATCGTGATCGCGACCCAGAACCCGATCGAGTCCGAGGGCGTCTACCCGCTGCCCGAGGCGCAGCGGGACCGGTTCCTGGTCAAGATCGACGTGCCGCACCCGCGCGGCCACGAGGAGTTCGAGATCCTCCGCCGGATGAGCGTCGACCCGCCCTCGGCGCGGCAGGTGCTGAAGCCCGAGACGATCATGGAACTGCAGCGCTCGGCCGAGCAGGTCTTCGTGCACAACCTGGTCGCGGAGTACGCCGTCCGGCTGGTGATGGCGACCCGGACGCCGTCCGACTTCCACCTGCCCGACCTGGAGCCGATCATCGAGCTCGGAGTCAGCCCGCGGGCCACCCTCGGCCTGGTCTCGGCCGGCCGGGCGCTCGCGCTGATCCACGGCCGCGACTACCTGCTGCCGAGCGACGTCCAGACGGTCGCCCTCGACGTGATGGGCCACCGGCTCGGGCTGACCTTCGACGCGGTCGCCGACAACATCGACCCGCGCGCCGTGGTCGAGCGGATCCTGGCCACCGTGCCACCGCCGCAGCCGGTCTGGCGCGACGGCAGCGACGGCTCCGGCCGGCCAGAGTTCGTCTAGGGACCGACCAGATGGCCAAACGACCGGACCCGCGGGCTGCGATGACGATCTCGCAGCTCGCTCCCGAGCGCGCCCTGCGCCGGCTCGAACTGACGGTCGTCCGCCGGCTCGGCGGCTACCTGCACGGCGAGCACCTCGGCCTGCTGCCCGGCCCGGGCACCGAGCTGGCCGAGGCCCGCGAGTACCAGGTCGGTGACGACGTCCGCCGGATGGACTGGGCCGTCACCGCCCGGACGACGGTCCCGCACGTTCGCGACCTGATCGCCGACCGCGAGCTGGAGACCTGGGCGCTGGTCGACCTGTCCGCGTCGATGGACTTCGGCACCACCCAGCTGGAGAAGCGCGAGCTGGCGGTGGCGGCCGTCGCGACCGTCGGCTTCCTGACCCATCGGCTCGGTGACCGCTTCGGCGGACTGATGTTGCGCGACTCCACGCTGCGCCGCTGGCCGGCCCGGTCGGGGCGGCTGGCCCTCTACGGTCTGCTGCGGGCGCTGCTCGCCGAGACCGCGACCGGCGAGCACCAGGCGCGCAGCGACCTGGCCGGCGCGCTGGACTCGATGGCCCGGACGCAGCGCAAGCGCGGCCTGCGGGTGATCGTGTCGGACTTCCTCACCCCGGAGGACGGCGAGACCGACAGCCGGATGGAGCCCTCCTGGGAGCGCGCGATGCGCAAGCTGACCGCCCAGCACCAGGTGCTCGCAGTCGAGATCGTCGACCCGCGCGAGCTGGAGCTGCCGAACATCGGCGTCGTCCTGATCGGCGACCCGGAGACCGGAGCGATCCGGGAGATCGACACCCGCAAGCAGCGGGTACGCGAGCAGTACGCCGCGGCCGCCCTGGCGCAGCGCGAACGAACCAGAACGGCCCTGCGTAGGGTGGGAGCCGGACATCTGGTCCTGCGGACCGACCGCGACTGGGTCGCCGACACCGTGCGGTTCGTCCTCGCCTACCGGCGAGTGGCGCCCCGCCTGCACCAACCGCCGAAGGGAGTGGCTCGCTGATGGAGTTCCTGTCTCCGGCCAGACTGTGGTTCCTGTTGCTCATCCCGGTCGTCGTGGCCGGGTACATCTTCCTGCAGCGCCGGCGCGCGCAGTACGCGCTGCGGTTCACCAACATCGCGCTGCTGGACCGGGTCGCGCCGCGCCGGCCGCAGTGGCGCCGGCATCTGGCCGTCGTACTGGCGCTGTTCGCCGCGACCTCGTGCATCATCGCGTTCGCGCAGCCCAAGGACGAGGTGAAGGTGCCGCGCGAGCGGGCCACCATCGTGGTCGCGATCGACGTGTCGCTGTCGATGATGGCGACCGACGTCGACCCGAACCGGCTGGAGGCGGCGAAGAAGTCGGCGAAGAACTTCGTCACCCAGCTGCCGTCGAAGTTCAACGTGGCGCTGGTGAACTTCGCCGGCACCGCCTCGATCATCGTTCCGCCGACCACCGACCGGGCCACTGTGCAGCGGTCGATCGACGGGCTCGAGCTGGCCGAGTCGACCGCCACCGGTGAGGGAATCTTCACCTCGCTGCAGGCGCTCACCCAGGTCCCGCCGGACCCGGAGCACCCGGACGACCCGGCGCCGGCCCGGATCGTGCTGCTGTCGGACGGCAAGCGCACGGTCGGCCGGACGGCGCAGGAAGGCGCGCAGGCGGCGAAGGCGAAGAACACGCCCGTCTACACGATCACCTTCGGCACCGACTCGGGCTTCATCGAGATGGACGGCATCCGCCAGCGCGTTCCCCCGGACCGCGCCGAGCTGCGCAGCGTCGCCGAGATCACCGGGGGAGAGGCGTACACGGCCGAGTCCGCAGGTGAGTTGGAGGATGTCTACAAGGACATCGGTTCCTCGGTCGGCTACGACAAGGTCGACAAGGAAGTCACCTCCCGGTTCGCCGGCATCGCGATGCTGCTGACGTTGGCCTCGGCCGGCGCCTGCATCGCACTGGCCTCGCGCTTCCCGTAAGAAACAGAAAGAAGACCCCGCCGGGAGAGGAGCTCCGGCGGGGTCTTCTTGTTCTGTCAGGACCCGTTGATCAGTCGTACTGCGATGTCTGGACTGAAGGTCCCCGCAGGCACGGTCGGCGCGATCCCGCACTGCCCGTCCGAGTTACCCGGCACCTTGATCCACAGCAGCATCTCGGCACCACCACCCTGCTGAGGAGACGAGCCCAGCTTGCGACCCGCCGGGTTGCACCACACGCCGTTCGACCCGTTGCCGTTGCGGCTGGTGTCGATCACGAACGGCTTCGCCGTACCGAGGTTGCTCCGCACGTTGTTGGCGTAGGAGACCGAAGCGCTGGTGGTGTAGTAGTTCGAGACGTTCACCGAGAAGCCCCGGGCATTGGCGATCCCGGCACTCTGCAGCCGCTGCGCCATCGTTGCCGCTGGCACCCATCCGGCGTTGCCACCGTCCAGGTAGGTCCAGGTGTTGGGCGCCCGGTCGCGGAACTGCTGGGTGGCGAAGGTGAGCATCCCGTTCCGCTCGGCGATCTGCGCCGCGGTCATGCACTCGAAGTCGCCCAGCGCGTCCGGCTCGATCACGACCACGGCCGGCCGGGTGCCGATCGAGCTCGCGAACGCCGAGATCCAGGTCCGGTACGCCGCGGGCGATCCGGCTCCGCCGCCGGAGTGACCGCCACACGCGTCCCGGCCGGGCAGGTTGTAGGCGACCAGCACCGGCAGCTTGTCCGCGTTGTCGGCGGCACCGACGTACCCGCCGACCATCGCGCCGATCGTCGTACCAGAGGGCGGGTTGCCGAACCATTTGGCGGTCGGCTTGCTGGCGATGTTGGTGTTGATGGTCGCGGCCCGGGAGTCGCTGGCATGGCTGTTCACCCAGGCCTTGGGCGTCGAGGTGGGGTTGACGTAGAACCCGCTGGTCAGACTGACCGGGCTCGCGAGGGCCTTGGCCGGGCTCGCGAGGGCCTTGGCCGGAGCTGCTGCGCCGGCTGACGCGGCGTGTGGCCAGGACAGCCGGCTCGTCGAGTCGGCGAACGCGGTGATCCACGCCAGCGCGGAGTTCCAGTTCACCGCGACCTCGTTGGTGGAGTACGAACCGATGTTGTCGAGGTAGCAGGTGGCCGGCGCGCAGCCCTGGAGACCACGCTCCGCGACCGGGTCCTGCAGACCCGAGTTCGGTCCGCCTGCAAGGGATCCAGGCGCCGGCGACGGCAGAGCCGGGTCCATCGACTTCGCCCAGAACCGGTGGTGCTGGTTGTGACTGTCCCGCTCGCCGTAGCCGGTCACGTAGGACTGGTTGATCGCATTGCGCCCGAGCAGGTAGTCGAGCGACTCCAGCGCAGCCTCCCGGTACTTCGGCAGCCGGGTCAGGTCGTAGGCAATGGCAATGATCATCGCGTTGTTGGCGACGGCACTGTTCGAACCCCAGACGTACTTGCCGTCCGCCGGCAGGTACGGGTTGGCGTACCCCTGCGAGCGCAGGTCGGCGACGTACTTGTCGGCGGCCTTGGCGATCCGCAGCGTGAGCTTCAGCCGCTCGAGCAACGGGAGCCGCTGAGGCGCGCGAGCCAGAGCGAGGTCGGCGAGGCTGCCCGTGTCCCGCCAGGAGAAGCCGTCCTCGGCCTTGATCTGGGTCGTGATGGCCTTCTTGTAGGCCTGCTTGCCGGTGGTCGCGAACAGTTCGGCGGCGGCCCAGGAGAACTCGTCGGTGACCTTGACGTCGTCGTACGCGCCGCCGCCCTCACCGCCGTCCGGTGCGTAGACCGCCGGGTTCGCCAGTGCTGCCTTCCAGGCCTTGTCGGCCGCGGCGAGACACTGAGCGGCCAATGCCTTGTCCCACTTCGCGTAGACCCGGGCACACCGCGCGCCGACCGCGGCGACGTTGAGCGTGGCGGCCGTCGACGGGGGATAGAGGTAGCGCTGCTGCGGGTCGGCGGCGGGCTTGAGCGGCAGGCCGGTCCACTTCACGTCGTGGATCTTGTGGTGCACCATGCCGGACGGCGCCTGCATCCGGAGCAGGAAGTCGATCTCCCACTTCGCCTCGTCGAGGATGTCGGGAATCTTGTTGCCTGCTTCGGGAATCCGGAGCGGCTGGTCACCGGACTGCTCGTACTGGTCGAGCAACTGCCACGCGGCCAGCGCGCCGTTGACGACGTACTTGCCGTGATCGCCGGCGTCGTACCAGCCACCCCGTACGTCGAGGCTGTACGTGCACGTCCCCGGGAAGCAGGGGACCGAGACGTCGCCCTTGTTCGGCGCGACGCCGAGGTGCCCGGCAGCTCGCGCTCGTTCGGCGCCGACGTACTGGGCCTCGATCTCGATGCCGCTGCGGTTGTTGTAGAAGTAGGCGAGCGCGTCGTCGCGCAGGGAGCGGTAGAGGTCGTCGCCGACGCTGAAGGGCTCGCTGAGTTGGTCGCCGACCGCGAGCCGGTAGCCGTCGCCCGTGCCGCGGAAACGGTCGAAGTCGATCAGCTGGACCTTGCTGCCGGACATCGCGTCCGCGCCGTACGGCTTGGTCTTGCCTTGGGCAACGACACCTTCGGTGGCGTCGAGCAACCGCCAAGGCTGCGGCGTGGTCACGTCGGTGACGTAGGTGGCCCGCTTCGGGCCGCCGGCCAGATAGCCGAGCTGGTTGACCCGCACCGGCGATCCGAAGTCCCGTACCCCACCAGGTGGCACGACTCCGCCGACGACCGAGATGTTGTCCAGACACAGCGTGTACGGCTCGGTGCTGGCGCCGGCCTGGAAGCTGACCTGAGTGTGGTCGGCGGTGGTGGTCGACGTCCCGGTGAAGGTGAACGTCTGCGCGGTGGTGGTGACGTTGACGGTCTTGTTCAGCACCGTCGCCACCGGCTTGGAGGCAGTCTGGACGACGGCCCGGAACGTGGTCGCCCGGCTGGCCGAGGCGTCGAACCGCAGCGTGTAGGGCTGGCCGGCCTCGACCGGCAGGTCGTCCTGGCCGATCATCGAGTCCCAGACGTTCACCGTGCCGCCCGGGATCTGAGCGCACAGCCGCCCGTCGGTGACGGCCGACGGGGTGTTCCCGCTGGTCCACCACGGGCTCTTGACGCCGCTGTCGAAGGTCCCGTTCAGGACCCGCTCGTACGGCGAGGCGTCGCCGGCCGCCGTGGCCGGTCCAGCACTGGTCAGGGGGACGAGGAGGAAGGCGCTCAGGCTGAGCGCCGAGAGCCTCCGGAATCTGGTCATGCAGCTGCCTCCGGAAGGGGAATGCGCTGGGAGCGCTTTCACTATCGGCCTACGAGTCAGCGGCGTCCCTGTGCATGGTGCCGACGGCGCCCGGGTGTGTCAAGACTGAAACGAGCGCGAAATCTGCTCTTCACAAGAAGACCACGGTGCCTTATGGTCAACCGGAAGCGCTCCCAGTTTCGAACCCGAGTACCGCCCCTCAGTCTTATCGGGTTCTGCCGGAGCTGACTCAGCGGCGTCACCGTGGCCTCGGCGTCCGCAGTGCTGGGAGCGCTCCCAAAAATCCGTAGGTGGAGTGGAAAGGTTTCTTCATGCGAATCAGGAAAGCGCTTGCCTCGGCAACCGCCGTGGGCGTGAGCGTGGCATTGCTGGCGACCGGCTGCGGGGGCGGTGGCGAGGAGTCGGCGAACGGCAAGGTGACGCTGACGATCAAGACCTTCGGGCAGTTCGGCTACGACGACCTGATCAAGAGCTACGAGGCGTCCCACCCGGACGTCCAGGTCAAGCAGGACAACATCGCCAAGCTGGCCGACTACACGCCCAAGCTGCAGCAGTGGCTGACCGCCGGCAGCGGCGCGGGCGACGTGGTCGCGCTGGAGGAGGGCATCCTGATCAAGCTGATGGGCAAGCCCGACCAGTTCGTCAACCTGCTCGACCAGGGCGCCGGCGACCTGAAGGGCAACTTCCTGGACTGGAAGTGGCAGCAGGCGCTGACCCCGGACGGCAAGAAACTGGTTGGCCTCGGCACCGACATCGGGGCCCAGGGCATGTGTTACCGCACCGACCTGTTCGCCAAGGCCGGGCTGCCGACCGACCGGGAGAAGGTCGGCGCGCTCTGGCCGACCTGGGACGGATACCTTGCCACCGGCAAGAAGTTCGTTGCCGCCGGCACCGGGGCGAGCTACTTCGACACCGTCGGCGGGGTCTACCAGAACATCTTGATGCAGCAGGGCGACACCACGTACTTCGATCGCTCGAACAAGCTGATCGTGGACAGCAACCCCGGGGTCAAGACGGCCTGGGACCAGTCGGTCGCGATGGTCGGCGCCGGACTGTCCGGCAAGCTGCAGATGTGGAGCCCGGCCTGGAACGCGGGCTTCAAGAAGGGCACCTTCGCCACCATCCCGTGCCCGGCGTGGATGCTCGGCATCATCAAGGATCAGGCCGGCCCCGAGAACGCGGGCAAGTGGGACGTCGCCCGGGTGCCGGGTGAAGGCGCGGTGCGAGGTGGGTCGTTCCTCGCAGTACCGGCGCAGAGCAAGCACCCCAAGGAGGCTGCCGAGCTCGCGAAGTTCCTGACCAACCCGGCCGGTCAGACGGCCGCGTTCAAGGCCAAGAACAACTTCCCGTCGTCGCCGCAGGCGATCGACGACCCGGCGGTCTCGAGTGCCGTCAACGCGTACTTCAACAACGCGCCGGTCGGCAAGATCTTCGGCCAGTCCGCCAAGGACCTGAAGCCGGTCTACCTCGGCCCCGACAACCAGGTGGTCGGTGACGGCGTCGGCGACGCGCTCACCGCGGTCGAGCAGGGCAAGCTGCAGCCCGACCAGGCCTGGACCAAGGCGCTGACCGACGCGAAGCGAGCAGTCGACAAGTGAGCACGACTCTGATCCGCCCGCCCGCTGCGAAGGCAGCGGGCGGGCGGCGGAAGAGCAAAGTGAGTTGGGCCGAGCGCCGCAACCGGCTGGACCTGCACGGTTCGCCGTACTTCTTCATCACGCCGTTCTTCGTGCTGTTCGCGCTCTTCGGGCTGTTCCCGCTGCTCTACACGGCCTGGGTCTCGTTGCGGGCCTGGGATCTGACCGGCGACGCCGGCTTCGTCGGGCTGAAGAACTACTCCCGGCTGCTCGGCGATCCGGACTTCTGGAACGCGATGGTGAACACGCTCGGCCTGTTCGTGTTGTCGACCGTGCCGCAGCTGTGCTTCGCGCTGATCATCGCGGGACTGCTGAACCGGCCGATCCGGGCGCTGATGATGTTCCGGCTGGGCGTGCTGGCGCCGATCGTCACCTCGGTGGCGGCGGTCGCGATCGTCTTCGGGCAGCTGTACGGCCGCGACACCGGGCTGGTCAACGGTCTGCTCGGCCTGATCGACATCGGCCCGATCGACTGGCAGGCGAGCAAGACGTCGTCCTGGATCGCGGTCTCCAGCATGGTCAACTGGCGTTGGACGGGGTACAACGCGCTGATCTACCTGGCCGCGATCCAGGCCATCCCGCGTGATCTGTACGAGGCGGCCGAGCTGGACGGGGCCGGACCGATCCGGCAGTTCCGATCGATCACCGTGCCGTTGATCCGGCCGGCCCTGATCTTCACCGTGGTGATGTCGATCATCGGCGGCATGCAGCTGTTCACCGAGCCGCTGCTGTTCGGCCAGGGCGACATCTCCGGCGGCAGTCTGCGGCAGTTCCAGACCATCGCGATGTACATGTTCGAGCAGAGTTTCCAGAACTTCGACTACGGCTACGGGTCGGCGATCGCGTGGGCGATCTTCCTGCTCACCGTCGTGGTCGGCGTCGTGAACGCGCTGATCGCCCGGCGCTGGAAGGGTGGCACCCAGTGAGACGCCGTACCCAAGGCAACACCCTCGTCTATCTGACTCTGCTGATCAGCCTGGTGCTGTCGGTCTTCCCGCTCTACTGGCTGTTCGTGGTGGCCACCCGCTCCAACGACGTGGTCGGCCAGATGCCGCCGCCGCTCATCCCGGGTGGCAACCTCGGTGAGAACGTCAGCCGGTTGTTCAGCGCCGAGGAGGCGCACTTCGCGCGCGGGCTGGCGAACTCGATGATCGCCTCGATCGCGGTCACCGTCTCGGTGGTCTTCTTCTCCTCGCTGGCCGGCTTCGCCTTCGCCAAGCTGCGGTTCCGGGGCCGCAACGCGTTCCTGATCGCAGTACTGGCGACGATGATGGTGCCGGTCCAGATGGGCATCGTGCCGCTCTACATGGTGATGGTGAAGCTCGGCTGGCAGAACCAGTTGCAGGCGGTGATCGTGCCGTTCCTGGTCTCCGCCTTCGGCGTCTTCCTGATGCGCCAGTACGCCGAACGCGCGGTCCCGGACGAGCTGATCGAGGCCGCGCGGCTGGACGGCTGCAGCACCTTCGGGCTGTTCGTCCGGGTGGTCGCGCCCGCGTTGCGTCCCGGCGCCGCGGTACTGGGGTTGTTCACCTTCATGAGCACCTGGAACGAGTTCCTCTGGCCGCTCGCGATCCTGGAGGCGGACAACCCGACGGTGCAGTTCTCGCTCAGCCAGCTGGCGACGCAGTACTACACCGACTACACCCTGATGTTCTCCGGCACGCTGATCGCGACGGTGCCGTTGCTGCTGGTGTTCATCCTGTTCGGCCGCCAAATCATCGGCGGCATCATGGATGGAGCCGTGCGCTCGTGACCGGGATAGGGTTTCGGCCAGGCCAGGCGAAGGAGAACCAGCAGGTGACCACGGAGACACCGAGGCGGCAGCCGACGCTCGAAGAGGTCGCCGAGCGCGCGGGGGTGTCGCGATCGGCCGCCTCCCGG
The DNA here is from genome assembly GCF_040687575.1 of Kribbella sp. NPDC056861. Taxonomy (NCBI): domain Bacteria; kingdom Bacillati; phylum Actinomycetota; class Actinomycetes; order Propionibacteriales; family Kribbellaceae; genus Kribbella; species Kribbella sp. NPDC056861. The sequence goes on along the minus strand of NZ_JBFBNQ010000002.1, from coordinate 48,158 downwards.
GCGATCAACAACGCGCCGCACGTCAGCAGGGCCAAGCGTGAGGCGGTCCAGCGGGCGATCGACGATCTCGGCTACGTGCCGAACGCGACCGCCCGCGCGCTGGCCACCCAGCAGGCCGGCGCCGTCGTGCTGGCGATCTCCGGCGACGACCCGGCGATGTTCGCGGACCCGTTCTTCGCCGAGATCGTGGTCGGGGTGAACTCGGTGCTGGAGGAGACCGAGCTCGAGTTGATGCTGTCGCTGGCGACCTCGTCGCGGGGCCAGGCCAGGCTCGAGCAGGTACTGCGGACGCGGCAGGCCGCCGGCGTGATGCTGATGTCACTGCACGGCGACGACCCGCTGGCCGCGCTCGCCGACAACGCCTCGGTACCGGTCGTCTTCGGCGGCCGCCCGCTCAACTTCGAACCCCGGTACTACGTCGACGCCGACAACCGCGGGGGAGCGCGGCTCGCGACCGAGCACCTGGTCGCGGCCGGCCGCCGCAGGATCGCCACCATCACCGGCCGCCTGGACGAGGGCGCCGGGATGGCCAGGCTGCAAGGCTTCCAGGACGCGCTCGCGGTCGCGGGTCTCGACAACAGCCTGATCGATCACGGCGACTTCAGCGAGGAGGGCGGCAGCCTCGCGATGACGAGGTTGCTGGACCGCGCGCCCGATCTCGACGGCGTCTTCATCGCCTCCGACCAGATGGCCATCGGCGCGCTGCGGGTGTTGTCGAAGGCCGGCCGGTCGGTGCCCGCCGATGTCGCCCTGGTCGGCTTCAACGACATCACCAGCGCCCGTCATACCGAGCCGCCGCTGACCACGGTCAACCAGCCGATCCACGCGCTCGGCCGGGAGATGGCCAAGATGCTGCTGGCGCTGATGTCCGGCGACCAGCCGAGCCCGCTGATCCTGCCCACCCAGTTGGTGATCCGCTCCTCGGTGTGACCATTTGCGGACCGGCCGGTTCCGGATTGCGACACGACGGTGATGTGGTTGACACGGCGATGTTGCTGGTATCCAAGGGTTCCGTGGTGCAGTATGGGTGTCGCCGTCCGGGATCGACGGCAGTTGTTCGAGAACGCTGGGGAAGGCGCAGCTCGAGCACAGGAGGTCCCGGTGGCGACGACTCGTGGCGTTTTATACGTCCACACCGTGCCGTCAGCGTTGTGCCCTCATGTCGAGTGGGCAGCGGGCGGCATCCTAGGCGTGCCCGTGAAACTTGATTGGACGCCGCAGCCCGCGGCACAGGGCACCTATCGCGCGGAGCTGTCCTGGCAGGCAGCGAGCGGTACCGCGGCCAAGCTGGCGTCCGCGCTGCGTGGCTGGCAGAAGCTCCGCTTCGAGGTCACCGAGGAACCGAGCAACGGCGTCGAGGGTGAGCGGTACTCCTTCACTCCGACCCTCGGGGTCTTCCACGCGACAACCGGGGTGCACGGCGACATCATGGTGCCCGAGGACCGGCTGAAGGCGGCGATGCTGAAGGCCGTCAGCGGCGAGGCCGATCTGACCGAGGAGGTCGAGCGTTTGCTCGGCCGCCCCTGGGACGACGAGCTCGAGCCGTTCCGGTACGCCGGTGACGGCGCGCCGGTCCGCTGGCTGCACCAGGTGGTCTGACCAGATCCTGAGAACTTCAGAAGAAAGTCAAGAAACAGGAGACTTCCTCGCCTTTTTCGACAATGCTATGAGCAGACGTTCCACTGAGTCGCCACAGTCGTGGCCGCTGGGGCCACCGGGTGTCGGGACACCCCCGGTTGTCGCAAACAGCGGCCGCACCACGTGAAAGGGCGCGGACCTCACGGTCCGCGCCCTTTCCCTTTGTCCCTGGCTTTTTACTGGCCGTACGACTTCGCGGTCCAGTTCAGCGCACCGAGCGAACCACCCTTGATGTCGGTGCCGATCCGGTCGGTCTGGTTGGCGTCGAAGTAGATCGAAGCCGCCCCCGCCGGGGTGATGCCGAGCAGCGGCCGGCCGGCCTGATGCGATTGGCAGTAGCCACTGCTCAAGCTGCCGAAGCTCGACCATCCGGTCGACTGCAGAACCGTCGAGCCGATCGTGGTGGGCGTGGCCAGGTTGACCCGCCACTCCTTCAGCTCACCGTTGGTCTTGGTCCCGATCAGTACGTCGACCGCTGCGGCGCCGGTGCCCTCGGTGCGCTCGTAGGTCAGCGTCTTGACCGCATCCCAGCCGGTCGCCTTCAGCGTCGTCGGCGCGGACACCACGTACTTGCCGCCGGTGTAGGTCAACGTGTAGCGGTACAGGGCGGTGCCGGCGACGCGGTACACGTAGGTGCCGATGGTGAGGATGCGGGTGTTGGCGAAGCCCGACGACATCCGGGTGGCGGTGTTCTTGGTCATCTTCCAGACCCCGTTGGTGCGCTCGCCGCGACGCTCCAGGTCGTACAGGTAGCCGTCGGTCGGGTGCGTGACCAGTTCGCTGCTGATGAACAGGTCGGTGTCACCGGCGCCACCGATCTGCTGCTGCGCGGACGGCACCCAGGTCAGCTTGTCGCCGGGGTACGACGTGATGCTCGTCTTACGGGCGTCGTACCCGTAGGAGAGCCGCTGGCCGTCGGAGCGGTAGGCAGTCGTGTAGACCGCGCACTCCGCCGGTACGTCGCCGACAGCCGCGCTGGCGGGCAGGGCGGTGAGGGCGGTACCGGCCAGGGCGATTGCTCCGACGGCAGCGATGAAAGGTTTGCGCATGGGCGGTGGTTCCTCCGTGAGTTCAGATGACAGCTCGCCAGTATCGACGCAGGCGATGGCCTCGCCGGTTCCCATCGGAGGCCGGCGGTACACCCTGGCCGGGCTAGAGCGGGATGTTGCCGTGCCGACCGCGGACGCGGCCGCCCGCCTCGGCGGTGGCGATCGCGGCAGCCAGTGCCGACCGGGTCTTGGCCGGCTCGACGATCTCGTCGACGACGCCGATCTCGCGGGCGCGTTCGATGCCTCCGGCAATCTTTTCGTGCTCGGCGGCCAGCTCGGCCTCCACCTGCGGGCGCAGGTCCGGCTCGACGTCGGCCAGCCGGCGGCGGTGCAGCACCCGGATCGCGGCGACGGCGCCCATCACGGCCACCTCGGCGCGCGGCCAGGCGAACACTCGGGTCGCGCCGAGCGAGCGCGCGTTCATCGCGATGTACGCGCCACCGTAGGTCTTGCGGGTGACCAGCGTGACCCGCGGTACGACGGACTCCGCGAAGGCGTGCAGCAGCTTGGCGCCTCGGCGTACGACGCCGTCCCACTCCTGACCGACACCCGGCAGATATCCCGGGACGTCGACCAGCACCACCATCGGTACGCCGAACGCGTCGCAGGTCCGCACGAACCGGGCGGCCTTTTCCGCCGACAACGCGTCCAGGCAGCCGCCCAGACGCAGCGGGTTGTTGGCGATCACCCCGACGGTCCGGCCACCGAGGCGGCCGAGCGTGGTGACGATGTTCGGCGCCCAGCGCTGGTGCAGCTCGACGCCGGACTCCTCGTCGAGCACACCGCCGACCAGCGGGTGGACGTCGTACGCGCGCTTGGCCGACTCCGGCAGCAGACCGGACAGGTCGGTGTCGGCGACGTCGCCGGACACCTCACCCTGGTTCGCGAGCAGATCGGCCAGCCGGCGGGCCTTGTCGATCGCGGCGGCCTCGGAGTCGGTGGTGATGTGCACGACGCCGGAGCGCCGGCCGTGCGGCTCGGGACCGCCGAGCCGGAGCATGTCGACGTCCTCGCCGGTGACCGAGCGGACCACGTCCGGACCGGTGACGAAGATCCGTCCCTCCGGGCCGAGGATGACGATGTCGGTCAACGCCGGCCCGTACGCCGCGCCGCCGGCGGCCGGCCCGAGCACCACCGAGATCTGCGGGATCTTGCCCGAGGCCTGGGTCATCTCGTAGAAGATCTTGCCGACCGCGTGCAGGCTGAGCACACCCTCGGCCAGCCGCGCGCCGCCGGAGTGCCACAGCCCGACGATCGGCAGCTCCTCGTCCCGGGCCACCCGGTACGCCTGGACCACGACCTCGCAGCCCTGGTCGCCCATCGCGCCGCCCATCACGGTGGCGTCGGAGCAGAAGGCGATCACCTTCGCGCCCGCGATCGTGCCGCGGGCGGCGAGCATCCCGGACAGGTCGTCGGGCGTGATCAGCTCGAGCGTGCCGGGGTCGAACAAGGCGGTCAGCCGGGAGACCGGGTTGCGGGGATCCTCGTCGCGCGGCAGCTTGGCCGGCTTCGCAGGGGCGGTGGTCATGGCATCTCCCGGGCAGAGTGGGGTGCAACTGAAAGTGGGGCCGGGGAGACCCGGCCCCACGGAGAAATCAGATCGACTTGAAGGCCAGCGCGACGTTGTGACCGCCGAAGCCGAACGAGTTGTTCAGCGCCGCGATGTCCCCGTCGGCGAGCTTGCGCGGCTCGGTCGCGATGTCGAGCTGCACACCGTCGTCGAGCTTGTCCAGGTTGATGGTCGGCGGGACGATCCGGTGGTGCAGGGCGAGCACGGTGGCGATCGACTCGACCGCTCCGGCCGCACCCAGCAGGTGACCGACCATCGACTTCGGCGCGGTCGCCACGGCGGTGTCGGCGACCTTGCCGAGCGCCTTGCGGATCGCCACGGCCTCGGCGACGTCGCCGGCCGGGGTGGAGGTGGCGTGCGCGTTGATGTGCACGATGTCGCCGGTGGACAGGTCGCCCTCGCGCAGCGCCTGCACCATCGCGCGCTCGGCGCCCGAACCGGTCGGGTCCGGCTGCACGATGTCGTGACCGTCGGCGGTGATGCCGGCGCCGGCGAACTCGGCGTAGATCTTCGCGCCACGGGCGATCGCGTGCTCGTAGGACTCCAGCACCAGCACGCCGGCGCCTTCACCGAGCAGGAAGCCGTCGCGGTCGGCGTCCCACGGACGGGACGCGCGCTCGGGCTCGTCGTTGCGCTTGCTGAGCGCCATCATCTGGCCGAACGCGGCCAGCGGCAGGCCGGCGATCGAGCCCTCGGCGCCACCGGCGACGACGATGTCGGCGCGGCCGAGCCGGATCTGGTCGGCGGCCAGCGAGATCGCCTCGTTGCTGGAGGCGCAGGCCGAGACCGGGGTCTGGACGCCCGCCAGCGCGCCCAGTTCGAGGCCGACGTTGGCGGCGGCCGAGTTCGGCATCAGCATCGGGATCGCCAGCGGCGAGACGCGGCGCGGGCCCTTCTGCAGCAGGTCGTAGTTGGCCAGGGTGGTCATCAGGCCGCCGATCCCGGTGGCGATGGCCACGCCCAGCCGGGTCTTGTCGAGCTCGACGTCGGCCAGGCCGGAGTCGGCCCAGGCCTCGCGGGCGGCGACGACGGCGAACTGCGCGTTGCGGTCCAGCCGGCGGGCCTTGACCCGCTCGATCACCTCGGTCGGTTCGACGGCGGCGGGGGCGGCGATCTTGACCGGCAGCTCCTCGACCCAGTCGGCGGTCAGCAGCTTCGCGCCGGACCTGCCGGCCAGCAGCGCCTCCCAGGTGCTGGCGACGTCGCCCCCGACCGGGGTCGTCGCTCCGAGCCCGGTGACTACGACTCGGGTCTTCGACATGGTTACCTCATCCTTCGGCGTATCAGCGGGTGGTGGAGCCAGGGGAGGCCGGTACGGCGTACCGGCGGGGGCTGCTGGAGCGGCGGCTCACCGGACCTCGCGATCCGGTGAGCCCGCCACGGCTGCCAGCACGACCGATTCCAGAAAAGGAGTCGATCAGCCGTTCTGCGCGCGCTCGATGAACGCGACGGCGTCACCGACGGTCTTCAGGTTCTTGACCTCGTCGTCGGGGATCTTGACGCTGAACTTCTCTTCGGCGGCCACGACCACCTCGACCATGGAGAGCGAGTCGACGTCGAGGTCGTCGGTGAAGGACTTGTCCAGCTGGACGTCCTCGACCGGGATGCCGGCGATCTCGTTGACGATCTCGGCGAGGTCGGAGCGGATCTCTTCGGTGCTGGCCATCAGTGTGTTCCCTTTCGAAAATGTGTGCATAACTAGCCGGGCCGGCCACTTGAGCCGTCCCGGACAACAGTGGGTACTACGGGAGCCGGATCACCTGAGCGGCGAAGGTCAGGCCCGCGCCGAAGCCGATGATCAGAGCGAGGTCACCGCTCTTCGCCTCGCCACTCTCGCGCATGGTGGCGATCGCGAGCGGGATCGACGCGGCCGACGTGTTGCCCTGCCGCTCGATGTCGCGGGCGACCTTGACCGTGTCGGGCAGCTTCAGGGTGCGGCGCATCGCGTCGGTGATCCGCATGTTCGCCTGGTGCGGGACGAACAGGTCGAGGTCCTCGGCCTTCACCCCGGCCACGTCCAGCGCCTGCTGGGCGGTCTTGGCCATCTCGAAGGACGCCCAGCGGAAGACCGGGTTGCCGTCCATGGTGAGGTTCGGCCACTGGTAGCTGCCGTGCGCCTCTTTCCAGGACTCCTTCTGGCTGATCACCTCGTGCTGGGTGCCGTCGGAGCCCCAGACCACCGGGCCGATCCCGGTCTGCTCGGACGGACCGACCACCGCCGCGCCGGCGCCGTCGGCGAAGATGAACGCCGTACTGCGGTCGGTCCGGTCGGTGATGTCGCTGAGCCGCTCGACCCCGACCACCAGCACGTACTTGGCGCTGCCGCCGCGGACCATGTCGTTGGCCAGCGCGATGCCGTAGCAGAAGCCGGCGCAGGCGGCGGAAACGTCGAAGGCGGCCGCGGTGGGCGCGCCGACCGCGACGGCGACCTGGGTCGCGATCGCGGGGGTCTGGTAGAGGTGCGTGACGGTCGCGACGATGACGCAGCCGATCTGGGCCGGGTCGATGCCCGCGTCGGCGAGCGCCTCCTTGGCCGAGTTCGCCGACATCATCAGCACGGTCTCGTCGTCGTCGGCCCAGCGCCGCTCCTTGATCCCGGAGCGGGTCTGGATCCACTCGTCACTGGAGTCGATCTGCTCCAGGATCACCGAGTTCGGCACCACCCGGCGCGGCCGGTACGAGCCGAGGCCCAGTACCGAAGCGTGGGCGGTCGGGATCGATTCCGTGATCTGTCCGGGCATGTCAGCTCACTCCACTAGGGTGCAGCCGGATCAGCGGCTGCCCTGGGGCGACCGGGTCGCCCTCTTCCACCAGCCACTCGACCACGCTGCCGCCGTGCGGCGCGCGGACCTCGACCTCGTCGCGGAGGCTCTTCACGATCGCGACCACCTCGCCGGCCTCGACCGTGTCACCCGCCTCACGGGTGACCTGGCCCTCGCGGGTGAACGTGCCCTTCATCGGCGCCACCAGCAGCCGCCAGGTGGGCTGCGCGTTGATGTCGGAGGGGCTGCCGTGCTTGTCCACGAAGGCGCGGGCGTCGTCGAGCTGGTCCGGCGTCTTCAGCGCGAACACCTCGACACCCTTGAGTGCGCGCCGGGCGATCCCGGTCAGCGTGCCGGCCGGGGTCATCTCCAGGATGCCGGTGACCTGCAGGTCGGCCATCGTCTGCATGCACAGGTCCCAGCGGACCGGCGCGTTGACCTGCTGGACCAGCCGGCGCAGTACGTCACGGCCGTCGTGCACGATCTGGCCGTCCCGGTTCGAGATCAGCCGGGTGCGCGGGTCGTGGGTGGTGATGGAGCGGGCGTAGCCGGCCAGGGTCTGGACGGCCGGCTCCATGTGCCGGGTGTGGAACGCGCCGGCCACCGAGAGCGGGATCAGCCGGGTCTTGGCCGGCGGGTCGGCCTGCAGCGCGGCCAGCTCCTCAACGGTGCCGGCGGCAACGATCTGGCCGGGGCCGTTGTCGTTGGCGGCGGTCAGCCCGTACTGCGCCAGCTTGGCCAGGATCTCGTCGCGGTCTCCCCCGAGCACCGCGGTCATCGAGGTCGGGGTCAGCGCGGACGCGGCCGCCATCGCCTTGCCCCGCTCCCGGACCAGCACCATCGCCTGCTCGCCGGTGATCACGCCGGCGCCGACAGCGGCCGCGATCTCACCGACACTGTGACCGGCCAGCGCGCCGATCTTCTCGAACGCGTCACCCGGGTGCGGGAACAGCGCCAGCGCCGACAGCATGCTGGCCGCGACCAGCAGCGGCTGGGCGATCGCGGTGTCGCGAATCGTCTCCGCGTCGGCCTTCGTGCCGTAGTGGGCGAGGTCGAGACCGGCGACCGCGGACAGCCAGTTCAGCCGGTTCTCGAAGACTGGATCCGCCAGCCACGGCTCGAGGAATCCTGGGGTCTGGGCGCCCTGTCCGGGCGCGGCGATGACGAGCACGCTGACAACTCTCCCTGAGTACTGCGGTTCGTGGTGCGGAAAGCAGCACGAATTCTACCCGCAGGACTTTGTAGGGTTCCTACAAAAGCGACGATCCTGGCTCCGGGTTGAGCAGGCGCCCGAGGGCCAGTGCGACACCGAGCGTGAAAGCGTCGCGCGGATTCGACGGCGAGTAGCCCGTGAGATCGCCCACACGCTTCAACCTGTACCGGACAGTATTGGCGTGGATGAACATCGCCCGGGCCGTCGCCTCGATGGAACCACCTGAGTCGAGGTAGGCCGAAACAGTGTCGAGCAGTACTCCGTCGCCCATTGTGAGCGGGCCGTAGACGTCAGAGGCGAGTTGGCGGCGGGCGTGACCGTCTCCGGACAGCGATCGCTCGGGCAGCAGTTCATCCGCTTGAACGGGTCTCGGGGCACCTGGCCAGGCGGGAGCGGCGCGGAGACCGGCGACTGCTGCCCGGGCACTGGTGACGGCCGACATCAGGTCCTTCACGACCGGTCCGACGACGATCGGACCAGGTCCGAACCAGCCGATCAGCTTTTGTACGATCTCGACAGGTTTGCTCGTACCACCGAGTACCACCACCAGCCGATCGCCCTGCATCGCGCACAGCGCGTCAGCACCCGCCTCGCGCGCGGCATGCCGTACTGCGTCGGCCACGTTGGCGCTGCCGGACTCCGTCTCCAGAGCTCGCCCGACGACCACGGCGACCTCCGACGAGGTGCTGCCCGTAGTACTGGTGCCGGTCCAGCCGAGGGCCGAGGCGCGCGATCGGACCGACTCGTCGGCCTCGCCGCGGATCACCGAATCGACCACCAGCGCTTCGAGCCGGGCGTCCCACGCGCCGCGCATCTCGGCGGCCTGGGCGTAGATGGTGGCGGCGGCGAACGCGACCTCGCGGGCGTACCGCTGCATCGACTCCCGCACCGCCGGTACGTCGTCAGCCGGCAGCAGGTCGCCGATCGTGTGCTCGATCATCTCGATCGTGGTCCGCAGCAGATCCACGGTCTGGTGCAGCGAGATCACTCTGGTGAACTCGCGTGGCGCGGAGCCGAACATCCGGGTCGGCATCGAGGCGTGCACCTCGGGATCACGGAACCAGTCGACGAACGCGGTGATGCCGGACTGGGCTACCAGGCCGATCCAGGAGCGGTCCTGCGCGGAGAGCTGGCTGAACCAGGGGAGCTTCTCGTCCATCGCGGCGGTCGCGGCGGTGGCGAGGGCGCCGGTCGCGGCCTGCAGCCGCTCGGCGCGTGCCTCATGTTCCTTGAGCTCCTTGAGCTCCCGCTTGGTCACCACGTCCTGACCATACAGAGCCTGTCGGAGAGGAGGTTGTGGTTCGCAGGTGAGTGCGAAGTGCAGCCAGTGCTGGGTGGCGGTTGCTGGTGCGCCAGATCAGCGAGTGCGGATAGACCGGGGTTGGGTTGTGCAGAGTGATCCGGCGCAGGTCGTAGGCGTCCGGCCAGCGCAGCCGGGTCTGCTCGCCGACGAAGGTGGCGCGATCGGGGGACTCCGCCAGCGCGTCGAGCATGGCGTCGACCCCGAAGTTCGGTCCGACCGTGTCGATGGTGAAGCCGAACGCGGCGGCCAGCTCGTCGTAGTACGCGGCCCACTCGGTGCCGGCGATGTTGCCTGGCATCCAGATGGTGCGGTCTTCGAGATCACCCAGGGTGAGGCTTGGGGTGTCGGCGAGCGGGTGTGTGGGGCCGGTGAGGAGCTGCAGAGGCTCGTCGAACACGCGGAGGCTGTCGATCTCCGGTTCGGCCGGCGGCATGGTGAGCCAGCGGAAAGTCGCATCGATCGAGCCATCGCGTACTGCGGCGACGGCTGTCTCACCGTCCGGCAGCGTGACGATGTCCAGCTCGACGTCCGGCTGCACGCGATGGAATTCTCTGACCAGCCCTGCCGGCGCGAGAAAGCCGCCGATCACATCGACCCGGAGAGCGCGGTTAGCGGGCTGGACGGAGTTGAACGCCTGCCGTTCGACCTCGAGCAGCCGGCGCGCATGCGGGAGAAACGCCTGGCCGTCGAGAGTGAGCTGCGCGCCCCGCGCAGTACGGGTGAAGAGTTTGCTGCCGAGGTGTTTCTCCAGCGCGGCGATGCGTTTGGAGACGGCCTGCTGGGTGATCCGGAGATCGTCGGCGGCGTCCTGGAACTTGTCGGTGGCCGCTGCGGCGACGAAGGTGCGCACGGCGTCGAGGTCCACGGACTCTGTTCTACAACGTCGGGTTGTGGCTCGCCGAGCGGGTCGTTGTTTGAGCCGGCCCGGGGTGGCGGGCTTGGATCTGTCGGGTGAGTGAACGGAAGCTGGGCCGGCAGTTCGGCTGGTTGTGGACCTCGTACGCCGTGAGCACGGTCGGGACCTGGTTCGCGTTCGACGCGTTCCCGTTGATCGCGATTCTGGTGCTGCACTCGGGGCCTGGTCAGGTGTCGTTGCTGGCCGCCGCCGGGCTGGCGGTCGGGGCTGTGGTCGCGGTGCCGCTCGGGCCTTGGGTGGAGTTCCGGCGCAAGGTGCCGGTGATGATCGGGATGGATCTGGTGCGGTTCGGCGCGTTGGTGACGATCCCGGTGGCGTACTGGTTCGGGTGGCTCAGCTTTCTGCAATTGGTGGTCGTCTCGGTCGTGGTCGGTGCCGCCGACAACGCTTTCACCGCCGCGACTGGCGCAGTACTGAAGGCTGTGGTGCCGCGATCGCGGTTGCTGGTCGCGACGGGACGGTTTGAGTCGACCACGTGGACGGCCACGATGATCGGGCCGCCGTTGGGTGGCGCGTCGATCAGTGTGTTCGGGCCGGTCGTGACGGTGTTGGTGGATGCGGTCAGCTATCTGGTGTCGGCCGCGAGTGTGCGCGCGATTCGGCTGCGGGAGACGCCGCCTGTACGCCGTGGCGAGCGGTTGAGGCTGGCGGATCTGCTCGACGGGTGGCGTTACATCCTTGGGCATTCGGCGCTGCGGTTGCTGTTCTTCAACGGAGTATTGACCAGTGGGTTGATCATGGCGACCGCGCCGCTGCTCGCCGTACTGATGCTTGGTGAGCTCGGGTTCGCGCCTTGGCAGTACGCGCTGGCCTTCGGGTTGCCGTGCATCGGCGGGTTGATCGGGTCGCGGTTGTCGGCGCCGTTGGCCGCGCGCTTCGGCGCCCATCGGGTGTTGATGGTCACGGGCTGGCTGCGCGCGTTCTGGTTGCTCGGGCTGGCCTTCGTGCGGCCGGGGGTGTCCGGGCTGCTGATCGTCATCCTGGTGGAGCTGGGGCTGATCACTTGTATGGGGATCTTCATGCCGCTCTTCGCCGCGTACCGATTGACGGAGACGCCTGATGACCGGGTGGCGCGGACGCTGTCGGCCTGGTCGATCTCCAGCAAGGCGGTGATCGCGCTGATGACTGCCCTGTGGGGCGTGCTGGCTGCTGTCAGCACGCCCCGGGTGGCGGTCGCTGTCGCCGGGGTGTTGATTCTTGCGACGCCGTTGCTGCTTCCCCGGCGAGAGCTGTCAGCGGCTTCCGCTGAACGGACCCTCTAGCCCGAACGCGAGATCGGCGAACCGCTCGGCCAGCTGGTGATGCGTGGCGTTGTCGGGGTGCAGCTGGTCCGGCAGCGGGCGTACGGCGAAGTCCTTCTCGCCGTACAGTTCGCGGCCGTCGAGGTAGCTGATGTTCGGGTCGGTCTTCGCCCGGACCGCGATGATGGCTGCCAGCTCTTGGCGGATCCAGTTGAGGGTGAGCTTGCCGGGCTCGTTCGGATCACCGGTCGCCATGAACTGCACCGTGCCGCCGCTGAAGTCCGGCGCGCCCGGGCCGGGGGTGTCCTCGTGGATCGGGCAGTAGATCGACGACACGACCAGCAGCGGCGTGGTCGGGTGACCGTCGCGGATGGTGTCCAGGAATCCGTGCACGGCCGGGCCGAACGCGCGCTGCCGCATCAGGTCGAGGTTGACCAGGTTGATGCCGAGCTTCACGCTGATCAGGTCGGCCGGCAGGTCGCGCATCGTCCGCGCGGTGAACGGATCGAGCAACGCGCTGCCGCCGAAGCCCAGGTTGGTCAGCTCGACACCGGCTCGCGCCGCCGCCAGGGCCGGCCAGATCTGGGTCGGGCTGTCCGCGTTCGACCCATGGCTGATCGAGCTGCCGTGATGCAGCCAGACCTTCCTGTCTTGCTGGGTCTGTGGCTCGATCTCGGCATTGGTGCGCAGGGCAACTAGTTCGGTCCGCTCGCGGTGCGGGAGCCAGATCTCGATCGTCTTGTCGGTGCCTGGCAGTTCACTGAAGCCGACCGTGGTCGGCTCACCGGGCGCGAACTCCGTCGATCCGGTCGCGAGGTCGAGGGTGAAGACGTTGCCGCCCGCCGAGCTGGCCTGCGCCGTGAGCCTGCCGTCGACGAGCAGGTCGTACACGCCGTCGGGGCCTGCCGGCGCACCGGCGTACCGGACCTTGGTCGGCAGCACGTCCAGCTCAATCTCGGTGGCAGTCGTGCGGAAGCTCAGCCGCACGCCGGAGGGCTGCGCCTCGGCCATCGCGAGCTGCCCGTCCGCGGTCTGCGCCCGAGCCCAGGCCGGCAGTCGATGCGGCAGTACGCCGTACTGGGTGCGCTCGAGCTCGACCGCTCCTCGGACGAGATTCTGATCGATCGGGGTCTGTATCCAGGAACTCATAGGTACTATCCTAGAGGTACTAGGCAAATACTTTCTGGAGGACCCGGATGCCCCGCGTGGGAATGACCGCCGACCGCCTCACCCAGGCCGCGGCCGAACTGGCCGACGAGATCGGCTTCGGCAACGTCACCGTCTCGGCCCTGGCCCGCCACTTCGGCGTGAAGGACGCGAGCCTCTACTCCCACATCAAGAACGCCCACGACCTCCGCATCCGAGTGGCCGCCCTCGCCTTCACCGAACTCGCCGACATAGTCGCCGCCGCCATGGCCGGCCGCGCAGGCAAAGACGCTCTGCTGGCCTTCGCCAACTGCTACCGCGACTACGCGACGCGACACCCCGGCCGGTACGCCGCGATGCAACAAGACCTGGCCGCCGACAGCCTCGCCGCCGCCCCGGCCCGCCGGCATGCTGACCTGACCCGCGCGATCCTGCACGCCTACCGGTTGTCTCCGGACGCGGAGATCGACGCCATCCGGCTGCTCGGCGCCACGATGCATGGCTACATCACCCTTGAGCTGACAGGCTCCTTCCGGCATACCTCTCGCTCGTCAGACCTCTCGTGGACGATGGCCCTGACCGCGCTTGATCTGACGTTGAGCAATTGGCCGGCGGATTGACGCTGGCTCTGAGGTTCGAGCACGGGTTGGCGGCTGGCGTACGAAGTACTGGCAGCGGCTGAGGCGGGTTGTCCCCGGGAGGCGGCATGATGGGGGGATGAGTGATCGGGCGGGTGTCGAGGCCGCGGTGGAGGCGTTGCGGCAGATCGGGTACTTCCTCGAGCGGGAGCGGCAGCCGACGCATCGGGTGAAGGCGTACCGGCGGGCGGCGGACACGATCGAGGGTTTGCCGGCGGCCGAAGTACGGGCTCGGCGGCGCGCCGGGACGTTGACCGAGCTGGCGGGGATCGGGCCGAAGACCGAGGCCGTGATCGTCGAGGCGATGGACGGCGAGACCCCCTCGTACCTGCTGAAGCTGGAGAAGGCCGCGGGGGAGTTGACCACGGCCGGCGCCGGGGTCGCGCTGCGCGCCGAACTGAAGGCCGATCTGCACCTGCACTCCGACTGGTCCGACGGCGGTAGCCCGATCGAGGAGATGGCCCGTACTGCGGCTGCGCTCGGACACCAGTACATGGCGCTTACCGACCACTCGCCGCGGCTGACCATCGCCAACGGCCTGTCCCGCGAACGGCGGCTACAGCAACTCGACGTGGTCGCGGAACTCAACAAGAAGCTCGCCGACGAACTCGACGGCTTCACGATCCTGAACGGCATCGAGGTCGACATCCTCGACGACGGCTCCCTCGACTGCGACAGCGAGATCCTCGCCCGCCTCGACGTGGTCGTCGCCAGCGTCCACTCCAAACTCCGGATGGACTCCGAGGCGATGACCGAGCGAATGGTCCGCGCGATCGCCAACCCGCACGTCGACATACTCGGCCACTGCACCGGGCGCCTGATCACCGGGGATCGTGGCACGCGGCCGGAGTCGCAGTTCGACGCCGAGGTTGTGTTCGAAGCCTGCAAGCAGTTCGGTACCGCGGTGGAGATCAACTCCCGGCCCGAGCGTCTCGACCCCCCGCGCCGATTGCTGTCGCTGGCGGTGGAGACGGGGTGTGTGTTCTCGATCGACACCGACGCTCATGCGCCCGGGCAGCTCGACTGGCAGATCTACGGCTGCGAGCGGGCCGAGGAGTGCGAGGTGTCCCCGGACCGGGTCATCAACACCTGGTCAGCGGATGATCTGCGCGAGTGGATCGCGTCCTAGACGCCGCTCACTGCAACTTATTCACCATTGACTCACCTGAGTATGGTATTTAGTTACCAACACTCTGTGATCGCCCAGTGGCGCAACGCCACTCACTGGAGGTGTAGTCAATGAACGAGATCAGCCGTAGAACCGTCCTGAGAGCCGCCGGCGGCCTGACCGCGGCCATCGGCCTCGGAGCCGGGACCGTGCTCGCCACCGGATCCACCGCCAGCGCGGCCGGTGACGGTTTCGGCCTGCGGATCGTCGACCGCAACGAGGCCGACCCGCGGATGAAGTACTACCGGTTCCAGACCAGCGCCGTCGGCTGGAACCCAGGCGTCAACGTCCTGCTCCCCAGCGACTACAACAGCGGCCGCCGCTACCCGGTCCTCTACCTGCTGCACGGCGGCGGCACCGACCAGGACTTCATCACCTTCGACCGCTGGGGGATCCGGCAGCTCACTGCCGGCCGCCCGATCATCGTCGTGATGCCCGACGGCGGCCACGCCGGCTGGTACTCCAACCCGGTCAGCTCCAACGTCAGCGCCCGCAACTGGGAGACCTTCCACATCGCCCAGCTGCTGCCGTGGATCGACGCCAACTTCCGCACGTACGCCGAGTACAACGGCCGCGCGGTCGCCGGCTTCTCGATGGGCGGCTTCGGCGCACTCAAGTACGCCGCGAAGTACTACGGCCACTTCGCCTCCGTCAGCGCGCACTCCGGCCCCGCCAGCCTGCGCCGCGACGCCGGCCTCGTCACTCACTGGGCCAACGCGTCCTCAGCTGCGCTCGACCTCAACGGCGGCACCGTGTACGGCGTACCGTTCTGGGACGAGGCGCGCGTCAACGCCGACAACCCCTGCCAGCGGATCGAGAGCTACCGCAACAAGCGCGTCTTCCTGGTCGCCGGGACGAGCCCCGACCCGGTCAACTGGTTCGACACGATCAACGAGACCCAGGTGCTCGCGGGGCAACGCGAGTTCCGTGCGCTGCTCGGCAACGCCGGGATCGGGCACGAGTGGCACGAGGAGCCGGGCGGGCACATTTTCCGCGGCAACATGTTCAGCCGCGATCTCGACGGCATGATCGCCAGGCTGCGCAAGGCCTGATCGCCACCTCGCTTTCGTCACGGGGGTCAGCTCGTCGGCTGACCCCCGTGGTGATACTTGGAGCATGAGCAATCTCGAGAAGGACCCGGCCGAGGGTGTCTGCGGCGGTGAAGGCGCGGAGAGCCAGGTGCTGGAACTGTTGGAGGCTCGCGAGGTCCTCCTCGGACGTACGACGAAGGTCCGGCGGTTGCTGCCGAACAAGAACCGCCGGATGGTCGGCGCCTGGTGCTTCGTCGACCACTACGGTCCCGACGACCTGAGCGCCCGCGTCGACTCGTACGACGGACCGGGGGAGCGCGGCATGCTCGTACCGCCGCACCCGCACACCAGCCTGCAGACGGTGAGCTGGTTGTTCGAGGGCGAGATCGAGCACCGCGACAGCGTCGGTTCGCACGCGATGGTGCGCCCCGGCGAGCTGAACATCATGACCGCCGGCAACGGCATCGCGCACTCCGAGGTCTCGCTCCCGGACGGCCCGCCGCGGCTGCACGGCGCCCAGCTCTGGGTCGCACTTCCCGACTCGGACCGTACTGCGGTCGCACCGCACTTCAACACGTACGCCGACCTGCCGGTGCTCGACCTCGACGGCGCCCGCGCCACCGTGATGATCGGCACGGTCGCCGGCGTCACCTCACCCGCCCCGGCGTACACGCCCCTCGTCGGCGCCGACTTCCAACTCGCCGCTGGTCGCTCCCTCACCCTCCCGCTGACCCTGGCCTTCGAGTACGCCGTACTGGTGGTCGCCGGCTCGCTGGTTGCCGGCGACCTGACCGCCGGCTTCGGCGAAATGCTCTACCTGGGCACCGGTCGTGACTCCATCTTCCTGACGTCAGCTGACGGTGCCCGCTTCTTACTCCTCGGCGGCGAACCGTTCGAAGAGGAGCTGGTGATGTGGTGGAACTTCATCGGCCGCACGCACGAGGAGATCGTTGCTGCCCGCAACGACTGGATGGCGTCGATCGATGCCGGTGGCACCGACCGCTTCCCGGCTGTCCCCGGCTACGACGGCGACCCGCTGCCTGCGCCGCCGCTGCCCGGTACCCGCCTCAAACCTCGCCCTCGGTCGCGCTGAGCCTGTTCTTTCTTCAGCTCGCCGCACCACAGCCCTTCGCCAACGCAGCCGCAGGCACCCGCACCAGCAGTACGCCGGCCACCTGCCGCTGTCACGCAGTACGCCGGCCACCTGCCGCTGTCACGCAGTACGCCGGCCACCTGCCGCTGTCACGCAGTACGC
>NZ_JBFBNQ010000002.1:0-31135 GCF_040687575.1 Kribbella sp. NPDC056861 | reverse complement strand
CGTACCGCAGTACGCCGGCCACCTGCCGCTGTCACGCAGTACGCCGGCCACCTGCCGCTGTCACGCAGTACGCCGGCCACCTGCCGCTGTCACGCAGTACGCCGGCCACCTGCCGCTGTCACGCGGTACGCCGGCCACCTGCTGCCGTTCGCCGTACGCCGACAAACCGTGCACAACGACAGGCAGATGTGCCACCCCGGCCTACCCGCGGAGCCTGGCGGCACCACCCGCCGTGCCTCCAGCGCTGACTACTGCCTGTCCTTGTGCGCGCCCACGACCTCAGCTACCAACCCGCTCGCCCCGAGCAGCAGCCCCCGCACCACACCGCCTCCGGTAATACGCCCACGTAAGCACCAGCAGAGCCGGCCCCCAGAGCTGCAGCGGCGCATAGCAACTGATCATCAGCACCGCAGCCCCATCGCTGGAGAGCGGGATGAAATCCCCAGAAAATGCATCCCGGAAGCCATACGTCCAGATCGCGATCAGCGACAAACCACCAAGCGTCGCCGGCACGATCGCCGCGTACGGCGCCACGCGTCGCCCACCCAGCCAAGGGATCCACCGCGGCACCACCTCGCCCCACGGCTTCACCAGCCCGAAGGCAGTCAGTGCGACCGCCTCAGCGAACAGGCTCAGACAGACGACATAAAGCGACTCACCAAACCCATGCAAGTGAACCGGCTGCCCAGCATCGTCGAGCATCCCCATCGACGAACCAGCGACCAACCCGAGCCGCCACAGCCCGGAAGGCAGTGTCAGCAACGGGATCACATGTGCGAGCCGATAGGCCCACCGCGGGACGGGATGCTCAGTCATACCACCGAGCATCCAGCCGTACGCCGTACTGCGTCCTCACCCGCCCGAGTGAACTGCCTCCCTCGCTGGCTTGAGGCAGTCGCTAGAGCCAGCCGTTGAGTTCGGCCAGCCGGGCTGCTTCGGCTCGGGTGCGGGCCTGGGTCTTGGCGATGGCCGAGACCAGGTGGTTGCGCACGGTTCCGATCGAGAGGCCGACGGACTCGGCGACGTCGGCGACGGTGCCACCTTCGGCGGTGGCTCGGAGGACGTCAGCCTCGCGGTCGGTGAGGGGATTGACCGCGATCCCGCGGGCCTGGGCGGCGAGGGCGGGGTCGATGAAGCGGAAGCCGGTGTGGACGCGGCGGATGGCGTCGACGAGTTGCTCGGGTGGGGAGTCCTTGACCACGAAGCCGGCCGCACCGGCTGCGAGCGCGCGGGACAGGTAGCCGGGGCGGCTGAAGGTCGTGCAGATGATCACTCGGCAGGCTGGGACGGCGTGGCGGAGCTCGGCTGCGACCGCTAGACCGTCGCGGCCGGGCATTTGGACGTCGAGCAAGGCGATGTCCGGTGTGGTCCGGCGGGCGGCGTCGAGTACTTCGGTTCCGTCGCCGAGTTCGGCGACGACTTGGAGATCTGGTTCGAGGCGGAGCATCGAGGCCAGCGCGCCTCGGACCAGCGCTTGATCGTCCGCTAGCAGGACGCGGATCACAAAGCGCTCACAGCACGGCCAGGCCCCTGCGCGAGGATCCGGAAGCCGCCGTCGGCGGCACGGCCGTGTTCGAGGCTGCCGCCGACGGCCGCGAGTCGCTCGGCGAGCCCGATGAGGCCGTGCCCTGAGGGGCCGATGTGGCCACCAGCAGAGGACTTCGTGGGCTGAACGGCGCCATGCCCTGCGGGCCCGACCGGGCCGTCCCCGGCTAGGCCGATCAAGCCATACCCAGCGGCAATCTCCGCGCCATCATCCCTGATCTCCACCCAATCAAGCCCAATCCGAATGCTGCACCGCCCAGCATTCGAGTGCCGCAAGATATTCGTCACCGCCTCCCGTACGACGTACCCGAACACCCCCTGCAACTCCGGCCGCACATCATCAACCGCAGCAGGCAGATCAGCCCGCACCCCGGCTGCCCGCAACGCCAACCGGGCCCCAGCCAATTCGGCAACCAGCGACACAGCGCGCTGATCCGACACTGTGTCGCGAACATCCGAGAGCGCCTGACGCGACAGCGCTTCGAGCTCACGCAGTTCAACCACGGCGGCATCGACATCCGGAGCCACCTCGAGATGCCGCCGAGCAGCCCCGAGCTTGACGGTGATCGTCGAGAGACTATGCCCAAGGATGTCGTGCAGATCGCGAGCAAACCGCTCCCGTTCCTGATCGACAGCCAACTGCCGGACCTGCTCGCGCGCCGCCCGGAGCTGCCCAATGGTGAACGCCAAGGCGAACACGATGCCCAAGGCAATCGTCACCCCGACCAGCGAGAACACGGCCCGCCAGTCGACGCTGCCGGTGCTCGTCAGCATCCACCCGACCTGGCCGGCCGCGACGGCCAGACTCAGCGGCAGCGAGACCCGCAACGGCAGCAGCATCAAGGTGATCGCGACAGCGAAGGTCAGATTCGACAGCAGGACCGGCGAGTTGAGCAGCACGGCCGGGGCCGCGCCGACCAGGAAGGTCACGGTCACCAGTCTGACCCTGGTCCGTCGCGACGACAGCGGCCCGAACCAAAGCGTCAGCAGGCAGACGAGGGCGTAGCCGGCAACCAGCCCGATCGCCAGTACGGCGTACAGGCCGGTGTAGCGATCGGCGACGAAGACCACGGTCTGCGCGGTGAGGGCGGCCAACGCAGCGCCGGTTGCCGCGATCGCGATCAGGCGGGTCCGGTGGATCGAGCTGTGCTGGCTGCCGAGGAAGGTCCAGTCCGGCCAGTGCCGCGCCGAGAACTCGTCGGCTCCACGGTCCGTCATGGCGGCCATCGTACGTCGGCGTTCCGTGCCGAGACCCGTACCAAATGGCAGGGGTCGCCGTGATCAGGCTGTGGTTCGGTGGAGTCCGTTCGCAGGAAACCAGCTGACAGGAGGACGTACCGTGCGCAGGATGTTGCCAGCGGCAATTGTTGCGATGGCGGTGACCGTGGTCACCGCGGGAATCTCAGGTGCCAGCACCCGTGAGCAGGCCAAGCCGCAACCCCTGAGCTGGACCCCATGCGTCGGCAAACCGCTGGCCGGGCTGGAGTGCGCCACCGTCCGGGTCCCGGTCGACTACCACCGACCGGCCGGCCCGACGATCGAGATCGCGGTCTCGCGCAAGGCCAGTAAGCATCCGGAGAAGCGGCGTGGTGTGCTGCTGATGAATCCCGGCGGCCCCGGACTGGCCGGGCTGTCGGGACCGAACGATCTGAAAGCTTCCCAGCGAGTGCTGGACGCGTACGACCTGATCGGCTTCGACCCACGCGGGGTCGGCAAGAGCGCGCCGCTGACCTGCAACCTGACGCCCCAGCAGCAGGCGGACACGTCCAACCCGCCGTACCCGCACAGGTCGTCCGACGTCGTCGCCGCGGCCAAGATCGCGAAGACGGTCGCCAGCCAGTGCACCACCTCGAAGACCGCCGGCCTGCTGCCGTACATCAGTACGGCGAACACCGCACGGGACATGGACCGGATCCGGACAGCCCTCGGCGCGCCGAAGATCTCGTACTACGGAGGCTCGTACGGCACCTACCTCGGCGCCGTCTACACAACGCTCTTCCCGCAGCGCAGCGACCGGGTCGTCCTCGACAGCAGCCTGCCGCCGGAGGGCTACACGGTCGGCGCGCTGCGCGGTCAGGGCTCCGGCTTCGAGACCCGTTTCCCGGACTTCGGGAAGTGGGCCGCGGTCAACGCGAAGGCACTCGGTACGACGCCGACAGCGGTCCGGGCCAAGTACTTCGAACTCGCCGAGCGGCTGGACAAGAAGCCGCAGGGAGGACTCGACGGTACTGCGTTCCGCGCCACGACCAGCGGCCTGATTCGTGCCGACAGCCTGTTCCCGGTGCTCGCAGGTCTCTGGCAGCAGATCGACACGAACACGCTGCCGGACAACCCCGGTGTCGACCCCGGCGACAACTTCCAGGCCGGCTACCTGGCCGTGATCTGCGGCGACAACCAGTGGCCGCGATCGGTGACGACGTACCAGGTCAATGTCGCGGTCGATCGGGTGCGCTCACCGATGTACGGCCCGCTCGCCGCCAACATCCGGGCCTGCGCCTACTGGCCGTCGCCGACCGAGCCCAAGGTCCGGATCACCGATGCCGGGCCGTCGAACGTCCTGATCCTGCAGAACCTCCGCGACCCGGCCACCCCGATCGGTGGCGCCCGTCAGATGCGAGCCGCCCTCGGTGACCGGGCCCGGCTCGTGACGGTCGATCAGGGCGGACACGGTGCCTACGGCGCTGCGAACCAGTGCGGCAACACCGCGGTCGACAACTTCCTCACCAGCGACCGGCGAACCCGCGACTCCTTCTGCCCGGCCTAGCGAGAGTCCGCGTGCCGGCGGATCCACGGCGCGAGGAAGTAGAGCACCAGCGCGAAGGCGATCGTGACGATCGCCAGACCGCCGAAGTACGACGTGTCCGACGCGCCCTCGGTGGCCTGCACGAGCTGGGCAGTGATCGCCTGGCCGGCCGCCGGGGCCAGGAACCACAGCGCCATCATCTGGCTGTTGAACGCCTTCGGAGCGAGCAGCGAGGTGGCCGCCAGGCCGACGGGGGAGAGGAACAGCTCGCCGAGCGTCTGGATGACGTAAACGACGACCAGCCACAGCGGTGAGGCCAAGGACTCGCCGGCTACCGAAGAGGCCAGCGCCATCACAGCGAAGGAGATGCCGGCCAGCAGCAACCCGGTCGCGAACTTCTGGCCGATGCTCGGCCCGCGATCGCCGAGCTTGATCCAGATCACCGCGAACACCGGCGCCAGCACGATGATGCTGAACGGGTTCACCGAGGCGAAGAACTCCGGCGTGATGCCGACCCCGAAGACCTCCAGCTCGGTCCGCTTGGCGGCGAAGGTCGTCAGCGTCGTCGCGGCCTGCTCGAAGACCATGAAGAACAGCATCGCGGCGATGAACAGCGGGATGTACGCCCGGACCCGCCGGCGTTCGGGCGTGGTCACCAGCGGGCTGCGGAGCAGCATCGTGAAGTAGGCGATCGGGGCCAGGAAGCACAGGTACGAGATCGCGTCGACGACCGGCTTCGGGCCGACCCCGCCGGAGGCCCAGGCCGACAGCGCGAAGACGATCGCCAGCACCGCGACGACGGCGACGGTGATCTTGATCATCGTCGGCCGGTCCTCGGCGGTGAGCGGGTTCGGCGGGGTGTCGCCGCGGCCGTGCAGCGTACGACGGCCGAGCACGTAGGCGATCAGGGCCAGCGTCATCCCGACCGCGGCGGCGGCGAAGGCGACGTGGAAGCCGAACTCGCGGCGCAGGAAGCCGACCACGAACGGCGCGCTGAACGAGCCGATGTTGATCCCCATGTAGAAGATCGAGAACGCCGAGTCGCGCCGGGTGTCGTCCTTGGCGTACAGGTTGCCGACCATCGTCGACACGTTCGGCTTCAGCAAACCGGTGCCGAGGGCAACCAGTGCGATGCCGACGTAGGCGAGCCCCTCGACCGGGATCGCCAGCGCGAGGTGGCCGGTCACGATCACGCTGCCGCCGTACAGGACCGTCCGGCGGGCGCCGATCACCCGGTCGGCGAACCAGCCGCCGAGCACCGACAGCAGGTAGACCGACGCGCCGTAGATCGAGACGACCGCCTGCCCGAGCGACTGGCCGAGACCCAGGCCGTGCGCCTGGTCGGTCAGGTACAGCAACAGGATGGCGCGCATCCCGTAGTAGCTGAACCGCTCCCACAGTTCGGTGGTGAAAAGCGTCATCAACCCCCGTGGGTGCCCGAAGAACTGCTTCTCCCCGGCCACGTCCTGCTGCTGCGTTTCCGACACGCTCGACTACTCCCTGTCACTCGAAAACGTTCCTCTTGACCGTAGTCGGTTGGCTCGGCCAACGACCACTCGGGGGAGTGTCCGGAGGTTGAGACGGCGACTGCGGAGCGTCAATGTCCAGTAACTTCATCGACATTGAGGTAAAAACTCGCCGAGCCCGAAGGAGCTTTCGATGACCACTGAAACGCAGCGCCCCGCACTCTCCACCGCCAACCCCGGCACGCCCGAGGAGTGGATCCACCGCGCCGCCGAGGTGGCCGCGATCCTGGCCGTCGACGCGGTCGAACGCGACCGGGCCGGCGCCACGCCGTACGACGAGGTGCGGCTGCTCAAGGAGTCCGGCCTGGTCACGCTGCTCGGTCCGGCCGAGCACGGTGGCGGCGGCCAGACCTGGCCGACGGCGTACCAGGTGATCCGGACGGTCTCCGAGGCCGATGGCTCGATCGGCCAGCTGCTCGGCTATCACCTGCTCTGGTTCTGGGCCGCCCGGCTGGTCGGGACCAAGGAGCAGATCGCGCACGTCGAGGCCGAGGCCACCAAGAACAAGTGGTTCTTCGGCGGCGCGGTCAATCCGCGCGACTCCGATGTCGTGGTCGCCGACGAGGGCAGCACGATCGTCTTCAACGGCCGCAAGAGCTTCTCGACCGGCAGCAAGGTCTCCGACGTCACCGTGCTCGAGGGCACCCTGCTCGACAGCGGCACGCACGTCTTCGCGATCGTGCCGTCGGACATCGAGGGCCTGACCTTCCACGACGACTGGGACAACCTCGGCCAGCGGCTGACCGAGAGCGGCAGCGTCAGCCTGAACCACGTCCGGGTCGGCTGGGACCAGGCGGCCGGCTTCGTCGGCAAGACCTTCGAGCCGCGGGTCTACAACACGCTGAACGTGCCGACGATCCAGCTGGTGTTCGTGAACTTCTACCTCGGCATCGCCCGCGGCGCGCTGGAGACGGCGCTCACCTACACCCGCGAGAAGAGCCGCTCCTGGCTGCACGGCGGCTACTCGACACCGGCCGAAGAGCCTTATGTCATTGACGTGTACGGCGATCTGCAGGCGAAGCTCTGGGCGGCCGAAGCCCTCGCCGACGCCGTCGCGTTGGAGGGCCAGCAGATCCACGAGAACGCCTGGACCGTGACCGCCCAGCAGCGCGGCGAGCACGAAGTACGGGTGGCTGCGGTGAAGGCTCGGGCCACCGAGGTCGCGCTCGAGGTGACCAGCCGGATCTTCGAGGTGACGGGCGCTCGGTCGACCGCGAGCAAGGAGGGCCTGGACCGGTTCTGGCGGAACGTCCGGACCCACACGCTGCACGACCCGGTGGCGTACAAGCGGCGCGAGGTCGGTCGGCACGTGCTGACCGGCGAGCTGCCTGAGCCGACCTGGTACTCCTGATGACGACGGAACGCGTCTCGGACGCGATCAAGTTCGCGTACTGGGTGCCGAACGTCAGTGGCGGCCTGGTGACCAGTGACATCGAGCAGCGGACCGGGTGGGACTACGAGTACAACAAGAAGCTGGCGCAGACCGCGGAACAGGTGGGCTTCGAGTATGCGCTGAGTCAGGTCCGGTACACGGCGTCGTACGGCGCGGAGTTCCAGCACGAGTCGACCAGCTTCAGCTTGGCGTTGCTGCTGGCAACGGAGAAGCTGAAGGTCATCGCGGCGGTGCATCCGGGGCTGTGGCAGCCCGGCGTACTGGCGAAGCTCGGGGCGACGGCGGATCACCTGTCCAACGGGCGGTTCGCGGTCAACGTGGTGAGCGGGTGGTTCAAGGGCGAGTTCACCGCGCTGGGCGAGCACTGGCTGGAGCACGACGAGCGGTATCGGCGGTCGGCGGAGTTCCTGCAGGTACTGCGCAAGCTCTGGACCGAGGACGACGTGGAGTTCGCCGGCGACTTCTACCGGATCCGCGACTTCACCCTGAAACCCAAGCCGTCGGTCGTGCCGGAGCTGTTCCAGGGCGGCAACTCGAGCGCCGCCCGGGACAACGCGGGCAAGTACTCCGACTGGTACTTCTCCAACGGCAAGGACTACGACGGCGTCACCGAACAGCTGCTCGACGTACGGCGTACCGCGCGGACCGCCGGGCGAGAGGTGAAGTTCGGGCTGAACGGCTTCGTCATCGCCCGGGACACCGAGAAGGAAGCCCGCGAGGTACTCCGCGAGATCGTTGCCAAGGCCAACAAGCCTGCCGTCGAGGGCTTCCGGTCCGCGGTCACCCAGGCCGGCTCCTCGGCGCCTGATGGCAAGGGGATGTGGGCCGACTCGTCGTTCGAGGACCTGGTCCAGTACAACGACGGCTTCCGGAGCCAGCTGATCGGCACGCCGGAGCAGATCGCCGAACGCATCGTCGCCTACCGCCGCCGCGGGGTCGACCTGATCCTGGCGGGGTTCCTGCACTTCCAGGAGGAGATCGAGTACTTCGGCGCCAAGGTCCTGCCGCTGGTCCGGGAACTGGAAGCCGCGAGCACCCAGCCAGAACTGGAACTCGCCACAGTCTGAAAACGAAAAGGCCACCCCAGCAGATTGCTGGGGTGGCCCGTTCAAGCGTTCAGAGCCTGATCAGGCGCCGGCGCCTTCCTGCTTGACGCCGGCCACCGCGGTCGGGTCTTCGATCCGGTACTTGCGGGCCGCCTCGCTGGCGACCTCGCGCTTGACGTCGCCGCGCTTGGCCAGGATCTCCAGGGTGGCGACGACGATGGACTCGGCGTCGACGTGGAAGTGCCGGCGAGCGGCGGCCCGGGTGTCCGCCAGGCCCCAGCCGTCGGTGCCCAGAGACGTGTAGTCGTTCGGCACCCAGCGGGAGATCTGGTCCTGGACCGCGCGCATGAAGTCGCTGACCGCGACCACCGGGCCCTTGGTGTCCTTCAGCTGCTCGGTGATGAACGGGACCCTCTCGTCCTCGTCCGGGTGCAGCAGGTTGTGCTCCTCGGCCGCGATCGCCTCGCGCCGCAGCTCGTTCCACGACGTCACCGACCAGATGTCGGCGGCGACCGAGTACTCCTCGGCGAGGATCTTCTGCGCCTTGCGGATCCACGGCAGGGCGACACCCGAGCCGAGCAGCTGCACCCGCGGCACGTCGTCGCCGGAGGCCGTCTGGTACTCCTCGAAGCGGTACATGCCCTTCAGCAGGGCCGCGACGTCGAGATCCTTCGGCTCGGCCGGCTGCGCGACCGGCTCGTTGTAGACGGTGAGGTAGTAGAAGACGTCCTCGCCGTACGGCTTGTCCTTGTCCAGCCCGTAGCCGTACATCCGGCGCAGGCCGTCCTTGACGATGTGCGCGACCTCGTAGGCGAACGCGGGGTCGTAGTGCACGGCGGCCGGGTTCGACGAGGCGAGCAGCGGCGAGTGACCGTCGGCGTGCTGCAGACCCTCACCGGTCAGCGTGGTGCGGCCCGCGGTGGCGCCGATCACGAAGCCGCGGCCGAGCTGGTCGCCGAGCGCCCAGAGCTGGTCGCCGGTGCGCTGGAACCCGAACATCGAGTAGAAGATGTAGAACGGGATCATCGGCTCGCCGTGCGTCGCGTACGCCGTACCGGCCGCGATCATCGAGCCCATCGCGCCGGCCTCGCTGATGCCCTCGTGCAGCAGCTGACCCTTCTCGGACTCCTTGTAGGCAAGGAGCAGCGCACGGTCGACCGCCTCGTACTGCTGGCCGTGCGGCGAGTAGATCTTCGCCGTCGGGAACATCGAGTCCATCCCGAAGGTGCGGTACTCGTCGGGCGCGATCGGGACGATCCGGTGCCCGATCTCCGGGTCCTTCATCAGGTCGCGGAAGAGCCGGACGAGCGCCATCGTGGTCGCCACCGGGGTCTTCTCGTTGCCCTTGCTGAGCGGCTTGTAGACGTCGTCACCAGGCAGCTTCAGCGTCTTCGGCTTGACCCGCCGCTCGGGCAGGAAGCCGCCGAGCTGGGAGCGCCGCTCCATCATGTACTGGTACTCCGGCGAGTCCTTGCCGGGGTGGTAGTACGGCGGGTTGTAGGCGTCCTCGAGGTCCTTGTCCTCGATCGGCAGGTAGAGCCGGTCGCGGAAGGTCTTCAGGTCGTCGGAGGTGAGCTTCTTCATCTGGTGGGTCGCGTTGCGGCCCTCCAGCGACTCGATCGTCCAGCCCTTGACCGTCTGGGCCAGGATGACGGTCGGCTGCCCGACGTGCTCCTTGGCGCTCTTGAAGGCCGCGTAGACCTTGCGGTAGTCGTGCCCGCCGCGGGGCAGCTTGCGCAGGTCCTCGTCGGACAGGTTCCGCACCATCGCCTGCAGCCGCTGGTCGCCGCCGAAGAAGTTGTTCCGGATGTACTCGCCGGACTCGACCGAGTAGGTCTGGAACTGGCCGTCGGGCGTGGTGTTCATCTTGTTCACCAGCGCGCCGTCGTGGTCCTGCGCCAGCAGCGCGTCCCACTCCCGGCCCCAGACCACCTTGATGACGTTCCAGCCGGCGCCGCGGAAGAACGCCTCCAGCTCCTGGATCACCTTGCCGTTGCCGCGGACGGGACCGTCCAGCTGCTGCAGGTTGCAGTTGATCACGAAGGTGAGGTTGTCCAGCTCCTCGCGGGCGGCCAGGCCGATCGCGCCGAGCGACTCCGGCTCGCCCATCTCGCCGTCACCGAGGAACGTCCAGACGTGCTGGTCGGAGGTGTCCTTGATGCCGCGGTGGTGCAGGTACCGGTTGAAGCGCGCCTGGTAGATCGAGTCCAGCGCGGCCAGCCCCATGGAGACCGTCGGGTACTCCCAGAAGTCCGGCATCAACCGCGGGTGCGGGTACGACGACAGGCCCTGGTGCGGGCCGCGGGAGACCTCCTGGCGGAACCCGTCCAGCTGGTCGGTGGTCAGCCGGCCCTCGAGGAAGGCCCGGGCGTACATGCCGGGGGAGGCGTGGCCCTGGATGAAGACCTGGTCGCCGCCGCCGGGCGCGTCCTTGCCCCGGAAGAAGTGGTTGAAGCCGACCTCGTACAGGCTCGCCGCCGACTGGTAGGTGGCGATGTGGCCGCCGACCTCCAGGCCCTTGCGGTTGGCCTTGCTCACCATCACCGCGGCGTTCCACCGGATGAAGGCCCGGATCCGCCGCTCGATGTGCTCGTCACCGGGGAACCACGGCTCGCGCTCGGGCGGGATCGAGTTGATGTAGTCCGTGCTCCGCAGCGCGGGCACACCCACCTGGCGCTCCCGGGCTCGCTCGATCAGCTTGAGCATCAGGTAGCGCGCTCGGGCCTTGCCGCGTTCGTCCAGCACGGCGTCGAGCGACTCGACCCATTCCCGAGTCTCGTCGGGGTCGATGTCGGGGAGCTGGGTGGGCATCCCCTCGGTGATGATGGCTGGTGGTTCGTGTCCGGAAGCCACGGGTGTCCTGCCTGTCTGTCTAGTCGGTACTACTCCAGTGCTGAGTTGTCGGAGCACTGGTAATCCTGTCACCTGACCGGAATGCGTTCTACTTCGCATCCACCACGCCGCCCGAACTCGCCTGAATCGGCCGGTTCCAGCGGACACGCACCGTGTCCGGCATGCGGATACCGGACACGTCACGGAACCCTCGTGCATACTTGCGCGACGCGGTAGACCACGATGGACTACTGCTACTGACGCCTACCCCCGGCTACCGGGGACGACGGAGGAGGAAACGTGAGCGCGACCGCGGACCACGCGGACGGCAAGAGCGGCGAGCCGAACATGGCGAGCCGTCTCGGCTTCGAGAGCGGCACGGTCGTGCTGGAGCTCGGCTACGACGACGACTGTGACGACGCCTTCCGCGACGCCATCGTGGAACTGACCGGCGAGGAATTCACCGGCGACGACCCGGACGACGCGGTTGACGTCGTCCTGCTCTGGTTCCGTGAGGACGACGGGGATCTGGTCGACGCCCTGTTCGAGACACTGACCGACCTGAAGGCCGGTGGAGCCGTCTGGCTGATGACTCCCAAGGTCGGCCGGGAGGGCTACGTCGACGCGGCCGAGGTCGCCGAGGCGGCGCCGACGGCCGGTATGCAGACCACCAGCAGCCTGAGCGTCACCGACGACTGGTCGGCGACGAAGTTGGTGCTGCCGAAGTCGCCCAAGGTCAGACGGTGACATTGGCGGCCGGGATCGATCGGTGACTGGCCTCGTCGTCCCCAGGGCCGGCAGCCAGGCACCGGATTTCACCGCTCGGAACCAGCACGGCGAAGAAGTCCGGCTCTCGCAGTACCGGGGCCGGCGGGATGTCGTGCTGGTGTTCTACCCGTATGCCTTCAGCAGGGTGTGCACGAGTGAACTCGGCGCGCTCCGCGACCGGCCCGAACTGCTTGCCGGCGCGGAGTTCGTGGGGATCTCCTGCGACCCGATGTTCACCCTGCGCGCGTACGCCGAGGCGGAGCGGCTCGAGTTCGGGCTGCTCAGCGACTTCTGGCCGCACGGCGCGATCGCGTCGGCGTACGGGGTGTTCGACCCGGAGCGCGGCTGCGCGGTCCGGGGCACGTTCGTGGTCGACCAGGCCGGGATCGTGCGCTGGTCGGTGGTCAACGCGATCGGTGAAGCGCGCGACCCGGACAGCTACGCGGAGGCCCTGGCAAGCCTTCGGCCCGATCTCGGATAGACTCCTCGCTCCGCCTTTCGACGGCGGCCAAGAGGGCGCTTAGCTCAGCGGTAGAGCGCTTCCCTTACAAGGAAGATGTCGGGGGTTCGATCCCCTCAGCGCCCACCTCTCACCCCCTCCCAGTGGGTCCGTCGCGACACGCTGGAGAGGCCGCCGACTTTCTTTACAGTCAGCTGCCGGATCTGCTTCGGCCAGGTCACATTTCGGCTGGTAAGGTTCCCGTTCGTCGGCTTGTCGATGACGCACCGGGACCGCTCGGTCACCCTCGTCGCGCGGGTCGGCAACGGGGCAATCTGTCGATACCAGCGAGACGGGCATGCCCTGAGCCCGGCTCCGTCCAGTGGGGGAGGCGTGTCCGTGGGTCGCAGCACTGTTGCCTCCGCTGCCCGCCGCCCGCGTAGTACAGGGCAGGTGCGATGAGGAGCGGTGCGGACCGGCCGGCGATCAGCACCGGACCGGCGCTGATGATCCCCGCGGGATACCCGCGCGATCTGCCCAGCGCCCTGCTGCGTGCCGCCCGCGACTTCGGTACTGCGGGGGTCGTCGAGATCGGCCCCGACGGTCGCGAGACCCGGCTGGACTTCCCGACGCTGCTCGAGCTGGCCGCGCGGATCCTGGCCGGGCTGCGCGCCAACGGAGTACGGGCTGGTGATCCGGCTGTTGTCCACTGCACCGAGCCGGTCGGGTTCTTCGCTGCGTTCTGGGCGTGCACGCTGGGCGGTATCCGCCCGCTGCTGATGTCGCCGGCGCCGGAGGGTGACACGACCGAGGAGGGCCGCGAGCGGCTCCGCAAGGTCACCGATCTGCTCGGCTGGACCGTGCTGATCGGCCGGCCGTCGGACCTGCCGAACGACCTCGGCCTGCCGGTGCTCGATCCGGACGCGCTGGCAGGGCACGAGCCGACCACCGAGTTCCACCGGCCTGCTGCCGACGACGTCGCGGTGCTGATGATGACGTCCGGTTCGAGCACCGGTACGCCGAAGATCATCCAGCTGACGCATCGCGGGCTGGTCGAGTTCGCCGCCGGTACGCCGGCGATGCTGCCGGTGCGCCCCGGCCAGACCACGCTCAACTGGCTGCCGCTGGACCACAGCGGCGCGTTCCTGCTCTACCACCTGCTGCCCGTCTTTACCGGCTGCACCAACATCCACGTGGCCACCGATTGGGTGCTTGCGGACCCGCTGCGCTGGCTCGACCTGATGGACCAGCACCGGGTGAACCACTCCTGGTCGCCGAACTTCGGCTACCGCCTGACCGGCGCGGCCATCGCCGGGGAGCCCGACCGGCACTGGGACCTGTCGGCGCTGCGCAGCCTGGTGAGCGGCGGCGAGCAGATCACCGTCCCGGTGGTGAGCGAGTTCCTGCGCCTGACGAACCGCTTCGGCGTCGTGCCGGAGACCTTCGTCGCCGCCTGGGGCATGACCGAGACAGTCACCGGGATCACCTTCGGCCGCCCCGGCCTCACCCCGAACGTGCATCGCGTGCGGATCTCCCAGACCGGCGTCGTCGAGTGGGTCGACCAACGGACCTCCACCGGCAAGGTCGCTGTCGCGCGTCCCGGCAAGGGGCGCACGGACGCTCCCGGCGTACTGAGCCTGGTGTCAGTAGGCGCTCCGGCTCCTGGCGCGACTGTGCGGATCGTCGGCCCCAACGGCGCAGTACTGCCGGAGGGCCGGATCGGCCAACTGCAGATCGCTTCGGCTCGGGTGACGCCTGGCTACTTGGGCAATCCGGACGCCGATAAGGCGGCTTTCCCTGCTGGCAACTGGCCAGCCCGGAAGTGGCTCGCTACTGGCGACCAGGGGTTTATCTCTGGCGGCCAGGTGGTGATCACCGGCCGCGACAGCGAACGGATCATCCTCAACGGCCAGACCTACTACGCGCATGAGCTCGAGGCAGTCGCCGCGACGGCTTCTGGTGCTGTGCCTGGGCTGGTCGCCGCTTGTGGCGTCGCCGACGCTGCTCTAGGCACCGAGCGCCTGCTGATCTTCTACGCCCTCGCCTCGGACTCCGCCGAGGGCGTCGACGAGGCGATCCGCTCGGCTGTGCGCGGTCGCCTCGGTTTGGATGCGCGGGTTGTCGGCGTCCCTCGTCGGCACTTCCCGACGACGCCCGGCGGGAAGATCCTCCGTCCGCTGCTGAAGCAACGCTGGCTCGACAACACTTTGGAGACCGCGCCGGGCCCGTATGCCACTCCGCCTGGTGCTGCGCCTTCGTTTTCACCGTACGGCGACCCGGTGCGGCCCGGCTCCTTCGCCGGTGCTGCCCGCTCGTCGGACTTCGAAGAAGATGCGAGCGAGCAGACGACTGAGCTGCCGATCGTGCGGCTGGCTTGGCGGCGGAACCTGCAGGAGTCGATCCCGCACCCGCCGCAACGGCCGACGCTGGGTGCGAACCGGTTGCCGGATGCTTTGTCTGAGCCGCGAGAGCCTGAGGCTCGTGAGTCCGAGCCGCGTGAGGCGGACATCCTCGCCGGATCAGCTATGCCTGGCGCTCCCGCGGCTCCGCCTAAAGCCGGCGAGCAGGCGGAAGCATCCACGTCGGACACCTCCACTGAGCCGCGTGAAGCCGACACCCGAGGCGGATCACGCGACGGTGCCACCCTCGCGGAGTCGTCCGACCGGTCCGATGAGCGGTCCGAGCGATCTGAGCCTGAGGCGCTTGCGGAGTCGCCTGAGCCCGAAGCGCTTACGAAGTCGCCAGAGCCCGAGGCGCTTGCGAAGTCGCCAGAGCCCGGCTTGCTCACCGAACCGTCCAACTCCGAGCCGTCCTCCCCAACCAAGTCGTCTGACCCCGAGCCGTCCTCGCTCACCGACTCACCTGAGGCCGACCCGATCTCGCTCGCCGGTACGCCCGCACCTACCTCGCTCAGCCAGCCGAGTGAGAGCACCGCTGATCAGCTCGCCTCAATGACCGCCCCCGACCCGCTCAACCAGACGCGGGACAGCAAAGCCGAGCCGCTCACCGAGTCCGACCCGCTCACCAAGTCGACGCACGCGTCCACACCGGGCTCAACCACCGACACAGCCGAGCTAGAAGCCGCCGAGACCGACGGAACCACAGCCACCAAGCCCGACGCCGCCGCAGGCACCGAGCCCGGCGGAGCAGCAGCCACCGAGGCCGACGCTGCAGCGGCCACGGAGCCCGACGCCGCCGCAGCTACGGAGCCCGGCGGAGCAGCAGCCACTGAGGCCGACGCTGCAGCGGCCACGGAGCCCGACGCCGCCGCAGCTACGGAGCCCGGCGGAGCCGCAGCCACTGAGGCCGACGCTGCAGCGGCCACCGAGGCCGACGCCGCCGCGGCCACGGAGCTCGACGCCGCCGCGGCCACGGTGCCCGGCGGGGCAGCAGCCACCGAGGCCCACGGAGCCGAGGCCACCGAGCCCGACGACTCCGAGGCTTCCTCCAAGCCCAGGGCCCTCTCCGCACGACCCACCACGCCAGAGCCAGCCGCGACCTCAGCTTCACTCGACGAGCCGGACACCACCCCGTCCGCAGCCGAAGCCTCGCCCGCTGCCGACTTGTCGCAGGCTGCCGACACCTCGCCGGCAGCCGACGCTCCGTCTGCCGACGAGCCGACTGCACCCGGGCCCGCAGCCCCCGCGCCGACGACAGCCGAGAACAGCCCGCCCCGCGAAAGCGCCACCCTGACCTCCGACGACCAGTCGGCGGCGGACCAGCCTGCCGACGTACCGGCGACGCAGGAGCGAGCGGACGAGGTACTGGCGAGCCAAGCACAAGCCGACGAGGCTGCTGCTGAGTCTGACGACGAGCAAACTCCGGCCGTATCGGACACGCCTGCGCCGATCTCCGATGACCAGTCGGCGGCCGACCAGACTCATGACGTACCGGCGACGCAAGAGCAAGCCGACGACGTACCGGCGACCAACGAGCAAGCTGCTGACGAGCCTGCGACCGACGTACCAGACACTCAAGAGCAAGCCGACGAGGTACCGGCGGGTCAAGCGCGGGCCGACGAGGCTGCTGCGTCTGACGACGAGCAAACTCCGGCCGTATCGGACACGCCTGCGCCGATCTCCGACGACCAGTCGGCGGCCGACCAGACTCACGACGTACCGGCAACGCAAGAGCAAGCCGACGACGTACCGGCGACCAACGAGCAAGCTGCTGACGAGCGTGCGACCGACGTACCAGAGACTCAAGAGCAAGCTGCTGACGAGGTTGCGGAGGACGTACCGGCGTCCCAGGAGCAAGCTGCCGACGATGCCGCCGCCGCGTCGTCCGACGACGAGCACGCCTCGGCCGCACCTGCGACCAAGACCGATGAGCAGGCCGCAGCCGTGCAAGCGTCGGTGGAGCCAGACGCAGCGTCGGCAGATGACGAGCGGGCCGCCGACGAGCAGTCCACGCAAGTCGAGCAGGCCGCCGCGCTTGCAGAGGATGAGCTGGATCAAGAGACGACTCAGTTGCCGGCCATCCGCATTGGCGACCACGAACCTGCTGCAGTTGATGTAGCGCCCGCCGAACCTCCTGCGATAGACAGCGCCGCAGCAGAATCGGATGCTGCGGTTGTAGAACCCGCCGAGGTGGAGGTCGCGCCGGAGAGCGCCAAGCAATCGGTTGGCGACGAGGGCGAGGACGCTGACGTCCAGGCGGTGGCTGATGTGCCGGCTGCAGACGGCGAAGTTGCCGACGTACCGGCTGTGGATGCTGATGATGAGTCGCACGCAGAAGGCGAGCCTGCCGGAGTACCGGCGGTAAGCGCTGACGATGTGTCGGCTGCAGGTGGCGATGCTGTCGAGGCGCCGATAGCAGAGGCGGGCACTGGCGAGGTACCGGCTGCGGAGGCAGAGGCTGACGACGTACCGGCACCGGATGGTACGGCAGCCGACGTACCGGCTGCTGATGATGAGTCGGCCGTAGAGAGCGCTGCTGTCGTAGAACCGGCTGTAGATGCTGAGGATGAAGCGCACGCAGAAGACGAGCCTGTCGAAGTACAGGGTGCATCCGAGAACTCTGACGCGGCGGCCGCGGATGCTGAAGATGCGTCGGCTGCGGAGGCGGATGTTGACGCCGTACCGGCTCCGGTTGGCGAGGCAATCGAAGTACCGGCCGCCGACTCTGGGGCGGATGCAGAGAGCGCTGCTGAAGATGTGCCGGCTGCAGAAGATGCGGCTCCCGAAGTACACGCTGTAGAAGCGGATGCTGACGTCGTACCGGCTGAAGATGCCGAGGTAGTCGACGTAGTGGCTGCTGACGATGAGTCGGTCGCGGAGAGCGCTGCCGAAGTACCGGATGCAGATGTTGAGGATGAGTCGCTCGCAGGTGGAGACGCTGTTGAGGCGTCGGCTGCGGAGGCAGGTGCTGGCGACGCACCGGTTGCAGAGGCTGAAGTTGACGTCGTACCGACAGCTGTAACCGCCGCGCCCGCGGCCACCGCAGAGCAGCCAGCGGCAGCACGCGCACCCGGCCGCCCCGGCGCCGAGAAGCGAAAGAAGCAGAAGGCTGCCAAGGCCGGCACCGTAGACCCCGTAGCTGTCGTCGGGCTAGCAGGTCGCTTCCCCGGTGCAGCTTCGGTCGACGAGTTCTGGGACAACCTCCTCGGCGGAGTAGAAAGCGTCCGGCGGTTCTCCGAGGAGGAGTTGCGGGAGGCCGGCGGGAGCGACGCGTTCGGTGACGAAGAGCTGGTCGCGGTCAGTGGGGCGTTGGATGACGTGGAGTTGTTCGATGCCGCGTTCTTCGGGCTCAGCGATCGCGAGGCCGAGCTGACCGATCCGGCGCAGCGGTTGTTCCTGCAGGTTTGCCAGCAAGCGCTGGAACACGGCGGTTACGCGGGTGCCTCTGGGCGGATCGGCATCTTCGCCGGCTCCGGCATGAATCTCTACACCCAGCAGAATCAGCCGTCCGACTACCTCGCCACTCGCGTTGCCTACCGGCTCGGGTTGACCGGGCCGGCGATCGGCGTGCAGGCGGCCTGGTCGTCTTCGTTGGTGGCGGTTCACCTTGCCTGTCAGGCGTTGCGCAGTGGCGACGCGGATCTCGCGCTCGCCGGCGCGGCCGCGGTTCATGTGCCGCAGGCAACGGGTTATCACGCGAGTGCTCGGTCGATCCTCTCGCCGACCGGGCATGTTCGCGCGTTCGACGCGGCGGCTGACGGCACGGTCGGGGGCAACGGCGTTGCGGCGGTGTTGCTCAAGCGGCTTGATCAGGCGATTGCCGACGGCGACACCGTGTACGCCGTGATCAAGGGGTCCGCGGTCACCAATGACGGTGGGCCGGCCGGTCAGGTCGAGTTGGTCGAGCGGGCGTTGGAGAAGGCCGGCGTACCGGCCGAGTCGCTGAGTTACGTCGAGGCCAACGCGACCGGTACTGCGGCCGACGACACGGTCGAGTTCCGCGCGCTCACCGCGGCGCTGCGCAAGCACACCGATCGGGTCGCGTTCTGCACGATCGGGTCGGTCAAGCCCAACATCGGGCATCTCGACAGCGCCGCCGGGATGGCGGGGCTGATCAAGACCGTGCTGATGCTGCAGCACCGCACGCTGGTCCCGACCATCAACTACCGCAAGCCGAACCCCGAGCTCGGCGCGGCCGGCAGTCCGTTCGTGATCGGCACCGAGGTGCGCGACTGGGAAGCCGGTACGCCGTTGCGCGCCGGCGTCAGCGCACTCGATGCCAAGGGCACCAGTGCGCACGTGATCCTGGAAGAGGCGCCGCGGCAGATCCGTCGTGGTGAGGACGGCCCGGTCGTGCTGCCGATCTCGGCGCCGGATCCGGCCGCGCTCGCCGACCTCACCGAGCTGTTCCGCATCGACCTCGAAGACGGCACCGGGCAGCGCCTGATCGATCTCGCCGGTACTGCGGCGATCGGTCGCCCGGCGCATCGTCACCGCATCGCTGTGGCTGGTTCGTCCGAGGCGGAGTTGGCCGAAGCGCTCAGCACAGCCGTCACCGCGGAGGTGCCGCGTGGTGGACCCGGGCCGCTCGGCTTCGCGTTCACCGGTCAAGGTGCGGCGCGACGCGGGATGGCCGCGGGGCTGGCCGTTCGGTTCCCCGTTTTCCGTGCGGTGCTTGACGAATGCGACAAGGTCTACGAAGAGGAGTTCGGCGGCAGCCTGCTCGAGTTGCTGCTGACGCCTGCTGGTTCCGACGGCGTTTGGCCGACGGAGACCGCGCAGCCTGCGCTGTTCGCGTTCGAGCTGGCGCTGGCCCGGTTGTGGCAGTCGTTCGGTGTGCAGCCCGCATTGGTGGTCGGGCACAGCGTCGGCGAGTACGCCGCACTGTGCGTCGCGGGAGCGTTGTCGCTTGCCGATGGCATCAAGCTGACCGCGCAGCGCGGAGTACTGATGCAGCGCGGTACTGCGCCGGGCGCGATGGTCGCAGTAAGGGCGGATGCCGATCGGGTCGCCCAGCTGGCCCAGACGCCGGGAGTGGAGATTGCCGCCGGCAACGGTCCGCAGTCGTTCGTGCTGACTGGGTCCGAGGTGATCGTCGGGCAGCTGGCCGAGCAGCTCGATCGGCTGGAGCTGAAGTGGCAGCGGCTGGATGTCGATCGCGCCTTCCACAGTTCGCTGGTCGAGCCGATCCTGGCCGACTTCGCCAAGGTCGTTGCCGAGATCAAGCTCAAGCCGCTGCGGATGCCGATGGTGTCGAGCTGGTCGGGGGAGTTGCTGGAGAGCGGTACTGCGCTCGACGGCGACTACCTGGTCGGTCAGTTGCGGCAGCCGGTGTTGTTCGGTGACGCGGTCGAGGCGTTGACGGCTGCTGGTTGCCGGCGATTCCTGGAGCTTGGGCCGGACGCCGTACTGAGCCCGGCCGGGCGGCGGATCGCGCCGAACAGCACCTGGATCCCGACCCAGCGGCTCGGGCAGGACCCGGTGCTGGCGACGATGAACGGGCTGGCCGAGCTGTACGAGCAGGGCACCGAGATCGTCTGGGCGAAGGTCTACCCGGAGAGCGGCCGGGTGCCGCTGCCGACGTACCCGTTCCGTCGGGTGCACCACCCGGTCGACGCCTCGGCGCGGCCGGTGGCGCTCGCGCAGCCGCCGGTGGTGGAGGAGCGTTCGATCGAGCGGAGCGGGGCGGCGCTGAAGCGCATCCCGCTGGATCCGCCGGCGTCGAACGGTGTGGTGGTGCCGGCGATCGAGGAGATCGAGACGCACGACCTGTCGCCGTTCGCGATCCCGGCGGACGACGACCGCCTGGCGGCGCCGGTGGAGCCGATCGAGCTGGAGCCGGAGGAGCCGAAGCCGGTCGCCGCGCTGGACGACGCCAAGTCGAACGGCACCGAGGCCAACGGCGCCAAGTCGAACGGTGCCAAGGCCACCGGCACCAAGTCCAACGACGCCAACGGCGTCGAGCTGGTCGCCAGCGCCTATGTGCGGATGCTGCCGGAGGCCCTTACTACGAAGGCGTCGGCCGAGGTTTCCCCGTTGGCCGGGGACGAGACGTCGGCTGAAGCTGCCTCCGATGGTGAGCCGTCGGCGGTGGCTGAGGCTTCTGAAAAGCAGAACGAGCCCGCCGCGGCAGCCGAAGTACCGGTTGCCTCGGCTGCTGACCTGTACCGCGACTCGCTGGAGGTCGTGCTCGACCTGACCGGCGAACAACTCGGCCTGGACCCCTACGACCTGACCGTCGACCACACCTTCGCCGAGCTCGGCGCCGACTCGCTCTCGATGTTGCGCGTGGTCGAAGAGGTCGGGCAGCGGTTCCAGGTCGAGATCGCGGTCAGCGAGCTCTTCGACGAGCTGAACACGCCCCACAAACTCGCCTCGGCCGTTGCCTCACGCAACCAGCCGGGTGACGAGGAGGTCGACCCGCTCGACCTGCTGCGCCCCGCGGACGAGCCGGCCAAGCCTGCTGCGGTCGAGCACGCGGATCCGCGCGCCGCCTTGGCGGTGCTCGGTTCGGGCCTGGCTGAGCTGGCGGCGAAGGTCGACGCCGCGGCGGCGGCGACGAGCGAGGCGGAGCTGCCTGGTTCGGGGATGGCCGCGTTGATGTCGCAGCAGTTGCGGGTCGCCGGTCAGCTGGTCGACGGGGTCACCAAGCTGATGCACGAGCAGCTCGCGCTCCTCAACGAGACGGCGCAGAAGCTCGACCGGACGCCGGCGCCCGCAGTACCAGCTCCGCACCAGATCAAGCAGCAGAACAAGCCGGAGGACAAGGCCGAGGCCGAGAAAGCCAAGCGGGCCAGGGATCTGGACTACTGGCAGACCGTCCTCGACGGCGCCCAGCCGCTCGTCCTCCCGACCGATCGCCCACGTCCGGCCGGCGACGACCTGATCGCCACCGTCACGCACGAGCTCGACTCGCAGCTCGGCGACGCCGTCTTCGCGTTCAGCCGCGATCGCCGGGTCAGCCCGCTGATGACGATGCTCGCCGGCGTCGGCACGGTGCTCGGCCGCTTCGCCGCGCAGGAAGACATCACCATCGGTACTGCGGCCCTCCGCCGCCCCGGCGACACGGTCCCGCAACCAGCCCTGCCGCTCCGCCTCGACCTCACCGGCGAGCCCGACCTCGGCGACCTGGCCCAGCGAGTCCGCGAGGTCACGACCGTCGCAGTCGACCACTCGACGGCCGACCTCGTCACACTCGACCAGGACCCATTCTTCCAAGTACTGGTCGAGTTCGAGGCAGGCGACGACGACCTCGCACCCGGGCTCGACCTCCGCTTCCGCCTGGCGTACCACGGCACCGGCATCACCTGTACTGCGGACTACCGCGCCGGCCTCTTCGACGAGCTGACCATCAAGCGACTGCTCGCGTACCTCGAGGCCGTCCTGCGCCGGGCGATCGCCGAACCGCGGCTCGCCCTGCCCGACCTGATGCTGCCGATCGAGGACGACCAGAAGATCCTGATCGAGTTCGAGGGCGCCGCCGCTCCGACCGGCCCGGTCGGGCGGACCCGCCGGGACGCGGTGGTCGCGGGCGAGCTGAGCGGCCTGCACACCCTGTTCGAGCAGCAGGTGGCCCGCACGCCCGACTCGATCGCGCTGATCCACGGCGACCGCGAGATCTCGTACGCCGAACTCGATCGCCGCTCGAACGCGATCGCCTGGCAACTCGTGGACCTCGGCGTGAAGCCGGGTCAGCTGATCGCCGTCCGGGTGGCGCGCGGCGCGGAGCTCGTGGTCGCAGTACTGGCTGTGCTGAAGTCTGGCGCCGCCTACCTGCCGCTTGACCCCGGCGTACCGGAGTCGCGGTGGGCCTTCATGACCGCCGACGCGGGTGCGGTCGCGCTGGTCGGCGACGACGCGGCGCTGGCGGATCGACTGGGGCTGCGGCTTGTCCCGGTGGCAGCGGTCGACGGTGATCTGCGGGCCAAGCAGGCTCCGCCGGTCCGGGCAGCGGCCGACGACATCGCCTACTGCATCTACACCTCCGGCTCCAACGGAAACCCGAAGGGCGTCGCCGTACCGCATCGCGGCCCGGTCAACCTGATCCGGCACTACCTGCGGACCAGGCGATCGATGCGCACACTGCAGTGGACGTCGTTCGGCTTCGACGTGCACGTCCAGGAGATGTTCACCGCGCTGGCCTCCGGCTCGGCGCTGGTGCTGATCGGCGAGGACGACCGGTACGACCCGGACGCCGTCGTCGCGGCGCTGAAAGACAACGGGGTGGAGCGGCTGTTCATGGCGTTCACGCCGCTGACCGCGCTGCTCGCGACGATGCGCAAGGTGCCCGAACTGCCTGCCCTGCAAGAGATCGTCGCGGGCAGCGAGGCGATGGTCGTCACGCACAAGATCCGCGACTTCCTCGAGGCGCACCCGGAGTGCACGCTCT
Organism: Kribbella sp. NPDC056861; assembly: GCF_040687575.1. Classification (NCBI taxonomy): domain Bacteria; kingdom Bacillati; phylum Actinomycetota; class Actinomycetes; order Propionibacteriales; family Kribbellaceae; genus Kribbella; species Kribbella sp. NPDC056861. The sequence continues at coordinate 8,055 of NZ_JBFBNQ010000002.1, read as the reverse complement.
ACAACGAGTACGGCCCGACTGAGGCGTCCGTGGTGACCACGATCCACCAGGTCGACCCGGACGAAGACCGGCCGTCGATCGGCCGCCCGATCGACGGGGTGGTCGTGCGGCTGCTCGACGAGGCGTTGCGGCCGGTGCCGGTGGGCGCGATCGGCGAGATCCACCTCGGCGGCGTCGCGGTCGCCCAGGGCTATCTGGGTCGGCCGGACGAGACCGAGCGGGCCTTCGTGAGCGACCCGGCGCATCCGGGTGGACGGCTGTACCGCAGCCGCGACCTCGGTCGCTGGCGCGCTGACGGTTCGCTGGACTACCTGGGCCGCGCCGACGACCAGGTGAAGATCCGTGGGCACCGGGTCGAGCCGGGGGAGACCGAGCACGTCCTGGCCGACCTGCCTGGCGTGATCGACGCCGTGGTGGTCGGCTGTGCGGACCCGGCCGGCGAGACCTGCCTGATCGGGTACGTCGTACTGGAGGACAGCGATCCCGCAGTACTGGCGAACCTGCTGCTGGAGCTCACCAAGGAGCTCCCGATCTACCTGGTCCCGGCGGACCTGATCCCGGTCGAGGACCTGCCGTTGGATGCCAGCGGCAAGTTGGACCGCTCCCGGCTGCCCGCGCCCGAGTGGCTCAAAGGCTCCTGAAACAAGGCGGTCCTGCAACAAACAACCCCACGCTCCCAGGGAAGTCGGTTCTGCACCGCCTACGGGGTTGGTGTGCCGGCGGCTACCCTCCCGCAACCTCCGGCCTACCGTCCGCGGTGCAGAACCCGCGCTCGATCCTCATCCCTCCTGAGGATCGACCGCACCTACCTCTGCTGCTCCCCGGCGGAGCAGCGCGTAGGCGCTGATCACGCAGATGAGCAGGGAATACGCGGCCCAGACGGGTTCGACGTTGCCGAGCTCAGGTCCGTTCCCCCGGGACCCGAGTACGACGACGGCGGTGACCGCGACCAGCGCGATCAGTGGGCCGGTCCAGCCCAGCACGCCCATCCGCACCGGCTGCTCGGACTCGGACAGGTCGTCCGGGGCCGAGGCGGCGGAGATGGCGCGTCCCCGGAGGGACTCGTGCAGAGCGGCGACGCCGCACGCGGCGGCGACGTTCAGCAGCAGCAAGCGGCCGGTGACCTCGCCGATCGCGCTGCCACCCGGGCCGACCGTGCCGTAGATGACGGCGTAGAGGTCGACCGGAACAGTGGCCGCGGCTGCGAGGACGACGACCGACTGGAACAGCCGCGGGCGGCGTACCGAAGCACGCAGTACCCCGTGGCTGGTCGTCGTGACGACCACGAGCGCGGTGAAGAAGAGTGCGAAGACGATCAGAACGACAACGTCCATCAGGACCTGTCCCTACGGTCGAGCGTTGCCCCGGACAACGCTGGTGGACGTGCGTACATCGGTACTGCGTTCGCTGCCCGCGCGAGCGGCGAGGAGTCGCCTCCCCGCCGCACACGCTGGCGGTCAATCCCTGGCATGCAGGCCCCCCTGATTGCCCTTCGGATGACGTGCCCCCACTCCATCCATCCGTTGCATCGCGGGAGCAGGGGTCAGCGTTACAAGGATTTCGGCAATTGCGTAAAAAATGCGCAAATTTGCTCGGGAGACCCCTTACCGCACGTCGTCCTTGTGTGTGAGGGGTCGCAGACCGTCGCCGGACGGTTACGGTGGCGCCAACTACCGGACGGAGCTACCTCAGGGCGCTCCCGGAACTGGCCAACGGCAACAGATCCCAGCCGAGCCGGGCGGCGCCGATCAGGCCGGCGTTGTCGAGCTGGGCCGGCTGGACGGTCAGGTCGGCGACGAACGGGAGTTGCGCGAGCCGCTTCACCCAGCGCTGGACCGGGTCGAACAACACCGGTCCCGCCTTGGCCACCCCGCCGCCGATCACGACGGTCGTCAGGTCAACGGTGACAGCGGTGGCAACGATGCCCGCCGCGAGGGCCTGCGCGCCGTCGTCGAAGACCGCGAGGGCGATCTCGTCCCCGCCGGCGGCGTCCGCGGACAGCACCGCCGCGTCCACGTCCTCGGTACTGCGCCACCCGCGACGCTTGGCCCGGGCAACCATCCGCGGGCCGGAGGCGTAGGTCTCGACGCAACCGTACGAGCCGCACGCGCACGGCTCGCCGTCGAGGTCGACCACGACGTGCCCGAGGTGCGCAGCATTGCCGGATTGTCCGAGCAAAGGCCGGCCGTCGAGCACGATGCCGGCGCCCACTCCGGTGGACACGACGATGCCGAGCAGACTGCCGACGTCACGCCCGGCGCCGGTCCAGTATTCGCCGAGCGCGAAGCAGTGGCCGTCCACGCCCAGGGTGACTGGTACGTCGCCGACCAGCGCGCGGACCCGGTCGACCAGCGGGAAGTTCCGCCAGCCGGTGATGTTCACCGGCGAGACCAGGCCGTGCTGCAGGTCGAGGGGTCCGGCCGACCCGATCCCGACCGCGGAGGGGGTGGCGTCCCCGATCACCCGGCCGACCAGTTCGCCGAGCGCGGCGAACACCTGGTCCGCGTCGCCGGGCGGGGTGGCGATCCGGTCCGCGGTGACGATCTCGCCGTCGGCGGACACGATCGCGGCGGCCATCTTCGTGCCGCCGATGTCGATGCCGAGCACCGTCGCTGCCTCGTAACTCATGATCCCCCCCGTCAGTGCCGGTGCAGATGGTCAGGGCGGCCGGAGGAGACACAGATGATCTGCGCAGTCACGTGGGGGAGCTCCTCGCAGCGGGCGGTCAGGTCGGGAGACAACGTTATCCGTAACCGGCCGATCCGGCGAGGCCTTGCCGGTGCTAATCATCGATGAACCCGCAGGTGGGCGCTCAAATCATGACCTGACATAGTCTGACAACGATGGCCTTGGGAAGGCCGTGCTAGGTCAGATGTAGGGCAATCCTTCGCTGTCCGTGACAGCTTCAGGTGGCGGCGGGGTTCCGGGCAGGAGAGGGTAGTGCCATGAGTGACCAACTGGACCGCGACGCTGCCGGCTCACTGATCGTCGGCTTCAACGGAACCACCGCCTCGGACGAGCTGCTGCGCGCAGTGGCCGCCGGACTCGGTGCCGTCATCCTGTTCACCCGCAACGTCGAGAGCGCCGAGCAGGTCGCGGCGCTGACCGCGTCGCTGCGCGCGGTCCGCCCCGACCTGGTGATCGCGATCGACCACGAAGGCGGCGAGTTCAGCCACCTCGCGCCGGCCAACCCCTGGCCGCTCTCCTCGCCGCGGTCACTCGGCGAGCTCGACGACGTCGACCTGACCCGCTCGGCCGCCCGGGACGCCGCGGCCACCCTGGCCTCGCTCGGGATCGACCTGATGCTCGCGCCGTCGGTCGACGTGAACAGCAACCCGGCCAACCCGATCATCTCGACCCGTTCCTTCGGTACGACGGCCGAGGTCGTCTCCCGGCACGGCGTCGCGTTCGTCCAGGGCGTCCAGGAGGCCGGCATCGCCGCCTGCCCGAAGCACTTCCCCGGACACGGCGACGTCGCGGTCGACTCGCACCTCGACCTGCCCCGGGTGGACCGCTCGGTCGAGCAGGTGAACGCGGTCGAGCTCGCGCCGTTCAAGGCGACCATCGCGGCCGGCGCGGACGTGATCATGAGCGCCCACATCATCTTCTCGGCGTACGACGACCAGCCGGCCACCCTGTCCCCGCGGATCCTGCAGGGGTTGCTGCGCGACGAGCTCGGCTTCACCGGCGTGATCACCACCGACGCGCTGGAGATGCAAGCGATCACCAAGTCCCAGTCGATCGAGGACGCCACCGTGGCCTCGATCCGGGCCGGCGCCGACCTGGCGATGATCGCGATCGGCGAGGCGGATCCCCGCGCGTTGACCGATCGCCTGGTGCAGGCCGTCGGCGAGGGCACGCTCGACGCAGCGCGGCTCGCGGAGGCGGCCGGCCGGGTTCGCGCTCTCGCGGCGACGCTGGCAGCACGGCCGCGCCAGCCTGGACTGGATGGTGCGCCGACCCGCGAGGTCGCGGCGCGCACTGTCACGCGGCAGGACTTCCCGGGTCTCGGCGGAGCGCCGTACGTGGTGGATCTGACGCAGGGGCTGCACCCGGCCTGGAACCCGTACTTCAGTGGGCTGCCGGAGGTCTTCGCCAAGGTCGCGCCGGGCTCGGCGGGCGTAGTACTGCGCGGCGAGGATCACGAAGCGCTCACCGAGGCGCAGAATGCGGCGATCGGCCGGCCGCTGGTGGTCGGAGTACAGGATGCTGTTCGTACTCCGTGGATGCGGGCTGCGCTGCAGAGCCTGCTGGAGAGTCACGAGGGTGATGTCTTCGTGCTCTGCACGGGTATTCCGGAGGACAGGGCGCTGGTACCGGCGGCTGTTCCGACGGCGGTGACGTACGGGCGCAACCTGGTGGTGCTGGAGGCCGCGGCTCAGCTGCTGACCCGCGTTCCATGATTCAGGGCTGAAGTCCCCGCCGGGCATCGTTTTCAGGTCTAGCCTGGCGGGCGTGACTGCTCTCGACTTGTCGAAGATCACGCTCCGGCCGTTCCAACCAGGCGACTGGGCCCGCATCCATGAGTGGGCGTCGCTGGAGGAGCCCTGCCGCTATCAGCCCTGGGGACCGAACACCGAGGCGGAGACCGAGGCTTTCGTGGCCGCCGCGATCGCGTCCGCGGCGGTGCGGCCGCGGACCCGGTTCGCCTGGGTCGCCACCCACCCGGAGTCCGGCGTACTGGGTGTCGGTGAGGTCAATGTCCGGCACGCCGTCTGGCGGCGCGGCGAGATCAGCTATGCCGTTCACCAGGACTACTGGGGTCAGGGGGTCGCCAGCGAGATCGGGCGGATCCTTCTGCAGTTCGGCTTCGAGTACCTGGACTTGGAGCGCATCGAAGCGACCTGCGATCCTCGCAACTCCGCCTCGGCCGCAGTGCTGAAGCGGATTGGGATGACCCATGAAGGGATCCTTCGCCGTACGGTGCTGATCCGCACCGGCTGGAGGGACTCGAAGATGCACAGCATCATTCGCCCTGAGTGGACCCCGATCGGCGGTTCGCCCCGCTGGTCCTTAGCCTCGTGAGCTGAGTTGGAGGTCCAGGGCGTGCTGCTCGACGTAGTTGAGGGCATGGCGCACCGCCCCGACCGACACGATCGTGTCGCCCAGCGACGACACCGCGATTCGCGGCGGGGTGGTGGTGAAGGTCGCGAGCTGCGCCTCGATCTCGGGCAGCAGCGCCTTCGCGCCGGTCGCGACCGCGCCGCCGATCACGATCAGCTCGGGGTTGAACAGGATGCCCAGCGTGGCCAGTACCCGGGCGGTCCGGCCGGCCACGAACCGAAGGATGCCTGAGGCAACCTCATCGCCGGCGGCCGCGGCGGCGAAGACCAACTCGGCGGTCAGCGGTTCTCCGAGGTCTCGCAGGCTGGTCTTTACGGTCGGGTCGGCCACCGCCTTCACGCCTTGCTCGCGGGCGGTCCGCGCGATCCCGGCAGTGTCACCGACGCCCTCGACCAGCTTGAGGTAGACCATCTCGCCGGCGCCGCCGCGGCTGCCGTGCAGCAGCCGGCCGGAGTCCATCAGGCCGGAGCCGAACCGCTCGCCCGCCAGCAGCACGACCAGATCATCGACGTCACGGGCCTCACCTCGCCAGTGCTCGCCGAGCGCGGCCAGGTTCGCGTCGTTCTCCAGCAGGACCGGCCAGCCGTGCAACTCGGTCAGCCGCGTTGTCAGGCCGGCGTCGAATCGTCGCCAGAACTCGTCGTCGGAGAGGATGTTGCCCTCCCGATCGACCGGCGCGGCCACCCCGACCCCGGCCGCGAGCACCTCCGCGTCCGTCACTCGCGCCTCGGCCAGAACCTCCAGTACGGCCTCGTTGACCACCTGTGTCTGCTCGGCCGGGGTCTTCACCGAGAGGAACGACCGGCCGGTCTTGGCGACGGTCTCGCCGCGCAGGTCGGAGAGCAGCACGGTCGTCTTCGCCGCGCCGACGTCGATGCCGAGCACGTAGCCGGCCTGGCTGTTGAACTCGAACCGGCGCGAGGGCCGGCCGATCGGCGTACCGGGGGCGTCGTGGCCGGGGTCGAGCTCGAGCACCCAGCCCATCGCGATCAGGTCGTTGCAGACCGCGTGCACGGTCGCGCGGGTCAGGCCGGTGGCCTCGATCAGGCCGGTACCGGTCATCACGCCCGCGGTGGACAGCACGCCTAGTAGCTTGCCCGCGTTGACCCTGCGTAACAGCGGCGGCGTGGCCGCCGAGGTGTTCACCATCTCTGCTCTTGACCTCCTCGCGAGTCCCGCCGCAGAATACTGCAGAATCTAAATTTAGAGTCTATATAAACCAGAGTGAGGCGCTCTTGACCAGCACGGAGACCCAGGTGATCCCGGTGGGCGGCTCGACCGATGCCAACTGGTGGCGGCAGGCGGTCGTGTATCAGATCTACCCGCGCAGCTTCGCGGACTCGAACGCTGACGGCGTCGGCGATCTGCAGGGCATCATCAGCCGCGTCCCGTACCTGACGTCACTCGGCATCGACGCGGTCTGGCTGAGCCCGTTCTACCCGTCCGCGCTGGCCGACGGTGGGTACGACGTGGACGACTACCGCAACGTCGACCCGCGGCTGGGCACGCTGACCGACTTCGACGAGCTGGTCGGCGCGCTGCACGGCGCCGGGATCAAGCTGATCGTCGACATCGTCCCGAACCACACCTCCAACCTGCACGAGTGGTTCCAGGAGGCGCTGGCGTCGCCGGCCGGCTCCGCTGCTCGTGATCGGTACATCTTCCGCGACGGCACCGGGCCGGACGGCAACGAGCCGCCGTCGGACTGGGACTCGGTGTTCGGCGGGTCGGCCTGGGCGCAGAGCCCGGACGGGCAGTGGTATCTGCATCTGTTCGCGGCCGAGCAGCCTGATCTGAACTGGGACAACGCCGAGGTGCGCGAGGATTTCCTGACCACGCTGCGGTTCTGGTCGGACCGTGGGGTGGACGGCTTCCGGGTGGATGTGGCGCATGCGCTGATCAAGGATCTGAGCGAGCCGTTGCCGTCGAAGACCACGCTGCCGCGGCAGTCGGAGTCGAACGGGGCGCACCCGCTGTGGGATCGCGAGGGTGTGCACGAGATCTACACCGAGTGGCGGAAGGTGCTGAACGAGTACGACCCGCCGCGGTCGGCTGTTGCCGAGGCGTTCGTGCCGGCTGCCCGGCGGGCGCGGTACGCGAGTGCTGAGGGGTTGGGGCAGGCGTTCAACTTCGATTTGCTGCAGGCGGACTGGGACTTCGGGAAGTTTCGCAAGGTGATCGAGGAGAACCTTGCGCTGGCGGAGGAGAACGGGTCGTCGTCGACGTGGGTGTTCTCGAACCACGATGTGGTTCGCCATGCGACGCGGTACGGGCTGCCTCGGGATCCCGAGGGCGCGTGGCAGGACGGCAAGGCATGGCTGCTGAGCAACGGGACCGAGCCGACGGTTGATGTCGAGCAGGGTTTGCGGCGGGCGCGTGCCGCAGTACTGCTGATGCTTGCGCTGCCTGGGTCGGCTTATCTGTATCAGGGCGAGGAGTTGGGGTTGCAGGAGGTTGGTGAGCTGCCTGCTGCCAATCTGCAGGATCCTGCCTACTTCCGGTCGAAGGGTGCCGAGAAGGGGCGCGACGGCTGCCGAGTTCCTTTGCCTTGGACGGTGGGTGGTTTGTCCTTTGGTTTTGGGTCGGGTGGCTCGCATCTGCTGCAGCCGACGTGGTTCGGGTCGTACTCGGTCGAGGCGCAGGAGGGTGATGTCGCGTCGACGCTGTCCCTTTACCGCAAGGCTTTGGCTGTGCGCCGGGGGTTGCAGACGGGTGCCGGTCTGGAGTGGATGGATGGGGTTGAGTGGGCGCTGCATTTCACGCGTCCTGGTGGTTGGCAGTCCGTCACCAACTTCGGCGCCGCGCCGATCGAGCTGCCTGAGGGTGCGGTAGTGCTCTCCAGCGCACCACTCGAAGGCGACAAACTCCCCACCGACACCACAGCTTGGCTGATCTGAGAACAAGAACAAGAACAAGAACAAGAACAAGAACAAGAACAAGAACAAGAACAAGAACAAGAACAAGAACAAGAACAAGAACAAGAACAAGAAC
>NZ_JBFBNQ010000001.1:1515078-1568412 GCF_040687575.1 Kribbella sp. NPDC056861 | reverse complement strand
CAAAAAAACATAATCACTCCTCCCTCTTTTATGACTTTTTTTCCCCCCCCGGCTGCCGGTCCCCGGCCCCGCCCCCGGCGCCCCCGGGGGCGCCCCGGGCCCCGCCGCGGTAGCTCTTAAATAAAATCTGTGCTTGAGGCCGGCTGCTGGCTCTACGCCTTCGGCTCGGTCGGCTCTTCGGGCGGGAGCGGCGGGAACGGGTCGAGCGGACCCTCGGGATCAGTCGGCTCCGTCGGATCGTTCGGGTCCTTGGGATCGGTCGGATCCGTGGGGTCCGTCGGATCGGTGGGATCAGTCGGGTCCGTCGGCTCGTTCGGCTCCGTGTTCGGCTTCGGCTGAGTCGCCCAGACAGCAGCGGCAGCGCGCGACGCATCGGCCGCATCGGTCTGCCGCTCGAAGTTCTTCAGATCAGCGGTATAAGCCTTCGCCACCTGCTCGACCTGGCGGGACAACTGCTTGTGCACCCACACGGCGTACGCCTGGGTGCGGGCCTCGATGAAATTCTTCAGTTCCTGCATCTGGGCGGGAGTCATGTCGTCCTCCGGTGAGCTGTTCGGGGTGAAGTCCCCGCGGGCGATCGCGGCGCGGGCGGCCGGTCCTGGGCAGTCGGTCGGGTCGGGCCGGACCGCGGAGTGCGGCAGGATCGCCGTACCGCGGGGGAAGGATCGGCGGAAGTCGGCGACGACGCCGCGCACGGTCGCCTTCATCGCGCTCGACGGCTGCTCGCCGGTGACCAGCACCAGCAGGATCGCGCCGTACTGCTGGTTGACCGTCGCGTCGCCGTTCGCGCCCGACTGGGTGCGCAGGCCGCGCAGTACCCACGCGCGGCCGGACTGGTCGACGGCGACCTGGTAGGCGATGTCGGACCAGCCGCGATCGTCCATGTGGAAGGCCTGCCAGCCGCGCAACGCGGACGCGACCGAGGCTTGGCTGTGAATGGGACTGGTGGATCCGGTTCCGGGCCAGTGGATCGCAACGCCGCGCACCCGCGACGCGACGAGTTGTCCGGGCCCGGATCTGGGCGCACGGGCACCCCACGCGGAGCGTGGGAGGTAGACAACCATCGGGACTCCTTGCAGCATTTGGCGGTGCGAGCCCCACCCCTCCGGCGACAGGGAGTGGCGGTTCCCCTACTTTCGGTGAGCTCCACCGTACTCCGCGTTGGAACCCACCGCACCCGGTGCCCGCGAAGCCTTCAGGAACCTACCCACCCGCCACCCTTCCAGTCGAGCGCTATTGCCTCTTCGTATCACTCATTTGACACCGGCGAGCAGCGGTAGCAGCTGGTCGCCGATCCGGATGATCTCCTCGCGGTACGGGGTGTCGCTCAGGATGAAGTGCGTGATCCCGAGGTCCTGATACTTGCGCAGCGCCTTGGCGACGTCCTGCGCCGACCCGACCAGCCAGGTGGTGCCCGCGCCTCCGCCGCCGTATTTGCCGGGGGCGGTGTAGAGGATGTCGTCCAGTACGTCGCCGCGATCGGCCAACTCAAGCAGCCGTTGCTGCCCGACCGCCTTGAAGCGACGCTCGTCGCGATAGGTGCTGGACTCCGCCATCTTGGCGACCTTCGCCTCCGCGTCCGCCCACGCTTCCTCGGTGGTGTCGCGGACCAGCGTGGTGATCCGCAGCCCGAACTCGAGCGGCGCATGCTCCCGACCGAGCTCGGAGGTCAGACCCTTCAGTCGCTCGATCCGCTCAGCGATGCCGTCGAGCGGCTCGCCCCAGAAGAGCTGCACGTCGGCATCGGTCGCCGCGACCCGCTCAGCAGCAGCCGACGCGCCGCCGAAGTACAGGCGTGGGTGTGGTCGCCCTTCCCGGACGACCGGCCGGGTCGCGACCGTCGATCCGGTCACGGAGAAATGCTCGCCCGCGAAGGTGACATCCTCCTCGGTCCACAACCGCCGGACCAGCTGCAGAAACTCCTTGGTCCGCCCGTACCGCTGAGCCTGATCGCCCTCACTGTCCCCGTATGCCGCGAGGTTGTCCTGCCCCGACACGATGTTGACCAGCAACCGCCCACCCGACAACTGGTCCAACGTCGACGCCGCCGAGGCGAAATGCGCCGGCTGCCAGTACCCCGGCCGGATCGCCACCAATGGCTGAAACGACTTGGTCCGAGCCGCCAGCGCGGTCCCGACCGTCAACGTGTCCGGCCGCCCCCACCCGGTCCCGAGCAGCGCCCCACCCCACCCATGCTTCTCGGTGAGCTCGGCCAACTCCGTCAGCCGATCCAGACTGTTGTGATCCCGCACCGCATCATCACCACGATGCCCGGGCTCGACCTGATTGGGGATGTACCACAGCGTCTCGAGGCTCATACCCAGCAAATCTATTCCTACGAACTTAGTGCACTTTCGCCGTCTCACTCATCGGGCAGAGTGCTGGCGGCCGGCGCCCTGAGTCCGTCGAGCGCGATGGCGATGGTCCGGCGCCATTGGCCCTCGCCCCGGGTGGCTCCGAGACACTCGACTCCACCGATCGGCGCGATCGAGATCAGTACAACGTCCCGCCAGGTCACGTCGGCCCGCAGTACGCCGTGCTCCTGCGCGCGGCGCACGAGTCGATCGATCGCCCCCGCCAGCACCGTACTGCGCTCCGCCACCTCGGGCGGGAGTTCGTGCGAGTCACCGCTGGTCAGTTCCGCGAGGCCCAGATTGGCCAACTGGGCTTCGGTGTAGGCGAACAGAAAGCTGGACAGGCCGGCCCAGGGATCCGGATCCTCCAGCGCAGCCTCGGCCCAGGCCTGGATCTCCGCCAGACCGTCGAGCAGGACGTCGGTGACCAAGGCCTCCTTCGACCCGAACCGCCGGTACAGCGTGCCGACCCCGACTTCGGCGCGTTCGGTGATGTCGGCCGTCGACGCCTTCAGGCCGTGCTCGGCGACGGCCGATCGAGCGGCTTCGATCAGGCGCAGCCGCTTGCGCCGCGAGTCCGCGCGCTCCTTCGGAGCCTCGCCGGTCACCGTCTCTGCCATGGACGAATCGTAGCTCAGCGGAGAGCTGCTCTCCCAAAGGACGATATAACTCCGAACGGAGGATGTCCCTCCGTTCTCTGTTAGGTTGGCTCCATGACCTCAACTGAACTGCCGGCGTTACTCATCTACGGCGCCACTGGCTACACCGGACAGCTGATCGCGGAGGAAGCCTCTCGCGCGGGCCTGGACTTCGCCGTCGCCGGCCGTGACCGCACCAAGGTCGAGAAGCTTGCGAACCAGCTCGGCGTCCCCGGCCGGACCTTCGCGCTCGACGACCCGTCGACCGTCCAGAAGGAGCTGCAGGACTTCCAGGTCGTGCTGAATGTCGCTGGTCCGTTCAGCCAGACCGCGGAGCGGCTGATCGATGCAGCCATCGCGGCGGGCGTGCACTATCTCGACACCACCGCGGAGTACGCGATCTTCGCTCTGGCCGAGGAGCGATCCGCCGCTGCGGCGGAGGCCGGCGTGATGCTGGTGCCGGGCGTCGGCTGGGACGTAGTACCGAGTGATGCGGTGGCCGTGCACGCAGCGGGCCGAACACCGCGACCGGTCGGACTCCGGGTGGCGCTCAAGGTGACCGGCGGGTTCTCCCGGGGCTCGGTCTCGAGTGCCGCGGGGATCGCTGATCTGATCGGGTTGGTCCGTTCCGACGGAGAGCTCGTACGCCGCGCCGACGCGGCGCCCGTCGGCTTCGACCTCGGAGCGGGCATCGAGGACTACGTGCCGGTGCCGATGGGCGATCTCATCACCGCCTGGCACTCGGTGGGCCTGCGAGACATCGAGGTCTTCATGCGCTCCGAAGGCGCGATTCCCACGCCTGGTGAGGAACTGCCCGATGGCCCGACGGCCGCGGAGCGGAACGAGGGCCGGTACTGGGCGCTCGCCGAGGTCACCGACGCCGACGGCAGCGTCGTCCGCTCGGTCATCGAAACCCCGACCGGCTACACGTACACCCAGCTCTCGGCGGTCGCAGCTGCCCGGAATGTCCTTGCAGGGCAGCATTCCGCCGGCTTCCAGACCCCGTCGTCCGCCTTCGGCCCAGACTTCGCCGTCAGCATCTCCGACACTCACATCACCGACCTCTGAGGAAGAGCACCATGCGCTACACGACCTTTGGACGACGCTCGGGCCTGCGGGTCTCCGAGTACGCGCTCGGGACCGGGAACTTCGGAACCCAGTGGGCCAGCGGCACCGATGCCGGCGACGCCCGCGCGATCTTCGACCGGTACGCCGAAGCCGGCGGCACGTTCCTGGACACCGCGGGCATGTACCAAGCGGGGGAGTCCGAGACGATCCTCGGCGAGCTGCTCGCCGCTGATCGCGATCACTTCGTGGTCTCGACGAAGTACGGCGCGAGCGACGCGGCCCAGCCACACGTCTCGCGGACGGGCAGCGGACGGAAGAACCTGCTCGCGTCGGTGGAGGCGAGCCTCAGGCGGCTGCGTACGGAGTACGTGGATCTGCTCTGGGTGCATTTCCCCGACGGCGTCACGCCGATCGACGAGATCGTCCGTGGGATGGACGATCTGGTCCGCTCGGGCAAAGTGCACCACGTCGCGCTCTCCAACTACCCGGCCTGGCAGGTGTCCGCGGCCGCCACCCTCGCGGACCTGCGCGGCTGGTCGCCGATCGTCGGCATCCAGACGGAGTACAGCCTGATCGAGCGCTCCGCCGAGCGCGAACTCCTGCCGATGGCCGAAGGACTCGGCCTGGCCGTCAACCTCTGGTCACCCCTGTCCGGCGGCCTGCTGACCGGCAAGTACCGCACGGGTGGCGAAGGCCGCGCGACCGACCCCAGCCGTTTCGTGACACTGGAGTCCACGGACCAGCGCACCGCCGTCATCGACGCAATCCTGACCATCGCCGACGAGACCGGCGCGACCGCCGCACAGGTCTCCATGGCCTGGCTCCGCGAACGAGGCACCCGATCGGCCGCCGCCCTCATCCCGATCATCGGCCCCCGCACACTGCCCCAACTCGACGACTACCTAGCAGCCCTCGACGTGACCCTCACCGACAAGCAGTACGCCCACCTGGACGAGGTCAGCGCCATCGACCTCGGCGTACCCCACGGAATCAACGCGGCCATCCGCGGCAACCTGCTCGGCGGCGACCCGAGCCGTTTCGTCGAGCCCCTCACCCCGATCGTCTGACCCAGAAAGCAAAGCGGCGACCGCCCCGAACCTCCGGGGACGGCCGCCGCTTGTCGGACGAAGCGTCAGAACTCAGACGTCGTAGTACAGCTCGAACTCTCACTCCGTGGTTGGTTGTCGTTGGTCGTTCACGGTCTCCGCCTCTGACCTGCACATTCTCTGTTGAATGCTGTTGAACACCGATGGTCGTAAACGGTCCTCGCAAGGACTATCTGAGGACTGTCGGTTGCCCAGAGCAACAAGAATGAAGCGGCCCCCGCCGGTGCTAGAACACCGGACGAGGGCCTAGACCCGGAAGTGAGCTCCGAATCATGAACGCATCATCTCGTACCGAAGCAATCAAGTCCGCACTGGACTCGCTCGAGGCGCACGAGGGCCCCCTCTCTGCCCGCGAGCGTCAGTTGTGCGGCACCCTGCTCTACGGCTTGTCGGCAGCTGGCCAGCTGCACATGCCCTCCCCTGAAGCCAAGGGCACTCCCTCAGCGAGTACCCCCTCCCCTGAGGACAGGGGTACGCATCGGATGCGTACCCCTGTCTCCGACGAAAGGGGGTCCACGGTGATGGACACCCAGCGCATCGAGGCGATCCAGCGGATCATCGCCGAAGAGGAGTTCGCTACCGAAGCCGTGAGCAAGATCTGCGAGGTCTTGGCGCCGACGAGCATGGCCGATATCGCGACGGAGATACGGTTCCTGGTCGCCGCTCTCGATACGATGGTCGCCGCCGAGGGTGTGTCTACAGAACACACCCCCTCCCGCGGCCGGATCGAGTTCGCGGAGACCGTCATCGAATTGACCGAGCAGTGAGCACCGAGCGTGTAGTCGTCGTCCGATCCGAGTTGCAGCGGATGATCAACGAAGCTGAGGGCATCTCGGCAGCAATCCGGCGGATCCTCGAGCGGCCCGAGCCGCGGCCCGTCGAGAGCGACGAGAAGGGCTGGCCCAAGCTCGGCTCCGAGCAGGAGCGCCACGACGATCTGGAGCAGCCGTAGCACCGCGCTGTAACGGATCGTGACCGGTCACGATGTACCCAGCTGGGGGTACACATGCGAACAGCAATAGGGGCGGCCCTGCTCGTCCTGACCATCACCGGCTGCGGTTCTGATCAGCCGGCAGCCCAGACAAGTCCCGCACCCACCGTCACGGTGACGAAAGTCGTTACGCCGGTGGGGCCCGACCTGGAGAAGTGCCGTGCCGCTCTCCGCGGCGACTACGAAACGGGGTGGACAGCCAGTGCGGACCCGTGGCCGCCGTCAACTCGAAAGGCTGTCTGTTCGGGTATCGACCGGACAGCATTAAAACGCCTCATGGATGAAGCGGTCGACGACATCATGAACGGGACGCCCGGTCCCGGCTAGGCAACACAACGATGGCCCCCTGCAGCAGATCGCAGGGGGCCATCGTTGTCTGTGCCGCTACCGTCTTCCGGTGGCGTACTCGAGCGCCTGACGGTCATCCAGGGTCTTCGCGCGGGCATCGATCAGGCCGGTCAGTCTGCCCTCGTTGACGCTCACGTCCACCCTGGAGACTGCCGCGGCAATCGCCCGCAGGTCACGGGCATCCAGCTTCATCACTACCGATCCGCCGATGCCCGAGGCGCTGGAGCCCATGAAGGTGCCCGGGTTGGGGGTGATCCACCCAGGCTGGGATCCCATGGTGAGGATCTCCGGGTGGTGCTCGCCGACGAGGTAACTGGAGTTCGCGCCGACGTACCCGCCGCCTGCGCGCTTGCCGCTGAGCTTCACCCCGTACTGGGCGTTCGCTGCGCCGGCGCCGATCTGGTTCGCCTGAGCGTCCAGGTTCGCCTGCGCCTTGTTCAATGCAGCGACGAGGCCAGCGCCGCCTGCGAGGATGCCCTGGGCGATCGCTGAGCCCTGAGCTGAGCCTTTGCCGATGATCTGCGAGATGAGATCCTCGGACAGCTTCGCTTTCCGTAGAGCGTCGAGCAGGGTGCGGAACTTCGCCAGTTGAGCGCCTTGCTGCTGCAGGCCGGCGAGGAGACCGCTCCCGGTCATGGAGGTCTTGAACAGGTCGGCGATGTCCGCCTGGCCCTTGAGGCTTTCGGCGATCTGGCCCGCCATTTCGACGGCGGCCTTCTGCTGCTCGACCAGTTGCGCGATGGCTTCCTTGTGGAGTTGCGCGGCCTTCGCTGCGGCTTCCGCGCGGATCCGGTAGACCGCGTCCGCGTTGTTCGATGCCTTCGTGGCTGCGGTGACCTTGCCCTTCGCCACATACAGCTGATCCTGGAGCCGGATCGTGTCTCGCTGCTCGCGGCGGATCGTCGCCTCGGAAGCACCCTGCGCGCGCAGTTGCGCGACGTAGCGCTGCTGCAAGGTGATGGCCCGCTGGATCTGGGCGACCTTCAGTTTCGCGGCTTGCTCGTTCGCGTCCGCACGGGTCGCGGTTTCGCGCGCCGCATTGGCGGATGCGTTCGCCTTGTTCACCGCAGACAGGGCGCCGGAGTAGTTGATCCCCGCCAGCGGGTTGAATGGGATGTTCAGTTGGCGAAGGATGTACGCCGGGTCAACCAGCCGCCCACTGGGCACGCCGCCCCCTGTGGCGAGGCCGATCGCACCACCGTAGCGGTACCCCTTGAGCGCACTCTTCGGGATGCGACGGTTGTTCAGCGCGTTCATGACGTCGACGCCGTAGTAGTCCACTGCGGCGACCTGCTGCATGTACTCGCCGGCGGTGGCCATGATCGGGATGTTGTCGGCGGTGGACGAGGGGCTGTAGCCGCCGATCTGCCCACCGGCCGCGTGCCCTACCGCGTGCCCGCCGCCCGTCGTGGTCTGTGTGCGGATGGTGCGCTCGGTGGTGGTCTTCGTGGTGTTCAGGTTGACGTTAACCGTCTTGCCGTGGAGGGAGTCGATGGCCGCCTGAGCTTGTCGCTGAGCCGCGAGTAGTTGATCGATGCGCGCTTGAAGCGTCGCCTTCTTCGTCTCCTCCAGCTTCGGGTTCGCCAAAGCCTTCTGGGCCGCGGCCAGTTTTGCGTCGAGGTCAGCCTTGTTCGCCTTGAGTTTCGCCTCACGCGTCACGTTCGGGATGTCGATCAACGACTTCGCCATCGCCTTCGCCTGCGGGACCGTGTAGCCCATCTGCGTCGCGAGCTTGACGAACGACGCCTGAACAGTGGTCGCCGTTGCCGCGACCGTCGCATTGCCCTTTCCGGCCTTGAGCATTGCATCGGTCTGCTTGTTGGCCGCGTCGGCGATGTCGAGGAGCGCGGTCTTGTTCGCGCGGCCCTTCTCGTTGGTGATGTCGTGAGTTTTGCCGTTCTCCTTGATCGCTTCTGAAGCCTTGTCGATCGCCGCCTCTACGGCGATCTGCGAGCCGGCCAGGTCGAGCGCGGCGCCAGACGCCGCGTGCATCTTGGTGATGACGTCCTGCAGGCTCTGAGCCTGAGCCTGGAAGGCCTCGTTTGCCTTCTTCACCGCCTCGGCCTGCAGTTCCTGAGCACTCTTGTTCTCGGTCGCACCCTCGGCCGCATACTTCTGGAGCTTCTGGGCCTCAGTGAGTGAGCCGTTCATGCCGGTCAGTTCCTTGATCAGCGCGTTCGCCGCTTCGCCTTGCTCGTTGAAGCGGGAGACGCCGGACTTCGCGCCGGACCCGGCGATGACGTTCGCGTCGGCGACCTTGGTCAGAGTGCCGACGATGCTGTCCAGTGCCGATTGGTTGCCCAGGGCGGCGTCAGTGACCGAGGACAGCGACAATCCGAACGACTTCGCCTTCTCCGACAAGCCCTTCTGCGCGAGCTCGTTCGAGACATAGGCCCTGGTGTTGCCGGTGATCGCGCCGGTGGTCTGGTCCAGGGTGTCCTGGAACTCCTGCACCTTCCGCTTGCTGTCGGCGGACTGCTTCGCGAAGGCGCCGAACACCACGGCGGCGGTGGTGAGCGCCAGGCCGAGGCCGCCGAGACCGAACTTGAGGCCTTTGCTGACCCCGTCGAGCTTCTGCAGCGCGCCGCGGAGATCGCTAGCAGCCTGCACGCCCTTGATCAGGCCGGCCGCACCCAGGCCACCGGCCGCGAGCAGACCGGTCAGTGCCAGAGCGCCCTGCTGCACCCAGCTGGGCAGATCCGCCAGGGCGGACACGGCATCGTCGGCACTCTGGACCAGCGACCGCAGCGGACCGTTCGCACCTTCGCCGAGCTTGATCAGCGCCGTATCGAACGCACCACCGAGGCGCTCCAGGTCGCCCTTCAGGTTGTCCGTCTTCAGCGCCGCGGTCTCCGCCGCGTAACCCTGGTCATTGACCTTCGCGGTCCAGTCCGCGATCCCGCCGGCACCGTTCTTGTAAAGCACCGAAGCAGCCCGGATCGCGTCGGAGCCGAAGATCGTCGCCAGTGCCGCGTCCCGCTGCTGCTGCGAGAGGCCACCGAGCTTGGTCTTGAGTTGCTCGGCGAGCGGAGCCAGGCCGACGAAGTTGCCCGTCGCGTCGTATGCCGCGATACCGAGATCCTCGAGAGTCTGGGCAGCCTTGCCGGACGGGTTCGCCAGCGCCAGCAGCATCGTCTTCAGTGACGTGCCCGCATCGGAACCGATCAGGCCGGCCGAAGCGAACGCCGCGAGAGTGCCGGTGGTCTCCTCGATCGACAGGCCCATCTGGGCCGCGACGAGACCGCCCTGCTTCAGGGCCATCGCCATGTCCGACACTTCGCCCTGCGCCTTACCGGCCGCGGCAGCGAGAAGGTCGGCGATGTGCGGCACGTCCTTGCCGGCAAGACCGAACTGGGTCATCGCCGTTGCGGCGATCTCCGCCGCATCACCGACCTGCAGCGACCCGGCAGCGGCGAGGTCGAGGGCACCCTTCAGTCCGCCGCCGAGGATGTCCTTCGTGGACACGCCCGCCTTGGCGAGGTTCTCGATCGCCGTCGCCGCTTGGGTCGCAGAGAACGTCGTCTTCGCGCCCGCGTCCAGTGCTGCATCCCGCAGGGCCTGCATGTTACCCGCGGTCTCATGGGTCGAGGCGCGGACCTTCGACATCGCCTGATCGAAATCAGCGAAGTGCTTCACGGCCAGGACGCCGACAGCACCGGCAGCGAGGCCGACACCGGCGAAGCTGCGCGCCATCGTGTCGAGGCTGCCCTTGTTCTTCTGTGCGCCCTGCTGGACGCTGTTGGTGAAGTCCTTGGCTTGGCTCGAGGCCTGGCGGAGGCCGGCTACGAAGCCTTCGTTTCTCAGCGTCAGCTTCACGCTGACAGTGCGGTCACCCATGTCGGTTCTCCCTGGTGCGGAAGAACCGAGATCCCCCTTACGGGGCCCTCAACCGGGACTGGCTTTTCTCGGTTCGGTCTGTTGTTATCCTGGTTCGTGCTTCAGTTGAGCGTCACGTTGAGTAGCGGTATATGCCTCGAATGGAATCTCTGAACCCTCCACACCTCAGAGAGCCCTCTCCGGCGGTTCCCATTCGGGCCCGTTTCGGGGTCACCCCCCACCCCTTCGTCACCGTGAGTGATGCCTGCGAGATCCGTTGGGTGTCGCTACTACCGACACCCCTGTGCGGGGTGCAGCTGAGTGAGCCTGCACCCCGTTGGCCCCTACTGGCCGACTGCGATGATCGAAGCCGCGGGGATGAGCCACGTGACCGGGCCACTGTCGGTCAGCTTGACCAGACCGCCTGGGGTGCCCGGGTTGGCGCCGGGGTTCGTCAGGCTGCTGGTGTCGACAGTGCCGGTGAGGGTGCCTCCACCGACGAGCATGATCTTGGTGGTGGAACCGCTGGCACCGATGAGCGCTCCCGCGATGCCGTAGTTGGAGAGGTTCGGGCCGGTGATGGGTAGAGCCGCCATGGTGTTGCTCCGTTTCTAGGTTGGGTTCAGTGCAGGTACTGCTTGCCGGTTGGGTCAGGCGACCGCACGGGCCATCTCTTCGGCCGTGCTGATCGCGGCGTCGGGGTCGCGACGACCAATGCCGTGCTGGTGCTCGAGCTGCATGAACTGCTCACGCCGGCGCTGGGCCTCGCCATGGCTGGCCATCGAGCAGCCAAGAACGGTGAGATTGGTCCAGCTGTCGATGTCGGTCGGGTGCAGGTTGGCGCGGACCGCGGCGCGGATCGCAGAGATGCTCGCGGTCTTGGCCGGGTCGAGTACGAGCCACAACGGCTCGCGGCCGAACGTCTCGTTCTCGCCTGTTGCGACAGCGAGTGCGGCGCGGTACTGGCTGCCGACGGTGAGCGCGGCTGCGAGCTTGAGGAGTTCCTTGTGCGCCTCGAACTCATCAGGCGCAGTGTTGACGTCGATGGCGTGGGGTGCGGTGGCGGCGAGCGCGGCGAACCGTTCGGCGCGTTCGTTAAACCAGTCGGCGAGCGGTCTGGCGTAGCTGTTGGCGGCGTCGAGGGCGCAGCGGATCCACTCGAGCTCAGCCCGGTCTGCGAGGGCTGCGGCGACGTCCGCGGTGTGCTCATGCTCGACCCGTGCGCGAGCAGCGTCGTTGACCCACTTGGCGACCTTTGCCGGGTCGGTTGGGTCAGAGGTGATCTTCGGCGCAGCGTTGCGGGCGAGATCGGCCGCGGCCTGGTGGATCGCGGCGTTCTGCTCGTAGCCGGCGGGCAGTTCCCAGCCGCCGAATCTTGCGATGGCCAGCACGGTGTGTGCGTGCTCACGGAACCGTGCGAGTTCAGGGTTGTTGTTCATCGGTAGCTCCTTGTCTAGAGGGACTTGAACTGCTCGTTGTAGGGGCCGCCGGTACGGACGTCGTGCACGTCGTACCAGCCGTCCCCGAGGGGGGATGGCAGAATTTCCGCGAGCATGTCGGCGAAGGCCGAGACTCCGTCCGCCGGCGCCGCAGCCGAGACCCCGTGGCTACCTTGGGAGAGGTCTGGCTTGGGTGTACCCGGCTGGTCCTGGGCAGGCTCGCTGGCCGGTTCGGATGCTGGGTCGAGCTGAGGGCTCAGCCATGCGGCGAACTGGTCGCCTTGTTCGGTGGCCATCACTCGGCTCCTTTCGTTGGTGGTGCTGGAGGTAGAGGTGCGGTGGTGTCGAACTGCTCTTCGAGGGCGGTGGTGTGGGCTCGTGTTCGCATGGACTCGGCGGCTGCAGCCCACAACGGCGCCGAGGGATCTCCTGTCTGGGCTCGCCGGTCGGCCTCGGCCGTCATCTGCTCATACGCTGAGAGAGGCGCCTCCATGCCGGGGATGACCACCTCTGTCGCCTTCACGCGTTCGCGCAGCCATCGCCTGAGTTCCATGACGGCGCTTACCCGGATGTCGTCCGGCAGGGCGGCTATGGCGTCGAACTTCAGGTCGTCGCTCATGACGCCTTCTGGTCTTGGTGCCGCCAGCAGATGGCAGCGGAGTTGATGCGCTGTAGTCGCGTGCAGTCAGGGCACTCAGGAGCCGGCTCGGTCAGCGTTCCCCGTTCCCCGACCCCTGTATGGGGAACACGGGAACGCCACTCCCTGAGCGCTTCTGCTGCTCGATCAGAGCGCCAGTTGAGTCGCGTCTTCACGTCCCGGACTGAGCTCGGCGGCGGGTCGAGGCGGTCGAGTGCGTCGAGATCTGCGCGAGCTACGGCACCTGGCGCCCTGTCTCCCAGCTCCGGTGCTGCGATGTGCCACGAGGTAGAGCCGTCATCCTCAGCAGTGAGGATGAACGTCCCTGCGTACGCTTCGCCGCCATCCGGTGCGGGGCACCATCGACGCAGGCCGCCGTGCCGGTCCTTGTGGACTGTCAGAGCCGCTCTCCCCCCGCGTCCGGGGGTGAACGGATCCTTGCATGACACCCGGATGGACACGCCACCCACCGCGCGGCGCTTGGCTGCCGTTCCCGTGGGACCAGAAGCCCTGCTCTCGGTGTTCTTCGCAAGGTGGTCGATCCCGACCACCGCTGCCCCTGCCTTGGCCAGGGGCTTGAGTACGCGGGTGTTCACGGCAGTGAAGTCGTCCGGGCTGTTCGAGCTGTAACCGAAGATCGGAAGTAGCTCACCGACGCTGTCGACTATGGCCACCGCGGGGCGCCACTCAACAACAGCAGCAATGACAGCCACGAGGTGGGACGCGTCGTCAGGTTCGACGTACCGGAAGCGATCGAGATCCATCAAAGCGCTCACGGGAGCACCGAGCATGGTGAGCCGGTCGATAGTGGCCTCAGGCCCGTTGTGGTCCATGTCGAGCACTAAGACGCGCCGGCCGTGATTCAGCGCCTCCACGCCTGCAGCGAGACAGAGCCAGGTCTTACCGCTCTCGGGGTCGCCGAACACCATGTTCGTCTGTCCGTCGTAGAACAGCGCATGCCCGTCAGAGCGGTGCGCCAGCGAGGGTGCGGGCGGATCCGGAAGGCCTCCGTCGAACATGGCTGCAACGTCGTAAAACAGACCCAGCGGGGGCTGTTCCCCGTTCCCCACATAGGGGGCGGGGAACGGGGAACGCTCTTGTTCCCGTGTTCCCGGAGCGTTCCCGGGGAACGGGGAACGCTCGGAGAATGCGGACCCGGTGAAGTCGTCGGCGAAGTCGACCACCTACGCCACCTCCCTCAGTACGTCGACTACCTCAGGCGACAGCTCAGCGGGCGTCGCGGCGAGCAGTCCTGCATGCAGGCGGCACCGCTCGATGTCGGCTCGTAGACGGGCGTCGCGGTCTGCCCGTTGCTGGTCTCGGATGGCGATTTCTTCGGGGGTGGCGTACTTGTCACCCATGAAGTCGTCCGGGCGCGAAAGGCATTGCTTAAACTGCGCAGCACGGTGAAGGAAGTAGCCGGCACTCGCCTCAGCGAGAGCGTCGGTCATCACTCGAGCCTGGAAGTGCAGTACGTAGCCAGGCGACATAAGCCGGTCGGCAGCTTGGCTACGGCGACTGTCGGACATCCGCGCTACATTGGTGGGGATCTCCTGGCCGGTGATCCTGGACGCCGTTTCCCCTGGGGGGCGGCGTCTTTCGCTTGGGCTAGGCGACATCCAGGTCACCGCCGCGCCCGCTGTCGGCGAACTGCTCGTCGACGAAGCGGACGACCTCCGACTCGCGGTACACGACGCGCTTGCCGAGACGTGCGGACGACGGTCCAGTCCCGCAGTGCCGCCAATACCGAAGGGTGTTCACGGGAACCCGTGTCAGCTCGGATACCTCGTCGAGGGTGAGCAGGCGATCCATCATTCGTTGACCTCCGTTGACTATTGGTTGTTGCCAACAGTGGCGGACGGATGGCATGGTTGTCCCTGTCAGCCAAGAGTCCTCTAAATGGCAGGGTCAAAATGAGTGAGCGCCGCATGAAACACACGTCGAGCCTCGGTGACGTTGAGCGCGTCGGTGACGTGGTCTTCCCGAGGAAAGTGACGTACACGCTCTACGGCGGCGACGAGCCTGAGATCACGACCCACTTCGAGATCCGAGAGGGCCGCCCCGAATTGGTCGAACTCATCGTCCGGGCGAAGCCGAAGGGGCGCGGACTTCGGGCCAGCGACATGGACCTTCTGCTCGAGGCGCTCGTATCGGCCGCATTTGCCAAGGTCGCGTTACTTCCGAGGACTGACGAAGAGGGCGCGGTTCGAGGGATGACCCCACCCCGTGACGATCGGGAGCGGTGGCAGGCCAAAGGCGCTGCGGGCTCCGCACGGCCGCGGCGGCAGCGGCAGAGCCGGCCGATTCCTCAGGCGGAGCTCGAGGAGGTGGCGCGGATCTACAAGGACAACCTCGCAGGCAAGCCCACGGAAACGGTTGCCACGTTCCTCGGCTATTCGATGCGAACGGCCGCACGGCGAGTCAAGCAAGCGGAAGAGGCGGGCCTTCTTCCGCCAACCGAACCCGGCAAGAAGCGGGGATAGCGCGTCATGGCAAGCATCAACAAGCGTCCGAACGGTAAGTGGCGGGCCCAGTACTACGACGCTGCGGGAAAGCAGCCCACCCGTCATTTTGATCGGAAGGCCGACGCGCGGCGGTGGCTCGATGAGGTCACGGCTGCTGTCGTCACCGGCACCTATGTGGACCCGAAGAACGCCAAGACCACCGTGGGGGAGTGGTGCGCGACCTGGCTTGCCGGGTACGCCACCCGTAGGGCGTCGACCGTCCGGCAGGCGAAGACGCATGTGGCCCAGATCGAGAAGGCGTTCGGCACGCTCCAGCTCGGCCAGGTCCGGCCGTCCGCGGTCCGCAGTTGGTGCGCCAAGCTGAAGGCTGACGGCGCGGCCGACTCGTACGTCTACGCGTTACACGCTCGGCTGAGTCAGATCATGAGTGACGCCGTGCATGACGGGATCCTGGCCAAGAACCCATGCAGCCGGCGGACCTCGCCAGGCGCTGGGAAGCAGCGTCCGTACTGCGCGACCACCGAGCAGGTGTGGAGCCTGTACGACACGTTCCCGGCGCACCTGCGGCCCGCCGTCCTGCTCGGCGCGTTCGTCGGTCTGCGGACAGCCGAGGCGTGCGGGCTGAAGACCGGGCATGTCGACTTCATGCGCGGCATCGTGAACCCGACCCTGCAGTGGCCTGCCGACGAACTGAAGACCGAGACTTCCAAGACCGCCGTGCCCATCCCTGCCGAGCTCTCCCTCCAGCTGTCCGCAGCGGTGGCGGAGTGGGGGAGTGACTGGGTGGTGTCGGATGGCGGGGGAGGCCAGGCGTCACCGTGGTCCATCGACCGGGCGATGCGTACGGCACGCAAGAAGGTGACTGGTCTGCCGGCGGAGTTCCGGTTCCACGATCTGCGCCACTACCTGGCGTCCCTGCTGATCGCCAGCGGTGCCGACGTGAAGGTGGTGCAGGCGAGGATGCGCCACGCATCGGCCAAGACGACACTCGATACCTACGGGCATCTCTGGCCGGACGCAGATGAGTCCACCCGCGCCGCCGTCGGTGCTGTGTTGGCGGCCCGGATGGACTCATCGAATGCTGCTAAGGACTCTGCAAGGACTGAGGGGGCGTCGAGATGACGTTCCCGCAGGTCAGAGCAGGGTTACCTGCTACACGTCGTAGTACAGCTCGAACTCGTGCGGGTGCGGGCGGAGCTGGATCGGGAGGATCTCCTGCTCGCGCTTGAAGTCGATCCAGGTCTCGATCAGGTCCGCGGTGAACACGTCGCCCTCGAGCAGGAAGTCGTGGTCGGCTTCCAGGGCGTCGATGACGGCCGGGAGGGAGGTGGGGACCTGGCTGACCGAGGCGTGCTCCTCCGGGGGGAGCTCGTACAGGTCCTTGTCGATCGGGTCCGCGGGCTCGATCTTGTTGCGGATGCCGTCGATGCCGGCCAGCAGCTGGGCCGCGAAGGCCAGGTACGGGTTGGCGGACGGGTCGGGGCAGCGGAACTCGATCCGCTTGGCCTTCGGGTTGGAGCCGGTGATCGGGATCCGGATGCAGGCCGAGCGGTTGCGCTGCGAGTACACCAGGTTGACCGGCGCCTCGTAGCCCGGCACCAGCCGGTGGTACGAGTTGACCGTCGGGTTGGTGAAGGCGAGCAGCGACGGCGCGTGCTTCAGGATGCCGCCGATGTACCAGCGGGCCATGTCGGACAGGCCGCCGTAGCCGGACTCGTCGTAGAACAGCGGCTGGCCGTTGCTCCACAGCGACTGGTGGCAGTGCATGCCCGAGCCGTTGTCGCCGAAGATCGGCTTCGGCATGAAGGTCGCGGTCTTGCCGGCCTCCCAGGCGGTGTTCTTGATGATGTACTTGAACTTCATCGCGTCGTCGGCCGCGGTCAGCAGCGTGTCGAAGCGGTAGTTTATCTCCGCCTGGCCCGCGGTGCCGACCTCGTGGTGCGCGCGCTCGACGGTCAGGCCGCTGGCCTCGAGGTGCTTGGTCATGTCGTTGCGCAGGTCGGCGAAGTGGTCGACCGGCGGGGCGGGGAAGTAACCGCCCTTGTAGCGGACCTTGTAGCCGCGGTTGCCACCCTCTTCGACCCGGCCGGTGTTCCAGGCGCCGGCGACGGAGTCGATGTGGTAGTAGCTCTCGTTCTGCTTCGTGTCGAACCGCACGTCGTCGAAGACGTAGAACTCGGCCTCCGGCGCGAAGAACGCGGTGTCGGCGATGCCGGTCGACTTCAGGTACTCCTGCGCCTTCCGCGCGATGTTGCGCGGGTCACGGGAGTAGGCCTCACCGGTCAGCGGGTCGTGCACGAAGAAGTTGACGATCAGCGTCTTGTCCGGCCGGAACGGGTCCAGGTACGCGGTGGTCGGGTCAGGCAGCAGGGACATGTCCGACTCGTGGATCTGCTGGAAGCCCCGGATCGACGAACCGTCGAACTGGAGACCGTCCTCGAACACCTCCGGACCGAACGATCCGACCGGGACGGTGAAGTGCTGCATCGTGCCCGGCAGGTCACAGAACCGGACGTCGATGAAGACGACACCCTCGTCCTTGACGTAGGCGAGCAGCTCTTCAGCGCTGGAAAACATACAGACTCCTCGGGGTGGCTCAGAGATTGTTCTGAACGTAGGCCCTGCCGATTACTCGGCCGTGACCCCAGTGTTTCGCGGATGTTACGCCCAGCGTGTCCGCGCTGACCCACTGGTGGCGGCGGGTAGGGGAGTGAGATCCCGGACCGCCTCGGTAGCCTGGTCATCATGGCATCATCTGCTCAATCCGGCGCAGGACCCACCGGAGATTACCGATATCCGGGCAATCGGCTCGGGCTGCCCGAGCAGGGCTCCGGCTCGGTCGCGGGGTGGGGCCGCCGGTTCGTGGCGCTGTTCGTCGACTGGATGATCGCCGGCCTGATCGCGTCGGCCGTGGTCGGCAAGCCGATCTGGGCCGGAGGCAACGACTTCAACACCGCCCAGCTGGTGATCTTCTTCGCCATGTCGGCGATCCTGACCGGTCTGGCCGGCGCGACGATCGGGCACCGCCTGCTCGGCCTGCGGGTGATCCGCACCCAGACCGGCGGCACCGGGTACGCCGCGCAGGTTGGCCTGCTGGGCGGGGCGATCCGGACTTTCCTGCTCTGCTTGGTGCTCCCGGCGATCATCTTCGACAAGGAGCACCGGGGCCTGCACGACCTGGCCGCCAAGACCATCGTCGTACGCCGCTAGCTCAGCCCAGCACCCATTCGTCGTCGGCCAGCAACGTCACTTCGCCCCCAGGAGTCTTGGCGGTGACAGTCAGCCCAGCACCGCCGACCACCACATCGGTGTGCACACTCGACGCGTTGAGCCCGACGGCGTACCGCTCGTCCGTCCCCAACTCCAGCCCACCCGGTACTGCGAACGCGAAACTCTGCCCCCAGGCGACATGGCAGCCGGCGTTCTCGTCGTACAACGTGTTGTGGAACACAGTGTTCGCCTGTGCGATCCGAGACTCGCGATCGACCAGGGCGACTTCACCCAGGCTGCGGGCACCATCGTCCGAGTCGAGTTGGGCCCTGGCGATCTCCCCACCGGTATCGGCCGCGACCTCAGTGATCCGGCCGCCCTCGAAGGTGAGCCGCAGCCCGTCGACCAGTTGCCCGGCGATGACCACCGGCTTGGTCACCCGCAGTACGCCGTCCGCGCGGCGGCGATCCGGACTCGTGAAGACTTCCTCGGTCGGGATGTTCGGCATGTAGGTGTGACCTGCGCCGTCGGTGAGGGAGCCACCCGTCCAGCGGCAGTCGGGGATCAGGCCGACGGTCAGGTCGGTACCGTCACCGGAGTACGTGAGCTCGCTGATCTGCAGCGCGTCGAGACTGGCCGCCCGGGCAGTCAGCGTCGCGGCGCGCTCGCGCCACGCTGCGACGGGATCGACCTCGTCCAGCCGCATCGCCTGCGCGACCGCGGCCCAGAGCCGGTCGACGTCGGGCTCGCCGTAGATCTGCTCGGCCCAGCCCGGGTTCGGCGCCGCGACCACGGTCCAGCGCCACTTGCCGGCCATCACTGCTTCCCGCCGGGCTGTCATCTCGGCTTTACGGACCGCAGTCACCTTCGCGGGCTCGATGCCCACGAAGAGGTTCGAGTCCGGCGTACCGGTGAGGTCGATGGTCGCGATGCCCGCGTCGATCCACTCACGAGTGCGCTGCAGCACCCAGGGCCGGTCCTTGCTCAGCGTCGCCACCGCGGCATGGGTCAACGC
The DNA here is from genome assembly GCF_040687575.1 of Kribbella sp. NPDC056861. Classification (NCBI taxonomy): domain Bacteria; kingdom Bacillati; phylum Actinomycetota; class Actinomycetes; order Propionibacteriales; family Kribbellaceae; genus Kribbella; species Kribbella sp. NPDC056861. Next base: position 1,549,325 of record NZ_JBFBNQ010000001.1, on the reverse strand, counting down.
GGAGCGCCGCATCGGCCCGTCGGTCCAGAGCACCTCGACCCAGCCGGCGCCGGCCGCATAGGCCTGCTCGACGACGGCCCGGGCGACCTCCAATTGGGCGATGTCGGCGCTGAGCACGACACCCTGGCCAGGCTGGACGTTCACGCCGACCCGGACCACCAGGTCGGCGAACCGGGTCAGCAGGTCGGTGGTCATCGGCTCAGCCGAAGCGCTTGGTGAGCAGGATCTGCACGTCGTCCAGGTAGCCGGCCCGGAAGCCGGCTTCGGAGTACGCGAGGTAGAACTCCCACATCCGCCGGAAGGTGGCGTCGAAGCCGAGCGCGGCGATGGCCGGCCAGTGCTCGATGAAGCGGTTGCGCCAGATCCGCAGCGTGCGGGCGTAGTCCATCCCCATGTGCCGCAGTACCTCGGTCTGCAGGCCGGTGTGCTGCGCGGTGACCTGCTCGATCACGTCGACCGACGGGATCAGGCCGCCGGGGAAGATGTACTTCTGCACCCAGGTGAAGGTGTTCCGGGTGGCGAGCATCCGGTCGTGCGGCATCACGATCGCCTGGATGACGGCCTTGCCGCCCGGCGCCAGCCGCCGCTCGATCGCGTCGAAGTAGACCGGCCAGTACTTCTCGCCGACCGCCTCGATCATCTCCACGCTCAGTACTGCGTCGAAAACGCCGATCTGGTCGCGGTAGTCACGCAGCGCGACCTGCACCCGGTCGCTCACCCCGGCATCGGCGATCCGGCGCTGCGCCAGCAGGGCCTGCTGCGACGCGATGGTGATCGCCGTGACCCAGGCACCCCGCTGCGCCGCGCGGATCGCGAGGCTGGCCCAGCCACAGCCGATGTCGAGCACCCGCGATCCGGACACGACACCGGCCGCGTCCAGGATCGCGTCGAGCTTGCGCAGCTGGGCGTTGGAGAGTTCGTCGTACGACGCCGTCGCCAGATCCGACTCGGGCTGCTGGTCGAACAGCGCGGCCGAGTAGGTCAGCGACGGGTCCAGGAACTCCGAGAACATCGCGTTGCTGAGGTCGTAGTGGCGGCTGATGTTCTCCCGAGCGCCGGCCCGGTCGTTCTCCTGCTCGCCCGGCTGCGAGCGGGTCACCAGCCAGCGCAACGACTGGGCCCACTTCGGCACCAGGTGCCGGTCCTGCTCGGAGTTGAACCGCTCAGCGAACGGCAGCAGCAGGTCGGCCAGGTCGGTGCCCGGCTCCGGGTCCCAGTCGCCGGCCAGGTAGGCCTCGCCGAAACCGGAGCCCGCGTCGTTGCCCAGCCGGTCCAGGAACGGTCCGGAGCGGTGCACCCGCATCGCGGGGCCGCCCAGGCCGTAGCTGCGGTTGTCGATCGTGATCGTGGCCGGCAGATCCCGCGCGATGAAGCGCAGCGCGGCGTGCGCGCCGGCCCGGCGTACCGGGTTGGAGCGTGGCGGTGCCAGCGATGGCCACGTCTCCACGGCAGGCTCGTGCACCGCGGTGTATAGATCCGTCATCTGGCTACCCCTGGTCTTGATCCCGTCCCTGGTCGCACCCTAAGGCCGGTGGACGGCCTCCGGGCGCGACACGAGGAACAGAAGTCCTCACGCCAGGGAAAACGGCCCTGGGGCCTGTCGCGTTACGGCGAGTTTGCTCAGCGGCCCTTCATGGCCTGCCGGGCGCCCTTCATGTTGGTCGGCACCGGGCCCTTGGGCATCGGCACCTGCGGCCGAACGGCGTCCAGCGCCTTCAGCCGCTGGAGCAGGTCGGTGATCTCCGACGGCTGCAGCGACTGCGGGAGCTTCATCACGTGCTTGGTCAGCTTGCGGATGTCGATCTCACCCTCGCCCTGACCGGCCATCACCTGGATCACCGGCGCGCCGCCGGCCACCCGGCTGTGCTTCTTGCCCTCGGCCGCGAGCAGGTTCTTCACCCGGCTGGCCTGGCCCTCGCCGACCAGCACGATGCCCGGCCGGCCGACCACGCGGTGCACGATGTCGGCGTTCTTGGTGACCGCGACGGCGGGCGTCACGTTCCAGCCCCGGCGCAGCGTCTGCAGCGCCGACGCGGCCGCGCCGGTCTGGCCCTCGATCTGGCTGTACGCCGCCTTCTCGACCCGGCGGCCGAACACGATCGTCGCGCCGAGGAAGCCGAGCGCGACGCCCAGCGGGATCCAGATCATCAGCGGGCCGATGAAAATACCGCCCGCGACGAACAGGGCGACCACGCCGAGGAAGATCCCGGCCAGGATCAGGCCGATCCGGGGATCGGACTTCTTGGTCAGCTGGTACGCCGACCGGATCTGCTTGAGCCGGCTGGTCTTCTCGGCGGGCGCGTCGTTCTTGGCCATCTCTACCTTTGTCCGTGTCTTCTGCGGTCCGGGCTAAGCATCCTGGGAGGCCGACGACATGCGCGACTCCACAGCCTGACGGTACAGCCGACCGGCCCGGTACGACGAACGCACCAGCGGACCGGACATCACTCCGGCGAAACCGATCTCCTCGGCCTCTTCCTTCATCTCGACGAACTCCTCCGGCCGGACCCAGCGCTCGACCGGGTGGTGCCGCACCGACGGCCGCAGGTACTGCGTGATGGTGATGATCTCGCAGCCCGCCTCGTGCAGGTCGGTCAGCGCCTGGCTGACCTCCTCACGGGTCTCGCCCATGCCCAGGATCAGGTTGGATTTCGTCACCAGGCCGTAGTCGCGGGCCTGGGTGATCACGTCGAGCGACCGCTCGTAGCGGAAGCCCGGGCGGATCCGGCGGAAGATCCGCGGCACCGTCTCGATGTTGTGCGCGAACACCTCGGGGCGGGACGAGAACACCTCGGCCAGCTGCTCCGGTACCGCGTTGAAGTCGGGCGCGAGCATCTCGACGCCGGTGCCGGGGTTCATCGCGTGGATCTGGCGGATCGTCTCGGCGTACAGCCAGGCGCCGCCGTCGTCGAGGTCGTCACGGGCGACACCCGTCACGGTCGCGTAGCGCAGCCCCATCTTCACCACGGACTCCGCTACCCGGCGCGGCTCGTCGCGATCAAGGTCCTGCGGTTTGCCGGTGTCGATCTGGCAGAAGTCACACCGCCGGGTGCACTGGTCGCCGCCGATCAGGAAGGTGGCCTCACGGTCTTCCCAGCACTCGAAGATGTTCGGGCAGCCGGCTTCCTGACACACCGTGTGGAGCTCTTCGGACTTCACCAGAGCCTGCAGTTTCTGGTACTCCGGGCCCATCTTGGCGCGGGTCTTGATCCACTCGGGTTTGCGCTCGATCGGGGTCGCCGCGTTGCGCACTTCGAGTCTGAGTAGTTTCCGTCCTTCTGGAACGATCGTCACGCGGACCAGAGTACGCGGCGCTCCCGATGCCCCGGTGAGCCCACCCGTAGGCTGGGCAACCATGTCCACCCCGCAGCCACAGCCTGTACCGCGCTCTGCCGCGACTTCGGCGCCGCAGGCTGCCGAACAGACTGTGACGAACGCCACCGAGTGGCGGCGGCCCGGGCCGAGCCGTCGCCAGCTCCGGCAGGATCTGGCCCTCGGTGCCGGGATGGCCCTGGCCGGGGTGATCGGCACCGACCTGGCCCGGAGTACGTCGGGGATGCCGGTGGATCTGGGCCTCGGCGGGGTCGAGGCCTACGTGCTGAGCGCGGCGGTCGCGCTGCCCTTGTGCCTGCGGCGGCGGTATCCGCTGACCGTGCTGCTGCTCGTCTCGGTGCTGTTCTTCGTCAACGGTGAGCGGAACGTCTTCGCCTTCGCCGGCAACCTGGTTACCCAGGCGACGCAGTTCATGGCCATCTACGCGGCCGTGGCGTGGGGGCGGGACCGGCGCCGGATGAAGCTGACGATGGTGTTCGTGTTCGTCGGCATGTTCGGCTGGCTCGCCTATGGCTTCGTCAAAGCGCTGGCCGACGACTCGATCAAGGGGCCGGGCGGGGGAGTGCTCTCGCCGTACGTGTCCTTCGTGCTGCTGAACTTCGCGCTCAACGTCCTGTACTTCTTCGGCGCCTACTTCTGGGGCCGTACTGCGTGGCGCACCGCCCGGCAGCGATACGAGCTCGAGCACCAGGCCGCCGAGCTGGCCACCCAGCAGCAGGCGAACGCGCGGCGGGCCGTGATCGACGAGCGGCTGCGGATCTCGCGGGAGCTGCACGACGTGGTCGCGCACCACATCAGCAGTATCGGCGTCCAGGCCGGCGGCGCGCGGCGGGTGATGGAGAAGGATCCGGCGGCGGCGAAGAACGCGCTCAGCGTGATCGAGAACTCCAGCCGGAGCGCGGTCAACGAGATGCGCCAGCTGCTCGGCATGCTGCGCGCGGCCGATCCGGAGCTGGACGACGACGAGCTCGGCGTACCGGCGACGAAGGCCCCGCAGGCGGGGGCGGACCGGTTGCCCGGGCTGGTCTCTGCGGCGAACGGCGAAGGTCTGTCGGTCGGCTTCCACCAGATCGGCCAGCCGGTGAAGCTGCCGGAGACGATCTCGGTGTCGGTCTACCGGATCGCGCAGGAGGCGCTGACGAACGTCCGCAAGCACTCGACCGCCCGCAGCGCGCACGTCACGTTGCGCTATCTGGGCGACGCCGCGATCGAGCTCGAGGTGATCGACGACGGCCGCCCCAAGCACGCGCCGGTCGGCAGCCGGCTCGGCCACGTCGGCATCCGTGAGAGGGTCGGCCTGCTCGGCGGCGAGAGCGAGATCGGCCCCCGCCCGGTCGGTGGCTTCCGGGTCCGGGCCCGGATTCCGCTCCAGGCCGCAACCCCGAAGGAGAACAGCGACGATGAGTGAGGCCGGTACGCCGATGCGCGTCCTGCTGGTGGACGACCAGGACCTGGTCCGGGCCGGATTCCGGATGATCCTGTCGGTCGAGCCCGATATCGAGGTGGTCGGCGAGGCCGCCGACGGCGAGAAGGCGGTCGAGCTCGCGCTGGAGTTGCGGCCTGACGTCGTACTGATGGATGTGCAGATGCCTGGTCTCGACGGCATCGCGGCGACCCAGCGGATCGTCACCGCGGACGCCGGCAAGGTGATCATCCTGACCACCTTCGACCGCGACGACTATCTGTTCGAGTCGCTGGGAGCGGGGGCGAGTGGCTTCCTGCTGAAGAACACCGCGCCCGAGGATCTGGTCGAGGCGATCCAGGTGGTCCACTCCGGCCACGCCTTGCTGGCGCCCGAGGTGACGCGGCGGGTCATCAAGCGGTTCACCGGTGGTGGCGATCGCGTCTATCGGCCTGACCTGGTCGCCGATCTGACCGAGCGCGAGCGCGAGGTCCTCGGTCTGATCGCGCGGGGGCTGACCAACACGGAGATCGCCACCTCGCTGTTCGTCGGCGAGGCGACTGTGAAGACGCACGTCTCCCGGGTGCTGCTCAAACTGGGGCTCCGCGATCGGGTGCAGGCTGTCGTCTTCGCCTACGAGTGCGGTCTGGTCATCCCGGGCGACGAACACTGAGCTGATTGGTCCCCCCTGCGGATGACACGGGTGATCACACTGCGGGGCGACGTACTTCGGGGGCTCGGCTCGCTAGCGTGGTGACTACTCCTGGTGATGGGAGCGAATCGGGCGTTCGCCTGGTTCAGGGGGCCGGAGTAGCAGAGGAACGGTGAACGGGATGCTGAGCGTTGCTGGGTTGACCCGGCGGTTCGGTGATCACCTCGCGCTGGACGACGTCAGCTTCGACGTACGGCCGGGTCGGATGACCGGGTTCGTCGGAGCGAACGGAGCCGGCAAGACGACGACGATGCGGATCATTCTGGGGGTGCTCGCGCCCACTGCCGGCGCGGTGACCTGGAACGGTGAGCCGTTGTCGGCACAGGTGCGCCAGGACTTCGGTTACATGCCGGAGGAGCGCGGGCTCTACCCGAAGATGAAGATCCGCGACCAGCTGGTCTTCTTCGGCCGGTTGCACGGGATGACGTCGGCCCGGGCGGCCGAGCGGACCGACAAGATCCTGAACCAGCTCGGGCTGAGCGAGCGCGCGACCGACACTCTGGAGACGCTCTCACTGGGCAACCAGCAGCGGGTCCAGATCGCCGCGGCGCTGGTGCACGAGCCGATCGCGCTGGTGATGGACGAACCGTTCAGCGGCCTCGACCCGCTCGCGGTCGACGCGATGGTCGACCTGCTGCGCGACGAGGTGACGCCGGAGGTGCCGGTGCTGTTCTCCAGCCACCAACTCGAGCTGGTCGAGCGGTTGTGTGACGACCTGATCGTGCTGTCCCGGGGCAAAGTGGTTGCCGCGGGCCCGGTGGCCGAGCTGGCGGCCGGCCCGACTACGACGTACCGGCTGGTGGTCGGTGGGGACGCCGGCTGGCTGCGCGACGTACCGGGGATCAAGGTCCGCGACGTGGCCGGTGCGACGGCCCTGTTCGATGTCGCGACCGATCACGATGGGGGCCTTGTGCAACAGATTCTGCAGCAGGCGATGAGCCGTGGGCCGGTGCTCGAGTTCGGGCCCGAGCGGCAGGCGCTGAGCGACGTCTTCCGGGAGGCGACCCGATGAGCAACGACACCCTGCGGCACCCGTGGCAACTGGTGGCCGAGCGCGAGATCAGTACCAAACTGCGCGACAAGACCTTCCTCGGCTCGACGGCGTTCATGCTGATTGTCGTGCTGGCCGCGACCATCATCCCGGCGCTGATCTCGGGGATGGGCGGCCGGGACAAGATCGCGGTGGTGGACGACGCGGGGGCGCGCGTCGTCGCGGTCGCCGATGCGATCAAGGGCGGCGACAGCTACGAGTCCACCCGTACTACGGACGCCGCGGCGGCCGAGCAACTCGTCAAGAACGGCGACGTGAAGGCCGCGTTGCTGCCGGGCAAGGACGGGTTCGAAGTACTGGGCAAGCAGCGGATCGACAGCGGCCTGCAGGGCAACCTGCGGGAGGCGGCGGCCAATCTCGGGATGGAGCAGAACGCTGGGCGGGCAGGTCTGACGCCTGAGCAACTGCGGGCCGGGACGCAGGTGCAGGAACGGCTGCTCGACCCGGGACCGCTGCCCGAGGTGGTGGCCGGCTTCGTGAACATCGGGCTGGCGCTGATCTTCTACATCACCGCGCTCAGCTTCGGGATGATGATCGCGCAGAGCGTCGTACAGGAGAAGGAGAGCCGGGTGGTCGAGATCCTGGCCGCCGCGATCCCGATCCGGGCGCTGCTGTGGGGCAAGGTGATCGGCAACACGGTGCTGGCGCTGGGGCAGATCGTGGTGATCGCGGTCGCGTCGCTGATCGGGCTGATGGTGACCGGGCAGGCCGACATCCTCCGGGTGATCGCGCCGGTGGCGGGCTGGTTCGTGGTGTTCTTCGTGCTCGGCTTCGTCGCGCTGGCCGGGCTCTGGGCGGTGGCGGGATCGCTGGCCACCCGGCAGGAGGATCTCGGCTCGACCACGCTGCCGGGCCAGATGATCCTGATGATCCCGTTCTTCTTCTCCGCCTTCGCCGGCGCCGAGGCCAAGACGGTGGCGTCGTTCGTGCCGATCGCGTCCTCGATGTCGATGCCGGGCCGGATGCTGACCGAGCACGTGCCGCTGTGGCAGCCGCTGGCGGCGATCGCGATTCTGGTGGTGACCACCGTTTTGATCATCCGGCTGGGGGCACGTCTGTACGAGCGGACGCTGCTGCAGACCGGGCGCAAACTTGGTTACCGAGAGGCGATTTCTCTCAAGTCGTCATGACCTATCGTGAGAATCGGCCCGGCGTTACACGAATTTAGTGGCCTGTGACAAAACCGCAACACGCGACGACTGTGTGTGCGGCCGGAAACTGGACTACGGTCACGATGCATGAACGTTGAGCTGCGCCACCTCAGGGTGGTGGTCCTGGTGGCAGAAGCAGGGTCCGTCGGTCGGGCCGCCCGCTGGCTGAAGGTGAGCCAGCCGAGCCTGACCGCCCAGCTCAAGCGCATCGAGTCGGCGTTTGGCGGGGAGCTCTTCGAGCGTTCCCGCACCGGTGTCACCCCGACCGCTTTGGGCCGGTACGCGGTGGACCGGGCCAGGGCGATCCTCGTCGATGTGGACCACCTGTCCGCGACGGTGTCGGCGATGACCGCGGTCGAGTCGAGTGCGGTCCGGCTGGGCGGATTCCCGACGGCACCGATGTCGGGAATCGCCAGCCGGCTGCGGGACCACGGTGAGATCGAGCAGGTCAGCATCGAGGTCGAGTGGGCCACCAGCGTGCTGCTGCAACAACTGGAGAGCGGGCGGCTCGATTTCGCTTTGCTGCGAGAGTTCCCCGGCTTCGAGCTGCGGCTGCCGAGCGGGGTGGAGGCGCGCACGATCGTCGAATCGGAGTCGGCGTACGTCGTACTGGCTGCGGATCACCCGCTCGCGATGGCGACCCGGCACCGCTCCGACATCGACCTGTCGACGCTGTCCGACGAGGAGTGGATCGGCGAGCCGCCGGACGACAGCGGCTTCCACGTGCTCTTCCGGGCGGCCTGCGAGCAAGCCGGCTTCCAGCCGAAGATCGAGCACCACTCGGTCGACACCTCGGTGCTGATGGGCTTCGTCACCAGCGGCCAGGGCGTCGCGCTGATCTCGCCCACGTCGTACCGGATGCTGTCCAGCGACGTCACCACCCGCCCGCTGGCCGGCGACCCGATCCACCGCCGCCTGATGCTTGCCTGGAGCACCGAATCCCCGCGGGCCCAGATGGCGGCGGATGTCTGCCAGATGGCGATGCACGCCTACGACGAGGCTTTCGCCGAGCACGCCCGCTGGGGCCAGCACCAGCGGATGCACGTCGCCTGACTCTCCTCGCCACGTGAAAGAGCCCCCGCCGTTTGGCGGGGGCTCTTCCTGTTCTGCTCTGTTGTCTGTACTCCGGATCAGGTCCCGGCGGGCCGGAAGTGCCCGGGAAGCTCCATCCGCGACGATGACTGCTCGGTGGTGGGGCTCTCGAACGCGCCCATGAAGAACTCCCCGGTGTCGTCGACATCCGGCGGATCCATCCGCTCGCGGTACTGCTGACCCATCTCTTCCTTGCGATGCAAGCCAGCCTGCGGGGTGTGCGTCTGCGGCGCGACGGGTGCGTCTGTTTCTGGCCGGCTCACCGGAACAGCTTGGGTCGCCTCGCCGCCGTCGTCGTCCCAGTTGGAGCCTGCGCTGCGGTCGCTTCGCGGTGCGGCAGCCCAGGGTGCGGGTGCCTGCGAGCGAGGATCTTCCTGGTCAAACAACTCAGGCGCTGCAGCTTGAGGAGCCGACGCTTGCGGTGCCTGCACCGGCGACGCGGGTGCCTGTGGCGCGGTTGCGGGCGGCGCGGCGGGTGCTGCTGCCTGCGGCCGATTCACCGGCACAGCCTGCGTTGGCTCGCCACCGTCGTCATCCTGAGGTGCGGTTGCGGGTGCTGACGGCGCCGTGGGTGCTGTTGCCTGCGGTCGAGTTACCGGCACCGCCTGCGTTGCCTCGCCCCCGTCGTCATCCTGAGCCGCGCTCTGCGTCGTGGCGCCATACCCCGATGCCTGCGATGCCTGCGACGCGGATGCCTGCGGTGTCTGACTCTGCGGCGCAGGCGCTCGCCCAGCTACGTCAGGCCGAGTCACCGGCACAGCCTGTGTCGCCTCACCACCATCGTCCTCCCGCGGAGCCGCGCTGTGCGTTCCAGCGACCGGCACTCCCGTGTCCCGCCGAGTCACAGGCACCGCCTGCGTCGCTTCACCGCCGTCGTCCTCCACCGGAGCTACAGGCGCGACAGCCTGCGTCGCCTGCGGACGACTGACCGGCATCGCCTGAGTAGGCTCACCGCCATCGTCCACCGGAGAAGCCGCACCAGCCACCGCTCCAGCAGCCGCCTCAGGTACTACGGCCTGCTGGTTGCCAGCCACTCGAGGCGCAACGTGCTTGGGAGCCTCCGGCTCAGGCACCGGCACCGGCACCGGCACCGGCTGCGTGGCGTCACCATCGTCCTGAGACCCACCACCGCGCTGCACGACAGTCTCCTCAGCATCAGCCTGCGCGACGCCCGGCGCAGTACGAGCCTCCGCGGCCGCATCCTCCGACTCGTCAACCCGCTGCACCGGAGCAACCTGAGGCGAGGCGGCAACTACCGTCTCGTCCGAATCGGTGTCATCGGCAACCGTCTGCTCATCCGCCCGCACGAGCTCAGTCTCATCGGAGTCCGTCGGCACCAACACCGTCTGATCAGAATCCGTCGGCACGAGCACCGTCTCATCGCCACGATCATCACGGTCGTGCTCGTTCTCAGCCGTATCGTCCCGCCCAGCCTCGGAGGAGTAGGCCATCCCCGCAGCCGCCGGGTCGAACTGCGTCGTCTGCTCGTCCGCCTGGTTCCGCGGCTTGAACGGCGTCTCCACCGGCTCGTCGTCGAACAGATCGTCGTAGTTGCTGTTCCCGAAGTTGTTGCCGAACCGGTTGTTCTCCGCCGGATAGTCGCCCGGGGCAACAGCAGCAACGGCGACCGGCGGCTCCGGCATCTGCTGCGCCTGAACCGCGGCTTCCTGCTCACGCTGCAGGCGATCCGCCTCGACCCGCGCGCGCCGCCGGCGTTGCACCGACCGCACGATCGACTGGATGCCGAAGATCAGCGAGATCACCGCGAGGATCGGTACTACACCGTTCAGCGTGTACTGCTTGATCCCGTCGATCATCCCGGTGGTCACCCCCGGCACGTCGTTGAGGAAGTTCGTCAGCCGGTTGGGGATCCAGTGCACGGTGTAGATCATCGCGCCGAAGGTCAGCGCCGCACCGAGTGCCGCGGCACCCGCGAAGTACGACGCCACGGTCCAGAAGATCAGCGCGCCGATGCCGTAGGCAAGCGCCATCTCCTTCGCGTTCAGCTTGATACCGCCGTCCGCCGCGAGGACCCCGAACATGGCCGGTCCGACGAGCGCTACCGCGATACCAAGGAGGAAGCCGAGAAATTTGGACACCTCCACACCGTAGCGACGATCACGCTCCGCACAGCGGCGACACTTCGCTCAATCTTTACGTCACCCACCGGCGCCGCCACCCACCGCTAGCCAAACCTCTCCACCGGGGCAGGACAAATCACCCCGTTGGATCAGGCCGACAATCCCGTTGGCCAAGCCGAACCTCGCCGATCAGGTCGGGCCTATGGTCCTCGCGGAGTCAGGCCCCACTTTCCCGCTGAGTCAGACGGTGAGCCCGTACGTGATGCCAGCCGGCGCCGGCTCCTCGTCGTGCCCGAGGTCAGGGGAGCGTTGATAGTCCTGCCAGGACAGCACCACGTCGAGGTGACGGCGTACCGGCTCGAGCACCTCGGCGATCGCCACGTCCCGGCCGAGCTCCTGCGACAACGTGGTGACGTCGGCGTCCGAGATCCCGCACGGCACGATCCGGTCGAACCAGGTCAGGTCGTTGTCGCAGTTCAGCGCGAAACCGTGCATGGTGACGCCTTGCGAGACCCGGATCCCGATGGCGGCGATCTTCCGCTCCTTGCCGCGCTCGTCGGCAGGCACCCAGACGCCGCTGCGTCCCTTCACCCGCCCGGTTCGCACACCGAGCTCGGCGCAGACCGCGATCAGCGCCTCTTCGAGCCGGCGCACGTAGTCCACGACGTACACGTGCGAGGCGAGCTTCACGATCGGGTAGCCAACCAATTGACCAGGACCGTGCCAGGTGATCTTGCCGCCGCGGTCAACGTCGACCACCGGCGTACCGTCCAGCGGTCGCTCGTGCGGCTCGGTGCGCTTGCCGGCCGTGTAGACCGGCGGGTGCTCGAGCAGGATGACCGTGTCCGGTCCGGTGCCTTCGGCAACCTGCGCGTGCAGGCGCCGTTGCTCGGCCCAGGCCTGCTCGTAGTCCACCGCGTTGGCGCCGAAGCCGGCCTCCACATACTTGATTGCGCTCACGACTTCGAGTGTAGGCGGCCCGTCCGGAGGCCGTTCGCCGCCATCCACAGGGCCCGGTCGGAGCCAGGGCTGTGGATAACTTCCGGCCGGTCGAGGCCGATCCCTGCATCCTCTTGGGTATGGAACACGAAGACCTCTCCGGCTACAGCCTGCGACGGGGGCTCGGGTCCGGAACGGCCGGCACGGTCTGGCTGCTCCGCGACCTGGCCACCGGGCGGCACGCTGTGCTCAAACGCATCCCGAAGAGCACCGTCCCAGCGCCGAAGGGCTTCCTCGGCGATCTGGAGCTCGCCCGCACCATCGACCACCCTCACCTCGCCCGCCTGTACGAGGTCCGCGAATCCGACCGCGAGTGGCTCCTCTTCAGCCAGTACGTCGCTGCCGGCACGCTGACCTCGCTGCTGGAACGTCGAGGCGTGCTGTCACCAGGCGAGCTGGTCACCCTGCTCAGCCCGCTGGCTCAAGCTCTGTCCTTGCTCCACGGCACCGGCCTGCCCCACGGTCGGTTGACCTCCGACAACATCATGTTCGACGCCGACGGCCGCCCAGTGATCACCGACGCAGGTCTTCGCAGCCTTGTCCCATCCGCCACTCCGGAGTCCGACCTGCAGTCCCTCTCCGAGATCGCCCAAGCCGCCGGCAGCACGGCAAAGACCTTCCCTCCAGCTGTCTTCAGTACCGCCGACCAGTTGGCCCGTCACGCCCTCCAGCAAGCTCTTCCTCTGCCCATAGACCTCGGCTTCACTCCCGACCAGCAACCCACGTCGACGCCGTACTCGGTTCCCACGCAGGCACCTTCTCAGCGGCTGGTTCGCCCAACCCATCGCAAGCCACCAATAGCCAAGGCCGCAATACGTCGGGCGGCCGCACGCAGATCCGGTCGTCCAACCGCTGGCCAGATCCGCCGATTCCTGCACACCAAGCGCGCCGCCTACGGAATCCTCGCGGCCTGCGGAGCCGGCGCGGTGACAACGCTCGCGATCGGGATAGCAACTCTCGGCGTTCTTGGCGATCCCGCCAACACCTCCACTGCCGCAGCAGACCAAACCACCCACCCAACTCCAACCCCAACTCCACAACCCACCCCAACACCGTCTCGCATGCCCAGCGCAGCGAAGGACCAGCAGTGGTTACAGATTCTGCAAGCGCTGGACAGCAGCCGATCCCGCGCGTTCGCTCGGCTGGATCCCGGCGAACTGAACGCTGTCTACGTCAGCGGCAGCCCGCCGTGGACCGCCGACCGCAAACTGATCGCCACCTACCGCAGCCAACGCCTCCGCATCGAAGACCTCCGCTTGGAGATCAAGACGGTGAAGATTGAAGCCGCAAACCCGAAGACCGTCGTACTGCGAATCGTCGATCGGCTGGTCGCTGGAGCAGCCGTCAGTAGCTCGGGCCAACGGACTGCCTTCCCACCAGGCACACCAACATCACGGCGCATCACACTCACCGCAAATGGTCCCGGCTGGCGAATCTCCGCGATCGCAGCGGCCTAAAGCAGTGCCAGCGGAGACAAGTTAGGCAAGAGCCGACTGGAGGGCAGGCGCGACCGTGGGGTGCGTGAAGGTGAAGGACGTCGAGAGCAGCGCGTCGGGAAGCGCTCGCTTGCTGCCGAGAAGCTCCCACGCGAACTCGCCCAGAAGGGTGGTCATCAGAACCGAAGGAATAGGAAGCAGCGTCGGCCGATGCAGAGCCGCGCCCAGCGCCTTGGTGAATTCGGCGTTGGTGGCGGGCTCCGGGAGCGTGACGTTCACCGGGCCGGAGACCTGCTCGTTCTCAGCGCAGTGGCGGACGGCGCGCAACCAGTCGGCCAGCGAGACGACGGGGAAGTACTGCTTGCCCGAGCCGAGACGCCCACCGGCGCCCAGCCGGAACGGAAGCGACATCAACTGGAAGGCAGGAGCAGAATGACCGAGAACAACACCGGTGCGCAGAGCAATGACACGGCAGCCGGCTTCGCGGGCCGGATCGGCAGCGCCTTCCCACAACCGTACGACGTCGGCGAGGAAACCTTCACCGAGTTCGGATTCCTCGGTCAGGATCTGATCGCCGCAGTCTCGGCCGTACCCGCCGACACCGCTCTGGGTGATGAACACCGGCGGCCGATCGAGTTGCGCGGCGGCTGCGGCGAGGGTGCCGGTCGTGCTGACCCGACTCTCCCGGATGACAGCGCGGTACGTCGGGGTCCAGGGCTGGCCGATGTTCGCGCCGGCCAGGTTGATCAGGATGTCGGCGTTCTCCAGCGCGCGAGGATCGAGTTGCCCCCGCGCGGGATCCCACCAAACCTCGCTCGGCTGGGACGGCTCACGCCGTACCAGCCGGGTGACCTGGTGGCCGGCAGCCACCAAGTCACTTGCGAGGGCCTTGCCGAGGAAGCCGGAGGAACCGGCGAGCACGTACTTCACTGGTCAGTCAGCTCCGGCTTCCTGGTGGGATCAGACGTCGAACTGGGCTTCCTCGAGGCGCTGCTTGACCGCGGTCAGGTAGCGGGCCGCGTCGGCGCCGTCGACCAGACGGTGGTCGTAGGTCAGCGCCAGGTAGACCATCTGCCGGATCGCGATCGTCTCGCCGAGCTCCGGGTGGGTGATGACGACCGGGCGCTTGACGACCGCGCCGGTGCCGAGCATGCCGACCTGCGGCTGGTTCAGGATCGGGGTGTCGAACAGCGCGCCCCGGCTACCGGTGTTGGTGATCGTGAATGTGCCGCCCGCCATCTCGTCCGGCAGCACCTTGTTGATCCGGACCCGGTTGGCCAGGTCGGCGATCTTCTTCGCCAGGCCGGCGATGTTCAGGTCGCCGGCGTTGTGCACGACCGGGACCATCAGGCCCTTCTCGGCGTCGACGGCGATCCCCAGGTGCTCGGCCGCGTGGTACGTGACCTCGCCGGCCTCGTCGTTGATCGAGGCGTTCAGCTTCGGGTACTGCTTCAGCGCGTCCACCGCGGCGAGCGCGAAGAACGGCAGGAAGGACAGCTTGACGCCCTCGCGGGCCTCGAACTCGGCCTTCTTCGCGTTCCGGAGCTTGGAGATCTCGGTGACGTCCACCTCGACCACGGTGGTCAGCTGCGCCGAGACGTGCAGCGAGTTGACCATGTGGCTGGCGATGGCCTTGCGGATCCGGCTCATCTTCTCGGTGGTGCCACGCAGCGGGCTGACCGGTGCGGCAGCCTTCGCCGCGGGGGCGGAGGCAGCAGCGGCCGGGGCCGGAGCGGCGGCAGCCGCAGCAGCGGCGGCCTTCTGAGCCTCGGCTGCGGCGAGCACGTCCTGCTTACGGATGCGGCCACCGACGCCGGTGCCCTGTACTGCGGCGAGGTCCACCTGGTGCTCAGTTGCGAGCTTGCGGACCAAGGGGGTGACGTAGTTCGGGGCGTCTGAAGAGGAACCATTCGACGAGGCTGCCGGAGCCTGGCTTGCCTGCGGGGCCGGTACCTGAGCTGCAGGCTGAGCGGACTGCGGCGCCGGGGCCTGGGCTGCAGGCTGAGCTGGCGGAGCTGCCTGCGGAGCCGGAGCCTGAGCTGCCGGTGCCTGGGGCGCGGGGGCCTGTGCGGCAGGTGCTTGTGCGGCGGGCGCCTGCGAGGCCTGAGCGGGCGGGCCCTGGGCTGCGGGTGCCTGCGGGGCAGGAGCCTGTGCGGCCGGGGCCTCTGCTGCCGGAGCCTGCGCTGTGGGTGCCTGGGCGGCGGGAGCCGGGGCTGCCTGCTCGGCGGCGGGGGCCGACTGAGCGGGGGCGGACTCGGCGGGGGCCGACGGGGCGGGGGCTGACGCGGCCGGGGCTGCGTCGCCGGAGCCGACGATGGCGAGTTCGGCGCCTACCTCGACGGTCTCGTCTTCCGCGACCTTGATCTCCAGCAGCTTGCCGGCGACGGGGGACGGGATCTCGGTGTCGACCTTGTCGGTGGAGACCTCGAGCAGCGGCTCGTCGACGGCTACGTCGTCGCCGACCTGCTTGAGCCAGCGGGTGACGGTGCCTTCGGTGACGCTCTCGCCCAGCGCGGGCAGCGTTACCGACGTACCGGACGCGGCGCCGGAGGCCGGCTCAGATGCGGCCGGAGAGGCCGCGGCGGCCGGGGCCGATTCGGCCGAGTTGTCGGCAGAGGCGTCGCTCGAGGTGGCCGGGGCAGCCTGCGCCTGCGGCGCGGCCTCGGCCTGCGGTGCCTCGGCAGCGGGCGCTTCCGCTGCAGGTGCCTGAGCGGCGGGGGCTTCGGCTGCGGGAGCGGCCGGGGCCTCCTCGGCGGGGGCTTCGGCGGGGGCCTCGGCGGGAGCTTCAGCAGGGGCCTGGCCGTTGTCGGAGGCGGTGGACTCGCCGGCGTCGCCGATGACGGCCAGTTCGGCGCCGACCTCTACGGTCTCGTCCTCGGCGGCCTTGATCTCCAGCAGGGTGCCGGCCACGGGGGAGGGGATCTCGGTGTCGACCTTGTCGGTCGAGACCTCCAGCAGGGGCTCGTCGACGGCAACCGTGTCACCGACCTGCTTGAGCCAGCGGGTGACGGTTCCTTCGGTGACGCTCTCCCCGAGGGCCGGCAGGGATACTGAGGTCGGCATGACGGTCGTTGCTCCTTCGTCTGATCGGTCGTGTTCAGCCTACGGTGCCGCTCGAACCGGCGGGATCTGGGTCACACCCGACCCGCCGGTCGCGGCACTCAGAACTTATTCATGGAAGTGGAGGGGCTTGCCGGCCAGCGCGAGGTGCGCCTCGCCGAGAGCCTCGTTCTGGGTGGGGTGGGCGTGCACCAGCGGCGCGACGTCGGCGGGGAAGGCCTCCCAGTTGTAGATCAGCTGCGCCTCGCCGATCAGTTCGCCGACCCGGGAGCCGACCATGTGGACGCCGACCACGGCGCCGTCCTTGGCGCGGACCAGTTTCACGAAGCCCTGGGTCTTGAGGATCTGGCTCTTGCCGTTGCCGCCGAGGTTGTAGTTGAGGATCTCCACCTCGCCGTACTTCGCCTTCGCCTGCTCCTCGGTCAGGCCGACAGAGGCGACCTCCGGCTCGGAGTAGGTGACCCGGGGGATGCCGGCCTCGTCGATCAGGGCCGGCTTCAGCCCGGCGATGTGCTCGACCACGAAGATGCCCTGCTGGAAGCCGCGGTGCGCGAGCTGCAGGCCGGGGACGATGTCGCCGACCGCGTAGACGCCGGGCACGCTGGTCTGCAGGTGCTCGTCGACGGTGACGAAGCCGCGGTCGAGCGCGATGCCGACCTCTTCGTAGCCGAGTCCGGCGGTGTTCGGGCCGCGGCCGACGGCGACCAGGAGCAGCTCGGCCTCGATCACCTCACCACCGGCCACCGTGACGCGGACGCCGTTGTCGTGGGTGTCGACCGACTCGAACCGGGTGCCGGTCTTGAAGCCGATCTTGCGCTTGCGGAAGGCCCGCTCCAGAGTCTTGCTGCAGTCGGGGTCCTCGTTCGGGACCAGCCGGGGGAGCGCCTCGAGGATCGTCACCTTGGTGCCGAACGAGGTCCACGCGCTGGCGAACTCGACGCCGATCACGCCGCCGCCGAGGATCACCGCGGACTCCGGCACCCGGTCCAGGGTCAGCGCGTGCTCGCTCGCGATCACCCGGTTGCCGTCGAGCTCCAGCCCGGGCAGCGAGCGCGAGTAGGAGCCGGACGCGATGATCAGGTTCTTACCGGTGTACGTCGTGCCGTTGACGGCGATCGTGGTCGGGGAGGTCAGCCGCCCCTCGCCCTCGATCACGGTGATGCCGCGGGACTTGATCTGCCCCTGCAGGCCCTTGAAGAGCCGGTCGACGACGCCGTCCTTGTACTTGTTCACGCCGCCCATGTCGACGCCCTCGAGCGTCGAGCGGACCCCGAACTGCTCACCTTCGCGGGCCGAGTCGGCGACCTCGGCGGCGTGCAGCAGCGCCTTGGTCGGGATACAGCCACGGTGCAGGCAGGTGCCGCCGAGCTTGTCCTTCTCCACCAGAGCAACCGACATCCCCAGTACTGCGGCGCGCAGCGCGGCGGCGTAGCCACCACTGCCTCCGCCCAGAATCACCAGGTCGTACGTCGTGTTGCTGTCTGCCGTGTTCGTCACGAGTTCCTCCGTGGGCGTCAACAAGGTCGGCGGGCGGCCCCGGATCGCGGAGTTCCGGCCCGGGCGTCATCTTGTCACCGTCGGCCTCCCGGTTCGCTGCCGGGCCGGATTTGCGGGAATGGTGGACACTAGCTCCCATGAAGTGGTTCGGTCGCCGGCAGAAGCCGGGCACGATGCGTAAGTCGGACAACCCTGACCAGGCGCACCTGCGGGAGTTCGTCCAGACTCGGCAAGGCGTCGAGGGATTCGTCGAGCCGCGAACAGCGGTGACCGACTACACCATGCTGCTGGTCGCCATCGACGGCGAGTGGACCCGTCGCCGGGTCCCCTCGGTGGAGTGGGCGCACAAATTCGCCAACAGCATGGGCATTCCGTCCTACGACGCGGCCGTGGTCGGAGTCCCGCCCCGGATGCGCGAGTACAACGCCCGCCAGAAGAAGAACGGCCTCGCCTGACCTCCAGGCGAGCCTCTCAGAGGATCGGGACCCGGGCGCGGACAGCCACCGCCAGTTCGGTCTCCACCGTGCCTACTAGCAGATCGGCCTCCGCGCCGAGGCGACCACGCGGATGACCTAGCGGGTCGATCAGGGCGCTGCGCCCGATCCCCAGCGGGTCGGTGCCGCGTGGCGCGGTCCAAGCCTGGTCACAGGCCAGCAGCCACGCTTGAGCATCAGAAGCGCGTGCCCGGGTCAGCAGATCCCACTGGTCCTCCTTCGCCGGCCCAGCACCCCACGAGGCCGGTACGACGATTAGCTCCGCCCCGGCTCGCCCCAGCGCCGTGAACTGATCGGCGAAGCGCAGGTCGTAGCAAGTAGCCAGCCCAACCCGTACGCCGTCGACCTCGAACGTGACCAACTCATCGCCCGGCGCAACCAGATCGGACTCGCGCGACCCGAAGGCGTCGTACAGGTGGATCTTCCGGTACGACGCCTCGACGCCCGGCCCGGTCACGAGCAGCGTGTTGTGCACCCGCCCGTCACTCGCAGGCTCGAAAAGCCCCGCAATGACGACCACGCCAAGATCGGCCGCGACCTTGCGCAGCCCACTCGCGAACGGCCCGTCCAGCGGTTCCGCGACAGCCCGCAGATCGCTGCCGAAAGCAGCCAGCGTCGCCTCCGGCAGAGCGATCACCGAGGCGCCCGCCTCAGCGGTCCGGCGGACGGATTCGACAGCGATGGCTAGATTGGCGACCGGATCCGGACCCGTGCTGATCTGAGCCGCCGCGACGCGCAGGGATGTCATGAACCCTCCAAGGCTGTATACATTGAGTATGCAATTGAGTGGGGACTCCGGCCGAGACCGTGCCTACCAGTACCTGCGGGGGACCGTGCTGAGCGACCCCGCGGTCTCCGGGACGTTCATCAACGAGCAAGCCGTCGCCACCGAAGTCGGAGTCTCCCGTACTCCGGTCCGAGAGGCCTTGCTGATGCTGGCGGCCGAGGACCTGGTGCAACTCGTCCCGCACCGCGGCGCCTTTGTGGCACCTGTGCCGGGCCGCGAGATCGCCGAGATGATGCAGGCGCGCGGCGTGATCGAGTCCTGGGCCGCAGTCACCTGCCTGGCCTCCCCAGTTGGTGCCCCGGTCGAGCCGATGGCCGCAGTAGTGGAGCAGCAGCGGGCCATCGTCGAGGCAGGGGACGCCAAGGAGTTCATCGAGCTCGACAGCCAGTTCCACGCCCTCCTGGTGGAGGCTGCGGGCAACACCGTGCTCGGCAGGTTGTACGACAGCCTGCGTGCCAGGCACGTGCTTCTGGGCGTAGTGGCCCTGCAGCGAAGCACTACTCGCCGCCAGGACGTGCTGGCCGAGCACCAGGCAATCGTCGACGGCCTGGCATCAGGTGACGCGGCCATAGCCGAGGCGGCGATCCTCCGCCACCTCGACACCACCGGCTCCATCCTCATGCAGGGGTGACCACATCGGCCGGAGCCGACGAGTCCTCGTCCTGCACCGCCCGGCCGAGCCGCAGCCCGACCATGGTGACCACGCACGCCACCACGATGTACAGCGCGATCACATAGCCCGTGCCGGTCTTCGCCAGGAAGTAGGTGAAGGCCAGCGGTGCCAGCGCTCCGCCGATGATGCCGGCGAACGTGTAGGCGAGCGAGCTGCCCGTGTAGCGAAGCCTTGCAGTGAACTGCTCCGACACGAACGCCGCCTGCGGCCCGTACATCAGCGAGTGGAACACCAGCCCGATCACCACGCCCGGCAGCACAGTCGCCAGCGACGACGCCATGGCGAAGAAGACCACACTCCAGATCGCACCGCCGACAGCGCCGATCCCATAGATCAGCCGCCGCCCGTACCGGTCGGAAAGCCAACCGGACAAGGGAATCAGCCCCACCTGGAACGCCGACCCGACCAGTACCGCGGTGACCGCCTGACCGCGGCTCATCCCCAGGTTCTTGGTCGCATAGGTCAACACGAACACGGCGAACATCGCATAGAGCACGTCGGGCCCGACGCGGGCCAGGATCGCAGCGACGAGCGCGCGCCGCTGCGTCCGCAGTACCTCGGTCACTGGCGCGGTCGGCCGATCGCCACGCGCCTCCAACTCCTTGAAGACCGGAGTCTCTTCCAGCTTCGTCCGGATCAACAACCCGAAAGCAACCAGTACTGCGGACAACAGGAATGCAACTCGCCAACCCCAGCTCAGGAAGGCATCCTCGGACAGCGATCCCGCCAGCACAGCCAGCACGCCGTTGGCCATCAAGGTGCCCAGCGGCGGCCCCACCTGAGCGGCAGAGGACCAGAAACCCCGCTGTCCCGCCTCGCTGAACTCACTGCTCAGCAGCACCGCCCCACCCCACTCACCGCCGACACCGACGCCCTGCACGAACCGCAGGAACACCAGCAGGGTCGGGGCCAGTGCGCCGGCCTGGGCATGGGTCGGCAGCAAGCCGATGAAGAAGGTCGCGACGCCGATGATCAGCAAGGTGGCGACGAGCACCTTCTTGCGGCCGATCACGTCACCCAGCCGGCCGAACACGATGCCGCCGAGCGGCCGGGCGATGTAGCCGACGGCGTACGTGCCGAAGGCCTGCAGGGTCCCGGTGAGGGGATCACTGCCCGGGAAGAACAGGTCGCCGAAGACGAGGGCCGCGGCCGAGCTGTAGACGGCGAAGTCGTACCACTCCAGCGAGGTGCCGGACAGGCTGGCGGCGAACGCTTTGTACAGACTTCGCCGGTCGCCGGCGGGGGCGGTGGGGCTGGACATCGGGTGGACCTCCTTGCGTCGTTGCTCCATACTTGCTGTATACAACGTGTTCACGCAAGTCTTGACTCAGATTCGGTGGTGGTTGCCATGCCCGAGACCCTGCGATTCACGCTGCCCGACGGCGCCGAGCGGCGGATCGACGTCCGCTATGCGCTCAACGCCGGGTACGCCGGCCGCGACACCCAGCAGGTCCAGCACCACGTCGACGAGCTCGCCGAGCTGGGGGTGCCGGCGCCGAAGCGGATCCCGACGCTCTACCCGCTGGCGGCCAGCCTGGTGAGCCGGCCGGAGGTGGTCCAGGTCGCGCACGGCCGGACGTCAGGGGAGGCCGAGTGGGCGCTGATCGTCGGCGACGGGCCGGACGACCTGCTGCTGACGGTCGCCTGCGACCACACCGACCGGGCGCTCGAGGTGCACGGCGTCGCGTGGAGCAAGCAGACCGCGCCCGACCTGGTCGGCGACGTTGCCTGGCCGCTGGCGACGATCGCGGACGAGCTGGACGGCTTCACCCTCAAGGCCTGGGTGCGGCACGGTGACACCGAGCAGCTGATCCAGGACGGCACGCTCGCGCAGTTGCTGCCCCCGGCGTACTGGGTGAAGGAGCTCGGCGACCGGCTCCGGCCGGGCACGGTGCTGCTCAGCGGGACGATCCCGATGATCGCCGGCGTCGACCAGTTCGCGGACGGCTGGCGGGTCGAGCTGACCGATCCGCGCGGGCTCACCAGCCGGATCGAGTACGCCGTGGAGCAGCTCGCGGCGGCCTGGGAATGAAGGCCGAGCACGAGTTCTTCCCGGTCGCCGAGGTGCCCTGGACGGAAGACGTCCCGGGGATCACGCAGCGGCTGCTCAGCGCGGCCGAGGACGGCCGGATCACCCGGATCGCGCGCTGGGCGCCCGGGACCACCTCAGGCGACGAGGTGATCAGGCACGAGTACTTCGAGGAGGTCTACCTGCTCGACGGCAGCCTGACCGACCTCACCCTCGGGAAGACCTTCACCGCGGGGGATTACGCAGCTCGCCGGCCCGGTATGCCACATGGGCCGTACCGGACCGGCGAGGGGTGCACGATGCTGGAGATCCGCTACTAGCTGGACCAGCTGGACTAGCTGGCAGCGGCGGCGAGCTCCACCAGGGTGCGGACGGAGTACCCCGTGCCGCCGCTGGTGGTGTAGCCGGACGGTCCACCGTCGTTGAAGGCCGGGCCGGCCACGTCGAGGTGCACCCAGTCGATGCCATCGGCAACGAAGTCGCCGAGGAAGGCGGCCGCCGCCAGGGCGCCGCCCCACGGCTCGCCGGTGATGTTCGCCAGGTCGGCGATCTTCGAGTGCGAGCGCAGCTTGTCGAGCATCTCGGTCGGGATCGGCAGCGGCCACATCGCCTCGCCGGCCGCCACGGCGGCGTCGACCACCCGGTCGCGGGCGGTGTCGGTGTTGGCGAACGCGCCGGCCACCTTGGTGCCCAGGGCAACGACACAGGCGCCGGTCAGGGTGGCCACGTCGACGATCAGGTCGGGCTTGTCCTCGGACGCCTTGACCAGCGCGTCACCGAGCACCAGCCGGCCCTCGGCGTCGGTGTTGAGCACCTCGACCGTCTTGCCGCCGTACATGGTCAGCACGTCGGACGGGCGGGCCGCGGAGCCGGACGGCATGTTCTCGGCCATCGCGGCGTACGTCGTCACCTGGACCGGCAGACCGAGCCGGGCGATCGCGACCGTGGCGGCGATCACCGCGGCGGCGCCGGCCATGTCGGACTTCATGCTGATCATGCCGTTGGCGGTCTTCAGTGACAGGCCGCCCGAGTCGAAGGTGATGCCCTTGCCGACGAAGGACAGGTGCGTCACCGGCTTCTTCGGGGTGTAGGTCAGCTTGACCAGCCGCGGCGGGTTGGTGGAGCCCTGGCCGACGCCGAGGATGCCGCCGTAACCGCCCTTGGCGAGTGCCTTCTCATCCAGCACCTCGACCTTGACGCCGTGCTCCTTGCCCAGCTTCTGGGCGATCGCGGCGAACTCGGTCGGGTGCAGGTCGGACGGGGGAGTGTTCACCCAGTCGCGCACCTGGTGGACGGCGTCGGCGGTGATCTGTGCCCGGTCCAGCGCGACCTTGGCGTCGCGGTTGCGGGCCAGGTCGGTCAGCACGATCACGTTGCCCGGCGCCTCGGTGCTCGCGTCGGACTTGTAGGCGTTGAAGGTGTAGCGGCCGATCAGCGCACCCTCGGCGACCGCGCGGACGCACTCGGCGTCGGGGGTCGGCAGTGCGAAGGCGATCGACTGACCCGCCTTGGCGGCGCGGACGCCGACACCGGCGGCGACCCGCAGGTCCTCGGTCTTCAGCGCGCCGTCGGGGGCGGCGCCGAGGCCGACCGCGATCAGCACGGCGGACCGGCCGGGCTTCGGGCCGGGCACCTTGGTGACCTCGCCGTTCTTGCCGGTGGCGCCGAGGCCGGCCAGCACCTCCACCAGCTTCCCGCCGTAGGCGGCGTTCAGCGACTCGGTGCCGGCGGGCAGCGTGACCCCGCCGTCGAGTTTGACCACGCCGATCACCAGGACGTCGGTCTTGACGCCGGCCGGATCGGACTTGCTCAGGGTGATGGTGCTCACGAAATCCTCAGTCCTCCTTGACCGGGTGGCAGGGGCCGGTCGTGACGGTACGTGAATGCTGCCTCCGCATGCTACGCGCCACAGCACTGTGCCACGTAAAGCACTTGTGCCATGTCACGGATGCGACTCGCAGGCAGTGATGTCGGCCGCATCGCGGCCCGGCCGTCATCCGGTAGGTTCCGCTGCATGACCGAGTCTCCCGTGTTGAAGAAGTCCCCGTTGCACGATCGGCACGTCGCCCTGGGCGCCAAGTTCGCCGAGTTCGGCGGCTGGGAGATGCCGCTGGAGTACAGCGGGGTGGTCGCCGAGCACACCGCGGTCCGGACCTCCGTCGGCATCTTCGACGTGAGCCACCTGGGCAAGGCCACCGTCAAGGGGCCGGGCGCCGCGGCGTACGTGAACTCCTGCCTGACCAACGACCTGGGCAAGATCGCTCCCGGCCAGGCGCAGTACACGCTGTGCTGTGCCGAGGACGGCGGGGTGGTCGACGACCTGATCGCCTACCTGCACGCCGACGACGACGTGTTCCTGATCCCGAACGCGGCGAACACCGCCGAGGTGGTCCGCCGGCTCGCCGAGCAGGCCCCCGACGGCGTCGTGGTGACCAACACCCACGACGACTACGCGATCCTCGCCGTCCAGGGCACCGACAGTGACGAGGTGGTCGCGGCGATCGGGCTGCCGACCGGTCACGACTACATGTCCTTTGCTGTGGCCGACTTCGCCGGTACTCCGGTAGTTGTCTGCCGCACCGGTTACACGGGCGAGCGCGGCTACGAGCTCGTCGTACCGAACGAGGCGGCCGTGGCCGTCTTCGACGCACTGCTGAAGGCGGGGGAGCAGTACAACCTGGTCCCGGCCGGTCTGGGCGCTCGCGACACTCTGCGGACCGAGATGGGCTACCCGCTGCACGGCCAGGACATCTCGCCCGAGATCACTCCCGTGCAGGCACGGTCCGGCTGGGCGGTCGGCTGGAAGAAGGAGCACTTCTGGGGCGACCAGGCCCTGCGGGCAGAGAAGGAGGCCGGCCCGGCCCGGATCCTGCGCGGCCTGCGTGCAGTTGGCCGTGGCATCCCGAGGCCTCACATGGCAGTCGTCGACCCGGCTGGTACTGCGCTGGGCGAGGTCACGTCCGGCACGTTCTCCCCGACCCTGAAGAAGGGCGTCGCGCTGGCCCTGCTCGACGCCGCGATCAAGGAAGGCGACCAGGTCGCCGTCGACATCCGCGGCCGGCAGGAGGCGTTCGAGGTGGTCAAGCCTCCGTTCGTCACCGTCAACGTCCGCGAGAGCTGACCCGAGCCACACCGCTGATACGTACGCCGGTTGCGGCGGCGAACCCCGGCCACCAAGGTCCGGACCCGGGGTTCGTCCCGCACCCGCGGCGCCGCCGTACCGCGGCAGTTCGCCTGTAGCCCCTCCGCGCTCACACACCACCCGCGCCCCGGCTGCGGGGCGGCCGCCGGCAGACTCGAGACCAGCCCGAGTACGACGGCTGCCAGGACCACCAGATTGCTTCGCGACCAATGCATTGGTGCAGCATGTGGGAACCCTGTTACCCAGCGCCTACCACCGAGCTACTCTGCGCACGTGGAGTACCGCTTACTGGGTCCTGTCGAGGTTGTCGTAGCGGGGAAGCCGGTGGCTCTGGGGCGTCGGCAGGAGCGCTTGCTGCTCGCTCTGCTGGTGCTGTCCGCCAACAGCCTGGTGCCGGCCGAGCGGCTGATCAGTTTGCTCTGGCAGGACAAGAGCCCGGACAACCCGGCGCGCACCCTCCAGGTCTACGTCTCCCGGCTCCGCAAGGCGCTCCCGGCCGGTTCGACGCTCGACGCCCGGGATCAGGGCTACCAGCTGACCACTGACGTCGCGACCATCGACGTGCACCGGTTTCGAGAGGCTGTCCGGCAGGCCGACCTGACCGCCGATCCGACGGCCCGCGCCGAATTGCTCCGCGCCGGGCTGGAGCTGTGGCGGGGGCCGGCCCTCGTTGATGTGGCATCGGCTGAGCTTCGGCACAGGCTGTGCGCTGATCTGGAGGAAGGCCGGCTGAACGCGCTGGAGTCGCGGATCGAAGCCGACCTGGAGTCAGGGCTCGACAGTCAGTTGGTGGTCGAGCTCGCGGGCCTGGTCGCCGACCACCCGGGCCGGGAGCGTCTGGTGGCCGCGCAGGCGATCGCGTTGTATCGCGCCGGTCGAACACCGGACGCGCTGGAGAGCCTGCGGGCGGCGAAACGACTACTGGCCGAGGAGCTCGGACTTGACCCGGGCCCACGGCTGCAGGAGATCGAGGCGGCGATCCTGCACAACGACCAGGATCTGCTCAGGCCGCAGCCGCCGCGCGACGGCGTACCGCGGCAGCTTCCGTCCGCAGCGAGTGGATTCGTCGGGCGGACGGAGGTGGCCGAGCGGTTGACCCGGATGCTGACCGAGCGGCAGCAGTCGCACGCTGCTCCGGTGGTCGTCGTGTCCGCGATCGCCGGCATAGGTGGCGTCGGTAAGACGGCGCTCGCGATCCAGGTCGCGAACCGCGTCGCTGCCGAGTTCCCGGACGGTCAGCTCTTCCTCGATCTGCGCGGGTACGGCGAAGAGGAGCCGATGACCGCCCGCGAAGCGCTCGGCATCCTGCTCCGCAGCCTGGGTCTGGATCCCAAGGATGTGCCGGACGATGTCGCCGAGGCCACTCTGAAGTATCGGACGGTGCTGGCCGGACGCCGGGTGCTGATCGTGCTGGACAACGTCGCCCGGCCCGCGGTGGTCGAACCCTTGCTGCCGGGGTCGGGTGACTCCGCGGTGATCGTGACCAGCCGGGCCCAGCTGACCAGGCTGACCCCGTCGGGGGTGC
The DNA here is from genome assembly GCF_040687575.1 of Kribbella sp. NPDC056861. Taxonomy (NCBI): domain Bacteria; kingdom Bacillati; phylum Actinomycetota; class Actinomycetes; order Propionibacteriales; family Kribbellaceae; genus Kribbella; species Kribbella sp. NPDC056861. The sequence continues at coordinate 1,522,861 of NZ_JBFBNQ010000001.1, read as the reverse complement.
TGCAGCTCGACGTACTCGAGGACCACGAGGCGCTCGAGCTGCTCGAACAGCTGGTCGGCGCCGAACGAGTCCGGGCGGAGCCAGACGCGACCCAGGCGATTCTGACCGCGTGTGGCAATCTGCCGCTCGCGGTGCGGGTGGCCGGCGCGCGGCTGGCAGCGCGACCCAACTGGCCGATCAGTCACCTGGCCGAGCGGATCGCCGACCAGCGGCAGCGACTGGAGCATCTGGACCCGGAGGGAAAAGGCCTCCGGGCGGTCCTGGCGAGCTCCCTGGAGCAGCTCCGTGGGTCGGATGACCCGCTGGATCGCCGGGCCGCCCAGGTGCTGGTGTCGCTGGGCATTCCGGACAGCCCGCGTAGCCGGGTGCTCGAGGTGGCCCGGCTGACCGGACTCGACGACGAGGCGGTCGAGGATCTGCTGGAGCGCCTGGTCGACTCCCAGCTGCTGATGACGCCGCGGCCGAGGACGTACCGACTTCATGACTTGGTCTGGTCCTATGCCCGGGAGGAGGCGGAGGCCACGATCGAGGCGCCGGCCCGGGAGGCAGCGCTGCAACGGCTGCTGACGCTCTACTCACAGGTCGCCTGGCAATCGGTGGTTGCCCGCAATCCCCAGGCGACCAGGTTGGAGTGGGCGGCCGACCTGGTGAAGGTCGAGGAGGATGCCGGGGTTCCCACCGGGGAGGTGAGCCTCGACTGGCTGGACTCGACGCCGTTGAACTCGGCGGTTCTGCAGGGCGCGCGTGGGTCGAGCGAGACCCGGCGAACGGTCCTGGAGCTGGTCGTCGCACTGGGCACGTACGACAAGGCGCGGCGGGAGTGGCGCGAAGCGGTCGGCAGGACAACGGTGGCGGTCGAGATCGCCGAGGCCGGCGGCGACCAGCTCGCTACCGCGTTCGTGCTCGGCGACCTGGGCATCGCCGCCGCGGGGATCGGCGACTTCGATGCCGCCATCCCGGCTTTCCGGCAGGCCCTCAGCCGACTGCGAGCGCTCGGCGAGTTCCGGGCGGCGGTGGCGATCTCGAACAACCTGACCCGGATCCTGCAGCAAGCGCGCCGGTTCGACGAGGGGATCGAGGTCGGTCTGGAGAATCTCGAGCTGGCAGACCTGGTGGGCGACATCTCGCTGCGGAGCGGTGGTCACCTGGCGCTCAGTCTGCTGTACGCCGAGATCGGTGACACTGTCGCGGAACGACGCCACCTGGAGGCCGCGCTGGCGGACGGTGCCGGCGAGTCGAATCCATGGCGTCGGGCCTACATCCTGGCCAGCCTGGGGACATTCGAGCTTCGGAACGGCCGGACGGGGGCCGCGGTCCAGCATCTTCGCGAGAGCGTCGCGGTCTACGGCAGCCTGAGCCAGCCGGACGACATGGCCGAAACGGTCGGCGAGCTGGGTGAGGCGTTATTGGCCCACGGCGAGATCACCGAGGCGATCAGCTGCCTGCAGATCGGGCTCGACGAAGCGACGCGAGCTAGGGACGAGGCGAGACGAGCTGTCCTTGTCGGCCGGCTCGCCGAGGCGCGCGCAGTACTGGGTGAAGGGGGCCGCTGACGTGGAGTACCGCTTGCTGGGTCCTGTCGAGGTCTGGGCCGCCGGTCGCAAGGTCGTGCTGAAGCGTCGGCAGGAGCGGTTGTTGCTTGCCGTGCTGCTGCTGGAGCCAGGCAAGGTCGTGCCCACCGACCGGCTGATCGAGTTGTTGTGGCCGGAGGAGTTGCCGGGGACCCCGAAGCGGGCACTGCAGGTCTACGTGTCCCGGCTGCGGGCCGCGCTGACTGCCGAGGATCCGGATGCGCGGCTGCTGGCTGAGACCCAGGGGTACTCGCTGCAGGGGGCTGTTGGGCGGACCGATGTCGAGAGGTTCGCGGAGTTGGTCAGCCGTGCCCAGGACCTGCGGGACTTGGAGCAGCGGCGTGACCTGCTGGTCGAAGCGCTGGCGTTGTGGCGAGGACCTGCGCTGGCAGATGTCGCCTCCGAGGACGTACGCCGGCGGCTGTGTGGCGGTCTCGACGAGTCGCGGTGGGCGGCTCATGAGCTGCGGCTGAGTACCGACCTGGCGTTGGGACGTCATCAGGAGCTGCTGCCTGAGCTGGCGGAGCTCACCAGCGCCGAGCCGACTCGGGAGGGGTTGGCAGCGGCTCGCATGACCGCGCTGTATCGCTCTGGTCGGCAGGCCGATGCACTGGCCGTCTATGCCGAGTTGGTGCGTCACCTGGACCAGGAGTTGGGAGTCGAGCCTGGCGAGGAGCTCCGGGACCTGCAGGTGGCCATGCTGCGGCAGGACGAGTCGCTGAGCCTCACTGCACCTAGCACGGGTCCGCGAGAGCTACCGGCCGATGTGGGGCTGCTGGTGGGTCGCGATGAGCTGTTGGCTGAGCTGTCCGGGGTACTGACTCGGGCGACGCGCAGGAACGGCGTACCGGTGGTGGTGTCGCTGTACGGCGGTGCCGGCACCGGCAAGTCGGCTGCGGCTGTGCGGCTTGGGCGGCGGTTGGCTGATGAGTACCCGGATGGACAGGTCTTCGTGCGGCTGCAGGACGTGCACGGCGACGCAGTACCGGCGCGGGTCGTGCTCGGGCGACTGCTGCGATCACTGGGCGTCGAGAGTCAGAACATCCCGGACTCCCTGGAGGAGCGTTCGTCGCTGCTCCGCAGCACGCTGGCAGGGCGCGCTGTTCTCCTCGTCTTCGACGACGTCCGCGACGCAGGCCAGCTGAGGCCGCTGCTCCCCGCCGACGGTCGCTGTGCTGTCGTGGCAACCTCCCGACAGCCACTGCTCGGCCTCGAAGACGCGGTCCACCGCGAGGTCCGGCCGCTCGCCGACGAGCAGAGCGCCCAGCTACTCGAGTCACTCAGCGGCCTGCCGCTCTCCGAGCTGACAGAGATCATCCAGTACTGCGCAGGCCTGCCGCTGGCCCTGCGAATCGTCGGCGCCCGGCTTGGCATCGCGGGCGAGGACACTGCCGACGTACTGAAGGCCCTGGCCGACGACACCCAACGCCTCGACTACCTGGTGGCGGGGGACCGCGCGGTCCGCGCCAGCCTCGAGATCACACTGCGCAGCGCGGATCCCGCCGCCCAGCGGCTGTTTGCCCTGCTGCACCTGGTCGGCGCCGACGAGTTCTCGTCCTGGGTCGCCGCCCCGCTACTCGGCCTCAGCGAACCGCGAGCCGACGCGGTCTTCGACAGCCTGATCGCTCTGGGCTTGCTGCAGCAGCGCCGGACAGAGCCGGCGACGTACGGGATGCATGGGTTGGTCCGCTCGTACTCCGGTGAGCTGCTGGGCCAGATCTCCCCGGAGGTCCGGGCGGGCGTCGAGGAGCGCTACCTGGAGACCGTACTGCGCCTCCTGACGATCGCCGACGAGCAGATCGAGCACGGGGTCGAGGTGTTGATCCCGATCGACGGCGGGAGCGGGCGAGCACTGCCGATCGTCGAGGCCGAGGTTGCCGCCGAGCGCGCCAACTGGCTCGATGCGCACTTGCCGCTGATGCACTCGGCCATCAACCTCGCTGCCGGGAAGCGGGCTCGCTTGGCTGGAATGTTGACCCTTCGCCTGCACGGATATCTGGTGGTCCGTGATCACCGGGAGGCCCGCGACGAGATCTTCCGGCTGGTCAGGGACGCGGTGATCGGAGCAGGCGAGGTCGGGCTGGAGGCAGAGATCGACCGCGCGGTCTTCGGCGCGAGTGCGCAACGGGGCGCGCCGCTGGCCGAGTTGACGGTCCTCGCGGAGCGCAGCCTCGACTCGGCAGGACGCGCCGGAAGCCTCGAAGTGCGGGTGCGGGCGCTCGGCCAGGTCGCCTGGGCCGCCGAGGCCCGGGCCGATGGTGAGCGGCAACTCGAAGTTGCCCAGATGATGTTGTCGCTGGCCGCGACGAGGCGATCCGATCAGGCCTTGCTGACGAGAGGGCTCGACCATCAAGGTGGAGCGCTGACGCTGCTCGGCCGGCTCGACGAAGCACAGCAGTCGATCCGCCGAGCGGTCCACCTGAGCGCGGCGGGAACCCGTCTGTACGCGATCCGCTCGGTGAACCTTGCCAGCGTCCTGCTCCTGGATGCCGGCCGAGGCGCGAAGCACATCGCCGAACTGACCGAGCTGCTGACCCAGGCCAGACAGGCGGTCGAGGAGATCGGGGACGAGCTCGGCGAAGCCCACGTCGGTGTCGCCCGAGCACGGCTGCAAGTGCTGCTCGGTGACCTCGACGGCGCCGGCGACTTGCTGGGCCAGGCGGAAAAGACATTCCGGTATAGACCGGATTCGACTGGTCAATTGATGGCCGCGCTCGGGCGGGCCTCTCTACAGCTCGCGCAAGGGCAGCTCGATAACGCCCGGAGCACACTTCGGAGCAAATTACAGGAATGCATCGACGGCAATATTCCGTACAGCCGTTCGAACTTATTGCAGTACTGGGCCCGGATTGATGCCGAAGGGTGCCCTAGGGACGCGGGCAATCCCAGTCCGTGACGTAGGTCGCAACAGAAGCCCAATGTCCCTCGAGTGTAACGATCTGTAACATTGTGGCACAAATTTGCCACTGTCGGTGCTGTGCCGCCGCATTTCGCGCTGGGTTGTGCGCATAGAGTAACCATCGGCGATCAATGTTCCAGTCGGGTACGCGTTCCGGTAACGATTTGTGCACTGGTCCCGGACACCGCTGGTTTGGCGTCACCGGGTCGGGCAGGCTAGCGCGCGGCCCAGGTGTTCGGCCCTTGTCAAGGCAATTTGACGTAAAGGCCTTCCAGAGCCAGGCTCGGCACGATCTACCGATCGGTGCCGGGACTGAATCCCGGAATTCTGCTGACCAAGCTGACGGAGCGCGAATGAGTATTGGGGCACCCGACTCGACCGTAGGAGTCGAGGATCATCCGGCATCAGCAGAGCCGGCTCGCTCGGCGTCTGTCGCGCACGGAAAGTCCCCGACCCGGATCGCGATGGACCGGCTCCGCAAGGACAAGGTCGCCGTCGTCTGCACGGTGATCGTGCTGCTGTTCATCCTGGTCGCGATCCTGGCGCCGGTGCTGACCAAGCTCGAGGGCAGCGACATCGGGACCTTCAACTCCGACCTGGTCGACGAGTACGGGTACCCGACGTTCTTCGCGAACGCGCAGCACTGGTTCGGGGTCGAGCCGAAGACCGGCCGGGACAACTTCGCCCGCTGGGTGTACGGCGCCCGGCCGTCGCTGGTGGTCGCCTTCGTCGCGACCATCTTCGGCACCGTCGTCGGTGTCGTGATGGGCCTGCTGGCCGGCTTCCTCGGCGGCTGGACCGACCGGGTCATCTCCTGGATCATCGACTTCGTCCTGAGCCTGCCGTACCTGCTGTTCGCGATCGCGATGGTCCCGATCGTCGAGTCGCTGCGGGGTGGCTCGTTCAACCTCAGCCCGAGCGAGCAGGCCTCGACCCGGTTCTTCGTGCTGATCTTCGTGCTCTCGTTCTTCGGCTGGGCGGGCCTGGCCCGGATCATCCGGGGCGAGGTGCTGTCCCTGCGCGAGCGTGAGTTCGTGCTGGCCGCCAAGGCCATCGGGGTGCCGACCCGGCAGGTGCTCTTCAAGGAGCTGCTGCCGAACCTGGTCGCCCCGATCGTCATCTCGGCCTCGCTGTCCCTGCCGGCCTACGTCACCGCGGAGGCAGGCCTGTCCTTCCTCGGCGTCGGCCTGATCGAGCCGATCCCGTCCTGGGGTCAGACGATCGCCAACGCGACCAACTGGTTCAAGGCGGACCCGCTCTACCTGTGGCTCCCGGTGCTGGGCATCACCATCCTGGTGCTCGCGCTGGCCCTGCTCGGTGACGCGGTACGCGACGCCTTCGACCCCAAGACTCGTCGGTAGCCCGACGTTGCCCCAGCGGCAGAAAAGGAGAAACACGACAATGCAGTGGAAACGGATCACCGCGGTCGCGGCGACGGTCATGCTGGCCGCCGTGGCATGTGGCAGCCCGTCGTCGAGCAACAAGCCCAGCGGCGGTAGCGGGGGCGACGCAGGCGGCACGCAGGTCAAGGCCACCGACCCGGCAGCCAAGGGCCCGGCGGCCGAGGTCGAAGGCGCGAAGAAGGGCGGGACGATCCAGATCCTGTCCGACGTCACGCCGGACACCTTCGACCCGACGAACATCTACTACACCGACGGTAACCAGATCGCGAAGCTGTACATGCGCGCGCTGACGCAGTACCGGCTGGACCCGAAGACGCAGAAGCCGACCCTGGTCCCCGACCTCGCCGACGACCTGGGCACCAAGTCGGCCGACGGCCTGACCTGGACGTTCAAGCTGAAGCAGGGCATCAAGTACGACGACGGCACGCCGGTCAAGGCCGCCGACTACGCGTACGCGATCAAGCGCTCCTTCGCGCACGACCTGTTCGACGCCGGACCCACGTACCAGCAGCAGTTCTTCCTGGACGGCGACAAGTACAAGGGCCCGTACGGCGCCGGTGGCGACAAGTACGCCGGTGTCGAGACGCCGGACGAGTCGACCCTCGTCATCAAGCTGGCGAAGAAGTTCGACGACCTGCCGTTCTACGCCGCCTTCCCGATGTTCACCCCGATCCCGCAGGCCGCCGACACGAAGAAGGAGTACGAGCTCAAGCCGAAGTCGACCGGCCCGTACAAGCTCGCGTCGCTGACCCCCGGCTCGGAGCTGAAGCTGGTCAAGAACGAGAACTGGGACCCGAACACCGACCCGGTGCGGCACCAGTACGTCGACGGCTTCAACTTCAAGTTCGCCCAGGACACCATCAAGGTGCAGCGCCAGGTGCTGGCCAGCTCCGGTGTCGACGCGAACGCGCTGAACTACAGCAACCTGGACGCCAGCCTCCTGAACGAGGTCAAGGACCCGGCCCAGATCATCAAGGGCCCGACGCCTTGCACGATCACCTGGCCGATGGACAGCCGCCGGATCCCGCTCGAGATCCGCAAGCTGATCGCCAAGGGCTACCCGATCGAGGACTGGCGCAAGGTCGCCGGTCTGACCCCGGACACCGCCATCCCGGCCTCGACGTACCTGCCGCCGGCCGTCCCGGGCTTCGAGAAGTACGAGGTCGCCGGTCTGACCGGTACCGGCAAGGGTGCAGCTGACCCGGCCGTCGCCGACGAGATCAAGAGCAAGCTGAAGGAGCTCGGCAAGGAGAACTTCGAGCTCTCCTGGTACTACTCCAACGACGACCCGATCGCGACCCAGGTCAACCAGCTCCGCACCCAGACCTACGAGAAGGCCGGCTTCAAGGTCAAGGCCGTCGGTGTGCCGAAGGCCAAGATCCGGACCCTCGTCGGTAACCAGGACGCGCCGGTCAACATGGGCAAGACTCCTGCCGGTTGGTGCTCCGACTGGCCGGCCGGTACCAGCTGGATGCCGGTGCTGTACCGCTCCGACGCGATCGCCCTGGGCAACAGCCAGGGTCAGCTCGAGGACAAGAAGCTGGACGCCGAGATCGACCGGGTCGCCGCGCTCACCCCGGACGAGCAGGTGAAGGAGTGGTCGAAGGTCGACAAGCTGATCATGACCGACTACCTGCCGTCAGTTCCGCTGTACTACTCGGCCAGTGCGTTCCCGGTCGGTAAGAACATCGGTAACGCGGTCAACGACCCGACCCAGGGTCTGCCCGAGTTCACCTCGTTGTACCTGAAGCAGCCGTGATCTGAGGCTGCCGTGAGGCAGCCGACTGGTCAGAACTGAACGAAGGGGTGGTGGGGGGGGGGGGGGGGCGCCGCCCCCCCCCCCCCCCCCCGCCCCACACCTCGGGGCTCTGCGTCAGGGTCGCAGACCGTTGCGGCAGGGCGTGACGGGG